>CAYUIT010000003.1:0-114953 GCA_964444835.1 uncultured Steroidobacteraceae bacterium
CGCAACCGTCCGGCGATCCGATCGACAACATGGCCTCCACGCAGCGCAATGATGGCTTGCTGCGGATGGGCTCTGGCCAGCGCATCGATGTCGACGGCGCGTACCTCAACCTCGAGTGGGAACTGAGCGACGCGTACAAGCTCTACTCGGTCACGGGCTACCGCAAGCAAACGGAGCATTTGCCGAACACCTACACCGGCGCCGCACCGGTCAATTCCATCACGGGGCAGCCGCTGTCGCTGTTCGACGCGACACGCGATACCAATCGCGATACGTTCCAGCAGGAATTTCGCCTCGCCTCCTCGCTCGATGGCCCGTTCAACTACGTGGTCGGTGCGTTCTACCAACGCAATGACGCTCGGTTCTGCGTGGTCCAGTTGTTAGGCTTCGTCGATCTGATCCAGAACTTCGGCGCTGCCATGCTGCCGCAGCAGCTGCTCAACAACTCGCCGCAAATTCTCTGCAATAAGCAGCAGTCCGATTCGATGGCCGGCTTCATCGACGGCACGTGGGACGTCACGGACCGCTTCCAACTCGGCGCGGGCTTCCGTTACACGCGCGACGAGAAGGCCTGGGAAGGCCGCACGCAGACGGGCTTCGAAGCGATTGATCCGGCGAATCCGATGCTGGCATCCACCGCGTTCACCGACCCGATCGATGCGGCGGATTTCGCGCGCTACCCCGGCGCTGGGTTCAACCCGACGACCTGCGCAGCGACGACCGTGAACTCTGAAAGCCGGTTCACGTGCGCGAGCAATCAGGTACTCGACTTCAGCAACTTGAAGACCACTTGGTCGGAGCCGAGTTGGCGCCTCACCGGTTCGTACAAGATGACCGACGACGCCTTTGCGTACCTCACGGTTTCGCGTGGCTACAAGGCCGGTGGTTACAACGACCAAACTGGCACGAGCGGCATCCTGGTTCCGGAACTCACCCGCCCCGTAGATCCGGAGTTCGCGACGAACTACGAATTGGGCTTCAAGACGCAGTGGCTGAACGATCGCCTGCGCATCAACCCAACTGTGTTCTACACCGAGTACAAGGACGCGCAACGTGCAGCTAACGTGATCACGTTGAAGGGCGGCGCGCCGTTCCAAGAGACGGTGTTCTACAACGCGGCGGAAGTGACCTCAAAGGGTGTCGAGCTCGAGATGCAGGCGCTACTCACTGACAACTTGCAGTTGCGTCTCGCGGCATCGTACCTCGATGCGAAGTACGATCGCTTCTTGCTGCAACAACCGTCGATCACGGCGGCCGATGGCTCGCAGATTCAGGGCTTCAGCAGCGACTTCTCCGGCACGGCCGTGCCGCGTTCGCCCAAGAACAGCGCGAGCCTGGCGGCGATCTATGACATCCCCCTGTCCTCGGGCGCGAAGCTGCAATGGTCCGGCGACGTGTACTACGAAGATCGCAACCTGTTCTACATCTTCGCGGTGGACGCCAGCGCCGCAGGTCGTGCATTCGACACGTACCTCGACGAGAAGACGCTGCTCAACACCTCGTTGACGTGGACGTCGGCGGACGAGCGTTGGACAGCGCGAATCTATGGACGCAATTTGAGCGACGAGCGCTATCGCATCGCGTCGCAGACCGTTGCGACGTTGTGGGTGCACTCGCAGTTCGGCGAGCCGCGCAATTTCGGCGTGCAAGTCGGCTTCAAGTTCGGAGGCGACGACGCACCGCGCGCCGCCCCAGCACCGAAGGACACCGACGGTGATGGCGTCACCGATGACATCGATCGCTGCCCCGGCACGCCGGCCGGCACGCGAGTCGACTCTTCGGGTTGCCCGCTCCCGGCCGATACGGACGGTGACGGCGTAACGGACGACAAGGACCGCTGCCCGAACACGCCGGCCGGTACGCGCGTCGATGCAAACGGCTGCGAACTCGACAGCGATGGTGACGGTGTCGCCGACAGCGCGGATCAGTGCCCGAACACGCCGGCCGGCGTGAAGGTCGGCCCGAACGGCTGCGAAGTCGACAGCGATGCCGACGGTGTCGTCGACAGCCTCGACAAGTGCCCCGACACGCCGAAGGGCGATCGCGTCGATGCGACCGGCTGCTCGTTCAAGGAAGAGATCAAGCTGCCCGGTGTCGTGTTCGAATCGAACAGCGCTGAACTCAAGCCGGAGAGCTATCCGATCCTGGACGGCGCCGTGTCGACACTCAAGCGCTACCCCGAGATTGTCGTCGAGGTTGCAGGTCACACGGACAGCGTCGGCAACGATGCTTACAACCTCGCGCTCTCAAAGCGCCGCGCCGAAACAGTGATGAAGTACCTCGCCGACAACGGCGCGGCTAACCAGATGAGCGCCCGCGGCTACGGCGAGCGTCAGCCGGTAGCGAGCAACGCGAGCGAAGCTACTCGCGCGCAGAATCGCCGCGTCGTCTTGCGCGTGATTCAGTAGTTAGACAAAGCACTGCGCTCTCGAGCGCAAAGCCCGGCGATCGCAATGTCGCCGGGCTTTTTTATTTCGCGCTGTTGCGTGCGCGGCGCGCCCGCGGCGCTGGCGCTGCGAGCGGCTTGACGGCGAGCACATCGCACGTGAGGAGATCGAGCACGCTCTCGGCCGTGCTCCCGATCAAGACACGGTCGAGCCCGCCACGCGCGACGGCGCCGAGCACAACGATTTGCGCACGTTCCGCCGCAGCGCGCTCGACCAGCAACTGCCGCACGTCGCCCTCTTCAACGACGATGCGCGCCTTCGGCAAATGGTGTTCCCGCACGAGTTGCGTGAGACTCTCGATCTCACGGCGCCGCCGCTCGAGCTGCTCGCTCTTCGTTACGCGAGTAGGTAGCGGCATCGAGATGCCAGTGCGCAGCAGCAGCGGGACCGCCGCTGGCGGCGCGTACACGTGATAGGCCGTAACGCGTGCGCCCAGCGCGTTCGCGAAGCGACGCCCCGCGTGTAACACGGCGGCGTCGAGTTCGGGCGACTTGCCGCGCGAATTTGTCGGATCGAGCGCGCACAGGATCGGTCCGTCCCGCAAAACTTTGGCAGACTTCACGAGCAGCAACGGCACCGGCAAGTGCCGCACTAACTCCCAATCGGTATTGGTCAGTACGAAGCGCGCAAAGCGTCCGCGGCGCGTACTCTCCGCAACGACCAGGTCGCAGTGTTGCGTACGCGCTTCCTGCGACAATGCGTCGACCACCGAGTGCGACCAACGCACATTGATTGCACAGGTCGATTCATCGAGTTGGCTATCCCGACGCAGCGCTTCGAGTTGCCGCCGCCGAATATCGAGCACGTAACGTACTCGCGCGTCACTTTCCGGCGCCGGAATATCGCCGATCTCTGGATCGTACGCCGCGTGGAACAACTCGAGCGCTGCCCCGGACTTGTTCGCAAGCTGCAATGCCCGTGCGAGCCCGAGTTGCTGTCTCGCGGCGGGAAATTCGATCGCGACGAGAATCTTCTTGAAGTGCATAGTGCCGAAACTATACGCGCTCGACTCGGTAGCCAATGCGCGGAAAATGCGTAACCACGGTCCCGACCCGCGAATCCTGGCGACGGATCGCCACTTCCTGCAACGCGAGCGTCACGAGTTCGCCGGTGACAGGCACCTTGCCATAGTCATCCGGCGATACGCTCACGCGATCACCCACCTGCAACTGCAGTGGATCCGCCGCGTCCACGCCGGTGCCAGGCAGCGGCTCGGCCAGCCGCGCGATGTCCAGCGCGGTTTGCGCTTCGATATCACGGCGCTTGCCGTGCCCGAGCGCCTGGAGTCTCGCCTCCCAGTCCCGCATCCGCGAATACGGCGCAAAGATCTCGCTCCCCTGGGCGAAGAACGTGCGCGACATCCACGTCGGAAAATAAGCGCACACGTCGACCCAGCCAGGCTCGTCGCCCAGCAAGAACGCGCGTCCATCTGCGAGCTGCTCCTCGATCAGCGCTGCATTGGCCCGCAGCTGCGCGAGCATATGCGGCACATCGCTCTCGAGACGATTGAAGTCCATGAAGTTGAAGAACTGCTTCCGATCTTCGATCACAGCTTTATCGATGTTCTGCAGGTTGAGCGCCATGGACAAACCGGCGCCGGCATTGAAGTAAGCGGTATCGCTCCACTGCGAGAACGCCTGCGCAAGACCCGCGTTGCCGCGCGGAAACAGTGACGGTGTCGGGAAGCGGCGCTCGAGCTCGCGCGCGATCAAGCGCGAGTCGCAATAGATGTCCGCACCAATCTGCAGCACGGGTGTCTTTCGGTAGCCACCTGTCAGCGGCATTAAATCCGGGCGCGGCATGTTCATGGGTATCTGCACCGAGGCCCAACTGAGACGCTTGATCCCGAGCGCCAGCCGCGCCTTTTCAGCGAACGGTGAATAGTCGAAATGGTGCAGGATTAGCTCGGTCATGGCTCGCTCCAGGGATGGTCAACAATAGAAATTTATCTATTTTTCAATAATCTACCGGTTGGGTCCATAAAAAAACAGTCAGGCCTGTTTCTTTTATAGGGTGCCTTCTATAATCCAAAGAGATACCCCTTGCTGCTGCCTGTGAGTTGGCTCGCCTATGGACGCACAAACAGTGCAACGCTTTCTGAGCGGGATGAAATACGAGGCGGAGCGCACCGCGCCGCCGCCGGGCTTCCCGAAGTTTCCCGATGTGCCGGCGGGCCGGTACACCGATCCGGCCTTCCTGCGCCTCGAGCGCGAACACTTGTGGCGCAAGAGCTGGCTCTACGCGTGCCACATCGACGAACTGCCCGAGCCTGGCAGCTACCTATTGTGGAAGAAAACCGGCACGCCGATTTTGATCGTGCGCGACAAGAGCAATCAAATTCGCGCTTTTTATAACACGTGCCGCCATCGCGGCGCGCCGCTCGTCAAAGATAAGTCCGGCAAGGCCGAAGGATTTGTCTGCGGCTATCACGGCTGGACCTACGCGCTCGACGGTAAACTCCTGAACTTGCGCGACAAGCGCGACTTCGTCGATCTCGACACTGGCTGCCGCAATCTGATCGCTGTGCAGTGCGCGCGTTTCTACAACTGGATCTTCATCAATGAAGATGCGAACGCCGAGCCGTTCGAGCGACACGTCGCGCCCTTCGCCGAGTACTTCAAACAGTTCCAACCGGAGACGTTTCGCCTCATCAAGCAAGAAGCGTTCGACGTGAAGTGCAATGTGAAGGTGCTGATGGACGCGTTTCTCGAGGTGTATCACCTCAAGTCGATTCATCAGAACACCGTGGACCGCTTTCTTGACCATCGCGGCACGACGATCGCGTTGTACCGCAACGGACACTCGCTAATGGTCACTCCGAATCGACGGCCCGATTGGATCGATCCGGGAACACGCGGCATGCGCCGCATCGAGACCGCGACGGAAGTGTCTGCGAAGAACAATCCGTCCTTCAATTTCTATCCGAATCTCGTCACGCCAGTCGATCCCACGGGCTGTCCGTTTCTGTTGTTCTGGCCGACGAGCGACACGACGATGCGTATCGAGTGCATCTGGTTTGCCCCAGGTGAAGTCGGCGAACCGCCGCATGAGTTGTGGCCGACGCGAATTGCGAACTTCGATCGCATCCTCGACGAAGACCTGCAGTTCGCCGAGCAAATCCAAGAGTCGGTGATGTCGCCGGGCTTCAGAGGTATCCCGCTCAACTACCAAGAGCGCCGGATCTATCACTGGCACGAAGAACTCGATCGCCGCATCGGACGCGATAACGTGCCGGCCGCGCTGCGCGTCGAGCCGCTGCTCGAGCCGTTCTACGAGACTTAGCGCTCGCCGCCTCTTGCATGGCCACTGCGCTCGCCAGTATCACAGCCGTCGGCGCCTACGTGCCGAGGCTACGTCTCGCGCGCGCGACGATTGCGCAGGCGACTACGTGGGTCAATCCATCGGCAGCAGCGCAAGCGAAAGGCGAGCGCGCCGTCAGCAGCTGGGACGAGGATGCCGTGACGCTTGCCGTCGAGGCAGCGCGCGGCTGTCACGCCGCCGCCGTCGATTCCGTGACGATTGCATCCACGACCCTCCCCTTCGACGACCGCAGCAACTGCAGCATCCTCGCTGCGGCGCTCGACTTGCCCGAATCGACCGCCACCCGCGACTGCACCGGATCTCTGCGCGCCGGCACGGGTGCGTTGATCGATGCCGCGAGCCAGCGTGGCCGCTCGCTCGTCGTGCTGAGCGATGCGCGAAGATGCCGCGTGGGCAGCTCAGCCGAGCTCAGCTACGGTGACGGCGCGGCCGCCGTCGTCATGGAGCCCGCGCAGCCGGACTCGTTAGCCGATGTGTTAGGTTGCGAGCGCCTGACGGCGAACTTTGTCGATCACTACCGCAGTAGCGATGCCGACTTCGACTACGCCCTGGAAGAGCGCTGGGTTCGTGAGGCCGGCGTGGCGGAGTTCGCGCCACGCGCCATTCGTGCAGCACTCGAGCGGGCCGCTGTTCCGGCCAACAGCGTCGCGCATTTCGTGATGCCTGGGGCCGTCAGCGTCGCGCAACGCGTTGCGAAGTCTGCTGGGCTCGAGCGTGCGCAACTCGCTAACAACCTGCACGACACGGTCGGCGATACTGGCGTGGCTCACCCAGCCTTGATGTTGCTCGGCGTGCTGGAGCGCGCAGCGGCTGGCGAACTCATCGTGCTGTGCGTCTTCGGCCAAGGCTGCGATGTATTGGTGCTCCGCGCGGGCACACGTCGGCTCACCGATGCGCCTTTGCAAAGCGCTATTGCCCGCCGCAGCGCAGAAACCTCGTATGTCCGCTACCTATCGCACGCGGGTCTCGTCGAGGTCGACTTCGGAATGCGCGCCGAGCGCGATCATCGCACGGCGCATACTGTGGCCTGGCGAAAATCCCGTGCACTCAGCGCCTTCGTTGGCGGTCGCTGCAGCGCCTGCGCCACGGTGCAATACCCGCCGTCACGCGTTTGCGTGAACCCGGCGTGCCGTGCAACGGACACACAAACACCGTACCGGCTCGCCGACAGCACCGGGAAGGTGAAGACCTTTACCGAGGATTGGCAGGCGTACTCACCGCGGCCGCCGTATGTGTACGGCAACATTGAGTTCGCCGAAGGCGGCAATCTGTTGATGGAGGTCACGGATGCGGCACCGGGTGAGCTCGCGGTCGGCGATGCGATGCGCTTCGTATTCCGCGTGAAGGACTACGACAAGGCGCGGCGCTTTCGACGCTACTTCTGGAAAGCGACCAAGGTCTAACATGGCGCAAGGCATTCGCGACAAAGTGGCAATCGTCGGCATGGGCTGCGCCCGCTTCGGCGAGCGCTGGCTCGATGGCCCCGACGACTTGATGCTCGAGGCGTTCACCGAGGCCTTGGCGGACGCCGGCATCGAACGCGACCGTCTCGACGCAGCCTGGCTCGGTGTGTTTTTCGACGAGCAGAATATAGGCAAATCGCCGTTGCCGATGTCGATGGCCTTGCGGCTACCTAACATCCCGGTCACGCGAGTCGAAAACTTGTGCGCCACCGGCACCGAGGCGTTGCGTGGTGCAGCTTACGCTGTGGCGGCCGGCGCCTGCGACATCGCACTGGCAATGGGCGTCGAAAAGCTCAAAGACACGGGCTACGGTGGCTTGCCCGAACGCACCAAGGGCACGTTCGAGGATCTCTATCTCCCAAGCAGCACGGCGCCGGGCGCGTTTGCGCAGCTCGCCGGTGCCTACGCAGCGAAACACGGCTACTCCATGGATGAACTGCGACGCGCGATGGCGCACGTGTCGTGGAAGAGCCATGAGAACGGTGCGCGTAATCCCAAGGCGCATTTGCGCAACCGCATCACCGAAGAGCAAGTACTCGCTGCACCGATGATCTCGTACCCACTCGGGCTCTACGATTGCTGCGGTGTGAGCGACGGCGCCGCCTGCGCCATCGTGACTACGCCCGAGATTGCGCGCTCGCTTGGCAAGCGCGACATCGTCACGATTAAAGCAATGCAACTCGCGCCCTCGAACGGCGTTGAGATGGGCCATCGTTCTTGGGACGGTAGTTACACGCTGACAACCCCGATCGCTGCCGCACGCGCGTACCGCGAAGCGGGCATCGACAAGCCGCGCGAGCAGATCGACCTCATGGAGGTGCACGATTGCTTCTCCATCACCGAATTGGTGTTGATGGAAGACCTCGGTTTCTCGGCACCTGGGCGCGCGCCGTACGATATTCGCGACGGCGTCTACGATCGTGACGGTGCCGTCCCGTGCCAAGTCGACGGCGGTTTGAAGTGCTTCGGCCATCCGATCGGCGCTACCGGCCTGCGCATGGCTTACGAAGTCTATACTCAGTTGTTAGGACGGGCCGGCGAGCGACAGCTCGCGGCCCCTTCGATCGGTCTCACGCACAATCTCGGTGGCATTCCCAATAGGAACATTGCGAGCGTCTGCCTCTTCGGGCTGCACGCCGCCTGAGCAATCACTATGAGCACTCCCATGGACAAACCTCGATTGGTTCGCGCTCCGCTCGGTACCCGCGAGTGGGGCTTCAGCGATCAAGAGCTCGCACAAGTGCCCCTGGTCTTTCGCGACGACTTGTTAGCAGGCAAGGCGTTCATCGTCTCCGGTGGCGGATCGGGCATTGGTCGCGCGATCGCCTACACATTGGCGCGCCTCGGGGCTGACGTGATGATCTGCGGACGGCGAATCGAGAAGCTAGAGCAAACGGCTACGGGTATCCGCGAGCATGTCGGACGCGAAATCGCTTGCCATGCGATGACCATTCGTGAGCCGGCGCAAGTCGAAGAGCTGCTCGATACTACCTGGCAACGCTTCGGCAGAGTCGATGCGATCGTCAACAACGGCGGCGGCCAATTCCCGCAAGCCGCCATCGATTTCAGCGTCAAGGGCTGGCTCGCGGTTATCGACACCAATCTGAATGGCACGTGGTACATGATGCAAGCAGCCGCAAAGCGTTGGCGCGATGCCAATCAACCGGGCAGCATCGTCAATATCGTCGCAAACGTGTGGCGTGGCATGCCGCAGGTCGCACACACGTGTGCGGCGCGCGCTGGCGTCATCTATTTGTCCAAGACGCTCGCGACAGAGTGGGCACCGCTCAATATCCGCGTGAATTGCGTTTCGCCAGGCTCGATCGCCACCGAAGGCCTGAACGTGTACGAGCCGAGTGCCGCCGAACAGTTCCGCTATTCGAATCCCATGCACGCGCTCGGCGATGCGATCGACATTGCGCAGGCGGTCGTCTACCTCACTGCACCGTCTGGCAAGTTCGTGACCGGCGAAGTCGTTGTCGTTGATGGCGGCAATGCGCAATATGGCGATGTCTGGCCCGGCGGCATGCCGGATTACTTCAAAAACCCCTGAGTTGAGGAGTCGCTCCATGAACCAAGACACTCTGTTCACGCGCATTCCGCGCGACAAGCTCGACCCGAAGTGGCATCTCGCATGGGACACGATGAACCAGCTCACCGGGACGCCGCAGTTCGTCGAGGTGTTCGCGAATGCGCCCGCGATGCTCGACTTCGTGATGAACCAGTTCTACATCCCAGTCTTCTTCGGCGGCAAAGTCGAGCAGCGCTACAAACAACTCGCGCGCTTGAAACTGTCCATCGTCCACGGCTGCCGCACGTGTAACAAGCAGAACGTGCCCGGTGCGCTCGGTGCAGGTTTCACGCAAGCGCAAATCGATGCCTTGATCGCCGGCGATCACACGCCGTTCACGCCAGCCGAGCGCGCCGTGATCGATTACGCCGCGCAAGTTGCGCTCACGAACATGGATGGCGAAATGACGCCGCAGTTGTATCGCGCCTTGCGCGACTCGTTCACCGAAGAGCAGATCCTCGAACTTGGCACGACCATGGCGATCGTCAGCGGCATGGCGAAATTGTCATTCGTGCTCAACGTGGTCGAGAAAGAATCCTATTGCCCATTCGCCGCGCCGGAAGCGGCCTGAACCCACAGAGATTCGCAGGAGCAAACCCATGGCTGTGAACTACAAAGTCGATTGGCCAATGAACCTCGGTGCGCCGAAGGAATCGCTCGAAGCGAAACAACCCGACGTCGACAATGGCTTGGATGTGCCAGATCCATCGCGCTACTACTCGCAAGAGTTCATGCAGAAGGAATGGCAGCATCTTTGGCCGCGCGTGTGGCTGTTGGCGGGCGTCGCTTCCGACATCAAGGAAGAAGGCGACTACTTCGTGTTCACGGTAGGCACTGAAGAGATCGTTGTCGTGCGTCAGGCCGATGGCGGCATCAAGGCGTTCTACAACGTGTGCTCGCATCGTGGTAATCGCGTCTGCTTGAACGAGCGCGGCAGCGTCGGCAAGTTCACCTGCGCTTTCCATGGCTGGCAGTTCGAGCTCAATGGCCAGCTCGCACGTATCACCGATGAGCAAACCTTCAATCCGAAGTTGGTCGCGCATCGGCCCGGCTTGTGCGAAGTGCGATGCGACAGCGTCGGCGGCATCATCTTCATCAACATGGATGGCAAAGCACCGCCGCTGCGCGAATACATCGGCATCCCGCCGGAGTACATCGAGCGCTATCGCGTCGATGAGATGAACGTGGTTCATCACGTCAAAAGCGAGTGGGCGGCGAATTGGAAAGTGGGCGTCGATGCGTTCTATGAAACTTATCACCTGCCGTGGGTGCATCCACAGACCCAAGGCGTGATGGAAGATTTTTCTCAGTACGACCTCTACCCGAACGGCGCATCGCGCATGATCGTGCCGATTTGCGTGAAGTCGCATCGCGTAAACGATCAAGAGACCGTCGATCCGTATCTTCAATACATGTTGAAGGAAGGCGGCATCGATCCGGCTACTTTCAAAGGCACTGCGCGCGAGGTGCGCGCAGCGATCCAAAAATCGAAACGCGCTCGGGCTAAGCGAGTCGGCCTGAAACACTACGAGCAGTTTACCGACGGACAGCTAACAGATAGCTGGGCCACCGGCTTGTTCCCGAACGTGCAGATGGGTATGCACCCCGAGGGTGTATTCATCATGCGCTTCCTACCCCACGCCACCGACCCCGAGCGGTTCACGTACGAGACGATGATTCTCTATCGTCACGTCGATGATCCTGACTACACCGTTCCCGGCTGGATGGGCTTGCCATCCGGTATCGACACGACGGGCGCAACGCGGCCGAATGCGATTCATGTACCGCTCGGCGAGAAGCCGAATCTTGGCGAGGTCCTCGATCAGGACTCGGATCTGTTGCCAGTCGTCCAAAAAGGAATCCGATCGCGTGGCTTCCGGGGCCCGCTGTGGGGCGAGCAAGAGCAACGCGTGCGGCACTTCCATCGTGAATTGGACCGCTATATCAACCGCGAGAAGTAACGAGTGACAAGCGTACCGGGCTTTGGGTAGCGCCCGGTACGCCCCACCCCGTATGCTCGCGCGATGCGCGACTCTCGCTCTGACGACCTGCTGAGCCCCAGCCTCGACCCGGACGCTCGACCCGCTGCGCCGATCTATTCGCTACAGACGGGCTACCTATCGAGTTTCATCGGCGGGCCGATCGCGGCGTCCGTGATCGCCGGTATCAATGCCTATCGTTTACGCCGGCTCGGTCGCGATGCGGCGTTGCTCGTCGGAGGCGTTGTCGCTAGCGTGGCGCTGTTATGGTGGGAGTACCGCCTCGGTGGCAACGACCTGCTGCGGCAGTGGTTCGGTGCGAGTGGCCCGCGCATTGGCCTTCGCGCGGCCGGCCTCGCCTACTTCGGCGTGTGCTACTGGGCCCACCGGACGGCGTACCGCAACATGCAGATCATGGGCATTGAACCACCGAATGGTTGGCCGGCTGGCATCGCCGCGGTCGCGGTCGGCCTACTCACTACCATCGCACTCACGCTAGCTTTCAATAGCGAGCCCACGTGATCGATCAATCACAACCACTCGACCCGCAGGCGCTGATCGCGCAAGCGGATGTGCTGATCGAACGTCGGCGCTATGCGCAGGCACGAGGCCTGCTCGCTCAAGGACTGCGGCATCACCCCGACGATGAGCGCATGGCTTACCGACTCGCCTATGTCGACTACCGCGAGTCGCACTATGCGGAAGCGCTGCAAACGCTGCAGGATCTTTTGCGCCGCATGCCCGAACACTACGGCGCGCGATCGCTGCAAGCGCACGTGTTCGAGGAAACGCAGCAACTCGCTGCGGCTGAGCGTGTGTGGATCGATTTGCTGCGGGAGTATCCCGAAGACGCCGACAGCTACGCCGCCTATGGATTGCTGATGTTGCGATCGCTGCACGTCGCCAAGGGAGCGAAGCTCGCGGACGAGGCGCTGCGCTTCGAGCCCGAACATCCGACCGCGTTATTCGTCAAGGGCATGGCCGAGTTGATCGCCGGAAAGTCCGGCACCATGAATGAGCACCTGGCGAAATTGATTCGCGAGCATCCCGAGCAACGCGCCACAGCGAGTGCGCTGATCGTCGCCCTGCAAGACCGCGGTGATGCGCGCGGTGCGCTCCGCATTTCACAAGAGTTGTTAGCTGCACAACCGGATGACGACGCGGTCGTCGAGATGACACGCGAATTGAAGCGCAATGCGCACTGGTCGATGTTGCCGCTATATCCAATGCAACGCTGGGGCTGGGGCGGCGCTGCCGCCGTGTGGATCGCGGGCGTCATCGGGCTACGCGCACTCGACGGCCGCGTCTCGCCGACCACACAACTCACAATCACGGTGCTGTGGCTGCTATACGTGCTCTACAGCTGGGTGTGGCCACCGCTTCTCAAGCGGTTCCTGTAGGAATCACGGCATGACGGATACCACGGACGAACTCGAACGCGCCTTGCTGCGCCAGCCTTTGGATCTCGCGCTCCGCGAGCGCTATGTGACAACCTTGATCGCTCGCGGCGATGCCGAGGCAGCCCTAACCCAAATCGAGATCCTTGCAGGGCTGCCGGGCGCCACTGCTGCTCACGTCGTCCGTGCCGCGCACATCGCGTTGCAACTTGAGCGGCGCGATTCGGCGCAAGCGCTCTACGGTAAAGCGAAACTCTTGCCCGGGTTTGTTGCCGACGCGCAGCTCGAAGCGTTGAGCACTCCCAAAGTCGTAGAACCTGTGAAGCTTACGGTCGTTCCGGGCGGCCGCGAGAATGTCATCGATCTCGACCGCGCTCGCCCAGCCGATCGAGTACGGTTTGACGACATTGCGGGCCTAGAGGATCTCAAGCGCAGCATTCGCCTGCAGATTATCGAGCCATTTGCACGCCCGAGCTTGTTCGCGAAATTCAAGAAAAAAGCAGGCGGTGGCGTGCTGCTCTACGGCCCACCGGGTTGCGGCAAAACGATGATGGCCCGCGGCGTAGCGGGTGAATGCCGAGCGGAGTTCATCTCGGTCGGTATCAGCGACATTCTCAACATGTACATCGGCGAGAGTGAGCGCAACCTCGCAGCAATCTTCGACAAGGCGCGCGCCTTGCGACCGTCCGTGTTGTTCTTCGACGAGCTCGACGCATTAGCATTTGCGCGCTCCAAAGCGAGTTCCGAGCATAGCCGCCAAGTCGTCAATGAGTTCCTCTCGCAACTCGATGGCTTCTCGGCTGATAACCAACAAGTGCTCATCATCGCAGCGACCAACATGCCGTGGGATGTCGACTCGGCGATGAAGCGGCCCGGACGCTTCACGCGACAGGTCTTCGTGCCGCCGCCGGATGCTGTCGCACGGGCGCGGATCGTCGAGTTGAAGCTCGCGGGTGTGCCCCACGAAGCGATCGACCCCGCAGCGATCGCCGCGATGACGCCGCATTTTTCCGGTGCCGATATCGAGTCGGTCGTAGAGACGGCCAAAGAGTACGTGCTCGAAGAACTGATTCGCCAAGGCGGCGAGCGTCCGATTCGCCAAGACGACTTAGTGCGCGCCGCACAGGGGACGCGCGCGTCGACACTCGACTGGCTACGCACCGCGCGCAATTTGGTGAAGTACGCCGGCGCCGACGACTCCTACGCCGACGTCGACGAGTACCTGAAAAAGTTCAAGCTACTGTGATGACCTAACGACGCGCGCGGCGCGCTTTGCTGCGCGTCCGGCGCGCAACCGCCTTGCGCTTTGCCGCGGGCTTGCGCCGCTTCGTCACCGGCTTGACCACTCGCTTGACGGCTCGCTTTGGCGCCTTGCGCGCTACGCTAGCTTTGCGCTTCACGGCGACTTTCCGGGCCGCTCGCACCTTCGGCTTTGCGTTCCGCTTGCGCGCGACCGCCGCTTTACGTGGCTTACGACGCTTACGCGTCGCCACCCGAGTACGCCTGCCTGCGAGCGATGTCGGCGCGACAATCACTGGTGCATGCTGACGGCGCCACTCGGGCGTACCTTCGCCTTGATACTCGACGACACCCGCCAGCGATTTGGCACCGCCCGTCTTGATGCTCCCGAGTGAAGTCCCCAAGCCGAGATCGATCTTCAATATCTCGCCTGAGAAAAAGCTGCCAACGTAGGCGTACTTACCGTCCGCCGTCACGTCGATGATGGCCCAGCCAAAGCCCGGCAGCGCAATCTGCCGTAACGTTTGCCCGCTCTCACTAACGACATCGATTCGCGCACCACGCAGCACATACAAGTGACCGTCCGCGCCATAGTCCATCCCAAAGAACATCTCGGGCGGCCCTTGGAACGGTGGCTGATAGGCCTGCAAATCGGGCAACTGCCGATCTTCTAACAAGTCGTAGCGCATCAAGCGCGGGCCCGTCTCTGAGCAATACACGAGCGTGCGCTCATCGGGCGCCAGCGCCGACATCGTCACGCCGAGGAAACCACCCATGCCGCCATGCGTCTGTGTCGCGTACTCCTTCAACAAGGTACCGTTCGGCGCGAAACGCCACACATGTCCATCGCCAAAGCGATCTGTGTTCGGCATACGCGGAATCTGTGTGTGCATGCGTGCCGCGATTTCCGGCTTGATCGTACTGCCGACGACATGCTCGCCTAACAACAACGAGCCGTCGCGCGCGAAATTCACATGCGAGAACGGCCGCGCCGGAAACTCCGTGCGGCGTACGACCTGACCGTTCGGCAGTATGTTGAGCACCGCGAAGGCGTGGCTGTCGAACGCCCACAGGACGCCGTTCGCGTCGAACTTCAGGCCCCCGACGAGGTGCGTCGTGTCCTTCAACCACAGCACACCCTTCTCGTAGCCCGCCGCGTCGTACTGCAGGATGCGACCGCGCCCCGCGTGATCGTCGTTCGGGTTGTTCAACTGCGTCGCCGCAGCAAACACATCGCCCTTTGCGAAGGGCTTCAATGTCGATTCATACATCGGTCTACCTCACGCCGTGCGCGTCGATTACGCCTGCAGGCCATAGCGAGAGAGAATATCGCGCTTCCGGAACAGCATGCCAAATCCGCGACGCAGCAGGCGCCCCGTCGTCAGCCAAGTGATGTCACTTGCTTGACGCTCGTCGGCCAGAATGCGCTCAACGATCCACGGCGCCGTCGTTTCGACATGCTCGCCGAGAAAGTTCAGCGGCTTCAGCATTTGGGCGCGGCGCTCCTCCGGCACCGCAGCGATCTCGCGGAGCATGCCTTCCGTGATATTGACACCCGGACTAATCGTGCCGATCAAGATCTGTGGGTTCGTGGCGCGTGCTTCCTTGACGAGCGCCTTCGCGAGATACAACAACGCTCGCTTGGTCGTGGAATAGGCCGTCATGTTCGCCACGACTCGCCCTTTGGCCCCGCCACCGAGCGTGATGTAGATGCGGCCACGTCCTTGGGTCTGCATGCCCGCCATCGCGACGTCACAGGCATTGAATGTGCCCACGACATTCGTATCGACCATCGCGGCTAACGCTTCCGGTGGCGTGTCGAGAAAACTCATTCCGGTTCGCGCCAGGCCAGCATTGTTGAGCCAGATATCGACAGCGCCAAATTCGCGCTGGGCCAGCGACCATAGCTCGACTAACTGCTGACGATCGGCCGTGTCGCACACTTGGCCCACGATGCGAGCAGCGCCGGTTCGCTCGCTCTCGAGCGAGGCAATCGCATTTTCGACGCTTGCAGCATTACGACCGCAAATCGCGACGCAATGCCCGCGTCGTACGAACTCGCGTGCATAGGCGAGTCCGAGACCTTGCGTGCTGCCGGTCACCACGACATTCTTGCCCGCCATGCCTCCCCCGTCTCTCGGCAACCCCACCCAAGCAGAATACCGCTCCCGCGAGCATGATCCGATAGCCGCCACGTGCTGACCATGTATCGGTTGCAGAGCCGGGATCCGGCAGCAACTCCGGCTCGAAGACCAGCACACTAGGGGTCACGTCATCGCGCGAGCGGAGTGGGACCATGTCCAAGGCGTTCGTCATCACGGGGAGCACTCGCGGCATCGGCTTCGGCATCGCGCAAGCGCTTTTGCAGCGTGGTCACCGAGTATTCGTGTCCGGTCGCACAACCCAAGCGGTCGACGCGGCTGTCGCAAAACTGCGCGATTCCGCGCCGGACGCGTGGGTCGCTGGCAACGCGTGCGACGTCACACAACATACCGATCTGCAGCGACTGTGGGATAGCGCGCACCGCGCGCTCGGTCGCATCGACGTGTGGGTCAACAATGCAGGCGTATCGCATCGGCGGCAGCGCGTGGGCGCGCTCGATCCCGCCGATCTGCGCAACGTGATACACACCAACTTGCTCGGTGCGATGTATGCCACGCAAATCGCTTTGGCCGGCATGCGCGCGCAGGGCGGCGGCACGATCTACAACATGGAAGGTTACGGCTCGAGCGGCATGACGGCACCCGGCATGAGCATCTACGGCGCCAGCAAGTACGCACTGACCTACTTCACGAAGTGCATGATCGCCGAGGCACGCGCCACGCCCGTGAAGATTTGCTACTTGAGCCCCGGCATCGTCGTCACGGACTTATTGATGCACGACATGAGCGGCCAATCTCCCGCCGATCTCGAGCGCACCCGTCGCATCTACAACATTCTTGCGGATCGCTTGGAGACCGTCGCACCGTTCTTGGCGGAGCGCGTGGCGCAGGAACAATCGAGCGGTGCTCGCATCGCGTGGTTGACCACGGGGAAGGCTGCGGGCCGTTTCCTCAGCGCGCGTTTCAAGAAGCGCAATGTGTTCGACGACGCCGCGCGGACTCGTTAGCGAGCCAGCGACAAAAACTGGCTCGGATTCGCATGCGCCGCATGGTCGACCCAGCCACGCACAGTTGGCGCGATCAGCCGATGCGCCGCACCCGAGAACAACGGAATTGCGGGATAGTCGCGCAGCAACACCCGCTCAGCCGCGAGCAGCTTCGCACTGCGAGTTGCGAGATCCGTTGCTTGTCGGCCTTCTAGGAACAGCCGATCGAACTCCGCGCTGCGATAGAAACACACGTTCAATGCCGAGTCGGACTGAAAGCGCTCGAAGAACACCAAGGCCGATGGCACGATCGCAAAGGTGTTGAAGCTCAGCACATCGAAATCGCCGCGCTGAATCGCTGCGTTGTAGGCCCGGCCTTCGATTGGCTGCAATTGCGCATCAACGCCGACGGCTTTCCACATTTGCGCGACGGCTAGGAACACCTTGCGACCCGTCGCGCTGGTCGGAAAGCCGATGTTGAGCGATAAGCGCTTTGCGCCGCTCCAACCGGCACGCTGCAGTAAGGCTCGCGCCTGGGCCACGCGTTGCGGCATCGCGAGAGCCGCGTGCTCCGGTGTGGCGCGGGTCGAATAGTTAGGTAAACCGGCGGGCAAGAAGCTTTCCGACACTTGTTCGCCGAGGCCACGAACTCGCTCTACTAACAGCTTGCGGTCGAGCGCGAGCGAGAGCGCACGGCGCACGTCCGCATTCTGTAGCGGCGGACGCCGCAGATTCAGGCCGATTTGGCCAATGATGAACTTCGCGGCCGAATGCAGTTGCTGCGGGAAATCGCGCCGCGCCAATGCGAGCGTCGACGAATCTTCGATGGTGACGATCTCGCCGTCACCCGAGCGAAACATGCGCAGCCGTGTCGGGTCGTCATAGCCGGTGTGCCACTCGATCCGCTCGATCGCGACCGACCCTGCCGCGTGATAGTGTGGATTTCGCAGCAAGCGGAGCGTCTTGGCACCGGCCGTCCACTGCTGCATCTTGTAGGGGCCATTTGAGACGATGAATTCCGGGCGCGACCATGCCTGTCCTCGTGCCTCGACCACGTGCGGCGGCACGGCAAAAGCCAGCGCAAGCATCGCAGGGAACTCGATGTCAGGCTGCTCGAGCTGAAAGCGAACACCACGCTCGCCGAGCGTACTCACACCCACCCGCTCGGGCGACACTTGACCGAGGCGCGCGGCACGCGCGTTCGCGAGTGCATCGAGGCGTGATGCTTGCTGGGCCGCGACAGCCGGTGTCAAAAACCGGCGGATCGAGTACACGACGTCGTTAGCCGTTAGCGCCCGACCGTCCGACCACTTGAGCCCCGGACGCAGCTCAAAGTCGAATTGGTCGAAGCGCGGGCTCGCTTGCCAACGAGCCGCAATGCCAGCCGCAATACGGCCTGCACCATCGAAAGTCGTTAGCCCCGAGAACAACTCTGGGCCGAGTTCACTCGTGAGTTGCCCGGTGGGGCGCTGTGGATCAAGGGTGGTGACTTCACTCGGCACGACGCGGCGCAGAACGCCGCTAGCGGGGCCAGCCGCACGTAGGGTCGGCGCTGCCGCCACCCACGCAGCGGCAGCCCCGACGAACTCGCGACGTCGCATTTAAGGCGGTGCCGAATCGCGCGGCTTAGCCGAAGATGAACTTGCCCTTCATGAGACCCGAGTGGCCCGGGAAGGTGCAAAAGTACATGTAGCTCTCGCCCTTTTTCAGGGTCGCGGTCGAAAACGTAACCGTCGCCGACTGACCGCCACCGACCACCTTGGTCGACGCGATCACGCGCTTGTCTCCCACCGGAACGTGGTTGTTCTTGATGCCCGCCTTCAAACCTGCGCTGGCAATAGGCTGCATGTCAGCGGCTTTCGCCAGCACCCAGTTGTGCCCCATCACGTTCATGGCGAGCTTGCCCGAGTGCCTCAGTGTCAACTCAATGGATTTACAAGTCGCGGGCGCCTTGAGCTCTTTCTTGTCGTATTGCATTGCATCGCTTCCAGCAATCGACAGTTTGCAAGCAGCCGGCACCGCTTGCGCGCGCGTTTCGGTCGCGAAGCCAGCCGTCACCAACAAGAGCACACACATCCCAATTTGCTTACGCATCGTACCTTCCAATCTTGATTGTGTTAGGGACCACTCGCGCCGCAATCATGCGAACGGACCGTTGAGCTGCACCACCGCACGATTGAGCCACCCCGCAAACGCGACCCACGCCAAGTACGGCACAAGCAGCCAGCTTGCCACGACTGAGCTACGTCTAACAGCGACCGTTAACCCCAAAATCGACAGCCACAAAACAGGAATCTCCACTAAGGCCCAGTCGGGACGTTGGAGCTTGAAAAACAAGAAGCTCCACAGCACGTTCAGCATGCCATTCACGGCGAACAACATTAAGACCCGGCGGCGGCGCTGAGGGTTCCCCTCGTTTACGTGATGGAGATAGGCAGAGGCTGCCGTCAGCGCAAAAATCACCGTCCAAGCGGGCCCAAACAGCCACTCGGGTGGCGCCCACGGAGGCTGTTGCAGCGCGTAGTACCACGGGGATAAGTCGGTCATCGCCCCACCGAGCGCCGCCACGAAGATGGCTGCGCCAGCAGACCAAGCCAGCGCGCGCCAGTTGCGCGCTGCAGCCGACGTCACGGCGGCACGAGACCTAGCAAGTGCGACAGGTCTTTGAAGAAGATCCGCATGTGCGCCATCGGCCGTGCCTTGACGAGCTTCTTATGCATGTAAGCCTGCCAAGTGAGGCGCTGTACGTCCTCGTCTCGACACATGCTGACGAATCGCTCACGCCGTTTGTCACTGGAGTACCAAAAGCGTTGCATGATGCCGAGCACCCAGAAGACTCGGCCGTGGGCCTTCATGAAGCGTTTTCGCGCCATGGCCAGCACGCGCGCATCACCCGTGTGCAGGTACTCGCGAGCGGCATCCGCCGCCAGGCGCCCACCTGTGAGCGCGTAGTAAATACCCTCTCCCGACGCTGGAGCCACAACGCCGGCTGCATCGCCGGCAAGCACGACGTCGCGACCATTGTCCCAGTGTCGCAAGGGATGCATCGGAATCGGCGCACCCTCGCGCCGTACAGTCTCGACCGCGCTCAGCCCCGTCATCGCGCGCAACTCCTCCGTTGCACGTCGCAGGGAAAACCCCTTCTCTGCAGTGCCGACACCGATGCTCGTGGTATCGCCGTGCGGAAAAACCCAGCCGTAGAAGTCGGGCGAAATCTTGCCGCAGTAGTGGACATCGCAGCGGCTCGCCTCAAACGCCCCCTCACCGTCGCGCGGCGAGCGGACGATCTCGTGGTAGGCGTACACGAACGGCGCCTGCTCCGCGTTCGGCACGCATTGGCGCGCGACCTCGGAGCGCGCACCATCGGCGCCAATCAACACGCGCGTGACGACCGACTCCAGGTCCGCAGAATCTGCGCCACCCGCACGATAGTGCACGCGCAGCTCGCCGCTTGTGTCGCGGGAGGTCTGTACGAACGTGCCCGTGCGCCGCTCCGCACCTGACAGCGCCGCACGTTCGCGAAGCCATTCGTCGAAATGCTCGCGGTCGACCATCCCGACGAAGCCGCCATCGATCGGCATGTCGACTTGACGCGCGCTCGGACTCACCATGCGCGCTTTGTTGATTCGCGCCACTAACAACTTATCTGGAATGTCGAACTCTTTGATTGCCTGCGGCGGAATGGCGCCGCCACATGGCTTGATGCGCCCCGCGCGATCGAGGAGCAGCACCTTGACGCCGGCGCGCGCGAGGTCCGTCGCGGCCGTCGCGCCGGCGGGACCACCGCCCACGACGACGACATCGAATACGGACTGCGCGGGCGTGCTCATCGCATCGCTCCTTGCGGGCCCGGCGGAAACATGCCGCGAGTCGTATCGCGCCGCCGATTGCCGCGCTCGAAGTCGCGCTGACTCAAGTGCACGGCAAACGACGTTGCCAACAAGAACAAGACCGCCTCGGTCGCAAACACGCTGGCATAGGCCATGACGGGCGAGCCAAACAGATAGGTTGCGGCATCGACGGCACCTGTGCCGATTATGCCGCCTATGCCGAACGCGACAGCCTGCGCGGCGCCCCACAACCCCATGCGCGTGCCCGCACGACTCTCACGGCCCTCGTTGACGGCTTTCATCATCGAGCCAATCGCCGCCACCGCAAACGCACCGTTCGCGATTCCTAACAACAGAACGGACGGCTTCAAAGGCCAAGTCGGCCCAACCAACCCACCGACCGCCAGCGCCAAAAGCGCCACCGCCGAGGCCACGCAGCCCCCGATGGTCCAGCCACGCAGTGTGCCGAAGCGGCCTTTCCAGCGACCGCTCGCCGCGACCGCGACGAACAGCATACCTAACAACACACCCGCGTTCTGAGTGCCGGATAACTTGGTGGACTCTGCCGGTGTCATGCCAAACACCGCGCCAGCAAACGGCTCCAGAATCAAATCTTGCGCGCTGTAAGCCAACATCGACAAGAAGATGAAGCCCGACAGACGCCGCGCCTGCGGTTCCGCCCACACTTCAGCCAGCGCGGCGCGAAAGCGCGGCACTTCGGCCTCGATGCTGGCTGCCTCGGCCGCTGGCAACCCTTGTTGCTCGATGCCACGCACTGCTAGCGCGGTGATGACGAGCGCCGCGACCGCGACCCCAATCGTGACTTCAACCAGGCGTACCAGGCTGAACGGCTCGAGCAAGGCGCCGCACACGATCGTCGTGAGGATGAAACCCAGGATCATCATCACCCAGGTGACCGTCGCCGCTGCAGGCAGGCGCGCCTCATCGACCCGCTTCGACATCAACACCAACATCGTCGTACCACTGGCGCCGACCCCAAGCCCGATCGCCGTGAACGACAACGTGGCGAGCGCGACGCCGAGCCACAAATTCTGCGCCATGAGCGCGGTCGACACCGACGCACCCACCGCGCCCAAGCCGAGAAGCGCCATGCCGCCTACGATCCACGGCGTTCGACGCCCGGCAATGTCGGACCCGAAGCCGAGTCGCGGGCGCGCGACCTGAATGAAATAGTGCAATGCGACCAAAATGCCGGGCAGCATCGCTGGCAGTGCGAGCTCGACCACCATCACCCGATTGATCGTCGAAGTTGTTAGCACGACGATCGAGCCGAGTGAGGCCTGCACCAATCCCAATCGAACGATGCCGAGCCAGCCGAGTCCCCGAGGTTGTTCTGCGCTCATGTTGCTCCCGTACCTATCATCGAGCGCAACGCGAACGCTGTCACCATCATGCCCAGCACGAAGATCGGCACGCCCGTTGCGTTGTACCAGTAGTCATTTTCTGCAGGCCGCCGCAGCAGCCGCACCATCATCAAGACTTGCAGCAGCACGAGTGCCGCGATCGCCCACGCGAACAGTGGGCGCTGCCAAAACACTAACAACCCGATCAATACGACCTGCGGCGCTAGCATCATCACGCAAGCCAAGCGAGCTGCCGCGGGAATGCCGAGTTGGACTGGAATCGAGCGCACGCCCATCGTCGCGTCGCCCTTCACGGACTTGAAGTCGTTCAGCGTCATGATGCCGTGCGCGCCAAAGCTATAGAGCACAGCGACCAAAATCGCTTTCGAATCGGGAAACGCCGCCGTCAGCGCCGCCATCGCCGTGAACCACGGCAGACCTTCGTAACAGAGCGCGACCGCGGTATTTCCATACCAGCCGTTGCGCTTCAAGCGCAGCGGCGGCGCGCTGTAAGCCCAAGCCAAGGCGACGCCGACGACCGCGGCGACGAACACCCAGAAGCCGAGCGTGGCGGCGACGGCGAGTGACAGCACACTCCAGCCAATGCCGATATAGAGACCCCAGCGCCCCGGGATTCGACCCGACGGAATCGGCCGATCAGGCTCATTGATCGCATCAACGTCGCGATCGAACCAATCGTTGACGGCTTGCGACATCGCACAGACAAGCGGCCCGGCCAAAATGACGCCGACGATCGCCGCGGCCCAATCGCTCGCTGCGGTCGCGCCAGCTGCCACAGCGCCGCACAAATAGGCCCACATCGGTGGGAACCAGGTATGCGGCTTCAGTAGTGCGAGTACGGCCGACAGCCGGGGTCGGTCTGAAATGCCGCGAAGAGCCTCCTGGCGTGCCATGAGTGCACCTTATCGCTGACACTTTTTAACGTCAACCTAAGTTGACGCTTTTCGGCTGGCGCTGGAACAGCGCGAATTACTTATCGCTCGAATCGAGATCGCCGAGCCCGTAGCGCCGCAACTTGACGTAAAAGCTCTGGCGCGACATGCCGAGCATCTCGGCGGCCGACGCACGATTATCGCCCGTAATCTCGAGAGCGGCCTCGATGCACAAACGCTCGATTACGTCGGTGGCCTGCCGCACCAAGTCTTTGATCGCCACTCGACCCACCAAGTCCTTCATGTCTTCCGCCGAACGCGGCAAGGCGCTCATCGAGCGCACATCCGGCGCCGCACGCCGGGTTACGTTGCGGAACGAGAATCCGAAGCACGGCTGATCGCCGCCCGCGACGGACACCGCCGAGATCTCAACGTCCGCAGTGGAACCAAACTCGCCGCGCACGGTGGTCGCGAACGAGCGCACCGAACCGTGCTGCTTCAAGTTGGCGACCAACACGCCAAAATCGACACCGGGCCGACCTAGCCATCGCTCCAATTGTTCGCCGCGCGCTTGGTCTTCCGACGCCAACTGCGCCAGGTCGATGAACGCCCGGTTCACAGTGAGGATGCGCCCATCCGTGCCCGTGACGACGAACGCCTCCGGGAGTCGCTCGACCAGCTCCGCCACGCGCAGTTTTTGGCTGGGAATCGTGACTGCCGCAGCGTTGCGCGCCGTCGATTGCAGGCGCACGAGGCAATGCCCCGCGCCTTCCTGGCGCACATGCGATGCGTACACCAAGAATTCTTGCGACGAATCGAGCAGGCGCGCGCGTACCGGTTCGCCGTGGCCTTTGATCTGCGCAACGCTCAGCATGTCACCGATGGCTTGTGCGCCTGCGTTATCGAAACGATCCAGCAAAGGCTTGCCGATCAAGCGCCGCACCGGCTCATCGAACACTTGCGCCGCCGCAGGGTTCGCTTCTGATATTCGCAGCGAAGTCGCATCGACGATCACCACAGGTTCGGCGGCGAGCTGAAACAGCATGCGGTAGCGAGTCTCGGCATTGCGGAGCCGCGCGTACTCACGCTCCATCGCCTGCTCTGCATCGATCAAGCGCTGCTGCAACGCTGCGACGTTTCGTAAATCGCGTCCAAGCGCCAAGATCATGCCGTCGCGACCGACACGTACCGCGTTGTACAAGATCGGCACGTCTGCGCCGCGAACCGAGGGGTAATTGACTTGACGGCCGCGCGCGGCGCCATTTCGGCCTGGATCTTCGAGCAACGCCGCAATCTTCGGCTTACTCTCCTCCGTCACCGTTTGCGCCCACGGTTGCCCGGACCACTTGGCATTGATTTCGAGTGCGAGTTCGTCACTACCAATCGCAAAGTCGCGCACGACGCCTTTGCGGTCGATCACAATCGCCACATCCGTCATCGCGCTGATGAGTTCAGCGGCCGATTCAGCCGGCAAGTTACCGATTGACTTGTCCGGCGCTTTGAACTTCTTACCCAGGGGCGTGTCCTTTTTACAACTCAGCCCACTATCTTAAGCAAATTCCCCGCGCTATGCGGGGCTCGATTGAGCTCTAACGCCAATACTAACAACCGGTACGCCGAGGTCTACACCTTAGCCTGGATCAGCCGCAAAAGTTTCTGTGCCTGCAGCGGCGCTTCGCGCGCATCGGCCGCCGTACCGTCGGCCCCGACCCGTGCTACGCGGTCGGCGTTGCCCGTAAACAACGGACCGCCAACAAGCACGCCGAGAGGTTGTGACATCGACGACCGTCGTAGGGTTGCGATCACGGTCGTGAGGTCATCCAGCCGAGCATCGCAGGCTGCCGACAACGCCACGATTCCAAACGGTTCGTTGCGCACGTAGGAAACGAGTTCGGGAAGCGAGCTAACCATCGGCTCACGCACGATCCACCCCTCACGCCGCAAGAATTCGCCGACAATCATCAGACCAAAGGTGTGCTGCTCACCCGGTGCAGGGGCGAGCAAGATGCGGCGGCGTGGATCGGTGCTCTCTGCACGATCGAGTGCGCCGCGCGCAGCAAATTCCGGCTCGAGGCGATGCAGTACTTGGCGCAAGCGCGACAGGCCAACGGTCACCTGCGTGAAATCGCACTCATCCTGCGTCCAGAAGTCGCCCAGCAGGCGCGCCGCGGGCGCCAGCAATTCGAGATCGATCGAATCCGCCGCAATCCCGCGCTGCTGCACGGACCGAACGAAGCGCCACACCTCATCGACGCTGTCCGTGTAGCTGCGAATTGCAAGCTCGCGCACGTCGCTATCGGTCGGGTGCTCACCACCCTCCACCAGTTCTGCGGTGCTATCGAGCGTGATCGTGCCCGCGCGGTGCATCAACATAAGGCGCGGAATAATCTCGCTCTCGATCGTGCGAGCGAGTTGGGCGTTCTTGCCCGTCGAGCGTTTCCGAGTCGCAGACGGTCTCCTTCCGGGATCCCCCGCCAGGCCACCAGCACCTTCACTCGAGCCGCACTCGAAATCATCTGTTGTTGTCATCGTTTCGCCCCCTGCCGACGCCGGATACGTCCGAACGTCGCCCACGATCCCGCCGCGTCGCCGCAGCAGCCGCATCTTGCGTTTCGAACGAAACCCCCTGGCGCCGGCAAAAGGCTCTCAACGAACGCCTCTTACGCAGCTCTCCGCGAACTTAGTCCCGCCCTACGAAGATGTCAATTTTTAGATACGTAAACTCTTGTTGACAGTCCATCCCCTGCGATCTAGATTCGTTCGTAACGGCCCGAAGAGTCGAGACCGCGATGAACTACAAGCAAAAACGTCAGGTCCGTGTGCCGCTATATACAGAAGAAGAACGCGCGCGCCGCGATCGCTCACGCTGGACCCTGGTCCAAGGCGTCTTAGCACCGCTGCAGCTGCTGGTTTTTCTCGTGAGTCTGGCGCTCGTCTGGCGATATCTCGCGACGGGCGAAGGCGCAACGGCGGCGACCGTGTCGGTCATCGTCAAGACATTGATCCTGTACGCGATCATGTACACCGGCGCGCTGTGGGAACGGGATGTATTCGGGCAATACCTGTTCGCCCGTCCGTTCTTTTGGGAAGACGTGGTCAGCATGCTTGTAATCGCATTGCACACCGCCTATCTGGTGGCGGTGATCGCTGGGTCCCTGAGCGTCCGCCATCAATTGTTTATTGCGTTGGCAGCCTACGCCTCGTATGTAATCAACGCAACGCAGTTCTTGTTGAAGCTGCGCGCCGCCCGCGCGGACCGTGGGCAAATCCTAGGAAAATCAGCGGCTAGCGCAGGCCACGCCACTCTTGAGCTCGGCACGGCGGCCACCAAATGAGCGCGGTGTCGGCACCGCCGACCACGAGTGGCTGTGCCGACCAGCCCGTCCTGCGTGAGCGCGGCCAGCGCGAAGTGTTCTGCGGCCTCACGGGCATCGTTTGGCTGCATCGCAAAATCCAGGACGCATTCTTCTTGGTGGTGGGTTCGCGCACCTGCGCGCACCTGATCCAATCGGCGGCGGGCGTCATGATCTTCGCCGAGCCGCGCTTCGCGACGGCCATCATCGATGAGCGGGATTTGGCCGGCCTCGCCGATTGCAACGCGGAACTCGACAAAGTCGTTAGTCAATTGCTGGCCCGGCGGCCGGATATCAAGCTGCTTTTTTTGGTGGGATCGTGCCCATCGGAAGTCATCAAGTTGGATCTCTCGCGTGCCGCATTGCGGCTCACGCGCGAGCATGCACCGCGCGTCCGAGTGCTCAATTACTCGGGAAGCGGCATCGAAACCACGTTCACGCAAGGCGAGGATGCCTGCCTGGCGTCGCTTGTTCCCACCCTGCCACCGAGCGAGCGCTCGTCGTTGCTGGTGGTCGGCGCGCTGGCCGACGTAGTGGAAGACCAGTTTCGTCGCACGTTTCGTGAGCTCGGCATCGATTCGGTCGAGTTTTTGCCGCCGCGCCGCTCCACGGAGGCGCCCGCCATTGGCAAGAACACGCGCTACCTGCTCGCGCAGCCGTTCTTGACCGATACCGCACGAGCGCTCGAGGAACGCGGCGCGCAGCGCATTGCAGCGCCATTTCCGTTGGGAGCCGAGGGCACGACGCTGTGGTTGCGCGCCGCCGCCGATACGTTTGGCGTGACGCGCACGCACTTCGAACGTGTGACGGCACCGGCTCGCGCTCGCGCCGAAAAGGCCCTCGCGCAGTGGCAGCCGCTGCTGCGCGGCAAACGCGTTTTCTTCTTCCCGGACTCGCAACTCGAGATTCCGATCGCGCGCTTTCTAGCGCGTGAACTCGGCGTCGAATTACTCGAGGTCGGCACCCCCTACTTGCATCGCACCCATCTCGCCGAAGAGCTCGCACTGTTGCCGCCGCCGGGTGTGCTCAGCGAAGGGCAACACGTCGAAAAGCAGCTTGATCGTTGCATCCTCGGCAAGCCCGACATCGTGGTGTGCGGGCTCGGCTTAGCGAATCCGCTCGAGGCGCAAGGCATCACCACGAAGTGGTCCATTGAACTCGTCTTCACGCCGATTCAGGGTTACGACCAAGCGGCTGACCTGGCACAACTGTTTGCGCGGCCACTCGATCGCCGCACGCGGCTGGTGGCCTAACTCATGCAGCTCGCATTGTGGACATACGAAGGCCCGCCGCACGTCGGCGCCATGCGAATCGCTACGGCGATGCGCGGCCTGCACTACGTCATTCATGCTCCGCAGGGCGACACGTACGCCGACCTGCTCTTCACGATGATCGAGCGGCGCGCCGAGCGGCCGCCCGTCACCTACACCACGTTCCAGGCGCGCGATCTCGGTAGCGACACAGCGCAGTTGTTCAAGGACGCCGTGCGCGACGCCTATGAGCGCTTTCAGCCGCAAGCGATGCTCGTGGGCGCGTCGTGCACGGCAGAGCTGATTCAGGACGACCCGGGTGGCCTTGCCTCAGCACTGGAATTGCCGATTCCGGTCGTTGCCGTGGAATTGCCGGCGTATCAGAAAAAGGAAAACTGGGGCGCATCGGAAACGTTCTACCAACTCGTCCGGGCATTTGCCGGGCCCCGAGCACCGGCGCCGGGCACCGCGCGGCCTGCGCGCGAGCCTTCGGCCCGTCCGAGTTGCAACTTGTTAGGCCCGACCGCGTTGGGCTTCCGCCATCGAGACGACATCGAGGAGATTCGCGGGCTGCTCGGCCGCTGCGGCATCGATGTGCGGGTCGTCGCACCGTATGGCGCGACACCGCTGGATTTAGCACGGCTCGGTGAGGCCGACTTCAACGTGGTGCTGTACCCCGAAACGGCGCAGCTCGCGGCGACCTGGCTCGAGCGTACGTTCAAACAACCGTATACGCGGCGCATTCCGATTGGCGTTGCTGGCACACGCGCCTTCATCACCGAGGTCTGTGCGTTGGCAGGTGTGAGTGAGCCCACTGGCGATGCGTTGAACGCGCGCGCACCCTGGTATTCGCGCTCAGTCGATTCCACGTACTTGACCGGCAAACGTGTTTTTGTGTTCGGTGATGCGACCCACGCGATCGCCGCTGCCGAGGTCGCCGCGACCGAAATGGGTTTCACCGTCGTCGGTCTCGGCACGTATGCACGCGAGCAGGCGCGCGAAGTCCGCGAAGCCGCCAAACGCCATGGCGTCGAAGCCTTGATCACCGACGACTACCTGGCGGTAGAGCAAAGAATCGCCGAGCTGCAGCCCGAGTTGGTGCTCGGTACGCAGATGGAACGCCATATTGCCAAGCGCCTCGGCATACCGTGTGCCGTGATCTCGGCGCCGGTGCACGTGCAGGACTTTCCGGCGCGCTACTCGCCACAGATGGGCTTCGAAGGTGCGAACGTGCTGTTCGACACCTGGGTGCACCCGCTGATGATGGGCCTCGAAGAACACTTGCTCGGCATGTTCCGCGAAGATTTCGAGTTCCACGACGATGCAGCGCCGTCGCATCTGGGTTCGGCCGCGCGCGAAGCGCCGGCTGCGGCGAAAGCGACCGGTGCAACCGCCGTCGATCCGAGCGCGCCCGCCGCGGCTGCAGCTTGGGCGCCCGATGCCGAGCAGGAACTACGCAAGATTCCGTTTTTCGTTCGCGGCAAAGCGCGCCGCAATACCGAAAAGTTCGCACTGGAACGCGGTGTCGCCATGATCACGGTCGAGACGCTCTACGATGCTAAAGCGCACTTCAGTCGTTAGCGCAGCCGGCGCTGCGCCGATTCGCTTCGTGATCGTCACGCTCGACGCTCACATGGCGAGCGCGGCCGAGCGCGTGCGTCAAAGGCTCGCGCGGCAGCTTCCCAATCTCACCTTGACCGTACACACGGCGGCGGAATGGGGCGATGACCCGGATTCACTCGAGCGCTGCCGCTCCGACATCGCGCAAGGCGACATCGTCTTTTGCTCGATGATGTTCATGGAAGAGCACTACAAGCCGATCTTGCCGTGGCTGCAAACGCGTCGCGATCAATGCGATGCGATGGTCGTTTGCATGTCGTCTGGCGAAGTGATCAAGCTGACGCGCATCGGGCGCTTCAATATGGGCAAGGAGGCCAAAGGGCCGCTGGCGCTCCTCAAGAAGCTCCGTGGCTCTAACAAGAGCGGTGCAAAAGCCGGCCAGCAGCAAATGCGAACGCTACGGCGGATTCCGCAAATCCTGCGTTTCATCCCGGGTCCAGCTCAAGATGTGCGCGCGTACTTCCTCGCGCTGCAGTATTGGCTCGCGGGTTCGGAAGACAATATCGAAAATCTCGTTCGCTACTTGATCGATCGGTATGCCGATGGCCCGCGTCGCGCGCTGCGCGGCACGTTGCAGCCACTGCCGCCGGTCGAGTATCCCGAGGTCGGCGTCTACCATCCGCAATTGCCGGGCCGTATGAGCGAGGACCTCACCGCCCTACCAGCGTTGCAGGAGCCGCAGCGCGGTACGGTTGGGTTGTTAGTCCATCGCTCGTATGTATTGGCTGGTAACTCCGCGCACTATGACGGCGTCATCGCGGCACTGGAAGCGCGCGGTTTGAAGCCTATCGCGGCGTTCTCGAGCGGACTCGATGCGACGCCCGCCGTTCATAAATTCTTCATGAAGGATGGCCGCGCCACGATCGACGCGATGGTATCGCTCACTGGCTTTCCGATCGTGGGTGGACCGGCCTACAACGACTCGCGGGCTGCCGAGGAGCTCGTGGCGACGCTGGATGTGCCGCACATCTCAGCGCATCCCGTCGAATTCCAAACAATCGAGCAATGGGAGCAGTCCGATCGCGGCCTGACACCCGTTGAAGCGACGATGATGGTCGCGATTCCGGAGTTGGATGGCTCGAGTGGGCCGATCGTTTTCGGCGGTCGGTCAAGCGAGGCGCAGGCCGGGGCACGCGACATGCGCGCGCATTTGGAGCGCACCGCCGCCCTCGCTGACCGCGTCGACCGTCTCGTGACACTGCGACGCAGTGAGCGGGCGCAGCGACGCGTTGCCGTCGTGTTGTTCAATTTCCCACCGAATGCCGGCAACACCGGCACGGCCGCCCACCTTGCGGTGTTCGAATCGCTGCACCGGGTGCTAACGACTCTCCACAACCAAGGCTACACCGTCGAAGTTCCGGAATCCGTCGACTTGCTGCGCGAGCGTTTGATTGCCGGGAACTCGTCGCGGTACGGCGCGCACGCGAACGTACACGCACTCGTTTCGACCGACGATCACGTCCGGCGCGAGCGCTGGTTGAGCGAGATCGAAACCCAGTGGGGCCCAGCGCCCGGCAAGCATCAGAGCGATGGACGCGCCATCTTCGTGCTCGGCGAACAGTTCGGCAATGTGTTCGTCGGAATTCAGCCGGCATTCGGCTATGAAGGCGATCCAATGCGTCTGCTGTTCGAGCGCGGTTTCGCGCCGACCCATGCATTCTCGGCCTTTTATCGCTACCTGCGCGAAGACTTCGGTGCGCATGCTGTACTGCATTTTGGCACCCACGGCGCGCTCGAGTTCATGCCAGGTAAACAGACCGGGATGTCGGGCGCCTGCTGGCCCGAGCGCTTGATCGGTGACTTGCCTAACTACTACCTATACGCAGCGAACAATCCGTCGGAAGGCGCCATCGCCAAGCGACGCGCTGCCGCGACACTCATCAGCTACCTCACGCCGCCCATCGCGCAAGCAGGCCTTTACAAAGAGCTCCATGATTTGCGTGCGCTGATCGAGCGCTATCGCACCAGTCAACCGGACGCGGCGAGTGAACGTGCCGACCTTGCCGCGATGATTCGCGCCAACGCCACGCAGCTTGAGCTGTGCCGCGCCGAAGAGCCCGCCGACGCTGAGACCGATGCCTTCGTTCATGCAGTACACGGCAAGCTGCTCGAGCTCGAGCAAACGCTGATTCCCGCAGGGCTCCATGTCGTCGGCGAAGCGCCGACGATCGAGCAGCGCGCCGAGATGTTGGCTGCGATCGCCGAGACCACGCACGGCGTGAAGCTCGATGAGCCGCGCCGCCGTGCAATTGCGGCCATTGCTGGCGATCATTCCGTTGAGAACGCTGCGCGCGATCTCACGGACAGCGATCGACAAGAACTCTTGCCGATTCTCCACAAGCTGCATGAGACGAACGAACTGTTGGGCTCGAATCAAGAGCTCACGGCGATCGTTCATGCGCTCGACGCAGGTTTCATTCGACCCGCGCCGGGCGGCGATGTGCTGCGCACCCCGGCCATTCTCCCAACCGGCCGCAATGTGCACGGCTTCGATCCGTTCGCGATTCCGAGTGCGTTCGCACTGGCCGACGGCGCGAAGCAGGCCGCACGCATCCTCCAGCGGCATCTGGATGAAGGCAATCCGCTGCCAGAGACCATCGCGCTCGTTCTGTGGGGCACGGACAATCTCAAAACTGAAGGTGGACCGATCGGCCAAGCACTCGCATTGCTCGGTGCACGGCCGCGCTTCGATGTCTACGGCAAGCTCGTCGGTACCACGCTCATTCCACTCGAAGAACTCGGTCGGCCGCGCATCGACGTGGTCGTGACGGTATCGGGTATCTTCCGCGATTTACTGCCGCTGCAAACCAAATTGTTAGCAGAAGCGGCGTTCCTTGCGGCGAGCGCGGATGAACCCGTTGAGCAGAATTTCGTGCGCAAGCATGCCTTGCAGTATCAAGCGGCACAGAACTGCGACCTCGAGACCGCTGCGCTGCGCGTCTTTGGTAATGCCGATGGCGCTTACGGAGCGAACGTCAACCATCTGATCGACAGCAGCCGCTGGGACAGCAGCGACGAACTCGCCGCCACGTTTACGCAGCGCAAGAGCTTTGCCTATGGGCGCACAGGGAAAGCAGTCAAGCATTCGGCGCTGCTCGAGAATGTGTTGCGCGACGTGCAACTCGCGTATCAGAACCTCGACTCGGTGGAGCTAGGCGTCACCACCGTCGACACGTACTTCGATACTTTGGGCGGCATTTCGAGCGCCGTGAAGAAGGCCAAGGGCGGCTACGTTCCGATTTACATCGGCGACCAAACACGCGGCGAAGGCACCGTGCGCACGCTCAACGAGCAAGTAGCCCTCGAGACGCGCACGCGCGTCCTCAACCCGAAGTGGTACGAGGGAATGCTGGCGCACGGCTATGAGGGTGTGCGTCAGATCGAAGCGCACGTCACTAACACCATGGGCTGGTCGGCAACGACGACCCAAGTTGCACCGTGGGTGTACGAGGAAATCACCAAGACGTTCATGCTCGACCCCGCGATGCGGGAGCGGCTTGCACAACTGAACCCCACAGCGTCGGCGAAAGTCGCGCATCGCTTGATCGAGGCTCATGAACGAAATTACTGGTCGCCGGACGCCGCAACGCTTGCAGCGCTTCGCAATGCCGGCGATGAACTCGAAGATCGGATCGAAGGCGTTTATCAATCAGGAGGCGCAGTAGCATGAACGTAACCAGCGTTCCCGTTTCGGCTATCGGCGCTCGGCGCCGACCCGATGGCGAGGGCAGTTTGCAAGTCCACCTCGATCCCGAGGTGAAGATCGGCAATGCGAAAGTGTTCGCCGTTTATGGCAAGGGTGGCATCGGCAAGAGCACCACTTCCTCGAACCTCTCCGCAGCCTTCTCCAAGCTCGGCAAGCGCGTGCTGCAGATCGGCTGCGATCCGAAACACGACTCGACGTTCACGCTGACGAAGAAACTCGTGCCGACCGTGATCGACGTGCTCGAGACCGTCGACTTCCACTCCGAAGAGCTGCGAGTCGAAGACTTCGTGTACGAAGGCTACAACGGGGTGATGTGTGTCGAGGCTGGCGGGCCGCCCGCTGGCACCGGCTGCGGCGGCTACGTGGTCGGGCAGACTGTCAAACTACTGAAAGAGCACCATTTGCTCGAAGACACCGACGTCGTGATCTTCGACGTGCTCGGCGACGTCGTGTGCGGCGGCTTTGCAGCGCCGCTCCAACACGCCGATCGCGCCCTCGTCGTCACGGCTAACGACTTCGACTCGATCTTCGCAATGAACCGCATCGTCGCGGCCATCCAAGCGAAGTCGAAGAACTACAAGGTTCGCTTAGGCGGCGTCGTTGCGAACCGCAGTAACGCCACCGACCAAATCGACAAATTCAATGGCGCGGTCGGTTTGTCGACGCTCGCCCAATTTCCCGATCTCGACGTCATTCGCCGCAGCCGCTTGAAGAAGTCGACGCTGTTCGAGATGGACGCCGATGCGGATGTTGAACTCGCGCAGAACGAATACTTGCGCCTAGCAGCTACGTTGTGGGCCGGCACGGAACCGCTGGCCCCGGGCCCTCTCAAGGATCGCGAAATCTTCGACTTGTTAGGATTCGATTGATGGACTCTGTCACGTATCAAGACCGCCGCGGACAGCTCGAAACCTATTTCGATCGCACCGCCATGCGCGCCTGGGCGCAGCTGACCTCTGAGGCACCAGTCAGCGGCATTCGCGCCACGGTTCGGGCAGGCCGCGATCGCATGCGGCAAACCTTGCTCGATTGGTTGCCGTTCGACATGCGCGGTGCGCGCTTGCTCGATGCGGGCTGTGGCACCGGCTCGCTCGCGCTCGAAGCGGCGCGACGCGGCGCCAGTGTCGTCGCGGTGGATCTTGCGCCGAATCTCATCGAGCTCGCGCGGCAACGCACTTTGGACGATCCGGCTGCCGAATCGATCGAGTTTCGCTCAGGCGATATGCTCGACGCCTCGCTCGGGCGCTTCGATTACGTAGTCGCGATGGACTCGTTGATCCATTACACGGCGTCCGACATGACGGCTGCGCTGAACTCACTCGCCATGCGGACGCGGCATGCGATCTTGTTCACGTTCGCGCCTCGCACGCCGCTGCTCACGCTGATGCACACAGTTGGCCGAGCCTTTCCGCGCGCCGACCGCGCGCCATCGATCGAGCCTGTCGCCGAGCGCCATCTGCGCACTCTGATTGACGCGCATCGTGGCTTCGACCAGTGGCGCGTGGCGCACACCACGCGCATCGAGAGCGCGTTCTACAAATCGCAAGCGATGGAGCTACGCCACAGATGATGCGCGTGGTCGCCAAGATCGCTGACGGCTGGGTGTCAATGGGCCCCCGCTTCTTGCCGTTCGCGGATGCGGCCACGGCGGCGCTGCCACTGCGTCGGCTGCTGCGACTCGCCTTGTTCCAAGTTTCCGTCGGCATGGCGACTGCCCTGCTCATTGGCACGTTGAATCGCGTGATGATCGTGGAGCTGCACGTCTCCGCCTGGGTCGTGTCGCTGATGATCGGACTACCGCTCCTCTTTGCACCTTTCCGCGCGTTGGTCGGATTCCGTTCCGATCACCATCGCTCAGCATTCGGCTGGCGTCGCGTCCCCTACATCTGGATCGGCACGATGTGCCAATGGGGCGGCTTGGCCATCATGCCGTTCGCCCTACTCGTGCTGTCGGGCGATGGAGTGGGCCCTGTATGGCTCGGACAAGTTAGTGCGGCGCTCGCGTTCTTGTTAGTGGGTGCTGGCGTACAGGTCACGCAGACCGCTGGTCTAGCGCTGGCGACCGATCTCGCCCCTGAAGAAGCACGCCCGCGGGTCGTGGCGCTCATGTACGTGATGTTGCTCGTGGGCTTGGTTGCGAGCGGCTTCGTGTTCAGCTGGGCGCTGGCCGACTTCTCCCCCGTTCGGTTGATTCAAGTCGTGCAGGGCGCCGCCGTCGTCACGCTGGTGCTCAATGTAATCGCGTTGTGGCAACAAGAAGGCCGCAACCGCGAGCGTGCGGCATGCCGCACGGAGCCCCCGGCGTTTCGTGCAGCCTGGCATAGCTTCGTGAGTCGGCCGGAAGCGCGCCGATTCTTGTGGGTGGTCGCTCTAGGCACCGCGGCTTTCAACATGCAAGAGGTCGTGCTCGAGCCCTATGGTGGCGAGGTGTTAGGACTCGCTGTATCAGCCACCTCATTTCTCACGGCGATTCTCGCGGGCGGCGCTCTCGCCGCCTACATGCTTGCAGCGCGGCTGTTGAGTCGCGGCTCTGATCCCTTTCGAGTATCGGGTGCTGGAGCCGTCATTGGCCTGGCTGCGTTTGCGTGTGTCACGCTTGCGGCGCCGCTCGAGTCCGCGACGCTATTCCGCGCGGGTACCCTCCTCATTGGATTTGGTGCGGGCCTATTCGCAGTCGGCACGCTCACCGCAGCAATGACCATCGACTTACGACCCGACGCTGCCGGAAATGCTGGGCTCGCACTCGGTGCCTGGGGTGCCGTGCAAGCAACGTCGGCTGGTTTGGCGATGGCGGCGGGTGGCGGCCTACGCGACCTCATTTCCAGCCTCGCCGCCGATGGTTTGCTCGGGCCCGTGTTGCAAGCGCCGCTCGCGGGCTACACGGCCGTCTATCACATCGAATTGTTCTTGTTGTTTGCAACGTTGGTTGCGATCGGTCCACTCGTTCGGCGGCGCCGAGCGGGACGGACCGAGGCGAGGTCGGAGTTCGGGCTAGCGCAATTTCCGCATTAGCCATTTAGTTAGTTTGGAGGGAAGCAACGATGTCTGGAAGTACACTCGGCAGCGGCGTCGACTTGACGCAAGTCCTGCTGTATTTGTTTTGGTTCTTCTTCGCGGGTTTGATTTGGTATCTCCATCGCGAGAACAAGCGCGAGGGCTACCCGCTTGAATCCGAGAATTTCAACGGCGGCGTCAGCCTCAAGTCAGGGGTTCCGGGCGTGCCACAGCCAAAGGTCTACAAGCTCCCGCACGGTGGCACCGTTTCGGCGCCGCGCATCACTGCGGAACCGGAGCTGCGTGCAACCCGGATGCCTGGCTCGGTGGGCTCACCGTACGAACCGAACGGTGATCCGATGACGGACGGCGTGGGCCCGGGTGCCATCGCACTGCGCGCCGATACGCCGGACCTCACGGTCGATGGCAAGCCGAAGATTGTGCCGCTACGCACGAGCCCCGAGCACCGGCTCGAAGAACGCGATCCGGATCCGCGCGGCAAGACCGTCTATGGTGCCGACGGTGCGAGCGGCGGCATTGTGCGCGATGTCTGGGTCGATCGCTCCGAAGAAGTCATTCGGTACCTCGAACTCGATGTACCCACGGGCACGGGATCACGCACGGCGCTGCTCCCGGTGAACTTCGCGCGCATCCGCAAAGACTCGATTGATGTAGCCGCCATCTTGGGCAAACAGTTCGTCGGCGTCCCGGCGCTGAAGAACGCGGACACGATCACCTTGCTCGAGGAGGAGAAGGTCATGGCGTACTACGGCGCGGGCACCTTGTATGCCACACCGGATCGGCAGGAGCCACTCGCGTGAATGAGCCGATAGCACAGCGCATCGCGGGAGTCCGCGAAGACTTGCCACCGGGTGAGCGCGTTCTTTGGCAGGGCGCGCCACGCTGGCAAACCCTGGCCATCCGCGCCTACCACTGTCGCAAAGTTGCGCTGTACTTCGGCGTACTCCTCGTGCTGCAGCTCGTCATCCGTTCGGCGGACGGGCTGTCAGCACGGGAGTTAGTGACCGCGACCGCAGCCCTAACACTGGCCGCCGTGGGCACAGTCGCCCTGCTGATGTTGTTAGCCTGGGCGACGAGCCGCACGACGATCTATGCGATCACGAATCGGCGCGTATTCATGAAGATTGGCATCGCTTTGCCGGTGTTTATGAACTTGCCGTTCAGCGGCATCGAGTCCGCCGCGCTGCGGCTCAATCGCGACGACACGGGTGATTTGCCGCTCAAACTGAAAACGGGCGTGCATCTCGCTTACTTGCATCTTTGGCCACATGCCCGGCCGGGACACTTGCGGCATCCCGAGCCGATGTTCCGGGCCGTGCCCGATGCCGAGGCCGTAGCGCGGATTTTGGCGCAAGCGCTAGCGACAGCAGCCGGCGTGCAACCGCAGTGGTCACCGGGTCGCGTTGAGGCTGTCGCAAGCGATCGATCCACGCTCTCTACATTCGCAGGTTAGGCGCAACGCAGGAGTTAGAGTGATGAGCGACCCACATGCAGATCAACCACTACCGAAGAGCATTTTGCTCTCAGCCGCCGCGCTCCTCACATTCGCACTGCTCGCGGTCGGTGCTGTTCGACTGACTGGCACTGGGCTGTACAGCAGCGCGCAGGCACCCGTTACTGAAACGCGCGCTTTGTTGTTTGTGGATCGCGACGAAGGCGGCGTCGCTGTGGTGGATGCGACGACGCGCGAAACCGTGCGCGTCTTGCAACCCGGCGAAGACGGCTTCATTCGCGCCACCGTGCGTACGATGGCACAGGAGCGCCTGCGCCGCGGCCTGAGTGCGAGCACCCCGTTTCAATTGATGCAGCATGCCGACGGGCGCATGACGTTCTCGGATCCTGTCACACGGCGGAGCGTCAGCCTTGAGGCTTTCGGCTCGACCAATCGCGCTTCATTCGCACGCCTATTGGCGGCCCCGAATTCCTGAGAGGAATTGGATCATGGATATCGATATTCAAGACTCGATTGCAGCCACCGAGCGCGCCAAGACAACGACCTTGCTGTCGCCGCGCTTCTATCGCACCGACTACGAAGCGATTGACGCGCTCGATGTTTCCAGCATTCGTGCGGATTGGGATCAGCTGATGGCCGAATTCCGCAACGATTCCAATCGCAATCACTTCAAGCGCACACCCGAATTCACCAGCGAGATTCGCGAACTCACGCCCGAGCTGCGCAAGGAATTCACCGATTTCTTGATTAGCTCGATCACGGCCGAGTATTCGGGTTGCGTGCTGTACAGCGAAATCAAGAAGCGCGCCAAGAACCCCGATATGCGTGAGCTGTTCGCTGTCATGGCACGCGACGAAGCGCGCCATGCCTCCTTCATTAATGAATCACTGAAGGATTTCGACATTGGCGTGGATCTCACGAAGCTGCGCGCCGATAAGAAGTACACGTACTTCAAGCCGAAGTTCATCTACTACGCCACGTACTTGTCGGAGAAGATCGGCTACGCGCGCTATATCACGATTTTTCGGCAGCTTGAGCGCCACCCAGAGCTGCGCTTCCATCCCATCTTTCGCTGGTTCGAGCGTTGGTGCAATGACGAGTTCCGTCATGGCGAGGCATTCGCGCTGTTGATGCGCGCCGATCCAAAGCTCCTCCGGGGCTTCAACAAACTGTGGATTCGCTTTTTCTGCCTGGCCGTGTACGCCACGATGTACGTACGCGATCACATGCGCCCAGCCATGCACGAAGCATTCGGCATGCAAAGCAGTGATTACGACTACCAAGTCTTTCGCATCACGTCTGAGATCTCGCGCCAGGTGTTCCCGCTGACGCTGGACATCGACAATCCGAAGTTTCGGGCGGGGCTTGAGCGGCTTTTCCGCATCGCACAGGGCATCGAGATTGCCAAAGCTCGGGGCGGCGTCACCGGGTGGGTACGGCGCGCGGGTCTAACAGTCGCTGGTTTGTGGACTTTCGGCAAACTGTATTGCCTGCCAGTCAAACGGCATGAGTTGCCGCAATCGATCCGGCTCGCGCCGGCTTGGTAGGCTGGAATGGACTATCTCTCACCGGCCGGTGTTGCGCTGCTGCTATGGTGGCTCAGCACAGGGTTGGTGCTGTATCTCGATGGCCTGCCTGAGCGAACATTTCCCTGGTCACTCACCATCGCGACGATATTGGGGATTGGCGCCCTCAGTGCGCTGTATTTCTCGGCACGTGAAACGAGCGTCTCTGCCGCGTACATCGCGTTCGCAGGATCTTTGGTCGCATGGGGATGGCACGAACTCACGTTTCTCACTGGCGCCATCACGGGGCCGCGTAAAGTCGCGAGTGAGCGACCCACGTCCCGGTGGGTACAGGTGCGCGAGGCGACCGAGACGCTGATCTATCACGAGGTTGCGATCGCCGCGACGTTCATCCTGATCGTCGGCCTCACCTATGGCCAGCCCAATCAGTTCGGTACGTGGACTTTCCTCGGCCTGTGGCTGATGCGATTGAGTTCGAAATTCAACTTGTTCTTGGGTGCACGCAACCTCGGTGAAGAATTTCTGCCGGCCCATCTGCGCTACCTCAGCAGCTTCATGCGTCAAAGGCCTATGAACGCGCTGTTCCCATTCTCGATCGTGGCGGGTTGTTTGGCGACGGGGCTTGCCGCACAGCAGGCGCTGCAACCAGCGGCAACCGCGCATACCGCCACGGGCTTTACGCTGCTCACGGTGTTGCTTGCGTTGGGCGTTCTCGAACATCTGTTTTTGATGGTGCCGATTTCGACGAAGCACTTGTGGCGCTGGGGACTGCGTTCGCACGCCGCGACACGCGCACAGTCCCAGAGCGTCGGCTGAATTTGACTGGAGAGACTGATGAGCCTCGAATTGCCGAACGGTTCCGTCGCTGCGTCTGTGCCGAGCACGGACTCCGCCGCGGCATCTCCCGTTGATTCACTGTTCACGGATTCACGACCTGTGCTGCCGCGTATCGCGGAGCCAGAAGACCTGCGCTGGCTCGGCGAGTGGCAATTGCCGCGTGTTGCAGCCGAAATGCGCGAGTTCTTGCTTCAGAGCGTGTCGCAATCGGGCGGGCACCTCGCTTCGGGCCTCGGCACGATTGAACTAACGATTGCCTTGCACTACGTATTCGATACGCCCCGAGATCAACTCGTGTGGGATGTCGGGCACCAATGCTATCCGCACAAGATTCTCACCGGCCGACGTGACGGCCTGGCGCAGATCCGCCGCGAAGGCGGTCTATCCGGTTTTTTGAAGCGAGACGAAAGCACATACGATGCGTTTGGCGCCGGCCATTCAAGCACTTCGATCAGCGCCGCGCTCGGCATGGCCATTGCCAATCAATCGCTCGATCTGGATCGAAAGGCCGTTGCCATCATTGGCGACGGCGGCCTCACGGCCGGCCTTGCGTTCGAGGCGCTCGATCATGCTGGTGATATCGGTGCCGACTTGTTAGTCATTTTGAATGACAACGGCATGTCGATTTCTCCGAACGTCGGCGCGCTCACTCAATATTTGTCGCGCGCCTGCGCCAGCTTGCCGAGCAGCACGGCGCGTGCCCAGGCTCAGAGTAAGACCGCGAGTGCGGTGTCACGGCTCGCTAAGTGGCGCAACGTCGTGTCGCTCGCCAAGTCGAGCGGATCGACTACACCGTCCGCCGCTCATTTCTTCGAGGCGCTCGGCTTCAATTACACCGGACCCGTCGATGGGCACGATGTACTCGGCCTCGTCGCGACGCTACGATCCCTGCGCCGCGCCGGCGGACCACGACTGTTGCACGTGGTTACACAAAAGGGCCGCGGCTTCGAGCCAGCGGCTGCAGACCCCATCAAATATCACGGCGTCACGCCGTTCGATCCTGCGGTTGGCATCGTCAAATCGAAAGCGGCCACGGCCAACTACACGGACGTTTTCAGCGACTGGCTACATCGCGCTGCAGCGCGCGACCGTCGCTTGATCGCCGTGACACCAGCGATGCGCGAAGGCTCGGGTTTGGTACGGTTTGCGGCTGACTATCCGAGTCGTTACTTTGACGTAGGCATCGCCGAGCAACATTGCGTCACGTTCGCTGCCGGCGCCGCTGCGCAAGGACTCAAGCCCGTCGTCGCGATTTACTCCACTTTCTTGCAGCGCGCATTCGATCAGGTCGTGCACGATGTCGCGCTGCAGAAGCTACCGGTGTTGTTCGCGATTGATCGCGCCGGACTCGTCGGACCGGATGGCGCAACACACAATGGTCATCTGGATCTCACGTACTTGCGCTGCCTGCCGGGCATGGTGGTGATGACCCCTGCGGACGGCAGTGAGATGCGCGATATGCTGTTGACTGGATTTGAGCACGACGGACCTGCGGCCGTCCGGTATCCGAGAGCCGCCGCGGTGGCCGACGAAGCCACGCGCGAACCGCGAGTCATACCGATCGGCGTCGCGGAATCACGGCGAGTCGGTCAGCGCGTTGCGATCTTGGCGTTCGGCACCTTATTGAGTGCAGCACTCGAAGCCGCCGATGAGTTGGACGCCACTGTTATCAATATGCGATTCGTTAAACCGCTCGACGCTGCGGCCGTGAAGCATGCAGCCGAGACACACGAACTGCTCGTCACACTCGAAGAGAACTCGATTGTGGGTGGCGCGGGATCAGCGGTGAGTGAGTGCTTGGCCGCGCAGGGTTGCGCAGCGCCCGTGCTGCATCTGGGGGTTCCGGATCGCGCCTTGGAGCACGGCACACGCGATCAGGTATTGGCTGCCGCTGGCCTGACGGCCAAGCAAATCAGCGGTGCGATTCGCGCGCGGTTAGAGGGCTCGCGCTAGCAACAGCACACAATGCGTCGTCGAACGGGCTGACAAGGGCGCATTTCTGCGCCCTTGTGCCCTAATTCAATCGACGGCTTGTTGGCCTTCAATCGTCCCAGTCGTCGGCATCCCAACGATCGCGGTAATCGCGACGATCGTAGTCATCGCAGTCGCGATAGTAGTCATAGCGACTGCGAGCCCGATCATAGTCACCGCTGTAATAGCGGCCATAGCGATGACCCCATCGTGAATCGGAGTACCGATATCCCGAGCTGTAACTCAGGTGATACGGCCAAGAGCGCAGCTCGATCGTGTACGGGGCGCGCCAGGCGTTGTGCCGGCCATAGTCGCGATATCCATGGTGGCGGTAGCCGTAGTCGCGATAGTAGTGGCGATGCCGAGAGTCCCAATGGCGCGAGGAATCATGTCGGCGATGGCCGCGATTCTCGTACCGACGATGATCGTTACGGCGGTCGTAATGACTGTGAGAATCGTGCTGCGATCTGCGCATCGTCGATCGATCGTCTGCGCGTGCTGGGCTCACCAGCAGCACACAGACCACCACGGCGATCGCAGCGAGCACGACGCGGGAGAGCAGCAGAGGATAAGCACGAGCGTTCATATTCGGCCCCCATTCGATCCAATTCAGCGCGATGGCGCGCTAGCTCGGATCTTGCCTCGACGAAGCTGAACGGTTGCCAAACGGGACGCGGGCTATTGAGCTCCCGTTGTCAGGCGCAGTGTCCCCCGTGTCACCGGCACATGATTCGACAAATGCTGCGCTCGCCAGGCGTAGTAGTCGCGTTCCCGAATATCGGCGGGAGGATCCACCCAGGCATCGTGCCGCAACTCTAACCAGACGTACTCGCGCAAGTAACCCGCATCGATGACGCGTTTGAGTTCGGCGAAGTACGGAAAGTGCTGGGCCACATGCCCACGCTCCTCGTCATCGAGCGTCTCGTCGAAGGCGCTCACCGCCTTGCCGCGCGCGAACACCTCCTCATCGAAGGCTGGCACGCGAGGCGACCCCATCTCAGACGCACTCCCGCCGTGCTGCTGCTCCCACGACACTCGGGCTAGGAGATACAAGATCCAGAATGGCATCTCGACATCCCCGACGTTCGTCTCGAATTGAATCTGATACTGACTCGGCTGCGCTTGGTCGCCGCCACTCGCAAGCTTGCGTGCTCGTGCATCGGTCACGATCGAACCGAGCTCTTGCAGCACATGTTCGCGCGCGGTGACTGCCTCGATATCGAGATCACTGAGCATCGAAAAGCGCGCTTTAAAGTAGTAGCCGTTTGCTGCCGTCACCCAGAGAAATGATCGCAACCGCTGCCCGCGCAGCACTAAATCGAATGCCGCCTCGAGAGCCTCCGGCGCATCAGGAGCTTCGCCCAATCGCGCTTGGCCCTCCGCCACAAGCGTGCGCGTTGCATAGGCGTCTGTGGAAAGCACCGTCTCCTTCGCAGCCTCATACTCATTACGTGCGCCCGAACCGCTCGCACCATCCGTCGCACCTTCGCTCGTGCCGGCGTAGATATAGATGTCTAGCGAGAAGCCATCTGCGCGATAGCTGTAGGCCTTACCAAGGCGAGGATCTTCGAACTTCCGATCGCCGACGAACTGCAGCGGACCAATGGCTCGTGGGAGAACCACGCCGGTTTGTGCTGTGTCGATGACGCTCTCGTCCGACACGGGCGCAGCACGAACTGCTTGCGCGCCAAGCGCCAGCAACGCGAGCAGAGAGACGACAACCGCTTGCATGATGATGGCAAGCTACAACCGCCCGCCTCCACATGGCCCCGCTGTTTACATATGCACGTTGCGCAAACAGGGGATGCTGACAAAGATCAGGCCCAACGAATGCTGCCGGGGTATCACAAGGCAACACTCGTTAGGCCTGAAGCCTGCGTCACATGCTAAAAGCGGCCCGCGCGGATCTAATTCGTCTCCGCCGCGGGCGCTTCTGCAGCCTCGGCCGTCTCTTCGACCGGCGGTGGCGGACGCGGCGCACCCAACTCCGGGTAGTCCTTGTACATACTGACGCCGTTCAGCGGCTTGTTCTGGCCGTTATGGCAAGTGGCGCAATAGACCTTTGCCACATCGCCCTTGGGCCCCTTGCGGTTCGCCGGGAACTGATCTGTCAGCGGGACCAAGTAGTTGACGTTGGCGTCGCGCGACATTTGGATCCCGTGCCAAGCCGTGATGCGCTGTGGCGTGCTCTCTCGCCAATCGCTGAACTGGCGCGAGTTATGGCAGAACGTGCAGTTGACGCCGAGTGATTGCGACATGTGCATCATCAGACCATACGTCCACTCGGCGGACTTCAAGTTCGCCGGGTTGTTAGACTGATAAGTGCTAGTCGACACCACGCGGATGGGCTCCGACGCGTTGAGGAACCGCGTGAACGGCTCCGACGGCAATGACGCCGAAGCAACCGACTTCGCCGCCATGTTTTGCCCCTGCGTCCCCGCGATGAACGGGCTCAAATACTTGTCAGGCTCTTCGTACCAAACGTTCTTCGGCACGGGCTCGCCACGATGACATGTATAGCAAGTCACGCCGGTCGCGCCGACATGAGCTTTCCACTCCGTATTCATCGCCCGGGTCATCGCCAGCATGCGCCGAGCTACAACCTTCGTGTACACGTCGTCGACAGCCAAGTCCTCGCCCTTATGGCAGTAGACGCATCCCTCGTTCGGCGCGACCCACGTCGTGATGGCTGCCATCACGCGTGCGAACTCGCCCACGCTGAGATCACCTAACACCTGAACGTTTTGATATGCCTCGGACGCACGGGGGCCACTCGGGTCAGCCAACGGCAAAGACTCTGGGGCCACATTCGCGGCCGCCGCCCGCGCTGCCAGTCGCGGGTTCGTCTGTTGCTCCATTGCCAAACCGCGGAAGCCCAATTGTGCCGTATCGACCGGCGGACGCTCGCCGCACGCAACCAGTACCATGCACACGGCTGCGCACATTAAGAACTTCACTAACAACTGTTCACTGTGGCTCATGGTGCTGCTCCTGCGGCCGGATCGCCCTGGCCGGGATGCATGGGAGGATAGGCCGGAGCGACACCGTGATCGACCGCCCATAAGTACCAGTTGTCCACCACGGTCCCGGTCAACAAAATACCAATACCGCCTGTCAACGGGCACAGGACTGCAAACCACCATGCCCAGCGGTGAATCGATTCAATCGTCGCGTTGAATCCCATCGTCCAGCGCCAGAACAAGGCGCCGCGTTCCGCTGCAGTTCCACGATCCGTAATCTGCTCAATCTCGCGCTCACCGCCATAGCGACTGATTGCGAGAATCGTGGCGCCATGCATTGCGAACAACAGTACCGAGCCGTACAAGAACACGATCGACAATGCGTGGAACGGGTTATAGAACAAATTGCCGTGCCGAATGGATAGCGCTGCCGTCCAATCGAGATGCGGGAATATTCCGAACGGAACACCTTCACTCCAGCTGCCCATCAACAGCGGTCGAAAGAAACCCAGCACCAAGAAAAGCCAGATCGCCGCTGCGAAAGCCCAGGCAACGTGAGTGCCCATGCCAAGTGCTCGCGCTCGCCGGTAGGTGCGCACCCACCAGAGAATGACGGACAGCGTCAGCAAGAAGCCTGTTAGCAGCCACCACCCGCCATCGTTCAAGGGCGGCAAGCTTAGGCCATACTCAGGAGCCGGGGGCTCGAGTGCCAACCAAAACAACTGGCGAATGAACTCGCGCAGGTCCCAGCCGACCGAGGCCCACATGTTGAGACCGATGATCTCGAACGCGGCCAAGCCAAACAGCAGCGAAAGCACGCCCGTCGTACCCAAATACACGGGTCCGATCTGCGCGTCGCCCAACTTGCCAAGCCAGTAAGCAAAGCGCGTTTTGCCTTGTCGCTGCCATGTCCCGGCGGGCAGCGGCACGGCATCGTGCGCTGGACCACGCAGCTGCACCGAAGTGAAAATGTTCTGATATTCGAGGGCCATGTGTCAGATTCCCCTTGTTAATTGTTCTCTAAAGTTGAGGTCGCAGCGGATTGCGCTCAACGCCAGATCGGCAGGTCTAGCCACCAGTTCCACCATTCGGGCCAGCCGCGGGTCCAAAACGGACCGCTGACGATGATGCAGACCACTGCCCAAAACACGCCGGCGAGCGCTAACAACAGGCCGAGTCGATGAATGCCTAGCGTGCCAACCGAGTAGCCAATGAAGTCGCGAAAGTAAGCATTCTCGTGTTCCGGCGTCTTCACCGGCTCGCCCTTCTTCGGATTCGTAGCCGAGAGAATCAGCGATCCGTGGAGTGCGAGCGCCAGCGTCGTCGTGAAGAACAGCGTCGCCGCAATCATGTGCGCTGGGTTGTAGTGGAAGTGCAAATACTGGTAGCCAACGTTCGAGACCCAATCGAGGTGGCTAAAGATGCCGTATGGGAAGCCGTGACCCCACGCGCCCAGCAACACCGGGCGAATCACCACGAGGGAGGCATACGCGAGAATCGCGAAGCCGAATGCCACCGGCACGTGATAGCCGATGCCCAACTTGCGACAGATCTCAACTTCACGCAGCGCCCATGAGATGAACGAACCGAGCGCGCAGATCGTAATGATCTGCCACAGCCCACCTTCCTTCAACGGCGCGAGGCCAAGACCATATTTCAGATCAGGCGGCGCGATGCTGATTTGCCACAAATTCCAGGTATCGCCCAGTGCGGCGCCCCAGATGATCATGACGATGCCCAGCACCGCGAAGAATACTGTCGTGATACCAAAGAATCCGACGAAGAAGGGACCGATCCAGAAATCGAACAGGTCGCCGCCGATGAGCGTGCCACCGCGCACGCGGTACTTTCGCTCGAAACTTAGCATTGCCATTGTTGCTCCTCCCGCTCTCGTGCACTCGACGAGTCGGCGGGCAAGATTCGGCTAGCCGAATCTCGCCCGCAGACTCAATACGCGAGCAGCCTAGTTAGCTGTCGTTGCGGTGGCCACACTGGCCACACGCGACGTCACTTCTTGGTCTTGCATCGCCGACGCGGTTGCACGCGGAGCGTTCAACCAATCGCCGTATCTCGGGGTGCTCAGCTGCACAAAGTGATTCACCAGCACCATCAAGAATGCGAATGCAAGGATGCCAATCAGCGCTCGGCGCGGATCAAAAATCATCCATAGTCGCCACATAGTTTTCTCCTAATTCCTCAGAACCAAGGACGCCAATTCCAAATCAGAATGTGCGCTACCAGCGTCAGCGCTATGAAGCCGCCGAAGCCCAGCATGAACATTCTGTGGAACTCCTTGGCTTCCGAAGCGTTGAGCCCGGAGAGCGAGCCCTTTCTTTCATCAGCCATCTACTTATCCTCCAAATCGAACCAGACTGGTTGTCGCGCGAAAGCCCGCGACGTGGCCCAATGCAAGAGCTCTTGCTCCGCATCGCTCGCAATCGCTCAATAGAATTGAGCGAACACAAGACGTGAATACTGCAACGGCGTTCATGCCGCCCTGCCTTGACCGAGCGCACGTAGCGCAGCGGTCACGCGTTCCGCCGTGATGCGCTCCTCGCCAGCGGCTCGTGCATCGCGCTCGGCGCGATCACGGAGACGCTTGGCGGCAGAAATGCGCACCAGGAACGGTTCGTTGGCGACATAGTCGTCTAACAACTGCTGTGCCGCTGCGTCCCACGCGACAGACTCGAGGCGCGCGATCCGCGCCGGCGTCGCTTCGACGCGGTCCATCTCGGTTCCGAGCGGCAAGATGTGGAACAATGCGTCGAACAACGCGTTGCAATACTCTTGGATCAAGTAGGTAGCGCCGGCATAGCCCATGAAGGGCGTGCCGGTGTGGCGTCGAACGATGGCACCTGGGAAGGACGCCGGAATGTACATCGCGCGGGGGCCTAGCTCCGCGAGGTACATGCGCTCGTTGTAACTGCCGAAGAGCACCAAGGGTGTTTTTTCGCGGACCATTTTCCGGACCGCTTCGTTATCCGTTTTGCCGCCAGGTTGGCGCGCGATCGCAAAGTTGCACGGCAAGCCCATTTCGCTTTCGAGAAAGTGCCGTACACCGCGTGTATAGGTTTCGCTCGCGACGATGCCGAAGCTCGCCGTACCGAAGAAGTCCTGCGTAACCGAGCGCCACAAGTCCCACAGCGGCTTGATGGTCGTGTGTTTTTCGCGCTCGATGAAGGGCTCGACATCTAGTCCTAACAACTCGCCGAGCGTCCGCAAGAACTTAGTCGTGCTGTGCAAGCCGATCGGTGCTTGCAAGTAAGGGCGCTCCAGTGCTTCGCACAGCAGCCGCCCGTATTCGCGATACATACAAATGTTGACGTCGGCCTGGGCCAATTGCGCGATGTCGGCCAAATGGCTACCCAGCGGGAACACCATGTTGATCTCGGCGCCGATGCCTTCGACGAGCCGCCGGATCTCCGCAAGATCCGACCACGTGTTGAAGTAGCCGTAGGCGGGCCCGATGATGTTGACGCGCGGCTTCTCGCCTTCCTTGCGCGGCTTCAGCGCTGGTACCTTGCGCGGACCGAATTCGGTCCACAGCCAGTACAACGCACGGTTCGCGCTCTGCCACTGATCCTCGTCGATCGTGCGCGGCAAGAAGCGCTTGATACTGGTGCCTTCGGGCGTAACGCCGCCGCCGATCATCTCGGCGATTGAGCCCGTGACGACGACGCTCGGCAGATTCGGATCGAGCGCCTTATGGGCGCGACGCATCGCGCCTTCGGTACCATGCTGTCCGAGCTCTTCCTCAGCGAGCCCCGTCACGACAACGGGCAACTCGTGCGGCGGCAGCGCATCGGTGTAATGCAGCACCGAGGTCACCGGCAAATTCTCGCAGCCGACGGGTCCGTCGATGATGACCTGCAGGCCCTTGATCGACGTGAACACGTAGACCGAGCCCCAGTAACCTCCTGCGCGATCATGATCGAGCACGAGCATCAGATCATCTCCTCGCTCTTGCGCGCCTTCGCGGCTTTGGCGAGCTGACGCTGGTACGCCTCGCGAAACTCCGGCCGATCACGCGGCACGTCTTCCCAAATACCCGCTGTATAGCCCTCGCCCACACCAGCGAAGAACGTGCGCATCGTGTCGAAACGCGCTTTACCGGCCAGTGCGGCGTTGATTACTTGCGCGAGCGATCCCGCGCCAGCCGGCCCCATCAGCGGCCGCGACGAAATCAAGTTGGTGAAGTACAAGCTCGGCGTTGCGCACTCTTTGGCAGCCTGTACGACTGGGGTGGTGCCGATGGCGAGATCGGGCTTGAACTCGCGGAATGCGGCCAAATCCTGTTCGAGCGATGCGCGGAACTGTACGCGCACGCCCTTTGCCTCGAGCCACTCGCGATCGGCGTCCGACCAGGGTGTGCGCGGACAAGCAGTGCCGACGTAACGTAAATCGGCGCCGCTATCGACCAGCAAGCGCGCGACTAACAACTCGGAGCCTTCATAGCCCGACAATGTGATCCGCGCGTTGATCGGCTTCGCCGCGAGAGCGCCACGAATCGCCGGGAGGAACTTATTCTGCGCGGCACCGATTTTGTCAGCGCCGACGCCACACGCCTTACCGATCGACTCAAGCCAAGCTGCCGTGCCGTCGTACCCCACCGGCGCGGAGCCCACCACGGGGCGGCCCGCAGCCTGAAACTCGCGAACCGACGCGATGTAATGCGGATGAATCGCTGCTACCGCCGTGCAATCAAGCGCACCGTAGAGCTCGCGCCACTCGCGAGTCGGCACACAAACGCCAGCCGCTAAGCCAAGCGGTTCAAGCAGCGCACCGATGCCCATGGGGTCGGCCGGGAACATCTCGCCGAGCAATGCAACACTGGGCGCTGAGCTGCGTGCCGTACGTGGCGCTTGCACGGGGCCCGCTTCGGCCTCCGTCCGCGCATAACGCAACATGGCACCCGCGAGCACGTCCTTCGCTTCAGCATGCGTGGGCACACCGAATCCGGGCACGTCGATACCGATGACGCGTACGCCGTTGATCTCTTTCGGCAACAGCTGCAGCGGCACACCGGATGCCGTCGGGACGCACAAGTTGATAATGACGACCGCGTCGTAGTTAGCCGGATCCGCTAACTTGTAGACAGCGTCGCGGATATCCTCGAACAACTTGCCTGTGACCAGCGTTTCGGAATTGAACGGCACATAGCCGACCGTGCGCCGCGCGCCGTAGAAGTGCGACGTGAACGTGAGCCCATACACGCAGCAAGCAGACCCCGACAGCACGGTCGCCGTGCGGCGCATACGCAAGCCGACGCGCAAAGAGCCGAACGCGGGGCACATGCTCTGCGGTTGGTCGTGCGGTCCGGCCGGATAGTCCTGCGCGTACTGCGCGAGCACTTCGCTCTTGCCCGCCGCGGCCGCGGCACGTTTCAGTTCGTCTTTACCGGCATGACAACCTAGGCCGTCCGACTGCGTCGCCGCCATATTCACGGCGGGCGCGGCAGCGGTCGCGCCCGACACTCGCGCACCGTCGAGCACGACGTCCGCCGCGCCGTCGTAGCGCACTTCAGCGCTGGCGCGAGTCAGATCGTCGGTCGGTGAGTCGAGTTCGTTCATGCGCGTTTCGGTCTGGATCAAACAGCGTCGTATACGACTTCGAGCGAGGGCTTCGTCACTTGCGACGTGCCACACATGTCTTCGAACGTGGCAGGCTCGAGCGTGACGCCACGACCCACCGCCTCGCCTTTGAACAGCCCTAACAATGCATCTTGCGATAGCGGCGTCGGACGCATCGGCGGTGCCTCAGCGACATTCGTTGCTAGCTGCGTGAATAACGGCGCCCAACTACTCTCCGGGCGACCGATGATTTCGTAGTTGGCGCTCTTGCGACGAATTTCTTCATTCGCAGGAATCGCGGCGAGCACCGGAATTCCGGCCGCTGCGGCGAACGCTTGCGCCTCGCCTGTGCCATCGTCTTTGTTGATGACGAGCCCGGCGACACCCACGTTGCCACCCAGCTTGCGGAAATACTCGACGGCAGAACACACGTTGTTAGCCACGTACAGTGACTGCAAGTCGTTGCTGCCGACGACGATGACCTTCTGGCACATGTCGCGCGCAATCGGCAGACCGAAGCCACCGCACACCACGTCGCCCAGGAAATCGAGCAGCACGTAGTCGAAGCCCCAGTCGTGGAAGCCGAGTTTCTCGAGAGTTTCGAAACCATGGATGATGCCGCGGCCGCCACAGCCACGACCGACTTCAGGGCCGCCGAGCTCCATCGCAAAAACGCCGTCGCGCTTGAAGCACACGTCGCCGATTTGAACTTGTTCGCCGGCCAGCTTCTTCTTCGAGGAAGTCTCGATGATCGTCGGACAGGCGCGGCCGCCGAACAGCAGCGAAGTCGTGTCGCTCTTCGGATCGCAACCGATCAGCAACACCTTCTTGCCGAGCTGCGCCATCATGTAAGACAGATTGGCGAGCGTGAAACTCTTGCCGATGCCGCCCTTGCCGTAGATCGCGATGATCTGCGTCTGCTTGGTGACAGCACCCGTGGCGATCGGTTCGGGGTCGACAGCCGCCTCAGCGCGCAATGAGCGCTTGAGCTTTTCGACCGGCACGGAAACCGTATTGGTGATCGGTGGCGTCATGACAAGCGTCTCCAGTCGAGAACCATCTTCAGGCAGTCCGGATTGGTGAACGCAGTTCGATACGCGTCAGCCGCTTCGGTAACTTCGTGGCGATGCGTGATCAGGCCATCGAGAGACAAGCGTCCCTCCGTGACCAGCGCCTGCACCGCCATCAGATCGGATGGCTGCCACTCGGCCGCCACACGAATCCGGGCCTCGCGCATGAACGCGGGCGCGAAATTGAAAGACACACGCTCGGCATAAAAGCCGGCCAGCACGATCTCGCCGCGCGGCGCTAAGCGCGCCGTCAAGCTGTCGATGATCGTGGGATCGCCACTGACGTCGTACGCGCACTGGTAGTCGCGGCGCGTGTCTACGTCGGGCGTGCAGACGGTGTAACCGCGGGCTCCCGCCGTGCGTCGCGCGTCGAGTTCCCACACCGTCGGCGCAGGTGCACCGAGCGCGAGCGTGATTCGTGCTAACAACCTTCCGAGGACGCCGTGGCCGACGACGAGATCCGGCAGCGCACCATCACGCGCCTTGATCGCGTGGTAGGCCGTCGCTGCGAGCGCAAGCAATACACCTTGTTCGCCCAATTGCTCGTCGATCGAAACCGTGCGCGCAGCCGGAACGACTACCCGTGCCGCAGCGCCACCAAACAAACCGCGGATCGAACCGAAGCAACGCGCGCCGGGCACAAACACGCGCTCGCCGATGCGGCTGTGAACGTGCTTGCCGGCGTCTTGCACGCGACCGACCGATTCGTACCCCGGGATCAATGGATAGCCCATACCGGGAAACGCCGGCATGCGGCCAGACCACAGGAGCTTCTCGGTGCCCGTGCTGATGCCGCTCCACTCGATATCGACGACCAAGTCGTCGTCACCGGGCGGCGCAAGCTCAACCCGAGACAGCGCTAACTGCTCCGGCGCTTGCAGCACGACGGCCAACGTTTTCATCCCCGACCTGCCCTTGTCACGCGGGTGCCCCTTTTTGATTCAAATGTCAGTTTATGCTGACTGTTTAAACTGTCAAGTTTTTGCGACACTCGAAAACGCTGGGGAAACCCCTACAACGCAGGCTTCCGAACGCGCGCAACCAAGACGCCGGTCTGCAACGGCACACGGGTCGGCACCTCAACGGGAGGCTCAAAGCCTGCCGCCCCAAGGAGTTGCGCAAGTTCCGCCGGGGTTCGCGCCCGCCCACTGCCCATCGCGAGGAGATAAAACGCGAAATACGCCGCGCCCATCGTCTGAGCGCCTCTTGCACCCGCAAATGGCTCGGCGATCAGCACGCGGCCGCCCGGCCGCAGTGCGCGCGCTGCGGCCTGCAGGGCCGTGAGAACACGATCGTCGTCGTGGTCGTGCAAGACGCGGACGAAGGAAATGAGGTCACGGTCCGCGGGCAATGCATCGCTTAGGAAACTGCCGCCGAATACGTCGATCCGGCTGTCGAGCCCTTGCGCTGCGAGGCGCACGCGCGCCAGATCCGCGACCGCCGGCAGGTCGAACAAAGCGAGTGACAGCGCGGGATAGCGCGCTGCGACGGCGGCCAAGAAAGTGCCGTCGCCACCGCCGACATCGAGCAGCGCTCGCACGTCGCGCAACGGGAACGCGTCGAGTACCTCATCGGCAATCAGTGACTGGGACGCGGACATCAGCCGTGTATACGCAGCGATTCGCTCACTCGTCAGCGCACTCGGATCCGCGGTGCTGGCGTACGGCCAATACTCCGCCAGCTGCGTCGCCGGCGCCGTACCGCGAAGCAGCGCAACCGGATCGCGCAGGTCGGCGTAGAACATCGCGTGGTGGCGCACCATCGCTAACACCGCTGGATTCCCGTCAATCTGCGCACCCAACGCACCGAGGCCGTATCGATCGCCCGCACGCGGTTCGAGCAAGTCGAGCGCAACCGCAGCCTCGACGAGGCGTCGCGCGGCATCGAGCTCGAGTTTGCAATGGCGGGCAATCCCATCGAGAGAGCGCGGCGTGTCGCGCAGCGCAGCTAACAAGTCGAGCTGCACACAGGCTTGTAGCACTTGCGAGTACACGAACCCGGCGACGAGATCGAACGTGGCCCGAGCCCGCCGCCGCGCGACGAAACGCGTCAACGGGAAGCCTGCGGCCCAACGCTGAAAGCGCGGATTGGCGATCAAGCGATTGCGCCAAACCGCCCAGCGATCAGCCCACGACGCACTCGCCACGGTGAGCTGCGCGGTCACGCCGCTGCCGACGCCGCCCTGGGGGCAGCGGCTCGCGCGAGAAACGACTCAATCCGTGCGATGCTGGTCACTGCCGTCTCCATGACGGAAAATGTAATTTTTAATGGTCACATGCAGATGTCCAGGACTATAGACACGGCTCCAGAAAGCGTCAACGCGAGCCCGAGCCTGCGGTTCGAGCGCGCGATTCCGCCGAATGGCTACGCGTGGTGGTACTGCGACGCCCTCAGCGACGACGGCGAGCACGGCGTCACGATCATCGCGATGCTCGGGAGCGTGTTCTCACCGCACTACTTCCGCGCTCGCGCGCGCGGCGCTACTGACCCGCTCTCGCATTGCGCATTCAACGCGGTGCTCTACGGTCGCAGAGGACGACATTGGTCGATGACGGAGTACGGCGCCCGAGACGTGCGACGCGCACCCGACTCGCTGCACATCGCCGCGAACGCGGTGCTGCATCGGGGCGACAGCATCGTCATTCGAGTCGACGATCGAACCGCGCCCTGGGGCCGACCGCTGCGCGGCGAGATAGTTGTGACGCCAACGGGCTGGGGCTCGCGTGACTACGCGTTGGAGCCCACGGAAGCGCATCGTTGGTGGCCGATCGCGCCGCAGTGCACCGTCATGGTTGACTTCGCTGTGCCGACGGTTCGTTGGTCAGGTCGCGGCTACTTCGATTCGAACTGGGGCGCGCGACCACTCGAGCATGACTTTGCAAGCTGGAATTGGTCGCGGGTCAGCGCCGCGCAGGAAACGGTCGTGTTCTACGATGTCGTGCCACGTGCTGCACCGAATGTGAGTCTCGCGCTCGCAGTGTCGCCAGCTGGCAGCGTTCGATCCATCACGCCACCGCCGATTGTGCAATTGCCGCGCACGGGCTGGGGATTGCCGCGCGCGGTCCGCGCTGACCACCCGCATTCGGCAACCGTGTTAGCCACACTGGAGAGCGCGCCGTTCTACGCCCGCTCAGCAATCGCGATGGAAGTGTTAGGACAGCGCGTCCAAGGTATTCATGAGAGCTTGTCGCTCGATCGATTTCGCCGCGCGTGGGTCCAAACTCTACTCCCCGTGCGAGCGCCGCGCGGGGGCGACTAAGTTAGTCGCGCGGTTGCTGCGAGTCGCGCTCGATCGCTTTGCTGACGGACCGCAACTCGTAGCCGATGAAAGCAAACGTGAGCGTAAAGAAAATGGCCAGCTTAATGAGACCCGCGTATCCGTCCATCATCCCCCCGAATGCAGCATCCGGTCGCGCCGCTCCAAGCGTTCGAGCATATCGAGAATCCCCTCGATCCCGCGCGCGGACCGGCCCGTGCGGGGGAACTGTGGGTCTGAGGCAGTCGCTCGCCGATCGGCATCGACGACCGACTCGACCAAAAAGCGTGTGCTGGGAAGCGGTGGCAAAGAAGATTCGTCGTTGTATTGCAGCGCCGCTCGCAGAGCCCGCGCCATCAACTGCAGCTTGCGCCGCCGCGGCACGACCGCGCGTCGATTGATTGAATCCCCAGCGCTGCGCACAACTTCCTCACCGATTTCCTCGTACATCAGCCGCGCGGCATGTATCGCTGGACGGCAAGTCGCCGGCAGTTCATCGATGCCTGGGACCGCGCGCTGATACAACTCGCGCGCCGCCGAAACCACGCGGTCGACGACGACCGCAAGCCGTGCATCGAAGCGTGGAGTCGCGACCAACGCTTCCGGGTCGATTCCCACTTCGCGCAACCACGCGAGCGGCAAATACAACCGCCCTGCGCGGGCATCTGCCCCAACGTCGCGAGCGATATTCGACAATTGCATCGCAACACCCAAGTCTGCCGCTCGCGCCAATGCGTTTGCCGAGCGCACACCCATGAGCAGCGCCATCATGACTCCGACCGTGGCGGCGACCCGGGCGCAATACGCCTGTAGATCGTCGAACGTCTCGTAACGCCGGCCCTCGGCATCCCACGCAAAGCCCTCGAGCAGAGCCGCCGGAATCTCCACTGGAACGCGATGCTGCATGACGACCCGTGCCAGCGCTCGGTCGGTCGCAGCGTCAAACGGTTGCCCGCGATACGCCGCATCGAGCCGCGCCTGCAGATCGGCGAGGGCGACTCGGGGCTCGGCGGACTCATCGATCGCATCGTCAGCCATTCGACAAAACGCGTACAGCTGAATGGCCGCATCACGTACGCGATGGGGTAACAACAATGAAGCGGCATGAAACGTTCGCGAGCCAGTACGAATGGCCGTACGGCAGGCCAGACGGTCGGCCGATTCATTCCCATCGCGCTCACTAACAACTGACGCCAAGCCGCACCTGTAGCTGCAGACCGAACGATTGCGGGTTCGAGTATCAGCTTAACCCCGGCACACGTGCCGCGGCAATGCTACGGTTGGCTGGTACTGTGCGGCGCGGCATCCGCATACCAACCGACATCGAGCGTCGCCACCTCGCCAAACGTCACGCCACGTTGCAGCGCCAGCCGAATGATCGTGAACGAAGTCAACGGCATAGACACGAAGGGCCACGGGTCACGCCAGCTCCAAGTGACATCACGCGCGGCGCGCAAATTGCGCAGATTACGTCGAAAGGGCGCGCCGCTGCCGAAGGACTTTTGCGTTTCCGTCAGGCACGGATAGAACTGCTGTAACAGCCGTTCGGGACGATAACGCACGGTGTGCGCCGTCTCGGGTGAGAGCATGGCCGAGACAAGATCCGCTGGCTCCACAAAATGCAGACCGCTCGTCGCGCGCGGGTTGCACTCGACCGCATGCGCATTGCCGGCCGCATCCACGAGGAAATCGAAGGACACGAACCCGCTATAGCGAGAACACTCAATGAACCGATCGACCCATCGCTCGATGGCGGCATGCGCGTCGACGCGCTCGAAGCAGACGGCAACCGTGCCCGACATCACTGCGCCTCGGTAGATGACGGTCACGACTCGGCGTCCCGCGTGCGCGACGGAAAACGTACTGAGCACATCGCCATGAATCCTTCGCTGCACGATGCTTCGGGCACTTGCCGCGAATGCATCGCCCGCGCGCGCGAATGTCACACCGTTACCCGAACAGGAAAAGATCGGTTTGACGACGAAGTCGTACTGCGCGGCGAGCTCGCATGCACGCGGATCCGCTGCGTTGTAAGTCTCGGGCGCGGCGAGACCGTAATCAAAGCACCGCGCGATGAAGCGCTGCTTATCGTGCAATTCGAGCACGAGTTCGGGCGGCATTGTGTACAGCCGCACGTGCGACGGCAGACGATCGCGCAGAAACGCGACGTGGACGGTTTCCTCGGAAATCGGCACGACCCAGTCGACACGCTCGTCGACGATGATCCGCAAGAGCTCGCTGAGATACTGCTCGCGATTGTCGTTCGGCGCCGTCACGCGGATCGACTGGCTAACGCTGCGCGACGCGCCGCACAAGTGCTTGGCAAACGGCTCCGCAACGATGACGCGCCAGCCTTGGGCGGCAAAAGCGCGCGCCACGTCGAGTCCCTTCGGGAGGCGGCCGAGCGTCAAGAGCAGCGTTTTGGTGCTCATAGACTCGCTACGTCTCGTACGGCGTCACGTAGCGGCATGCCGCAACACCTGACAGCGAATCTGTTCGGCAGGACGCGTCGTCAAGCGCGCGACCGGTCGCACGCGCTGCGGATCAGCCACCACAAAATCAAAGCGGCGCGCGAGTCGCGCGAGGATCAACGTCGCCTCCGTCGTCGCGAAAGCCTGCCCCACGCAGACACGCGGACCTTGGCCGAACGGTAGGTAGGTCCCCGAGACGATCTCGTGCTCGCGGTCCGGCGAAAAGCGTTCCGGGATGAACGCGTGTGGATCGCGCCAATGTGCCGCATGACGTTGGATGACCCACGGGGCAATCATGATCATGGCGCCTTTCTTCACCCGAAACTCACCAATCTGCGTGTTCTCGGCCGCAACGCGTGGGATGAAGGTGATCGGCGGATAGAGCCGCAAAGTCTCGCGAAACACGCTGCGCGTGTAAGTGAGTCGCTTCACTTGTTCGAAGGCGATGGCGCCCTCGCCCACGAGCCCGCGCACTTCGGCACGAATCTTGGCGAGCACATCCGGCTGCATGGCCAAGATGTAGAACGCCCACGTGAGCGCACTCGCGGTCGTCTCGTGACCCGCCAAAAACATGACGCCCAGTTGATCGAGTAGTTCTTTCCGCGTGAAAGCTTCGCCCGTCGCGGCATCGCGCGCCGCGACGACAGCCGCGGCTATGTCGTCGTACGCGTCGGCGTTTGCCTCGAGATGCGTATCTAACAACTGCCCGAGGTGCCGCCGAATCCGTTCGCAAGCATCGAGGACGAGCGCGTGTTGCGGCACGCGTTTCCACGGCGGATCGAAGATCAAGCGCCGTAACTCCACTTGCGCCACGCTGCGCTCGAAGACCGTGAACGCTTCGAAGACGTCGCGCGCGACTTGGGACTCCAAGCCCGTTGAAAACACGGTGCGACAGATGATGTCTGCCGTCAGGTGACTCATCGCGAGATCGAGCGAAAAGCTCTCACCCCGCGCCGCGCGCTCGTCGAGCAATCGTTCGTAATCGTCGACCGCAGCGGACATCGACACGAACGCACGACTCAACCGCATGTGCGAAAACGCTGGGTCGATCATTTGCCGCTGCCGCCGCCACGTGGGCCCGCTTGAAACGAAGATGGAATCGCCTACGAGCGGCTCGAGCGCCCCGACCATGAGATCGTTCTTCGGGTAGATGTCAGTGGGATCGGTGAGCACGTTGCGCACGAATTCGGGCTCATTGACGATCAAGATCGAGCGTCGCGAATAGCCGAGATGGCCGACCTTCATTCGATAGGCGTCAGCCGGCAATAAGCTCAGGAGGTTGCCTTCGCCTTCGAATGCCACACGTAGCAGCGCGGCAACGGCAGGCCAGGGACGCGGACGAGGGGGCGTATACACAGTGCGATACGTGAGTCGGGCTAATAACGAGATTGTCTAACGGCGTCGCGCCATTGTAGGCTGATTGCGGAATCTGCGTGATGACCCTCTTCAAGCTACTCATTGGCGCACACATCGTCTTCGGGGCGACGGGCTTGCTTGCCTTCTGGGTACCGGTGCTGTCGCGCAAAGGCGGACGTAATCATCGGCGTTGGGGCAAAGTCTTCGCGACGATGATGTTGATCACGGGATCGATCGCCACGGCGATGAGTACGCTGACGATCCTCGACCCGGTAGGGACTCACCCGCATCTGACGCAGCCGCACGAATGGATACGCGCCATCTTTGGGTGGATGATGCTGTGCTTGGCGGTACTCACCGTCAATTTGGCCTGGTACGGCTGGGAGTGCATCCGCAACCATACTAACCACCGGGCGAACCGCGCAGGTCTCAATGTCGGTTTGCAAGTGCTTCTCGTCCTGGCTTCGGGCGTTGTGGCGTACGAGGGTTGGCAGCTACAGCTACCCCTGATGTATGGCGTGACGGTACTCGGCTTCGCGACGGTGGCGACGAATCTGTACTTCATGTTGCATCCTGCGCCGCACCCGCAGGCTTGGCTGAAGGAACACATCAAGGCGAGCGTCGGCGCTGGCATCTCGGTTTACACCGCTTTCTTCGCGTTCGGCGCCGTTCGGACCTTTCCCGAATTGGCGCTGAGTCCGTTCCTGTGGGCAGTCCCGCTCGTCGTGGGCTTGGCATTGATCCTCTATCACCGGCACGCGGTATCGCGTGGCACCTTGCGCGGCGCCGCTGGGGCGCGAACTGCCTAACGACTCACACTTGCGACGCTCCGCTCCCAAAGTCATCGTCGTCGGCGCCGGTGTCGGCGGCTTAGCCGCTGCCGTCGACTTGGCGCGACGCGGTGCCGAGGTGCTGGTCCTTGAGCGCGCCAGTACGCCGGGCGGAAAAATGCGCGAGGTTGCGGTGGGCACGGCGCGGATCGACGGCGGCCCGACAGTTTTCACGATGCGCTGGATCTTCGAGCAGTTATTTGCCGATGCCGGTGCATCGCTCGACGCTGCGCTCGACTTGCACCCCGCGAACGTGCTGGCGCGTCATGCCTGGACATCGGGCGGCACGCTGGATTTGTTTGCAAGCGTCGACGCCTCGGCCGATGCAATCGGCCAGTTGGCAGGCGCGGCTGACGCGCGCGGCTTTCGAGACTTCTGCGCACGCAGTGCCGCCATCTACCGGACGCTACGCGATACGTTCATCGCGGCCGAACGTCCGTCGCCGCTCGCGCTGGTGCAGCGCGTCGGCTGGACTCGAGTGGCCGCACTGTGGCAAACCGCGCCGCTCCAGCGGCTGTGGCCGACGCTAGCGCAACACTTTCGCGATCCTCGGTTGCAGCAACTGTTTGGCCGCTATGCCACGTACTGCGGCTCCTCCCCCTTCGCGGCACCCGCCACATTGATGCTCGTCGCCCACGTGGAACAAGAAGGCGTATGGGTCGTGGCGGGCGGCATGCGTCGCGTCGCTGACGCCTTACAAACACTTGGCGAGCGCCATGGCGCGCGTTATCGCTACGATGCGCACGTCGCCGAGATTGCGATCGAGCAAGGTCGCGCTCGCGGCGTCGTGCTCGCTTCTGGAGAGCGACTCGCCGCCGATCTCGTCATCTTCAACGGCGACGTGTCCGCACTGGCCACGGGCCTGTTCGGCCTGCAGTCGCAAAACGCTACTCACGCCATCCCGCGAACGCAACGCTCGCTATCCGCCGTCACGTGGTGCGCACTGCTGCGACCGCGCGGCTTTACGCTCGAGCACCACAACGTGTTCTTTGCCACGGATTACGCACGCGAGTTTCGAACAATTTTTCAGGAGCGCGCAATCACCGAACAACCGACTGTTTATGTTTGTGCACAGGATCGCGGCCCCGGCCGTGTACTGCCCACTCAAGCGGCGGAGAGATTGCTGCTACTGATCAATGCACCAGCCGATGGGGATGTGGGCTTCGGTGCGACGCCCTCCCTCGACGAATACGCACGGCGGGCGAACGCGGTCATGCGGGCCTGCGGGCTTGAGCTCGAGATTGATACTAACAACAGCGTTGCGACTTCGCCGCTCGGCTTCGAGGCGCTGTTTCCCGGCACCGGCGGCGCACTGTATGGCCGCGCTAACCACGGACCGTTTGCGAGTTTTGCTCGCCACGGGTCACGCGCGCAGCTACCGGGTTTGTATTTGGCCGGCGGATCCACCCACCCTGGACCTGGCGTGCCGATGGCCGCGATGTCGGGCCGCCTTGCTGCTGCTGCAGCCTGGCACGACATCGAGACAAACTTGTTAGGCTAGATCGGCTGCCGAGGGCACGATCGCATCGAGCACCTTCGCCGAGGAGAGCACCCCTGGCAATCCGGCGCCCGGATGCGTGCCAGCCCCGACAAGATACAGTCTGTCGACTTCTTCGCTGCGATTGTGCGGCCGAAACCACGCACTCTGAAACAGTTTCGGCTCGAGCGCGAACGCAGCACCGTTGACCGACAGCAGCCGCTCGCGGAAATCGAGCGGCGTGAGCATCCGCTCGGTCACGATCGAGTTGCGCAGCCCGGGCAACAATGTGGACTCGAGTCGATTCGCGATCTTGTCGCGATAGGCCGCGGCCGCCACCGTCCAATCCGTGCCACTCTGCAGATGCGGCACGGGTGATAACACATAAAAGGCATCGCAGCCGGGCGGCGCCAACGAAGAATCGTTCGCTGTGGGCCGATGCAAGTAGAGACTGAAGTCGGCAGCTAAATGATGCTTCGTAAAAATGTCTTCGAGCAACTCGCCGTAGCGCGGACCGAGCACCATCGTGTGCTGGTACACGGAGTCGTATCGCTTGTTAGTACCGAAATACCACACGAACAAGCTCATCGAATAGCTCGCCCGCTCCAGTTTGGCATCCGTCCATCTTCGGCGCGGGTGATGCGCGAGTAAGCGCGAATAGGTCCACGCTGGATCAGCATTCGAGACCACGACATCGCTCGTCAGGGCCTCACCACTTGCCAGCGTGACGCCACACGCCCGTCCGTCACGCACATCGATGCGGGTCACTTCGGCATTGCAGCGCACAGCGCCACCTTGGGACTCGATCAACCCGATGAGACCGCGCACCAACGCGCCGGTACCGCCCATCGCGTAGTGCACGCCGTAGGTTCGTTCCAGATGCGCAATCAGACAATAGTAAGCCGTCGTCGTGAAAGGATTTCCGCCAATCAGCAACGGATGAAAACTGAAAGCGATACGCAGCTTGGGATTCGCAAAGAACGACGACACTCTGTCGTATACGGAACGAAAGCCTCCTAAGCGCACGAGGTCGGGTGCCGCGCGAATCAGCGTGCCGATTTCATGAAATGGCTGGGCCGCCAAGCCGTCGAATGCGACCCGGTAGATGTCGCGACTCACCTCGAGGAATCGATCGAAGCCTGCGACATCGCCCGGCTCGATGCGCGCAATCTGCGCCCGCACGACTTCCAGATCGGCGGAGTAACTAAACTCGTCACCGTCATCGAAGCGAATCTTGTAGAACGGATCGATGCTGCGCAGGTCGATTTCGTCGCGCATGCGACGGCCGCAGAGTGTCCATAACTCTTCGAACAAATACGGTGCCGTGACGATCGTGGGGCCTGCATCGAACGTGAAACCGTCTTGGCGGTGCGTGTAGGCACGTCCACCGGGCGCATCGAGTTTTTCGAGTACTGTGACTCGATAACCGCGCGCGCCGAGTCGCACGGCGGCCGCGAGGCCACCAAAGCCGCTGCCGATCACGATGGCGTGACGTTGCTGTGTCATGCGGTCGGAATTCGCACTAGTGCGGCATGCGCGCTTTGACCAAACGCCGAATGCGGCGCACGGCGAGCGCCACCATCAGCGCAACGATCGGAATACTGATGGCCGTCACGACGGGGGCGCTTACCGCGGGCTCGAGCGCTTTGGCTGCGTAGTTGACCAAGCCAACGACGTAGTAGGTGACAGCCGCGACCGACAAGCCTTCGACGGTGCTCTGCAAACGCAATTGCAGCGCGCTACGTTGGTCCATCGATTCGAGCAAGCGTTGATTCTGGCGCTCGCGCGTGATGTCGACACGCGTCGATAACAGCTGCGTCGCTTGCGATACGCGCTGCGACAAGGAATCCTGGCGCTTTGAGAGTGAGGTACACGTGCTCATCGCAGGCGCCAAACGACGCTCGGTGAACTCTTCGAATGTCGGCAAGCCTTGAATGCGATCCTCGCGTAGCTCGGCGATCCGCCGCTTGACCAAATCGTAATACGCCTCAGCGGCGCTAAAGCGGAAATGGTTCTCGGCCTTGCGACTCTCCGTTTGTGCCTCGAGTCGCGTCAAGCGGTCGAGCAAGACCGGTTCGCTTTGTTCGTCGGCGTTGGGCAGCGCATTGGTAATCTCGGCGAGCTCCCGCTCCCAGCGCGTTACATCGGGTGCATGTGCTCGCGCAATTGGCAACGCGAGCAATGCCAGCATGCGATACGAATCGATCTCAAACAAGCGCTGCACCATTCGGCCAGCTTGTCGCGGCGTCAAGCCACGATCGAAGACTAACAACCGACTGAAACCATCGGCTCGAATGCGAAAATCGGTGACGGCCGTGGCGAGCCCGCCGCCGATTTTGCCACCGACGAGCGCATTGCCATCGAAGTACTGTGTGGCGAGCGCGTCGTAGTCGAGCGTTTGCTCAGGCGCGCGCACCAAGGCTGCGTGCGCAGCGACGATGAGGCTACCCGGCAGGTTAGCCACCCAATCGCGCGGCGCGGCATCGAGCGCGGGCGCGGCGAAATAGTCGTCTGGCACGCCGGGCACGATGAATACGTAGCGCGCAAATTCTGAGTGGCGTTCCCACTTGAGGCGAAACGGGCCGTAGTTGGCACTGAAGTGACTCACGCCACGCGGCGGCGGCTCGAGGCCGAAGCGCTTCGTCAGCTCGCACAGCCGTTCCCACTCTACGTCGCGTTCGCTCCACGGCGCGAACATCCCGATGTACGACAAGCGCAACGGTGTCTGCAGCGACTCGGGCGGACGCGCATGCACTTCGTCGTTAAGCTCGAAGCGTTGCGGATGATTGGCAGGCACGATGATGGACGCGTCGCTCGCAAGGGCCGACGGTGCACGATCAGAGGTCGTCACGTGAGTTGTCCGAATGAGGGGGCGCTTCAGCCGATGATCGCATGATCGCCACCATCTGCGCATGTACATCGAGCGGGCGCTCCTCATGCGCCAGGTGCCCGAGGCCGGGCAACTCGATGACTCGCGCCGACGGCACAAGCCTTTGGACATCGTACGCATGCGACAACGGAATGAACTTGTCCTGCACACCCGCAAACAGGAACAGTGCTGGCTTGAGGTGCGGTAGGTCGCGAGCGAGCGGCCGCGTATCCCACATCGACATCATGCCGACAGCCCCGGCCACATGTCGCGGGGTCTCGGCAAGTCGGCGATACCATGCGGTGTCGAGTGTCTCGAGGTTCGAACCCGTATCGCGCAGCATGCGCTCAACCGTGCCCGGCATCCGCGCGATCGCTGCGACCGCTTGCGGCAATAGTCGGCTGCTCGCGAGCAAACGACCCACCGGCGGAATCAACGGCGTCTGCAAGCCGCCCAACGGCAACAAACAACCATTTAAGCTGATGAGCCCACGGGGCTGGATGGCATTGTCGAGGCACAGACGCGCCAGCAAGGCAGCACCGGCCGAATGACCGACAACCCATTGCGGCCGTACCTTCAGCGTCGCTAACAGACTAACCACTAACGCCGACATCCCAGGGAGGCTCGAGCCCTCGGCAGTCGGCGGGAGTTCCGTGAACCCGTGGCCTGGCAGATCCGGTGCGACGACGCTGAACTCGCGCGCCAACAGGGGCAGCAACATCCGCCACGAGTGAGTGGCACCCCCCGTGCCATGAATGAGCAGGACGCTGGGACCGCGGCCCGCTTGCTGTACATGCCAACGCAAGCCGCCGGCGACGACGAAGCGACTCGCCTCACGATTGGGCCACTCGCGCCCGTCTCGCTCGAAGTCGAGCGCTGCGATCACGCCACACGCACCAAACGCGAGAGCGACTGTGCATCGGCATGCGGCAACGCGAAGTAGCGTGCCCCAGCGAGCGCTGCTAACTGCGCCAGCTCCGGCCGCGGCTGCGGTGAGGCATCGACGAACATACAAGCAAGACCAGTGCCGCGTAACTCTCGAGCTGCGGCTTCGGCATCACGCGCCGCCTCCGCACGACCGGGCGCGCCCGCGCGCGAAATGTTGGCTCGCCCGTCCGTCAACACAACGATGCGCGGCACGTCGCCGCGACGCGCAGCGGCAGTTGCCAGCTCGCGCGCAGCATCGAGTCCGAGTGCCAGAGGCGTACCGCCACCGCCGGGTAGACCGGCCAGTGTTCGTTTGGCGCGCGCGAGCGAGCGCGTGGGTGGTAGAACGACCTCGGCGCGCGTGCCCCGGAACGCAATCATCGCGACTTGGTCACGCCGCACGTAACAATCCGCGAGTAACAACTCGACGGCACCCTTGACCTCCGCCAGCCGATGCAGGGCCGCAGAGCCGCTCGCATCGACCGCGAAGATCGTCGTCGTTTGCACACGCTGCTGAAAGCGTGTGATACGGAAATCGCTGGCGCGAACTTGCACCGGGCGCCCCGCGCGACGCCGCCGCAATTTTTGCCAAGGGACGGCTGCTCGCAATGTCTCGACCAAATCGAGCTTCAATCCGTCGCGCCACTCGCCCGCCCGCACACCGATCGGCCTGCCCCGCTCACGCGCCTGACGCTGTTGCTTGGCACGACCCGCTGAGCCGCTCTGCACGCGCTGCAAGCCGCTGTCGAGTTGTGCTAACAACTCCGGTGGAATTGCCGTTTGGGCGGCCTCGAGCAATACATCCTCCAACGGCTTATCGGGCAGGCTCTGCGGTTCCGTATCGGCGCGGGCTTCATCCGACGGCGGCGGTTCCGGTGGCGGCTCGGTTGCGCTCTCTTCCGGCGGCGACTCACTCGGCGGCAAACGCGTGGCGCGCGGCGCGAGCACCCAGCGCGCAGCCAGTGTCGCGTCGGCCTCGTCAACCTCTGTGCGGCCCGCCAGAGCAGCAGCCGCGCGCGCAATGACCATCGCCTGCAACACCGGCCGGATCGACTCGATGCCGAGCGCTTGCGCGGTCGCCGTCAGCGCGGTCAGCGTGTCGTCGGCCAAGACGACGTCTTTAAATCGTGCGCGCGCCGACTGTAGTGCCGCCCGCCATGCCGCGAGCTGTGCCGCGCTCGCCGGCTCAGCGCTACGCGGCGCGATGGCTGTTAGGTCGATCCGCAGCGCCAGACGCTCCGCCAATGCCGCTGGTACACGCTCATCAGCTTCAACGCCTTCATCGAAGGCGATGACGCCAAAGCGCGTGGACGCCGACTGCGACACACCATCGCGTTCCGTGACGACGCGCCGCGCGTCGACGGTGAGCGCGATTTTCGCCGCGAGCGCAGCCGTGATGCGCTCTGCCATCGGCAACACGATGATGCCGCGATCTGCGGCAGCGAGCACGCCCGACTCCGCGATCGAGCGCCCTGCAGTGAGGCTCGCCGTCAGGTCCAAGCCACCTAACAATCGGCTGTCGGGAATGTTGAGAGGCACGCGGCGGCGCGGTGCGGCGGCGTCCAGGCACTCTGACAACACGGCAAACCACCGATCGCGCACCACGCCGGCCGGACCGCGGACGATCGCGCCGCCGCAAGCAGCGGGATCGAGTGCCAGAACAACGGCCGCCTGCAACGCCTCGGACCAAATCGCCGCGGCCGATGCGGACAGCGTGTCTGTCATGCAGCAAACAACTCCGCGAGCGCGCGTTCGACTCGCACGCCCGAGCCGGCATCGTCGAGCGGATTGCGGCGCAAGCGATGCCGCAATGCCATCGGCGCGAGCCGCTTGACGTGTGCAGCGTCGACACGGGTGGCACCCTCGAGCGCTGCCAATGCGCGTGCGGCCCGCATCAAGGTGAGCTCGCCGCGCAACCCGTCGGTGCCGAGCTTGAGACACAGCTCGGAGACACGCATTAGGAGGTCGTCCGGCACTGCGACAGTCGCGACGCGCTTACGCGCCTGCACGAGCTTCTTGCGCAAGGCCGCCTCCTCGGCCGCCCAACGCTTGGCGAAAGCACTCGGATCGCGCTCGAACGCGTCGCGGCGCTTCACAACCTCGACGCGTGTCGCCAACTCTTGCGGCGTTCGCACTTCGACGGCGAGACCAAATCGATCCAGCAATTGCGGACGCAGCTCGCCCTCTTCGGGGTTACCGCTACCGATCAACACGAACCGCGCGGGGTGCCGCACGCTCAAGCCTTCGCGCTCGACGACATTCTCACCCGAAGCGGCCACGTCAAGCAGCAGATCGACCAAGTGATCCTCGAGGAGATTCACCTCATCGATGTACAAGAAGCCCCGATTCGCGCGTGCTAACAACCCAGGCTCGAAGGACTTCTCGCCCTTGGCCAGAGCGCGCTCCAGATCGAGCGCGCCGGCCACACGATCCTCGGTTGCGCCGAGCGGCAAATCGACGACCGGCACCGGGATCGAATGCACTTTGGCGCGCGCACGCCGCCGCGCCATCGGACAATCGCCGCAGCGCTTCGCATCCCACGTCGGATTACAGTGGTACGCGCAGCCCACGATCGCGTCCATGGGTGGCAACAACGCTGCGAGCGCGCGCACCGTGGTGGACTTGCCTGTGCCGCGATCGCCAAGCACCAACACACCACCGACGCTCGCGTCGACGGCGGCGATCTGCAGTGCCAGTTTCATCTCGTCCTGCGCGACGATAGCAGCGAATGGAAAAGTATCAGCCATGCGAATACACCGCGCGTAACCCTCGCGCACTTGCGACAAGGATAACAGTTACGCGGCGCGCGGCGCGCGAGCCCCCTGGGTCGGCTCCGGTACACGCAGCACCACGAGGAACGACACGACAGCCAGCACTGTCGCGAGCACGAACGGCGCGGAGTGCGACACGGCCGCGTAGATTGGGCCTGCGATTGCCGGGCCGATCACGCGGCCGAGACTCGTACCCGATTGAAATGCACCCATGATCGAACCGCGCTCGTGCGCTTCCGCCTGGAACGACGCCAAGGCACTCAACGATGGCGTCGACAACCCGAGCCCCAGCCCAGCGACGACCAAGCCCGGCCACAGCGCCCACGAGGTATGAATGAACGCCATGACTGCGAGACCGATCGCGAATCCGACGATCCCCATTGCGGCGACGCCACGCTCGCCGAAACGCTTAGCCAGGATGCCGACGAGGCCAGCTTGGGAGAACACGGCTAACAGCGCCATTACAGCGAATGCAATCCCGACCCACTTCGTATCGTGGCCATGAGTCGCTTGTGCCCACACGGGGTAGATCGACTGCAGGATCGCGCCCGCGATACCGACCACCAACGCGGTCAACACAACGGACAGCAGGATCGGTCGACTTCGCAGCAAGCTCAGGGGCGACTGCCCTGAGCTGCCGCCCGCCTGTGCGCCGAATGGCTTCCGATTCTCCGGCGCCAAACTTTCTTGTAACAAGAACAATGTACCGAGAAACGCCAGGCCGGCGAGCACGGCGGCGACCAACGCGGGCCACTTGAGCGAGACCGCGCCGCCCTCGACCGTGCCGAGGAAGCCACCGATCAGCGGGCCTAACATGAAGCCGAGTCCGAACGCCGACCCGAGGATCCCCAAATACTTGGCGCGCTCCTTCGGTTCACTCACATCGGACACGTAAGCGTACGCTGCACCAATGTTGCCGGACATGATTCCGCCGAAGGCACGCGCGACGATCAACATTTCATACGATTGAGCGGTCGCGAGCGCGAGGTAGCTAACAACCGCGCCCGCCATACTCAGCATCAGGATCGGTCGACGCCCATACGCATCGCTCAAACGACCCCAGAGCGGCGTGAAGACCAGCTGAAACAAGGAGTAGATTCCGGGACCCGCAAAGGTCAACCAGAACGACGACGCACCGGAGCGTTCCATCACGAGCGGGAACGATGGTGTCGTGAGACCGAAGCCGATCAAATCGATCAGCACGATCAGCCACAACACTCCCACTCGCTTCGCCACGTGCGTCTGTCCGATCCGCTAGCTTTGTTTGAGCGCTCAGTATCGCGGGCGGTCGCGCTTCAAGTCGAGTCCCGCCACGCCGCTACCGCCCCGCGGTCGAATCTGCGGGCGCTTCGGCCCGGGCAGGCCCCGGTGCAGTGCGGCGGATCCATAGCGCCCACAGCATCAACACGAAGTTTGCCGTGCCCATGATCAAGAAGGGCGCACCCGGCCTCCAGCCATCGAACAACTGGCCACCGACGAGTGACACGAACAAGATGCCGGCGGCACCGAAAAATCCGTAGACACCTAACACCGCGCCGCTCGTTTCACGCGGCGCCTCTTGGCCAATCAACACTTGGCTCGAGAGGATTGCGCTCATTTGCCCGATACCCAGCAGAATCGCTGGTATCAGAGCCGATTTCGCGTTCGGGTCGGGTGTTAAGCCAAACGCAAAATAGCCTGCCGAGGCGAGCGCCATCGCTAACACCAACGCCGTGACCCGCGGCAGCTTTGAGGCGATCCACGCAAAGATACCGGCCCACACTAAAGCCGCTGATTGCACGATGGTGATGAGCAACCCGGTCTTGGCAGCGGCCTCCGCATTGCTCAGCCCTGCGCTCGTGGCGGCAATCGATGCCCACAGCGTGAGGAAAGTGCCGACCACGGCGATATCGCCACGTGACGCGAACGCCGTACCGTAGGCCAGCGCAATGCGTGGGTTCCGCGCAGCGGCGAATCCTTGCTGCACGAGCTGCCACAACGGCTCGCGACCTCGCTCACTCGTCGCGGTCCCGGGCTTCAAGCCGAACATGATCAACGCGCTCGCGACGCACACGGCCGCAATCGTGAACAGAGAACAGCGAATCGCCCATACTTCGTCAGCACCGGCCGCTTGGATCCACAGTGGCAGCTTCGCGAGCACGACTGCAAACAGCACCACGCCGAGGCCATTCATGATGTACACGAACGCGGTGAGCGGCTCGCGCGATCGATCTTTCGGATAGTCGACGAGTACTGTCGCGAGCATGCCACCCGTGGCGGAGCCGCCCAGTGCGAAAATACACCGATACACGATGAACTCGCCGAGCGAATCGGCGAGCGGTAGCAAAGCGTAACCCACGCCTAACAAGAAGAAGCCGAGCGCGAACACCGGGCGACGTCCGATGCGGTCGGCCAGTGCACCGAACGCACCAATGCTCGCCAGAATCACGAGCTCTGAGATCACCTCCAGCAAGCCGCTGATCGAGCCTTGATTGGCCGCCGGAATGTGCAACGTGACGTTGAACAAGTACGGCTGCATCGTCTTCAGGAAGGTGAGCAGCCCGATGGCGACGAACGCGCCAAACAGCAGCGTCCACACATGCCGGGCCCGAACCCCCGGCTGTAGAAACACAGGACCGAATTTGGCGCCGTCGGGCGAGCCGTTCGCGCTCATGAGTCCGCTTTCGATGCGGACTGCAGCGGCACCGTCTCGAGCACGTGCGGCTCACTGGCTCGCGCAGGCGACGGCAACGTGCACGCGCGCCGGCCTTTGAACTCGGCCTCGATGCGCGCGGAGTCGATCTTGAAGCCACGCTCTTCGAGCGTTCGCACTTTGCGTCGATACGCCACTTGCAACGCATCCGTTTTCACAGTGAGTTCCTCGCGCCAACTGTCCGGAACCAACTCCGGCTTCAAGTGCTGAATGACCGCCGCATCCTGCGTGAAGATCTTGATGTTGCGCTTCACGGAGTCCTTATCGAACATCTTCGCCTTCATGAAATTGCGGCCCATGAGCCACCACGAGCGCGTGTGGTATTCATCCACCGGCATGTGCGCCGTTCGAATCCAGATCTGCCAACCCGGACGCGGAAACAACTCGAGGCCCACGACCGGGCCCGACAGATGGAACCACGGCCGCGCTTCGACGCGCGTCAACGGTTCTTTGTACAGAAAGCTCCACAAGCCGCGCACATTCCGCGGCACGCCCATCACCATTTTGGAGCCCGCGCTCCACTCCGTCTCCTCGACCGTGAAGTCGTCGATTTGCGGCCGATTGCGATCGCCGAATGCGGAACCATGCACGAATGGCGCGTGCGCGAAGTCGAGGCCGTTCTCAACTGCGCGATGGTAGTTCACGCGCCACTCGAACACGCCTTGGATCCAGCGAATGTTAGTGTCTTGGTACTCGGGCATGTCGGGGATCGGCGGCCGCGATGCTTCGGGCGCATCGCCAACGAACACCCAAATCCACCCATAGCGCTCGACGACCGGATACGAATCGATGCGAGCACGCGCGGGGATTTTCGCGTCCGGCTCTGCCGGAATCTTCGTGACACGACCATCGCTCGCGTAGCGCCAGCCGTGATAAGGACACTCGACGCAACCGTCGACCGTGCGACCGCGCGCGAGCGATGCACCACGATGGATACACACATCCGACAAGCACGCGAGCTTGCCGTTGGCGTCGCGGAACAACACCAGTTCTTGCCCGAGCAAGCGCAGCGGTTGCGGCGTGTCGCGCACCGACGCTGCCTCGCCGACCACATACCATTGATTCGTGAGCATGAGCCCCCCCTTAGTGCCGTGGTGCGTAGAGCGAGGGATCGGCTTCGCTACCGGCCGGCGCCGCTCGCGGCACGAATCCCGTGGTCGCACGAGCAATTAGATCTGGAATGGTCGCATCATCCCATCCTCGGTCTGGCGCGGGCGCACGACCCGTCCGCACGATGGCGAGCTGCAGCGATGGGATCAGCCAAATGCGCTGCTCTCCACCCGCTTCCACGCGGTAGACATCACGCGCCGCATAGTCGCCATCGCGACGGATGAACCAACCCTCGGCAGGCGGCGCGCTCGCTGCGCCCAACATCTGGGGCACCCAGCCGGGCGGCACGATTTGCTCGCCCTGATAAACCCCGTCTTGTACTAACAACTCGGCCACGCGCAACCAATCAGCCGCACGGCTGCGCAAACAGCAATCGACGCGGGCATGGCCCGCAGGACCGTCGAGCCAGACCTCGGCGTCCGCTGCACCGAGCCGCTGCCAGACCGCAGTCGATAAATACTCCAGGTACGGCGTGCCGGTGGCCCGCTCGACCACCAGCGCGGCGAGGGTCGCATCGGCGGGTTGTGGCACGCGCGTGCGGCCCGGCGTGCCGCTCACGCCTCGCGCCAACACGCGACTCCGCAAGTCGGGCGCGATGCGATCTTGCATCCACAAGGACCGCGGCCACAGGCTACGCTCCGCTGGCCTGAGGCCACTGGTATTCTCAAGCAAGTGTCGCAATGAAATGCTCGCATGAGTGGACCCGCGCCATTCAGGCAAGTAGTTAGCAGCGGGTTCGTCGATTAACGCGATCTTGCGATCGCCCACCGCCGCGCCGACGCTGAGTGCCACCAGCACTTGGCTCCACTCGCCGACGTCCACGCGATCCTCAGCGCTCGCCTCGGCGAAGTAGCGCTCGAACACGCGGTGGCCGCGACGCATCACGAGCAGCGCGCTGCTGTTGCGGTCAGCTGCATACTGCGCGGCCAACTCAAGCGCTGCTGCATCGATGCCTGCATCCTGCGGCGACAGCTCGGGCTGCAGCGGCGCATTCCCGCCGCGTAGCGTGACGCGGTGCGTGTCCCACTGCACACCGACGAGCGAGCCGTCGTTCGCGAGCACGCGGACGTAACGCGAAGCCGCATTCATCCCGCCGGCCGCAACCACGATGCCAGCGAGCAGCGCAATGACGACCAGCAACGGCACGACCCACTTACGCACACTCACGGCGCACTCCTCCGGGAAGAGCGCAATTCTAGCGATTTGAGCGGCCCCTGCTGCACGACTCGACCCGCGCGCAAGCTGAGCGCGTGCGTGGTGTTGCTCGGCCACTCCTCGCGGTGATGGGTGGCCAGCACGCAGGTGCCGCCACGCGCGACGAAATGCTCGACTCGCTTGAGTAACGAGTCACGTGTCGCAGGATCAATCCCCGCAAACGGCTCATCGAGCAACACAAGTTCGGGCGTTCGCACCCAGGCACGCGCGAACAACACACGCCGCACTTGACCGTAGGACAGTTCGAGTAGCCGTTGCTGCGCCAGGTTAGCGATCCCGAAATGCCTGAGCGCGCGCAGCGCGGAGCGCACTTCGGCAAGCGTGATCGACTCGTTCAGGCCGATGCTGCTGTGCTGGCCGGACGCGACGACTTCGAGTGCCGTGGTCTCCCGCGGGTAGTCGCTCTGCAAATGTGGCGCCACCAATCCCACCCAGCGCTTGAACTCGGTGAGCGGAATGCCCGGTTCGATCCCGCGCCGCTCGATGACGCCATCACTTGCCACCGCGTGATCACCATAGATCGTCCGGATGAGGGTGCTTTTTCCACTGCCGTTGGCACCGGTGATCACCCAGCACTCGCCCGGGTGTACAGTCCAATCAACTTGTCGCAGCGCGACGCGCGCCTCGTGGTAGACGCTGGCGTGATGCAATGTGACGAGCGCTGCCACCGACGGTCTTCGCGGCGAATGCTTGGGAGCTGCAGGCGGTGCACGCCGGCTCGACGCCAGCAGACGCTGCACGACGGCTTGTGTCGCCGGGCGACGTGCGACCACACGCCCCTTCTCGAGCACGAGCAGGTGCGTCACGCTCGACGGCAAATCTGCTAGTCGATGCGTCGCGAGAACCCACGGCACACGCTTGCCGCGAGTCGATTCGAGCCAGCGCAGCAAGATCTGATGCCGAGCTGCATCGAGCCCATTAGCCACTTCATCTAACAACAATAGCCGCGGCCGGGTTGCCAGTGCACGTGCGAGCAACACCAAACGCCGCTCACCATAGGACAGCTCGAGGAATCGCCGTCGCACAAATCCGGCCAGGCGGAACTGGCCTAACAACTGACGAATGCGCCGCCGATCCGCCGGCGTCAGGGGATCGCGCGGGATCTCCGTCCGATAGAGTCCCGTGCCGACCACCGCCTCGACGCTGAAGTTCCAGCCATACCGGTCATACCGATCGTGCTTCTCGGCGCCGAGATAGGCGATTTCATCCAGCACGCCGACCGGCTCGTCGAATACCTCGTCATCGCATCGATAGCGGCGTCGCTCGCGCCCATCGGGAGTGGGCCACACGAGACCTGCCACCAGTTTCAGCAACTGGGTCTTGCCGGCACCGTTGCCACCGACGAGCGCCCAGCGCTGCCCCGTCGCGATCTGCCAATCGATCGAGTGCAATACGCGTCGCGCACCGCGCGCGAGCGATACGCGCCGCAATTCCACGGAGAATTCGCGCGGGCGGCGACTCACCGCTACACGCTCCAATGATCGCCGCTACGCGTGCAACGATGTTCGCGCTCGAGCTTGAGCAGGTGCGCCTCGAGCGAGCAGCGTGCAAAGCGATACAAGGCTGGTGCGACTTCGCTATACACGCGCGGTAGCAAATCGTCGGTAGTGCCCGAGCCGATCGCTGTGAGTTGTTCGAGCACGAGGCGCTCGCGGCGCAGACGATGCGCCACGACGCGATCGATTAGCGCGTCCGGCTCAGCGAGCAAACGACCGTGGCCGGGAGCCACATAGGCAAGCCCATAAGTCTTCAAGCGCGCCAGCGAATCGAGGTACTGCGTCATGTCGCCGTCGGGCGCAAGGATCACGGGCGTCACGCCATCGAGCAAGTGGTCGCCCGAGAACAACAGCCGCAGCGATTCGTGCATAAAGCACACGTGATTCGATGCGTGGCCCGGCGTATCGATCGCACGCAAAACAAGATCCGGTGCCAGCTCGAAGCGTTGCTCGCGTTCGGGGATGACGTGCGGCACGAACGTCGTATCTTGCCGTCCATCGCCGGGCGGCGGCCGCCCCACGAGACGAGCGCCGAGCCGCGCTGCTAACGGCATTGCGGCTGGTGAATGATCTTGATGCGTGTGCGTAACGAAGATCCAACGTGCCTGCGGTGCGGCGTTGCACAGCGCGTCGAGATGACTGGCGTTTGCCGGCCCCGGATCGACGATCGCAACGACGGGGTCCCCTAACAAGTAACCATTCGTTCCCGGGCCCGTCATCATCGAGGCATTGGGTGCCACGAAACGCTGCACGCCGGGCGCGATGACCACCGGGCGTGAGGGCGTAAAGTCCGTTTGCGAAGCGGGATAGGTTTCAAATAGCGGCAGCACAGCCGCACAAGACTACGGCACTCGCGTGCTAGCGGAAACCCGCCCCGGCAAAGTGCTCAGGCCGCAACGTCGACGAATAGGCGATCGTTCGGGAAAGTGGCATTGGCCGGGAAACCCGGCTGCTCGCCCCAGGCGGCGAACAATTGCTCGAAGTCGGCCCCAAGAACGCTGTCGAACAATTGCTCGAAACTGTCTAGCACGAAGTACGTTTGCTGATAGGCATCGATCAAATAGTCGGTGCGAATCACACGACTTAAGTCGAATGCGATGCGATTCGGCTCGCGCGCGCGCAACGCGTACACCGTTTCACCACTCGAGGACAGAATGCCCGCGCCACACGCACGTAAGCCACGCCGCGTTGCAAGCAAGCCAAACTCAACGGTGTACCAATACAGCCGCGCCAACATTTTCAGAGCGCCGGGCGTCCTCGCGCGCGCACCGAGCGCGCCATACGCCTGCACGTAGTTGGCGAACACGGGATGTGCGAGCAGCGGCACGTGACCAAAAAAATCATGGAAGAAATCGGGCTCGACGAGATAGTCCAACTCGTCGCGCCGACGCATCCACACCGTCACCGGGAAACGCCGCTCAGCGAGGTGCCCAAAAAAGTCCGCCTCGGGAATCAAGCCCGGTACGCCCACGAGATCCCAGCCGGTCAGACGCTTGAGCGCCGCGCTGGCCGAGTCGAGCGAAGGAATCGCATCGGCAGACATACCGACGAGCCGGACCCCTTCGATGAACTCAGGCGCTGCGTACTGCGGCAGCAAGCTCAACTGCCGCTCGTAGAGCGCGCGCCAGACGGCGTGGTCTTCAGCCGAGTACGCGCGGTAGTCCTGAGCGAGCGTGTAGTCGTCCGCCGCGCGTGCGTAATCGCCACGCAAGTGGACCAGCGACTGGGTGGGTGCAGCAGGTGCGATAGCCATGCCGCCATCCTGCCCGAGACGGCCAGCGGAAAAGCGCGAATTTGCCGACTAACAGCGACATTTGTGGCGCTATTCTCTTTTCCAATACACAAATTTAGTGTATTTCACTAATTATGAAACTCGACAAGGTCGATTTGCGGATCCTGGAAATCCTCCAACGTGAGGGCCGCACGCCCGTGGTGGAGCTCGCCGAGCAGATCGGGCTATCAGCGACCCCCTGCGCGCGGCGCATCAAGCAGCTCGAGGCCGCGGGGTTGATCCAGGGCTACGCGGCGATTGTCGATCCCAAAAAAGTCGGGCACAGCATCCAAGCGTTCGTGCAAGTGAAGCTCGAACAGCACACGGACGAAATCGTCGAACGCTTTACCAGCACCGTGACGAGTCGACCCGAGGTACTCGCGTGCTACTCACTCACCGGCGAGATGGACTTCATCCTGCACATCGTGGTGCGCGACATCGACGCGCTCTCGGAATTCACACTCAAACGTTTGTTGCGCATTCGGGGCGTGCGCGACGTGCGCTCGAGCATCGTGCTCGCGACACTCAAACGATCGACGACCGTGCCGCTCGCGGAACTCAACGACTGAGACAGGATGGCGCGCCCGGAGAGATTCGAACTCCCGACCACTTGGTTCGAAGCCAAGTACTCTATCCAACTGAGCTACGGGCGCGTGGCAGAACTGCCGCAGGCCGCTAGAGTAGCAAAATGGCGCGACTTTCTCAGTACGCTCGAGCGGTGATTCTGTTAGCGAGCGCAGGCTTTGCAAGCGGCTGCACGAGCCTGCGACCCGATGCTTGTGCGCGACGCGCGATGGCGGGCCCGGACTACGCATCGATGCCCGACAAACAAGCGCATTGTGTCGCGTCGGCCAAGATCGCCTTGCAATGCGGCGCACGCTACGCACGCTGGGCCGGCGTCGGCAAAGAGTGGCTCGACGCCTTCGGCGGTGGCGACGCCTCGCGCGCCGATCTCGCCGCGAATGCCGAAGGCCGCGAGTGCGCGCGCCAAGCTGCGGGCGCGGGCGACTCGAGCGACGGCGCGCTGCATGCGTGCTGCAAGGATGCGCTACCCTAGCGCTCTCGACTCGCAAGACTGTCGCGCAATTCGTTCTGTATGCCTTGGCGTTTGTTGCTACCCATTCACTGGCCCACGTGGCTCGGCATCGCCATCCTGAGAATCGCGGAGCCGCTCCCGTACGCTGCGCTGATCCGACTCGGCCGCTTTTTTGGCTGGCTCGCGCGCTGGCTACCGATCGGCACGACGCGCGTCGCGCGGCGCAACATCGATATGTGCTTGCCGGAGTTGCCTCACGAAGCACGCCGACAGATTCTGCGCGAGCATTTCACGAGCGTGGGCTGCGCATTGTTCGAAACCGCCATCTCGTGGTGGAGCAGTAACGAGCGCGTGCAAGCGCTCACTACCGTCGATGGGATCGAGCGCGTCGCAGCCGCTCAAGCCAGCGGTCGCGGCGTATTGTTGTTGTCGGCGCACTTCACCACGATCGAGATCGGCTGCCGCGCGCTCGCGGCGCGCTTACCACTGAACGTGATGTATCGACCGTCTAACAACCCAGTCATGGCCTGGATTCTGGGCCACATGCGCGCCAAGCAGGCGCGGCGCGCGATTCCGCGCGACGACGTACGCACTTTGATCAAGGCGCTAAAGGCCGGTGAGGTTGTGTGGTACGCGCCCGACCAAAGCTACCGAAAGAAAGGGGCTGAGATGGTACCGTTCTTCGGGATTCCGGCCGCCAGCAATACGGCGACTTCGCGCATCGTACAGATGACGAACGCAATCGTGATGCCCTATTTCGTCGAGCGCCTCCCCGACGGCTCTGGATACCGCGGCGTGATCGGTGAGCCGCTCGACAACTTCCCGACCGACTCTTCAGTCGCGGACACGGCGCGGTTCAATCGCCTGATCGAAGCGCATGTACGGCGCGTCCCTGCGCAGTACTTGTGGATTCACAAGCGCTTCAAGGGAATCACGGGCGACTATCCTAACTACTACGGCATGCGGCCCGTCGCGCCACCCGTGCGCAGTGTCAACGATTCTTGAAGTCCGGCTTACGCTTCTCGAGAAACGCGCCCATGCCCTCGCGGCAGTCGTCGGCCGCGAAAACCGCTTGAAAGAAGCGCCGTTCGAGGCGAAGCCCTTCGCTCAGTGACAACTCATCGGCGGCATTCACCGCCTCTTTCGCCATCATGACAGCCGGTCGCGATAGGCTCGCAATCGTCGCGGCGAGGGCCAGCACCTCATCGAGCAAGCTCGCCGCAGGAACCACGCGCGCGACGAGACCCGCGCGCTCGGCTTCCTCGGCACTCATCATGCGGCCCGTCAACACCAACTCCATCGCTTTCGATTTGCCGATGGCGCGCGTGAGGCGCTGCGTCCCGCCAGCACCGGGCAACGTCCCCAGCTTGATCTCGGGCTGACCAAACTGAGCATTATCGGCGGCGATGAGAATGTCGCACTGCATCGCCAGTTCACAGCCGCCGCCGAGTGCGTAACCGGCGATCGCCGCGATAACGGGCTTGCGGCACCGCGAAACGCGTGTCCAGCCGCCCGCCGACGGGAAATCGGTGCGATATGCATCAATCGAGGACTTACCGCGCATTTCGGCGATGTCAGCACCCGCGGCGAACGCTTTCTCGCTGCCGGTCAGCACGATGGCGCCAATTGCGTCGTCGGCTTCGAACGCGTCGAGCGCCTGCGCCAGTTCGGTCATCAGCGCATCACATAAGGCATTGAGCTGCTTAGGCCGATTCAAGCGAATCAGGCCCACGTTGCCCCGGGTTTCCACAATCAAGAGGTTGAAATTGGCGGCGGTCGACATGCTGAACGATTCCTGAATGAACGATAAGGTTGAAGCGCACTGGCGCGGGTCCAGCGCGGCACTCTAATATAAGGATTGGCTATCACTCTCGGGGAATTTCTGTCATGAAGACCGTCGCCGCACTTTTCGTTCTGGTCGCTAGCGCCTGGGCACACGACGCCGCCGCTGCGTGCAGCTACCCCAACTCGCCAGACAAGTTCCCCGATGGCAGCGTGGCCACGCTCGACGAGATGAAGGCAGCCAAGGCACAGGTCGTTGCCTACAACAAAGAGATGGAAGCGTATCTCTCGTGCATCAAGTTGGAGTACGACGGTCGCGTGGCGCAAGACGCCTCGACACTGACCGAAGAACAAAAGAAGGAACTGCAACGCATGCAGGACCAAAAGCACAATGCCGCGGTCGATGAATTAGAAGCGGTGGCGTCGCGATTCAACGAGCAGCTTCGCGTGTTCAATCAAAAGAACGCGAAGAAGAAGTCCTAACAGCGGGCGTTTGCGCAGCGCCTCGCGCGCTGCGCACTTTCCAGCCAGATGCTGACGCCCGCCGACGCTGCAAATCTGATCGGCCAGCATCTCGCATGCATGCCGATCGAATCGCTACCGCTCACACAAGCGGTGGGCTCGGTGCTGCGTGAGAACATCTATGCGGAGCGCGACGCGCCGCCATTCGATCGAGTTGCGATGGACGGCATCGCGCTGCGTGCGGACAGCGTGCGGGCAGGCCGACGGCGCTTTGCCATCCAAGGCATGCAAGCCGCGGGGGCCACGCCGCTCAAGCTCGAACGTGAGGATGGTTGCATCGAGATCATGACGGGCGCCGTGCTCGCGGAGGGTTGCGACGCTGTCGTCCCGGTCGAGCAACTCACCGTCGCGGACGGTTACGCGACACTCCCGCCAGACGTGCGCGTCGAGCGGTTCCAAAACGTCCATCGCCGCGGCAGCGATTCGCGACAAGGCGCATTGTTGTTAGCGACGGGCACGCGCTTGACGGCCCCCGAAGTGGCCGTGGCGGCGAGCGCCGGCATGGCGCGCGTACGCGTCAGTGCCCAGCCCACGATCGTCGTGATTTCAACCGGCGACGAATTGGTGGAGCCCGGCGATAGCATCCTGCCGCACCAAGTGCGCCGATCGAATGCGTATGGCATCGTCGCAGCGCTCAAAGCTCGCGGTTTTACGCGCATTGCCGACGATCACGTGCGCGACGACGATGCCGAGATCGAACAACGCTTGAAGCAGCACCTCGCGACACACGATGTCCTCGTGCTGTCAGGCGGCGTGTCGATGGGCAAGCTCGATCTGGTACCGCAGGTGCTCGAGCGGCTCGGCGTACGCATGGTGTTTCACAAGATCGCACAGCGACCCGGCAAGCCCATGTGGTTTGGTGTGTCACAGTCGGGGCCCTCCGTGTTCGCCTTGCCGGGAAATCCCGTCTCGACGCTCGTGTGTTTGGCGCGGTACGTCGTGCCAGCACTCTATGTCGCGATGGGTGAGCCGCCGAAGCCAGCCGAGCGACTCGCACTCGCGGCACCGTTCACGGTCAAAACACCGCTCACGTTCTTTCTACCTGTGAAACTTCAGGGCGATGAATGGGGCCGGCTCTGGGCTACGCCGCGGCCGACGAACGGCTCGGGCGATTTCACGGCTTTAGCCGGCACGGATGGCTTCGTCGAACTACCAGCCGGGCCGAACGAGTTCGCGAAGGGCTTCGTGACGAGCTTCTACCAATGGTGAGCGTATGACCGAAACGATCGTACCGTTACATCGTGTCGGCCAGCGCGAGCGAGCGCCGCTCGACACCCGCGAGCGCCCGATCCATGACCTGCGCATTTCGGTCATGGATCGTTGCAACTTTCGCTGTCCGTACTGCATGCCGCGCGATACGTTTCACGACGGCTACAAGTTCTTGAAATCGACCGAACGGCTCTCGTTCGAGGAGATCACGCGTTTAGCGCGTGCGTTTGTGCGTCTTGGCGTGAAGAAGCTGCGGATCACCGGGGGCGAACCGTTGTTGCGGCCCAATCTCGCCGATTTGATCGGCGACCTCTCGACCATCCCGGGGGTCGAAGACATCGCGCTAACAACCAACGGCGTGTTGTTAGCCAAGCACGCGACTGAACTGGCGGCGTCCGGCTTGCGGCGCCTGACCGTGAGCCTCGACAGCCTCGACCCCGATGTATTCGCGCAGATGAGCGGTGGCTTTGGCGGCGTCGGCGACGTCCTCGAGGGGATCGACTACGCGCTGCGCGCAGGCCTCGCGCCAATCAAGGTGAACACCGTCGTGCAGCGCGGCATCAACGATCACACGGCGCTTGCGCTCGTCGAGCGCTTTCGCGGCACGGGCGTCATCGTCCGCTTCATCGAGTATATGGACGTCGGGAACCGCAACGACTGGCGCCCGGATCTCGTCGTACCGTCGCGCGAACTCGCCGACCGAATCGCCGAGCGCTGGCCGATTTCGCCGCGCCAGGCTAACTACCGAGGCGAAGTGGCGGAGCGCTACAGCTTCGATGACGGTGCAGGCGAGATCGGCTTCATTTCATCGGTTTCCCAGCCGTTCTGCGGCGACTGTTCCCGCGCGCGTCTGTCGTCGGATGGCACGCTGTTTACCTGCTTATTCGCAACTCACGGGACGCCGCTACGCGAGCCGCTGCGCGCGGGCGCGAGCGACGATGAGCTGGCCGCGCTGATTGCCGACGTCTGGCGGCGCCGAACGGACCGCTATAGCGAGATGCGCGCCGAGTTGCGCGCCAAAACGGCCGCCGAGCAGAAAGTCGAAATGTTCTACATCGGCGGCTGACGGCATGGCCCGAAGAACTCACAAGCTGACGCATCTCGATGCAGCGAATCGTCCCACGATGGTGGATGTCGCCGCAAAAGCAGTGACGTATCGCGAGGCTGTCGCGCAAGCGGAAGTTGCATTGCCCGCGGCGGTTGCACGAGCGCTCGCGCGCGCCGGGCACCGAACGCGTAAGGGCCCGGTATTCGATACGGCCATCATCGCCGGGGTGATGGCCGCCAAGCGCACGCATGAGTGGATTCCGTTTTGTCATCCGCTTGGCCTCGAACGCTGCGACATCGCGATCGTCGCACGTAAGTCGCGCGTCGTGATCACGTGCACCGTGGGAGTCACGCACAAGACAGGCGTAGAAATGGAGGCGCTGACCGGCTGCACCGCCGCGGCACTCACGCTCTATGACATGTGCAAAGCACTGTCGCACGATATTGAAATTCGCTCGATCAAGTTGTTAGCAAAGCGCGGTGGCAAGCGGGATTTCGCCCGCGCACCGGCCGCGCGTCGCCGAGGCCGCTGAGCATGTTGTACGGCCTCGTGCTCGCGGGCGGACGCAGCACGCGCATGAAGCGCGACAAGGCTGCGCTCGAATATGCGCCGGGCGAGACCCAGCTCGAGCATGCAGTGCGGACACTTGCGGCGGTCGTGGATCGCGTTTTCGTGTCGGTGCGCGCCGATCAACGCGACGACCCCGTTCGCAAGCGCCATGCGCAGATCGTCGATCAATTGGCGGGTGTCGGTCCGATCGCGGGCATCACCGCAGCGCAGTCGACACATCCGGAGGCGGCTTGGTGGGTGCTGGCGTGCGACTTGCCATTCGTCGACGAAGCTACGTTGGGCCACCTGCAGTCGCGTCGCGATCTGATTCGTATGGCGACCGCCTATCGATCCGCCCATGACGGCCTGCCAGAGCCCCTGTGCGCGATCTATGAGCCCGCATCGCGGGAGCCGCTCGCGAAATATGTTGCAGCCGGCCGCCAGTGCCCGCGCAAGTTCTTGATCGAGTCGGATACCGCGCTAGTCGATCCGCCAAACGCGCGCGCTCTCGACAACGTGAACTCGACCGACGACTATTGGCGCGTCATGGCCACGATGCACCCAGACCAAGTCGCGGCTCCTCGCACGGTGCGCGTGCAGTACTTCGCAGTGCTGCGCGAACAAGCCGGTCGGAGCGAAGAGCAGATCGTCACGCACGCGCGCACACCGCGTGAGCTCTACGAAGAATTGCGTGCGCAGCATGGCTTCAATCTGCATCCGGAGTTCCTGCGCGTCGCTGTGAATTCCGAATTTGGCGAATGGTCGCAACCGCTCGCGAGCGGCGATGTGGTCGTCTTCATCCCGCCCGTGGCAGGTGGCTGATGCGCTTTCAATTCGCGCAAACAGCCATCGACCCCAGCGCGCTCGCACGCGACGTGCGCGACGTGACCTGCGGTGGCTATGCCTCATTCGAGGGCTGGGTTCGCAATCACAACGAAGGTCACCGCGTCACACGCTTGGAGTACGAAGCGTTCGAGGCACTCGCCGTGAAAGAAGGCGAGCGCATTATCGAAGAAGCCTGCCGCAAGTTTGGCGTGCGCAACGCTCGCTGCGTCCACCGCGTTGGTGCACTCGATCTCACCGACATCGCCGTGTGGGTCGGCGTGAGTGCGCCGCACCGCGACGAAGCGTTTCGCGCGTGCCGCTACATCATCGATGAAGTGAAACACCGCGTTCCGATCTGGAAGAAAGAACATTACGAGAACGGCGACTCAGGCTGGGTGAATTGCGAGCGCTGTGCGGCGGCACCGCGCGCTCACGATGCGCATAGCGCGCACGCGGCGACCGGCGATTCGCACGCCCATCATGCCCACCATCACGAACACCATCAGCATCACGATCACGACCATCGCCACGCGGGGCATGAGCGCGAGCTTCATACGGCGCACGAAACGCCAGTCGCTGCCACGCTGACACCAGACTATTCGCGACAGATGCTGCTGCGCGAGGTGGGCGCAGCCGGACAAGCGCGGCTGCGCGCGAGCTCGGTGCTCGTGGTCGGCGCGGGTGGTCTCGGCGTACCGGTATTGCAATACTTGGCAGGCGCGGGTGTTGGGCGTCTCGGCATCATCGATCACGATCGGCTCGAGCCGTCGAATCTCCATCGACAAACATGGTACGCGCTCGCCGATTGTGGCCAGCCAAAAGCGGAACTCGCTGCGCAGCGCGTGCGCGCGCTGAACCCCGATGTTCGCGTCGAGGCGCATGCCCAGAAGCTCACGGCGGACAACGGCGCGACACTGTGCGCCAGCTATGACTTGATCGTGGATTGCACCGATAACTTCGCGGCGAAGTTCCTGCTCAACGATCTCGCGCACACGCTGCGCAAGACAGTGCTCTTCGCGAGCGTCTACCAATTCGAGGGTCAACTCCAAATCGTGCGTGGCGGGACCGACGGCGCTTGCTTGCGCTGCGTGTGGCCGGAAGCAACGCGCGACGGACTCGTCGGCAACTGCGCCGAAGCCGGCGTACTTGGGCCGGTGCCGGGGGTATTTGGTAGCTTGCAAGCGCTCGAGGCTCTCAAAGCGCTGCTGCGCCTCGAACCCTCACTGGGCGACGACGTGTTGATGATGGATTTGCTGACACTCAGCACCACGCGTATTCGCGCGCGCCGCGCACCGGCTTGCGTCGGTCGAGACTGCGCACGCCGATCGCCTGCGCAAGCGAACGAGGCCGTCACACTCGAAGTATCGTTCGAATCGCTCGCGCACGCAGTCGCTGCTGGCTATCGCATCGTTGACATTCGCGAGCCCAACGAATGTGCAGCCTCGCCACTCGGCGGCACACCCGTGCTCGAGCGGCCGATGGCAACCTTGCTCGGCCCTGCACCTGACCTCGTACCGAGCGATCGTTACTTGTTAGTGTGCGCTCGAGGCGCGCGCAGCTTGGCCACCGCAGCCGAGCTCAGTCGACGTGGATTTACGCTCGTGCGTTCGCTGCGTGGCGGCGCTGCCGCTTTGACGGCCCAGCCCGCTTGACTCGCAGCGCTCGCGCTTGGCTCCACGGCGCCGCGCTCGTGCTAGCGGCGCTGGCCACTCCCGCGAACGAGCCTGACAGCACCCCGCTCCTTCGCTACGCGATGGAACAACAATTCGAGGCGCTGCCCGACACCACTGAGTCGCGCGCGGCATTGGTCGCTGCAGAGCACGCCTTGCGGCAAATCGAAACACCGCGGCAAGGCTGCGCGCGCACGCTGGGCGCTGCCCGCTTTGCTGGCCTTTGGAATGCGCTCGGGGAGGCACGCGCCATCCGCGCGGATCACGCTGGCGCCGCCGATGCGTTTCGCCGCGCGGCCGAGTGTCTGCCGCGGAGCGTTTCGATCTTGTCGGCGCTCGCAACCGAACTGAAGTGGATGGGCGATTTGCCGCAAGCACGGCAACTCCTCGTGCGCGCACTCACGATCGATCCGCGGAACGCGACTGTGCGCCAGCAATTGGGCCAAATCGACTTTCTCGAACAGCGCTGGGCCGATGCGATTGCTAACTACCGATATGCAGCGACCCATGACGACGAGCGGCACGATGCGGCTTACTCGGAGATCATGTTCCATCTCGCGCAGCGGCGCGCCGGCGTCGCCAAGCCCGAAGTGTTGCACCGTCCAAAGAAATTGCGGACCGATGACGACGGCGAAGACGACGAAGAGGAACTGGAATGGCCAACGCCGATCCTCGAGACGTTACGCGGCGTGCGCAGCGAGCAATCGTTGCTCGAGCAAGCGCAGGACGATAGCGGGTACCCCAGCGCCCAAGAGCGGCTGTGTGAGGCCCTCTACTACATCGGGCAAGAGCGGCTCGCGCGGGGCGAGACGGATGTGGCGCGACGCTACCTTGCCGCCGTCGTCAACACACGCGTGCTGTATTTCATCGAGCACAATCTCGCGCTGAGCGAGTTGCGTCGCATTGGTGTCGCACAAGCCAACACTCGGCCGGCCGACTCACGCTAAAAGGGTCTACGAGCGCACTTGTCCCGCGCCGCGCACGACGTACTTGTAACTCGTCAGTTGCTCGACACCGACGGGGCCACGTGCATGGAAGCGGTCGGTCGAGATTCCGATCTCCGCGCCCATACCGAACTCGCCACCATCCGCAAACTGCGTCGAGGCGTTGTGCAGCACGATCGCGCTGTCCACCTCGCGCAGAAAGCGCTCGGCCGTGGCCGAGTCCCGCGTCACGATCGAATCCGTATGCCCCGAGCCATACTGCTCAATGTGGCGCATCGCTGCCTCGACGCCGGCCACGACTTTGACGGCGATAATGGCGTCGAGAAACTCCGTGCCCCAGTCGGCTTCAGTCGCTGGCCGCACGCGGCCATCCACTCGCTGTGTCATGGCATCGCCGCGTACCTCACAACCGGCATCGAGCAGTGCGTGCACGAGCGGCGCGAGATGCGTGCTGGCGCACGCCGCATCGACAAGCAACGTCTCGGCCGCACCGCACACACCGGTGCGTCGAAGTTTCGCATTCAACACAATGGCTCGCGCCATATCGAGGTCCGCGTCGCGATCGACGTAGACGTGGCAATTGCCCTCGAGATGGCCGATCACGGGTACGCGTGCCTCTTCCTGCACGCGCGCCACCAAGCTTTTGCCACCGCGCGGCACGATCACATCGACGAATTCGCGCATCTCGCTCAATAGGTAGCCGACCGCTGCACGATCCGTGGTGGGAACGAGCTGACAACTCGTCGGCGGCAACCCGGCCGCTGACAACCCCGTGACGATGCAAGCGTGGATCGCTCGGCTCGAGTGAAAGCTCTCCGAGCCGCCGCGCAAAATCGACGCATTCCCGCTCTTCAAGCACAAAGCGCCCGCATCGCATGTCACATTGGGGCGGCTCTCGTAAATGATGCCGACCACGCCGAGCGGCACGCGCACTCGTGCGATGACCAAGCCGTTCGGACGCGACCATTGCGCCATGACGCCGCCGATCGGGTCGGGCAACGCGGCCACCTCCTCCACACCGCGCGCCATGGATTCGATTCGCTTCGCGTCCAAGGCAAGCCGATCCAGCATGGCTGCGGACAACCCCTTGGCACGGGCTGCCTCCATGTCGCGGTGGTTCGCTGCCAAAATCGGTTCCCGCTGGGCGCGCAATTCCGTCGCGATCGCAAGCAATGCACGATTCTTGACGTCCGTGGAAGCCAACGCGAGCACCGCTTGTGCTTCGACGGCAGCACGACCCATTGCGCGCAGCTGAGAGATCAAATCGACCGCAGGCTCGGCCGCCGATTGGCCGCGCGATGTCATGCCCCACTCCCGGCGACACGCGATTCCGTCAGCAGCAACACGAGATCATCGCGATGAATCATTTCATCGCGGCCGCGAAAGCCTAACAACGCCTCGATCTCGCTGCTCTTCTTGCCCAAAATTCGCGCAGCGTCGCTGTCGGAGTAGGCGACGATACCGCGTGCGATCTCGCGCCCGTCCGGCGCCAGCACGCTCACCGTATCGCCGCGCTCGAAGCGCCCAACCGCGCGAGTCACGCCGGCGGGCAGCAAGCTCTTGCCCGACAACAGCGCCTGCAGCGCACCGGCATCGATCGCAATCGCACCCGCAGGCTTCAGCGTGCCCGCGATCCATTGCTTGCGCGCCGCCACTGGATTCGACGTCGGTACAAACCATGTGCAGCGCGCGCCGCGCTCGATGCGACGAATGGGATGCTCGTGCGCACCGGCTGCCACGCACATATAACAACCTGCGGACAGAGAAATCTTGGCGGCCATGATCTTCGTGGCCATACCACCCGAGCCGACAGCGGACGCCGAGCCGCCGGCCATCGCCTCGATCTCCGGCGTTATACCGAACACCTTCGGGATGAACTCGGCGCGACGATCAAGATTGGGATCGGCGGTGAACAAGCCTTCGACGTCAGACAGAAGCACCAAGCAATCGGCACTCGCCATTTGCGCGACACGTGCTGCAAGGCGATCGTTGTCGCCATAGCGAATCTCCGCTGTCGCCACGGTGTCGTTTTCGTTGATCACCGGGATGGCGCCGAGCGCAAGCAACGCATTGAGCGTCGCTCGCGCATTCAAATAGCGCCGCCGCTGCTCGGTATCGCCGAGCGTCAGTAGCACCTGCGCGACCGTGATGTCAGGCGTCTCTAACAACTCTTTATACACATGCGCGAGCCGAATCTGACCGACGGCGGCGGCGGCTTGACTCTCTTCAAGGCGCAAAGGACCCGCCGGCAACTTCAAATGCCGCCGACCGAGCGCAATGGCACCCGAGGAAACGAGGATGATTTCCTGGCCGCGCTTGCGCATCGCCTTGAGATCGTCGACCAAGGTTTCGAGCCACGCTCGATTGAGTCGACCCGTGGCTTGATCGACGAGCAGCGCCGAGCCCACCTTGACGACGACACGGCGCGAGCCTGCAAGCCATCCCCGCGTATCGCCCGACTGTTGGTCACCTAAAGCCATCGCTAAAACCGGCAAAAAATCCTGTCCAGTCAGTGTACGGGATTGACCCTATACAGCGCGACTTCCTGCACGCACTTACCGCGCGTGCATAAGTACAGATGCGGATTCGGCGCAATCTGCACGGTCGGGAGAATACCTATCGCAGAACGGGTCTCACTCATCAGAAAGGCAAGAATGATGGCTACTGCTGCGGCAACCTGGTCAGAGGCGAACACAGCCCCCGCCGCTACGACATACAACGACACGGTGGTGCGGCAATTCGCGCTGATGACCGTCGTGTGGGGCATCGTCGGCATGCTCGTGGGCGCAATCATCGCGGCACAGCTCGCATGGCCAGCGTTGAATCTCGACCTTCCCTGGCTGTCATACGGCCGCCTGCGTCCGCTGCACACGAACGCGGTGATCTTCGCTTTCGGCGGCTCCGCGCTCTTCGCGACGTCCTACTATGTGGTGCAGCGCACGTGCCATGTGCGCCTATTCTCCGATGGCCTCGCCTCGTTCACGTTCTGGGGCTGGCAACTGATCATCTTGCTCGCCGCGATCTCACTGCCGCTGGGCTGGACCTCGGGTAAGGAGTATGCGGAACTCGAGTGGCCCATCGACTTACTGATTGCGGTGGTTTGGGTTGCCTACGCCATCGTCTTCCTCGGCACGCTCGTCAAACGTCGTGTGTCGCATATCTATGTGGCGAACTGGTTCTTCGCCTCATTCATCATCACTGTCGCGGTGCTGCACATCGTCAACAGCGCCGCGATCCCGGTCTCGATGACGAAGTCGTATTCGGCCTACGCCGGCACCATCGATGCGATGGTGCAGTGGTGGTACGGCCACAATGCCGTAGGCTTCTTCCTAACAACCGGCTTCCTCGGCATGATGTACTACTTCGTGCCCAAGCAGGCTGGCCGGCCTGTGTACTCGTATCGCCTGTCGATCGTGCACTTCTGGGCCTTGATCTCGATCTACATGTGGGCGGGCCCGCATCACTTGCACTACACGACGCTGCCGGATTGGGCGCAGTCGCTCGGCATGATCTTCTCGTTGATTCTGCTCGCGCCGTCGTGGGGCGGGATGATCAACGGCATCATGACGCTGTCCGGCGCGTGGCATAAGTTGCGCACCGATCCGATCCTCAAGTTCCTGATCGTGTCGCTGTCGTTCTACGGCATGTCGACGTTCGAAGGACCGATGATGTCGATCAAGACCGTCAATGCGCTGTCGCACTACACGGACTGGACGATCGGGCACGTGCACTCCGGCGCGCTCGGTTGGGTGGCGATGGTGTCGATCGGGTCACTGTACGTGCTGATCCCGCGCCTCTACGGCCGCAAGGAAATGTGGAGCGTGCGCTTGATCGATTGGCACTTCTGGACCACGACGATCGGCATCGTGCTGTATGTCGCAGCGATGTGGATCGCCGGCGTGATGCAGGGCCTCATGTGGCGCGCGACGAACCCTGATGGAACTTTGACGTACACGTTCGTCGAGGCACTCGCAGCGACGTTCCCCTACTACGTCGTGCGTTTGATCGGCGGCACCTTGGTGTTAGGCGGCATGTTCATCATGGCGTGGAACGTCTACAAGACGATCGCTGCAAAAGAGTCCGCCGTGGATGCCCCCATTCCGCAGCCCGCTTGAGCTTCGAAAGAAACGCAGATGCAACATAAAACTATTGAAAAGAGTGTCGGCCTCCTGGGCGTACTGATCGCCGCAGTAATCAGCGTGGGTGGCTTGGTGGAAATCGTCCCGCTGTACTTCTCGAGCGAGACGACGCAACCCGCACCTGGGATCGAGCCCTATAGCGCGCTGCGCCTGGAGGGCCGCGATATCTATATCCGTGAAGGTTGTTATACGTGCCATTCACAGATGGTCCGGCCTCTGCGCGCCGAGACTGAACGCTACGGCCACTACTCGCTCGCGGGCGAATCGGTGTACGACCATCCGTTCCAGTTCGGCAGCAAGCGCACCGGCCCCGACTTGGCGCGCGTCGGCGGGCGCTACTCGGATGAATGGCATATCACGCACTTACTCAATCCGCGCGACGTCGTACCGGAATCGAACATGCCCGGCTTCCCGTGGCTCGCCAAAAACAAGGTCGATCCAGCGGGTACGCCAGCCAAGATGCGCGCGCTGCAGAAAGTGGGCGTGCCCTACACGGCCGACCAAATCGCAAACGCCAGCGCAGAAGTGGCCGACAAGACCGAGATGGACGCGCTCGTTGCCTACCTACAAGGTATCGGCATCGAGTCGAAAGGCTGGCGATGATGCTGGACCTCGGCACCTTGCGCGGCATTCTCACCGCCATCCTCCTCGCGCTCTTCATCGCGCTGATCTTCTGGGCGTTCAGCTCGAAGCGAAAAGCCTCGTTCGATCGAGCAGCACGTACTGCACTCGAGGAAGACTCTGTTGATTCGCCATCGGCCCGCTTGAAAGACCCGCCGCCATGAGTAATGGATTCAATCTCTATATCAGCATTCTTGTCGTCCTCAACATCGCGGCCGCGCTCTGGCTGCTGTTCGCGATGCGCCGCAAACCCAATGAGGCCAACAGCACGACCGATACGACAGGCCACGTTTGGGACGGCGACCTGCGCGAGTTCAACAATCCGCTGCCACGTTGGTGGCTATGGCTGTTCGTGATTACGATCGCGTTCAGCATCGGATACCTCGTACTCTACCCGGGGCTCGGCAACAACCCGGGTACGCTCGGCTGGACGCAGGAGAAGCAACATGCTGCGCAAGCGGCGGCCAATGAGGCACTGTTGCAGAAGACGCTCGCGCCGTTCGCGGCGCTGCCCGTTGAGGAACTGGCCAAGAACCCGGCCGCCCTGACCGTGGGTCGCAACTTGTTTGCTAACAACTGCGCCACATGTCATGGCTCGGACGGCCGCGGTGCGCTCGGCTTTCCCAATCTCGCGGATTCCGACTGGTTGTGGGGCAGCGCGAGCGAAACTATCGTTGAAACGATCTCGAATGGCCGTACGGGCGTCATGGCGCCGTGGGGTGAAGCACTCGGGCCGACGGGTGTCGAGGACGTGGTCGCTTATGTGCTCTCGTTGTCTGGACGCACCGTGCCTGCAGGCAACGTCGCCAATGGGCAAGCACGCTTCGCGGAGATCTGCGCGGTGTGTCACGGTGCCGACGGCAAAGGTAACCAAGACCTCGGCGCGCCGAACTTGGCCGACAGCGTCTGGATACATGGTGGCTCGGTCGCGGCGATTCGACAGACCATCGAACAAGGGCGCCAGAATGGCATGCCTGCCCACCTCGACCGACTCGGCGAAGTGCGTGTCAAGTTGTTAGCCGCGTATGTGCTGTCGCTCAGCGCCAGTAGCGACACTCCCACCAGACAGGCTGCAATCGATGTCGGCCCCCGCAGGAACTGATCATCCCCCTGATCTCACTCCGCGGGGCCGCTCGATTGCAGTGGCTGCATGGAGCGGCTTTCTGGCAGCCGCGTTTGGCACGATGGTGTGCTTCGCCTTTGTCGACCCCGATGCACTGCGCGACGGATTGCCACCGGCGTGGTGGACGGATCGTTTGCGCGTCTACGCCATCGGCTTCTTCTTTCTTTTTCTCGTATCGGCTTGCGCCGCCGCGCTCGCCGTCTACTTGGTGCGTACCGAGCATTCATCGTGAATACAGCCGCCGACGATAGCGGCTCGTACTACGAAGCCCACAAGAAGGTCTATCCGCGCGAGATTGCCGGCCGCTTCGCTCGCTGGCGTACCCTCGCCGTGTGGAGCTTGCTCGGCATCTTCTATGTTGGGCCGTGGCTCACATGGAACGATCGCCAAGCGGTGCTATTCGATTTACCGGCCCGCAAGTTCTACATCTTTGGCCTCGTCATGTGGCCGCAGGACTTCATTTTTCTCACGTGGCTGCTTGTCATCGCCGCGTTGAGTTTGTTCTTCTTCACGGCCGTCGGTGGGCGCCTGTGGTGCGGCTACGCGTGCCCGCAAACAGTGTGGACGGAATCCTTCATCGCCATGGAGCGGTGGACCGAGGGCGATCGCGCGGCCCGCATGAAACTCGATGCGGCGCCTTGGAGCACTAACAAGTTAGCGCGGAAGTCTGCGAAGCAAGCCTTGTGGATAAGCTTTGCGCTTTGGACCGGCTTCACATTCGTCGGCTATTTCACACCGATCCATACGCTGGCGGGCGAAGTTGTCACGGCTTCGCTCGGGCCGTGGGAAACGTTCTGGATCTTGTTCTACGGCTTCGCCACCTATGGCAATGCCGGCTACTTGCGCGAACAAGTGTGCAAGTACATGTGCCCGTACGCACGCTTCCAAAGCGCGATGTTCGACAAAGACACGTTGATCATCACCTACGAGACCGAGCGCGGCGAACCCCGCGGTGGGCGTAAGCGCAACGTCGACCCGCGCGCCGCTGGCCTCGGAGACTGCATCGATTGCACGATGTGCGTGCAAGTGTGCCCGACCGGAATCGACATCCGTAAAGGGCTGCAATACGAGTGCATTGCCTGCGCTGCCTGCATCGATGCCTGCGACAGCGTGATGGACAAAATGGGGTATCCGCGCGGACTCATTCGTTACGACACGCAGCACGCGCTCGAACACAAGCGCACGCGCCTACTGCGTCCGCGTGTGATCCTCTACGCCTCACTGCTCGGCTTGCTGATCGCGGGCTTCGTCGTCGCACTGGCGATGCGCAAACCCATTGGCGTCGACGTGATACGCGATCGCAACCAGCTCTACCGCCTCGACGGCGACGAGGTCGTCAACGTCTACACGGTCAAGATCCTGAACAAGAGCGAGCGCACGCGCACATTTCGCATCACGGTCAACGATCCGGAGCGTTTGGAGCTCGAGCCCGAGGACAGCGTGTTCACCGTGGAGAGCGGCTCGGTGTTTCCGGCCGTCGTGCGCGTCGAGCGCGATGCCTATGAACCCTTGGGCTCAGAGACCATTCGCTTCACGGTCGTTGCCGAGGATGACCCCTCGCTGCAGGCCACCGCCGAAGCACGCTTGTTAGCCCCAGCCCGCTGAGACAATCTTGAGGAGCCTACCCACATGACCGCAACCCTACCTTCGAATCGCTTGCCGCCCGCTGCTTGGGTCATGATCGGCATTCCCGCCGTGGCGGTCATCGCGAGCTTCATTACGCTCGGCTTGGCGCTCAATGAGCGCGAGCCCACTCTTCCTAACAATTTCAACTGGGAAGGCGCGCCGCTCGAGCGAGACATCGCGCGCGCAGCCCGCGCCGGTGAAATCGGCGCGCGCGCAATCTTGGACCTGAGCGCTCAGGGCGGGCGCTGTTCTGTGGCCTTCTCGGCCAACACCGTGCCGCCCGACGTTTTGGTGGTGCAGCTAACCCACGCCACGAATCCCGATCTCGATCGCACCTGGGCCCTGCGTCCTGCGAGCGACGGCTACACGGCGGTGTGCGAGCCCGTGCCCGCGGGCCACTGGTATGTCACGTTGAGCGATGGCGCGGAATCTTGGCGCATCCGCCAAGAGGTAACGGGCACGCTCGGTAGCATCACGCTCACAGCCGCACCTCCACCAGAGGCACCGTCGCCATGACGGCGCTCGCTGCGCAGAATCATATCGAATGGCTCGATGCCGACCGGCACCGTGCCCACACGCTGTTCACCGCCGAGGGCATGCGTTGCGCAGGCTGCGCCCGCACGATCGAGCGCACGGTGGGCGCGCTGGCCGGTGTGATTGCCGTCAAGGTCAATGTTGCAACGCATCGCGTCAGTGTCGACTTCGACCCTAACAACACCTCGCTCGAGCAGATCGTCTCTGCTGTCGAACGAGCCGGCTTCAAGCCCATGCCGCTCGCAGGTGCCGCCGCACTGGCATCGCGCGCCGCCGAACGCCGTGACGCCATCAAGCGACTCGGCGTCGCTGGCTTCGGGATGATGCAGACGATGATGCTGATTTTCGCGCTCTATACCGCGGGGCCACGCGGCATCGACGCGAACTATGCGCACTACTTCAAGCTCGTCAGCATGCTGATCACGATTCCGGTGTTGTTCTATTCCGGAGCGTCGATCCTGCGCGGCGCATGGACCGGCTTGCGCACCCGCACGCTCGGCATGGACGTGCCCGTCACCCTCGCACTGTTGCTGGCTTTCGCAGCCAGCGTCTACAACACGCTGGTCGGTAGCGGCGAGGTGTACTACGACTCCATCTCGATGTTCGTGTTCTTCTTGTTAGGTGGCCGCTATTTCGAAATGAGTGCGCGTCACACCAGCATCGGCGCAAGCGATGCCTTGGCGCGCAGCCTCCCGGAAACGGCCTTGCGGGTAAAGGCCGACGGGACCACCGAACGCGTGCCGGTCGCACAGCTCCAGCGTGGTGACCGCCTGCAAATCGCCAAAGGTGCCGTGCTCCCGGTCGATGCACTCACGACCAGCGCTGCGTGGATCGATCAATCCTTGCTCTCGGGTGAGGCCCGCGCAATCGAAGTGGCCGCGGGAGAGCGGGTGCCAGGAGGCGCCGTCAATGCGGGCGCGGTCGTGATCGTCGAAGCGCTGTCGACCGTCAGCGAATCGACTTTGGCAACGATCGTGCGCCTGCTCGAGCGTGCCCAACGCGATCGGCCACCGCTCGCGCGCGCGGCGGATCGCGTCGCAGGCTGGTTCGTGCTCGCGATCCTGATCCTCGCGGCGGTTGTCGCAGGCGCATGGTGGTTCGTCGATCCGATGCGCGCCTTCCCGGCTGTACTCGCCGTTCTCGTCGTCACCTGTCCCTGTGCGCTCTCCTTAGCAACGCCCGTCGCGTTCGCCGCAGCGACCACGCGCTTGGCTCGCGAGGGTGTCATGGTGACGCGCGCCGATGCGATCGAGCGCTTGAGCCTGGTCGACACCGTCGTGCTCGACAAGACTGGCACCTTGACCGAAGGCGATCATTCGCAGGTTCGTGTTGTTAGCACGCGGCGCATGACTGCCGAGCGGGCACTCGCCATCGGCGCGGCACTCGAGCGCGGCTCGAGTCATCCGATCGCACAAGCGTTTCAACGGCACGGTGACGTCGACCTGCATGCAACCGCCTTACAGGAAACTCAAGGCCAAGGCATCGAAGGTGACGTGGACGGCGTTCGTTACCGCCTCGGCTTGCCGACGTATGTCGGAGAGCTCGCGCGCGAATTACCAGCGGATGCGCAGCTCGTGCTGGGCGACTCTGCAGGGATCATTGCGGTGTTTGAGATCGCCGATACGATTCGCACGACCGCGCTCGAAGCGATCCAGGCGTTACGCGACCTCGGTCTCGAACTCGTCATCGCCAGTGGCGACCATCCGAACGCAGTCGCGGCAGTTGCAGCGCAATTGCAGATCGAGCACGCCCATGGGCGGCTAACACCGGAACGCAAGATCGAGCTGGTCGAAGCACTACGCGCCAAAGGCAGGAAGGTATTGATGCTCGGCGACGGCATCAACGACGGCCCGGTGCTCGCGGCAGCGGATGTGTCCTGCGCGATGGGGCACGGTTCAGCCGTCGCGCAAGCGGCTGCGGATCTTTTGTTGATCGACGATTCGCTGCGCGGCATTGCTCGCGCGATCGTCACGGCGCGACGCACCCGCAAGATCATGCGCCAGAATCTCACGTGGGCTTTCGTTTACAACCTAGCTGCGGTGCCCGCAGCGGCGGTCGGCTGGATCGCGCCCTGGCTCGCAGCGCTCGGCATGTCCCTTTCCTCACTCGCTGTCACCCTCAACGCAAGGCGACTAACACGATCATGACCATCACATTCGTTCTCGTTCCACTGGGGCTCGTGTTGATGGGACTCGCGACATGGGCGCTGTTCTGGGCCGTCAATAGTGGCCAATTCGACGACGTCGACGACGCGGGTCGTACACCATTCAAGGATGACTGAGCCATGAGACCGCTCCTGCCATTGCCGCCATGACATAGTGCGCCTAAACTGCAGCCCTTCGAATCGGAAGGGCACCGCGTGAGCAGAGAACACACACCCGTACCCGGCAAGTGGTACGAAAACTTAGAAGATGACGAAACATTCCGCGTGTTGTCCGTTGATGAGGACAGCGAGCTCGTCGAAATCGAGTATCTCGACGGCGAGATCGAGGAACTCGACCTCGACGTTTGGCATGAGTTGGATCTCGAACTCACGGAAGAGCCCGAGGGTTGGTCTGACGAGGCCGACGACGACGAAGATGAAGACGACGATTGGGAAGAGGACGAGGAAGACGAGGACGACGACTGGGACGACGATGAGGATGAAGACGCCGACGATGAGGAAGACGACCGTTACTAGCGCACGAGCTGCGAGCTGACTCTATGAGCGGCTCGGGCGAAGGCTGGTATCACGAAAAAGAGTCGGCGTGGTTATACACGCAGGTCGCCCAGGCGGAGCCCGACCCAGCGCGGCGCACCTTGTTTTTGAAGCTCGCAGCCACGGCTGAAGACCAGGCGCAACAGTGGCTCGCGTCGCACCCGGGCAGCACTGCTACCTTTACTCCGTCATTACGCGCACGCATCGTGGCGCAACTTGCGCGCACGGTTGGGCCGCGCAACATGCGTTCCGTGCTCGCTGCCATGAAGCTGCGCGGCCTCTCTACCTACTCCGCACCACGCGCGACACCCGGGCACGCAATTCCCACGTCGGTATCGCAAGTGGGGGAGCGACATTCGAGCATCGCCGGCGGCAACTTGCGGGCGGCGGTGTTTGGTGCGAACGACGGCCTCGTCTCGAATGCAAGCCTCCTTCTCGGCGTAGCAGGCGCCGGGGCGAGCACGGATACGCTGCTGCTGACAGGCGTTGCCGGACTGTTGGCCGGCGCATTGTCGATGGCGGCGGGCGAGTACGTTTCCGTCCGCTCGCAGCGCGAAATGTACGAACACCAGATGGCCCTCGAGCGTGATGAGCTCGCCGAGTACCCAGAAGCCGAGGCTGAAGAGCTCGCGCTGATCTACAACGCGCGCGGCGTCGAGATGGAAGAAGCGCGGCGCATCAGCCACGCCCTCCTCGCCGACCCTAAGCACGCGCTCGACGTATTGGCGCGCGAAGAACTCGGGCTGAACCCCGACGATCTGGGCTCACCCTGGGGTGCCGCGGGATTTTCATTCGCCGCATTTTCCGTTGGCGCCGTGCTGCCCCTCGTACCGATTTTCCTCGGCGCAACGGGTCAACCGGCAACCTACGCCGTCGCAATCGTTACTCTCGTCGCCTTGTTCGCGATCGGCGTCGCGCTCAGCTTGTTCACCGGTCGTGGTGCGCTGCGCGGCGGCTTGCGGATGATGCTCATCGGCGCTGGCGCCGGCGTGACGGCCTTCCTGGTGGGCCGATTGCTCGGCGCCACACTGACGTAGCCCTCGCAGCGGCAAGGTGCGTCCATATAGTGGGCTCGCAGTTCGATGCGATGGCGAGTCCCGTAGCCTTACACTTCAGCGGGGCCCACAGGGCTCGCCGGGAGTTGGCATTGCGAGTAGCGGGAATCATTGGGCGGCAAGGCAGCGGCAAGACGCACCTAGTGGTGCGCCTCGTGCACGAATTCCGTCGCCGTGGCTATCGCGTCTCCACGATCAAGCACACGCACCACCATTTGCCAGAGCTCGATACGCCCGGCAAAGACAGCTATCGGCACCGTGAGGCTGGCGCCCAGGAAGTGATCGTGGCATCAGATCACGGCTGGGCACTGATTCGCCAAGCGCAGGAACCTCGTTCGCTTGACGCGCTGCTCGCAGAACTCGCCCCCGTCGACATCGTGCTCGTCGAGGGCTACAAACAACTCGATTCGCTCGTTCGGCTCGAAGTGTTTCGCGCGGCCGAATCGAGCGAACCACTTGCGGCGGCGGATACAGGCATCGCAGCGATTGCCTGCCCCACCACTCTGCGGCTACCGACGAGCGTTCGGAGCCCGCGCGTCGATTTGGACGACACTGCAGCTGTCGCCGATCTCATACTCTCGCTAACTACTAACGTGGCGAGCAGAACCGTGTCCGTCTAGCGTCGTTATTTCTTGCGCGGCAGCACTGCCGCACTCGCGCGCGTCCTAACGCTGAAGCACGGGCAGGCGAGCGCTGCGGCACCGCCGCGGCCGCATCGCCGCTTCGGCGCCGTGGGCGCGAAACGCGGTGAAGGCAATTGGGAGCGCATTTCGTGGGAACAAGCCACCCGCGAGATCGCTGACAAGTTTCTCGACGTCGCAACGAAGTACAGGCCCGACTCGGTCACGCTGGGCTCCGGCACGCAATTCGCCGTGCAGATCGCGTCGTACTCCTCGCTCGCCCGCTTCGCCACGATTACCGGCGTCACGGTATCGGAGTTCTACTCGAGCGTCGGCGATCTCCCCACGGGCTTCTACAGGACGACGGGCCAAACTTATCTCGGAGACCCGATGGCCGCCGTCTACAAATCGAAATGCGTGCTGGTGTGGATGGCGAATCGCACGGTTACGCGCATTGCCGACGTGCATTTCTCTTGGGAAGCGAACTACAACGGCACGGAAGAAGCTGTACGACACAGCCTACGTTTGCGAGCTAACCGACCTGCCGTTTCTCGTGCGCACCGACACGAACGAGTTTCTGCGCGCCGAGGACCTGAACCTCGTCGACATGCGTACGCTCGTGGAGTCGCAGTACACGGCTGGGCTCAACTCTGCACCGCTGGTCGAATTCCTCAAAGTCGGCCGAATGCCGGGTCAACCCGGCAGTATTCGCAACGGAGTGATGCCCGGGTTCGCCTACCTCCCACCCGAGGAACTCGATGCGATCGCGGCTTACGTCAAGGCAATGCACCAGTGATTTGGCGGCTTCGGCCGCACCGTCCCGAAAATTCGAATTGCCCGAATCATATCGGGCTTGAATTCGAGAATTTCAATACAACCATGGCACTCCGGGACGGCACTCGCTAGAGTGCGCGTCCGCGAACTACGGACCCTGTCCGGAGTCGAATGAGCTGCGGAATAGACCCTCCGCGTCCACGCATGGAGTTGAAGAGCTACTCATGAAACGCATCGTTTTATTCATCGCCACCAACATTGCCGTGATGATCGTTTTGTCGATCGTCGTGCAAGTACTGGGCCTCGATCGTTACCTCACGGGCACGGGCGGCCTCGGCGGTCTGCTCGCGTTCTGCGCTGTGTTCGGCTTCGGCGGCGCGTTCATCTCGCTCGCGATGTCGAAGTGGATGGCCAAGCGCTCGATGGGCGTGCACGTCATCGAACAGCCCACCAACGAGACCGAGCGTTGGCTCGTCGACACTGTACGTCGTCAGGCGCAGGAAGCGGGCATCAAGATGCCGGAAGTCGGCATCTTCGATTCGCCGCAACCGAACGCGTTTGCCACCGGCGCGCGCCGTGATGCGGCGCTCGTCGCCGTGAGCACGGGTTTGCTGCGCTCGATGAAGCGTGAAGAAGTGGAGGCCGTGCTCGGCCATGAAGTGGGACACGTCGCCAACGGCGACATGGTCACGCTCACGTTGATCCAGGGCGTTGTGAACACGTTCGTGATGTTCTTCGCGCGCATCATCGGCAACTTCGTCGATCGTGCCATTCTGAAGAATGAGGAAGGCCGCGGCATCGCCTACATGATCACGGTGATCTTCGCCGAGATCGTGCTCGGCATCCTCGCGAGCATGATCGTCATGTGGTTCTCGCGGCAGCGCGAGTTCCGCGCCGATGCGGCGGGTGCGTATCTCTCCTCGCGCGGCAACATGATCGGTGCGTTGGAAGCGTTGAAGCGCGTTCACGACCCGCATCCGCTGCCGTCGCAGATGGCCGCTTTCGGCATCAGCGGGGGTATCCCGACCGGCTTGAAGAAGCTGTTCATGAGCCACCCGCCGCTTGATGAGCGTATCGCTGCGCTCCGCGCAGCCGAGACGGCACGCAGCTAACAGTTAGCTCGCGAGCGTGACTACTGGCCGCGATTGTGAAGACAATCGCGGCCTTTTCATTTGGCGAAACCCCGGCGCGCTCTGCTAACCTTTCCGCATGACCGACACTCACCCTTCCCCCGCCCCGACGGGCTGGCGTGCGCGCTTGGCGGCGTTCGTCGAATCGCCGCGTGTACAGCACTTCATCATCGCGTTGATCGTGATCAATGCGATCACGCTAGGTCTTGAGACGTTCCCGGCGGTGACGGCGCGTGTCGGTCCTGCGTTACACGCGCTCGACACCGCCCTACTCGCGATCTTCGTCGTCGAACTTGCACTGAAACTCATCGGCCACGGCTTTGCGTTCTTTCGCAGTGGTTGGAATTTGTTCGACCTCGGTGTCGTCGGCATCGCGCTCCTGCCCGCCACCGGCGGACTGTCAGTGCTGCGCGCGCTGCGCGTGTTGCGCGTGCTGCGTTTGATCTCGGCCATTCCGAAGATGCGCTTCGTCGTCGAGTCGCTGGCACGTTCGCTACCGGGCTTGGGCTCGATCGGCTTGCTGCTCGGCGTGTTCTTCTACGTTTTCTCCGTCATGGCCACGAAGCTATTCGGACAAGAGTTCCCGCAATGGTTTGGCACGTTGTACGGCTCGATGTTCTCGTTATTCCAAATCATGACGCTCGAGGGCTGGGCCGAGATCGCGCGCGAAATCATGGCGCGCTACGCGCTCGCCTGGGTGTTCTTCCTCACTTTCATCTTGCTCGCTACCTTCACGGTGTTGAACTTGTTCATCGCGGTGATTGTCAATGCAATGCAAGAACCCACCGTACCGGTCGAGCACGAGCGCGTTGCGTCGGCGAATGACATCGAGGCGCTCCGAGCAGAAATTGCCAGCTTGCGGCAAGCACTGGAAAACACGCGGCAGAAGCCGTCCACTTAGGCAATCGGCGGGCGCTGCCCAGTACACGCGCGCGCGCCAAATTCCGAGATTGCGACCGGCAGACCAGGCCGGTAAAGTCATAGTGAGCATGCGGGGCAAACGGCGATCAAGCCGTTGATTAGAAACATATATTTTCCGTGCTGGGGATGAATCCAATAGGCGCGGCCGCCCGTATTGCTCAAGTGCGTAAACGGAGTATCGAGACGAATGTCGGTTGAATCGCCTGCAGCAGGTTCCTGGGCTTACCGCGTGGGTCGCGCGTTCTTGCTGTGGTTCGATACGTCGCGCCGCGCGGCTGGCGAAGGCGCGCCCACTTTCACGGCGGCCGATGAGCAAGTCGATTGGGCGCGCATCCTGCCGTTTCTCGGCATGCACCTCGCGTGTCTCGCCGTGTTTTGGGTTGGCGTGAGTCCGATCGCGGTCGCCGTGGCGGTTGCGCTGTACTTCATCCGCATGTTCGCGATCACCGGCTTCTACCACCGGTACTTTTCGCATCGATCGTTCAAGACGAGTCGCGTCGGGCAGTTCCTGTTCGGTGTGTTAGGAGCATCAGCAGTACAACGCGGACCGATTTGGTGGGCAGCGCATCATCGGCATCACCATGCGCACTCCGACAAAGAGGACGATCCACACTCGCCGATCAAATACGGTTTCTTGCGCTCTCACATGAGCTGGTTTTTGTCGAAGAAGGGATTTACGCCCGATCTGCGCCGCGTGCGCGATCTCATGCAATACCGCGAACTGCAACTGCTCGATCGGTTCGACATTCTGGTGCCGGTCGCGCTTGCCGTGGGCGTGTTTGGTGTAGGCGCGTGGCTGGAAACTGCAGCGCCGGAACTCGGCACCGACCGCTGGCAGATGCTGGTGTGGGGATTTTTCATCTCCACGGTCGCGTGCTCGCATGGCACGTACACCATCAACTCGCTGTCGCACGTGTTCGGCAAGCAGCGGTATCGCACCGGTGACTCGAGTCGTAACAACTTTTGGCTCGCCCTGCTCACCCTCGGCGAGGGTTGGCACAACAATCACCACCACTATCCGAGCGCCACCCGCCAAGGCTTCTACTGGTGGGAGATCGACATCACGTTCTACTTGCTCAAGCTGCTGTCATGGCTCGGCATCATCTGGGATCTGAAGCCCGTGCCGATTTCCGTCCGCGACCACTCCCCGAAGCGACTGCGTCCCCGAGGCTAACGACCATGCGTGTCGCCATCATCGGCTCGGGTATTGCCGGCATGGTCACGGCGTACCGCCTGCAGCGCGACTACGAAGTCACACTGTTCGAGGCTAACGATTACGTCGGCGGACACACGAACACCGTGGATATCGAGGTGGATGGCAGACACTACGCCATCGACACGGGCTTCATCGTGTTCAACGATTGGACCTACCCGCATTTCATCGCGCTGCTGCACGAGCTCGGAGTCGAGTACCAAGACTCCAATATGAGTTTCTCGCTGAGCTGCGAGCGTACGGGCATCGAGTACAACGGCACGTCGATCAACTCGCTGTTCGCGCAGCGTGCCAATTTCGTGCGGCCGTCGTTCCTGCGCATGATTGCCGATATTCTGCGTTTCAACCAACGGAGCCGCGAGCTGCTCACGACGAACGACGATACCGTGACACTCGGCGAGTATTTGCAGCGCGGCCGCTACTCGCGCGCATTTCGCGAGCGCTACATCGTGCCGATGGGCATGTCGATTTGGTCAGCGACCGAACGCTCGATGCTGGATTTTCCCGCGCGCTTTTTCGTCGAGTTCTTCGACAAGCATGGCTTTCTGAACGTCAACCAGCGCCCGACGTGGCAGGCGATCAAAGGCGGCTCGCGGGAATATGCACGCAAGCTGACGGCCTCGTATCGGCACCGCATCCGTTTACGCACGCCGATCGTCGGCGTCAAACGCACGCCAGAACACGTCACGCTGCGCACCGCGCGCGGTGAGATCGAGCATTTCGACTACGTCGTGTTCGCGTGCCACAGCGACCAAGCGCTGGCGATGCTCGACGATCCCACGCCCGCGGAGCGCGAGATCCTGACGGCGTTTCCGTATCAGGAGAATGTCGCGACCCTGCACACCGACACGCGCATGTTGCCCCGCACGCCACTCGCAAGAGCCGCGTGGAACTACCATCTGTTGGCGCGCGAGCAAGATCGCGTCGCGCTCACGTACGACATGAATATCCTGCAGACGCTCACCTCGTCAAAGGTGTTTCTGGTGACGCTGAATCGCGAGGCGGACATTGATCCAGCCACGGTGCTGCGCACGATCACGTACCATCATCCTGTGTACTTGCCTGCGGGCGTGGCCGCACAACGCCGCCGCAGCGAAGTGAGCGGTGTCAATCGCAGCTTCTATTGCGGCGCTTACTGGCGCTACGGCTTCCACGAGGACGGCGTGGTGAGCGCGCAATGGGTGGTCGAGGACTTCGCGCGTGTCGTCGGGCAACGCGCCGGGCGCAGCGGCGCCATCGCCCGCGCCAGCTAACCCGTCATGGCAGCATCGACCCACAGCGCAATGTATGTCGGAACGATCCGGCATCGACGCTTCGCGCCGCGGGCTAACGACTTTCGCTACCGTCTGTATATGACGTACGTGGATCTCGCGGAGTTGCCCACCGTGTTCGATCGCTACTGGTTGTGGTCGGCGCGGCGGCCCGCACTCGCCTGGTTCAAGCGCAGCGACTTTCTCGGCGATCCCACGGTGCCGCTCGACACGGCCGTCCGCACCCTCGTCGAGCAGCGCACCGGTAAACGCCCGCGCGGGCCGATTCGCCTGCTTACGCACCTGCGTACGTTCGGCGTGTCGTTCAATCCGGTGAGCTTCTACTACGTCTTCGACGACAGCGGTGAGCGCGTCGAGACGATCGTCGCGGAGATCACCAATACGCCTTGGGACGAGCGGCACGCCTATGTGTTGTCGATTGCGACGGCTAAGCTCGAAGGCGCGAAAGTGTGGCGCTTCGGCTTCGAAAAGGCGTTTCACGTCTCGCCGTTCCTGCCAATGGATATGCACTACGAGTGGCGCTTCACCGCCCCTAACGACACGCTCGATGTGCACATGGAGAACTGGCGCGACGGCCGCGCGCAGTTTGACGCCACGCTGCATTTGCGGCGCGAGCCGCTCTCGAGCCCCACCTTGGCACGAGCCTTGCTCGCCGTACCGTTCGTGACGATCAAGGTGGCCACGCTGATCTACTGGCAAGCGCTCAAGTTGTTAGTGAAGCGCACGCCCTTCTACACACACCCCGACAAAATCGCTGCGGCGCGCGCCGCCGAGAGAGCTCGCTGATGAATAACGAGAACACGCTCAAGCCGAGCATCATTCCGAGCGACGTCACGCTGCCGGCGGGCGGACCGTCGTGGCTCGCACAGCTCGGCCGCAAACTGCTGCTGCAGCGGCTCGCGACCTTCACGCGCGGCGAACTGCGGCTCCTCGAAGGGGGGCGCGAGCACCGTTTCGGCCAGCGCACACCGGATTTCGACGTCGGCTGCACGCTCGTCGTCGATCACCCGCAGCTGTTTGCCGACGCGGCCTTCGGTGGCACCGTCGGCGCGGGCGAGGCCTACATTCGTGGTCTGTGGCGTTGCGACGATCTAACCGCGCTCGTGCGCATCTTCGTGGCCAATCGCGATCAAATGAACGCGATGGATAGCGGCTGGGCGCTCTTCAGTCGTCCGCTCCACCAGTTGTTTCATCTTGCGAATCGCAATAGCAAGCATGGCAGTGCGCGCAATATCGCGGCTCACTACGACCTCGGTAACGCGCTGTACGAGATCATGCTGGATGAGACTATGGCGTACTCGTGCGGCATCTATGAGCGCGCAGACGCCACACTGCACGAGGCCCAGATCGCAAAGTTCGAGGCCATTTGCCGCAAGCTCGCGCTGAGGCCGAACGATCACCTCATGGAAATCGGCACGGGCTGGGGCGGGCTCGCAATCCACGCTGCAGAGAAGTATGGCTGCCGCGTCACGACGACGACGATCTCACAAGAACAGCGCGCCTATGCCATTGAGAAGATCGCGCAGCGCGGCCTGCAAGATCGCGTGACCGTGCTGCTCGAGGATTACCGCGACTTGCGAGGTGAGTACGACAAACTGGTGTCGATCGAGATGATCGAGGCCGTCGGCGCCAAGTATCTCGACACCTATTTCGGCAAATGCTCGAGTTTGTTGAAACCGTCGGGCGCGATGCTGTTGCAAGCGATCACGATCCAGGACCAGTTCTACCGCCAAGCGCTCAAGACCGTCGATTACATCCAGCGCTTCATCTTTCCCGGAAGCTTCATTCCGTCGGTCGAAGCGATCGCCGCCTCGCTCACGCGCGTCACCGATCTCAAAATCTTTCATCTCGAGGACATCGGACCGCACTACGCCACCACCTTGCGAGCCTGGCGCGAGCGTTTCTTTGCGAATCTGCCCACCGTCCGCAAGCTCGGCTACCCGGACAGCTTCGTGCGCTTGTGGGAGTACTATTTGTGCTACTGCGAAGGCGGCTTTGCCGAACGCCAACTCGGCGACGTGCAGCTGCTTCTCACCAAGCCGCAATGTCGACGCCCTGTTCTCGCCACGGTGTAACGCGCGGCAGCCTCGCGTGACGAGCGTGCTCGAGCAGCTGCGCGAGATCGTCGGCGACGACGCACTCCGCTCCACGCCGGACGACGATGCGCCCCTGCTCGTCGACCACCGCGCGCTCTACCGCGGCACAGCACTCGCCGTCGTACGACCGCGCAACGTCCCGACGATCCAACGGCTGCTGGCGTTTTGCAACGAGCGGCGCATCGGCGTCGTACCCCAAGGCGGCAATACGAGTTACTGCGGCGGCGCCACGCCCGACGACTCGGGCCAGCAGGTTTTGCTCGCACTGACGCGACTCAACACGATTCGCAGCATCGATGCCACTAACTACTCCTTGACCGCCGAAGCGGGCTGCGTGCTCGCCGACGTGCAGCGCGCCGCGCGCGACGCCGATCGATTCTTTCCGCTCTCGCTTGGCAGCGAGGGCAGCTGTCAGATCGGCGGCACGCTCTCGACGAATGCAGGCGGCTTGAACGTATTGCGCTACGGCATGACGCGCGAGCTGGTACTCGGTCTCGAGGTGGTACTCCCCGACGGCCAACTACTCTCGACGCTGCAAGGGCTGCGCAAAGACAACACCGGTTACGACATCAAGTCGGTGTTCTTGGGTGCGGAAGGCACACTCGGCGTGATCACCGCCGCCACGCTGAAGCTGTTTCCGGCACCCCGCGCGATCGCAACCGCGTTCGTCGCCGTGCCAAACCCTGCCGCTGCCGTCGCGCTGCTCGACCGGCTCCGCGGCAGTAGCGGCGATCGGATTTCATCGTTCGAGCTGATTCCGCGCGTCGGGATCGAACTAACGACTCGGCATATCCCCGGTGTGACGGACCCTCTCGCGACGACATCGCCGTGGTATGTGTTGTGCGAACTTAGTTCGGCGAATGCGAACGACGCGCTCGACACGGCTCTCGAACACGCCTTGCAAGCAGCGACCGACGCTGGCGAAGTCACCGATGGAACACTCGCACAGAACGAGCGCCAACGAGCCGCGCTCTGGCGCTTGCGCGAATCGATTCCGGAGGCGCAACGCCACGAGGGCGCGAGCGTCAAGCACGATGTGTCTCTGCCGATCTCGGCGCTGGCGCGCTTCGTGACGGAAGCGAGTGAGTGGATCGCGGCGCACGTTCCCAGCGGCTTTTTGGTGGCGTATGGCCACGTCGGCGATGGCAATTTACATTTCAATGTGAATCAACGCCGCGGTACTGACAACGCTGCGTTTCGCGCGGAAACCGCATCGCTACAGCGTTTCGTGCATGACCTCGTGCACGCGTACCACGGCAGCTTCAGCGCCGAGCACGGCATCGGTCGGCTGAAGGTTGAGGAGCTCGAGCGTTACGCCGAGCCGCTCGAGCTCGAGCTGATGCAGCGTCTAAAGTGCGCGTTCGATCCGAACGGCATCATGAATCCTGGCAAGGTCTTGCGGCGCCGCTAGCGCGACTTGACCTCGACAAGCTCCAGGAAGGTGCCGGCCGGCGTCAAGGCGGTCATTGCTTGGTAGTCGCCCCAGCGCGCGGAGCGCGCGGCCACGGGGCCCGCCACGACGACACCGTGCGCCTCCTTCAATTTGCGGCGCACTTCGAGAAGGTCGTGGACGCGAAACGTCCATATCGCCACGCCGCGAGCTGGCGGCCGGACGCGCTCGTTGCGCTCGCCGTGCGTGCCCGGATCGAGCAACGTCAGGAAGCCGGTGCTCGTGCCGGGGGCAAACAACTGCACGAGCCGAAGTTTCGCATCGGCCGGCAAGCCCAGAACGGCTAACAACTTGGGATCGGTCAAACTGAGATCGCGTCGCTGCTCGAGACCGAGCACCGCCGAATAGAAAGCCACCTCTTGTTCGACGTTCGCCACAACAATCCCGGAGTACGCGGGGCCCCCGATCCCGGTCGCGGCATCGATGGGCGCGAGCGGCGGCAGATCCGCTGGTCTCGTGATGCATGGGACAACAACATTGTCGGGCGCCGCGTAGTACGCCTCCTCGACAACGAAAGTGCCCGCCCCGTCGGGGCGCGCAATCTCGACTGCGAGGCGCTCAGTAGGCTGCAAGGCCTGCGGCTCGGAGCTCTGCTTCGGTGCGCACGCGAAGCCCACCGACAGACCGCCATCGCGACGAGCCGTCCGATCAGGGCGCACCAAGGGTTGATCTGCGGCCACGCTGAGGAGCCGCACGCGCGGGGCCTGTGGATCGGTCGGATTGGCGAGCAAGATTGCGCCGGCCGCGATCTCCGAGCTCACGCCCCACAATTGCGCCGTGGCGTCGACGCTCACCGGATCGGTGGCATCCGGCGGCGTCGGTCGCAAGTTGAAATTCTCGAAGTACGCCTGCGTCGCCGCAACGTCTGCAGTCACCACGGTGATGACCTGCAGCCCACCGACAACGGGCGCCAGTTCATTCGGTGTCCCCGCCGTCGGAGTCGATACTTCGGTACGCCCGCAGGCCGTCAGCATGATCAGCAGCACAACAAACAGCGGGGCATGGCGCTGGGCCATGGGTAACGTGTGATTCATGGTGCGCACCCTAGCGACCCGCGCGGGCTGCTGCAATGCGTCGCAAGCACTCGGGCCCGAAAACGCTGCCGCGCGAACCGGAAACACGTCGCAATCGCCAACAATCGCTACCGATGCGGGCGCCGATGCGGGCACAATAATGTCGGTCAACGCCGATCGCCTGCGAGAAATATGTCGCACCTCCGCATGCCGCCGCTCTCTTGGCTAACACGTTGCATCGCGGTGTCATTGTTCGCGTGCGCAGGCTCGATCGTCTCTGCAGCACGGGCGAATGAGTATCAACCGGTAGCCATCACGCGTGACATGCCTGCTGCGGGGTTCATTGTCCAGTACCGCACCAGCGGAACTGCGGCACAGAAGCGTGAGCGCGCCGCAGAACTCGCGAAGCGGGTCGATGCGCGACTGCGCATCGGGCGCGCTATCGCGCAGAATATAGATGCGATGGAGTTAGATGGGGCGCGGGATCGCGCCGCCCAGCTCGCCGTGCTGCAACGATTGCGGCAGGACCCCGCAGTAGCAATGGCCGCGTTGGACGAGTGGCGACAAATCCACGCAGTCCCCAACGATCCGCTATTCATCAACCAGTGGTACTTGCAGGCGAACACGGCGGCCGCGGGTAACTTTGTCGGCGCGTGGGACATCACGACGAGCGACACGGGTGTAGTCGTCGCGGTGCTCGATACCGGCGTGCGCTACGACCACCCAGAACTCGGGCTCGTCGCCGCAGGTGGACGGCTCTTGCCAGGTTACGACTTTATTGGGGCCGAGTCTGACGGCGGATTTCGCGTTGCAAACGACGGCGACGGACGCGATGCTGACGCGAGCGACCCGGGCGACTGGATCTCCTCTGCGGATCGCAGTCAGACTGTCTTCGCGAACTGCGACACTAGCAATAGCTCCTGGCACGGCACGCGCGTGTCCGGCATGATTGCTGCCATTGCTAACAACTCGACCGGTATCGCGGGCGGAACGTGGAACGCCCGTATCTTGCCGGTTCGCGTTCTCGGCAAATGTGGCGGCCGCGACTCCGACATTTTGGCGGGCATGCGTTGGGCTGCGGGGCTATCGGTTCCAGGCGTTCCCGACAACCCGACGCCCGCGCAAGTGATGAATCTCAGTCTGGGCTCACGCGGGAACTGTAGCGCGGCGTATCCGCCTGTCCTCAGCGAATTGGCTAACCGCGGTGTGCTGGTCGTATCGTCCGCCGGTAACGAGGGCGGCCCTGTATCGGCACCCGCGAACTGCCCGGGCGTGCTGGCCGTGGCAGCGCTGCGCCATGTCGGCACGAAGGTGGGGTTCAGCAATCTCGGCCCGCAAGTCGCGCTCGGCGCACCCGGCGGCAATTGCGTCAATGTCGGCGCGGGCCAGCCGTGTTTGTTCTCGCTCGACACGACTAGCAACTCGGGCACCACTATCCCTGCTAACAACATTATCACCGATCAGTTCAACAGCAATCTCGGTACCAGTTTCTCGGCACCCATTGTCTCGGCTGCCGCAGCGTTGATGCTGTCGGTGAACCGCAGCCTGAACGCCGAGCAGCTGACCGCACGATTGCGGGAAGGAACTCGCGCGTTTCCGCGCTCGACCGACGCAGCAGTGCCCACGTGTCGCGTTCCGACTGCTCCGGACGACGTACAGATCTCGGAATGCAACTGCACGACGAGCACTTGCGGCGCAGGCATGCTGGACGCGCTGGCCGCAGTCGTGGCGGCGCGCCGACCGATTGCCGCTCTGGCGCTGCCGGCGACGGTATCGCCAGGCCAAGATGTCGCGCTGAGCGCGAGTGGCAGCGTCGCAGCCTGCGGTCGAACGATCGCCAGTTACGAATGGACCGTCGTGAGCGCAAGCGGCGCGCCGCCCGGCATTGTGGGTGCAAACACAGCGACCGCCACCGTGACAGCGCCGACCGGTGGTTCGCTCGTTTTGCGCGTCGTCGTCACAGACGATGCAGGCGCAACCGACCGCGCCGAAGTAACGATTGCGCCAACGCTTGCGACCACGAGCGCGCCAGCTGCCGTGGCCCCGAGAGCGTGCCCGGTCACAACGCCGGCGCCAAACCCCAATCCGACACCGAGTCCGAATCCAACGCCAGGCCCAACGCCGAGCCCAACGCCGAACCCGGCGCCCGCAGCAACCTCCTCCGGAGGAGGCGGCGGCGCATGGGATATCTCAAGTATTGTTTTGCTCTGCTTCGCGCTCGCGTTCGCGCGCCGCCGCCAACCGCGTATCGAGTAGTCCGGCCAACGCATCAACAGCAGCCTTGAGGCCGTCGCGCAGTTCGATCTGTTGATGCAGTGCTAGGTGATGATCGAGACGTGTCGCTCCATCTAACAGCTCAAGCGCACGGCCCGCGATCGCTTCAGCGTTGAGTGGCACTTCGACATCGACGCCCGCAGCAGCCAAACGCTTTAGCCGCAAGGTCTGATCTGGGGAAAGCGAAACGGCAATGCACGGCCGCTGCAGCGCCAACACTTGCAGCAACGTATCAGCACCATTGGTCACGACCAGTCGCGCGCCGCGAATCAACGCGATGAGCTCCGACATCGGTACGAGCGGCGATAGATGCAATGAGGGTGGCGGCAGCGGGCGGTCTGCCGCAATTCCAACCAACAGCACCGAGTGGCCTCGTTGCGCAATCGCAGACGCCGCGCGAGCAATCGTCTCCGGGCCGCTACTGACACTGCGATGCGCTGTACCGCCGCCGGCTACGATCAACACATACTCGCCGCGCACGACACCAGCCCGCGCAGACGCGGCGGTCGCCAGATTATCGGCAACCGCTGGGACGAGAACATCCAAGTAACGAATCGTCGGCCTTCCCAACCAACGTTGCTTCCAGCGCTCGAAAGCCGAGAGGTCGCCGGCGACCACTGCGGGGTATGCGATCCAGTGTTCGTCGATCAGCCGCATCCACCGCCAACGAAACGCCTTACGTCGCTGCCGCAATCGAGAGCTGACGAAGACGATTTTCGCTTTCGCTTTGCGAGCCGCCACGAGTTGCTCGGTGCGGCCCGCGTTGTCGAACACGACAACATGTGGTTGGAAGCTATCGATATAGCGCGCCACTTCGCGCGGATGAAACGTCGGCGAACGCGGCAACAAATGCGTTTGAAATGGCACCTTTTGCGCGTACGGCGCTTCCGCACTGACGATGAAACAGATACTCGCATTTGGCCAACGTGCCTGCGCCGCTTGCGCAATCGCTAGCGAGCGCGCGTACTCGCCAGTACCGCGAGCAGCGGACACCGGCACGAACAACAGTCGATACGGCTCGCTCACGGCGCGGTATTGAGCCCGGTCCAAGGCGGACGAGCCGACAGTGGGATGCCCTGTGCGAACTCAGCGAGATGCGCATCTAGCCCTACGGCACAGCGCGTCGCGCGAGTCGCGATCGATTCTTCGAGGTAGCGGTCGTTAGGATTGACGCCGACGGGATCGCGACGCGCGTGATACAGGTGCGCCGCGAGCGCCGCGTGCCGCACGTGCTTGCGCGAGACGCCAACGTGGAACAAGCGCACTGCGATCTCTTTGTCCTCCGGTCCCCAGCCGATCATCCGCTCATCGAAGCCATTGACGCGGATCAAGTCGTCGCGCCAGCAACCCATGTTGCAACTCTTCACACGCTCGGTGGAAAACGCTCGATTGGCGAATTGCCGCGCGAGAAATGGGCTGTGTAGGGCTTGTTGACGCCGCAGCACGCCAGGCGTGAAGACACCGATCTGAGTGGCGCGGGTCGCGAGTAGTTTGCGTGATAAGTCGGGGGTAGTGTTGATACGCGGCCCTTGTACGAAGCAGCCGCGCTCGGCAAGCGCCAGGTGGTCGGCGATGAAGTCCGGCTGCAACACCATATCGCCGTCGATCATCACGACGTACTCGCCGCGAGCGGCGGCGATCCCGCGATTGCGCGAGCGGGCGGCGCGAAATCCGGTGTCTTCCTGCCAGACGTGCTCGATGGGGAACGCGGCGCGAGCGCGCCATTCCGCGACCAACATCGCCGTCGGCGGCGCTGAGCCGTCGTCGGCGATCACCACCTCCATCGGCAACACACTTTGCCGACTGACGCTGAGCAACACGAGGTCGAGCGCCTCAGGCCAGTTGTAAGTCGTGATCAGCAACGATAGCTTCACGACGCGCGCTCCGTCGCGCGAATGCACACCGCGTCGGCCTCGATCAGACGCAGCGCCGCATCGTGCGTCACCGGAAAGAAGCCACTGACATCGAAGCCGCGCTGCTTCACCTCGATCAGCATCGTTTGCCAATCCGGCATCCCGTGATAAATCGGGACAAAGGACAACTCCGTCTGCAGAGCCGTAACGCGCGCCAACGCGGCGCCCGTACCGCGCAACACTTCGAGGTCGAAGCCTTGTGTATCGAGCTTCAAGTACGCCCGCTGCATTGGGTGTTGCCCTTCGAGCTCCGCGAAGAGGTCGGCAAATGTCCGCACCCGAATCTGCTCCGTGCGCGCGATCGTGTTGCCCTCGCCCGCCAACGCGTGCGTGCTATCGGGCGTCAGCATCGACGAATAGACCGTCGTATCCATCACATTGATCGAGGCTTCCCCGGCAGTCGCGCCCAGCGCGCAATCGAAGACGCGCCACTGGGAGTCGACGGTGGCCCGCCGCTGCAGCTCCGCTGCGAGACTCGCGATCGGCTCGCACGAGACGATCAGCCCCGTGAAACCTAATTCGTGGCGCAGAAAGCGGTAATACTGACCGCGGTTGGCCCCGATATCGAACACACAATCGACGCGCTGCAGTTCGAATAGCTTCTGCAAGTGATCGCGCAGCAACCGGCGTTTCTGGTAAGAGCGCGGCCACAGACGTGCCCGCCAACGACGGACCACGAAATCCGCTTCAAGACTCAAGCGACTGGATAACGGCATAAGCGATGTCTAACTTCCGGCCGGCAGTACACCCTGCGGCGCTAGCAGGGTCAAGCGCTCCGACACAGTACGGCACGGCTGTTAGCGGCGTCGACACCACGATCGGCGCCGCACTGTGGGACAATGCCAGCGCAATGTCACCCCCTGCTTCAGCCCCGGCCTGTGTCGGCGGACTCTACGAAGTGTGCATCGGCGTTCCCGACCTCGATGCCTCGATCGCCTATTTCGCGGCCTTCGGCTGTCGGCCCATCGCGCGAGGCCGCTTGAGCGCTGCGGCGGCGGCAAGCCTGTATGGCGTCCAGTCCGCAGTGGAATCGGTGCGGCTCGGCCACGGGACAGCCGACCATGGCCTCGTGCGCTTGATGCGCTGGGACTCGCCGCTCAATGCGGGGCTCGGCGTCGCGCGCCACCTCCGCTGCATCGGCTCTCGCTGGGGGACGCGACTAACCACTAACGTACTCAGTATCGCCAATCATGCGCAAACGGCGCGGGACGCTGGCGAGCCGCTCGAATGGGTTGAGCCGCTGCTCGATGTGATCGGTGAAGTCGCCGGAGGCCAAGCCGCGCGCGCCTTCCTCGACCCCATCGTCGGCGTCCGCGAAATGGCCGTCTTCCAGCCGCTTTACCGCCAGGTGTTTTTTCAGCGGTTCGGCTACTCGAGCCCGCTCTATGGCACGGTCGATCCGCAGTCGTTACATGCCACGAGTCAATTCACGCACTGCGGCTTGATGGTCGCCACCGACGCGCACGATGTATTCGAGTTCTACGACGGTGTGCTCGGATTGAAGCGCTGGATGGATAGCGCCACGACCTACGAGAAATCGAAAGGCGGTCGCCGCCTGTATGCGCTTGAGCCCGGCGAGGGATTCCACATTGTCGATTTTGACGATCCGCGATCGGGTCACACCTTGACCGACCGTCGCTCCGGCAAGCTGAAATGCATCCGTCTCGCAGGATCCGCAAACATCACGGATCGTCAGCACGAATCGCGCGCCGGTTGTTTGGGCTTGAGTGCGTATTCGTGGCGCGTACGCGATGCGGAGGCGTTGTGGCCGCGGGTTCGTGCAGCGGGCGCAACCGAACTGTCAGATGTGTGCCAAGACGAATTTGGCGCACGGGCATTCTCCTGCCGCGCTCCCGACGGTTACTACTGGATTCTGCTCCAACCTGCCCAAACCTTCGATGAACACTAACACTCCCGTGCCTGACTACCCACCGCCACGGGTCGCGTGGTACGCGGTCTTTATGTTGATGCTCGCGTACATCGTGTCGTTCATCGACCGGATCATCTTCGGCTTACTCGTCGGCCCGATCCGCGCGCACTTCGACATCAACGACACCGTATTCTCCGTGTTGTACGGCTGGGGCTTCGCGTTCTTCTATACGTTCTGCGGCATCTTCATCGGCTGGGCGGCCGATCGCTACAACCGCCGCAATCTGGTCGTGTGGGGCGTGGCCTTTTGGAGTCTCATGACGATGCTGTGCGGGCTCGCGAAGAACTTCACGCAGCTCGCGTTGGCTCGCATCGGCGTCGGTGTCGGCGAAGCGAGCTTGTCACCTGCGGCGTACTCGATGGCCGGCGACAGCTTCCCCGCGAAGCAGCTCGGCCGCGCGCTGTCCGTGTATGTGATTGGCCTACCAATGGGTGTCGGGCTCGCGCTCATCATCGGCGGCTTGGTGATCAAAGCGGTCGCCGCCAATCCCGAGTTCACGTTGCCGCTCTTTGGGACGATCGCCTCGTGGCAGGCCTGCTTCATCGTCGTCGGGCTTCCAGGTGTGTTGTTAGCCCTCGTGCTGCTCACCGTACGCGAGCCCGTGCGGCGCAAGCCGGTCGTGGCGAGCAACGCGTCCGCGCTACAAGAGATTGGCCAAACGCTGCGTTATATGCTGCAGCATTGGCGGCCCTATACCGGGCTGGTGCTCGGCTTTTCCGTGCTGGGCATGGTGATGAACGTGTTCCAGGTGTGGGGCGTACAGTTTTTCGTGCGGCAGCACTCCTACACGGTGACGGACGCCGGCCTCGCGATCGGTTTGGCGATTGGCGTGTGCGGCACGATTGGCATTCTCACGGGCGGCTGGCTTGCCGACCGCTGGCAAGCGGCGGGTCATACGGATGCGACCGTGCGTGTCGGTCGCGTCGCGGCACTCGCGCTCATTCCCGCTGCGTCCACCTGCACGCTGATGACCGACCCAACCTATGCGTTGTTGTTGTTGGTGCCGATCGGTTTTTTCACGAGTTTCGCATTCGGCGCAGGTGGCGCGGCGGTCGTGATCCTGACGCCCGCGCACATGCGCGCTCAAGTCTCCGCGGTGTATTTGTTTTTCGTGAACATGATCGGCCTCGGGCTCGCGCCGTTCTTGACAGCGATCCTGACCGATAGTGTGTTTGCGAACGATCTCGCCGTCGGCAAGTCGTGCGCGATCGTCGCCGGCGGCGCCTCGGTGCTCGCTGCGATCCTACTCACTTGGGGCTTGCCTCACATCCGCCAGCATGTTGCGGCGCTGCGTGAAGCCTAG
>CAYUIT010000003.1:115053-149999 GCA_964444835.1 uncultured Steroidobacteraceae bacterium
GTGAAGCCTAGCGCGGCAACTTTTCAAGGTAGCGCGCGCAGATCCTTCTTTAAGACCTTGCCACCGACATTGCGCGGCAGCGCGTCGATGAAACGCACCTCGCGCGGCACCTTGTAGCCCGACAATTTCGTCCGGCAAAACTCTACTAACGACTCGGCCGACTCCGGCGCGCCGGCTCGCAACACTACGAATGCGCGCAGCCGCTCACCCCAGTGCTCATCAGGCACGCCGACGACCGCTGCTTCGCGGACGGCCGGATGCTGATGTAGCACCTCCTCGATTTCCCGCGGAAAGATGTTCACGCCGCCCGACACGACCATGTCCTTCTTGCGATCGACGATGTAGTAAAAGCCCTCGCCGTCGCGGCGCGCGAGATCGCCCGCCGAAACCCAGCCGTCGCGCAAGTACGTCGCGGGCGACTCGGCATTGCCCCAGTAGCCGTTGAACAGAAACGGCGAACGCGAGAAAAGCTCGCCGACCTCATTGTCGGCAACCTCACGACCCGCATCGTCGAGCAGCTTCACGCGCGTCGCTGCAAACGGCCGGCCCACGGACTGCTGCTTGCGCAGCTGATCGTCGGGCCGGATGTTGCAGACAATGCCGGCCTCGGTGGAGCCATAAGTCTCGTGCAGCAAGCCCGGCCCCCAGAAATCCACGATCTTTTCCTTCAGCGCCTGCGGCAAGGCAGCCGCGTTGGAAATGATGGCACGCAGCGCCTTGGCTTGCTGACGATGCGCTGCGAGATACGCAGCATCGAGCGCGAGAATCGCTTGGAAGTGCGTCGGGACCATGAAGATGCCCGTGAAGGGCTCTGCCACGAGCTGGCGCACGACAGTCGCCGGATCGAATCGACCGACGAGTTCCACATAGCCGCCGAAGTACAACGACGCCATCGTGAACGCCAGCCCCGCGCCGTGGGCCATCGGTGCTAACGACAAGAAGCGATCGTCTGGTCCATAGCAACCGTACTCCATGGCCATCGCATGGAACGTCAACACCCGCGAGCGGTGGGAGATCAAGATGCCTTTGGGCTTGCCCGTGGTGCCCGAGCTATAGACGAGCGTGAACGGATCCGTCTCGCGCAACTCGACGTGGGGCACGTCGCGCGAGTCGAGCGCATCGCGCCAACGAACGTAATCGTCGTCGGCTCCCGCGTCGGCTCCATCAACCACTAACAAGCGTTCGAGCGATGGGATTCTTGCTGCGCGCGCGGTGGCTTCGAGTGAGCCATGCGCGATGAGCACGCGCGCCCCGCAATCGTTGCAGGCCGCCGCCAACTCGTCGGCGTTAGCACGCGGGTTGATCGTTGCCACGATGGCGCCGGCATCGCTGAATCCGAGCATCAATTCCGGATATGCCAAACAGTTAGGCGCACAGATCGCGACGCGATCGCCGGACCGGATACCGAGATCGAGCACGGCTCGCGCCATAACGCGTTGCGCGTGACGATGGAGCGCCGCATACGTTAACTCCTGATCGGCGCACCGCAGCGCGATCTTCTCGGGCGTGCGCGCAGCCGACGCTCGCACGCCGTCGCTCAGACGCAGCGCGCTGTACATCTGAGCCGCAACGTCCTCCATATGCCTCAATTGCGACGCGTCGCAGCCATCGACGCGTTCCGACGCAATGGCCGATAGCCCGGTAACTTGAACACGCGTAGCGCGTTCTCTCGCAGCAACATGCGCTTCGCAACGGGATCGAGTCCGAGCGCGTCCACCTCAGCAATCGCCCGCTCGGGGTGGATCACCGGCCAGTCGGTCCCGAACATGACCTTTTCGCGACCGTAGGTGTTCGCGTAGTGCACGTACTGCTTCGGCCAATGCCGCGGCGCATACGCGTCGCCTGCGGTGTACACGTTCGGGTGCTTCCAACACATCGAAATCATGTTGTCGGTCCACGGCACGCCGATATGAATGCCGATCAGGGTCAGCTCAGGAAAATCGATGGCGACCGTATCGAGCAAGATCGGATCGGCCACCGTGGGGAGGCGCCGTGCCGACGAGTAGATCAGGTTGTGCCCGACTTGCATCATGATCGGCACGCCGAGTTCGGCGCATTTCGTGTAGTACGGGTAGTACTTCGCATGGTTCGGCGGCAGCCCAAACCAATGTGGATACAAATGCGCACCGACGAAGCCATACACTTCGACCGCGTGCTGCAGCTCACGCAAGCCTTGCATACCCCGAAACGGATCGACGCCGGCCAGGCCTGAAAACCGATCCGGGTACTTCTTGCACACTTTGTAGACGCGCTCGTACGGCAGTTCGAACGAGCCGCGCACGTTGATATCGCCCGCGCGCACCGCAATCAACAGCGAACGCTCGATGCCAGCACGATCCATCATGCGTAGGTAGTTGCTGACCGACACGCCGCCCCAGAGTTTGGGATCCATGCGGACTTGCCGCTTGAAATCGGTGTCGATCCCCGTTTGGCCAAGCCGCACGCTGGTGGGGTCGTACAAATTGCAAACGATGTCGATCGAGCCGGTCATGCAGCCTCACTCAGGAGTGCCGCGCCAGGAATTTGGGGCGGCCGAAGCGTTGATGATCACTGCTGCCTGCAGCAGACACAAGCCCTAGTTGGCTCGATCCGACGGCATTCTGCGACGTCGCGCTCCGAGGTATCGCTGCACGCACCAGCGATGCAATAATCGCGGCTTGCCGCGAGGCTTTTGATCGCTGATGAGGTCACTGGGATGCTAACAACTCGAGCGAAACTGTGGTCGGTCGCCCTCGCCTGCGTGGCGCTCGCGGCGTGTGGCAAGCGCACGCCGACGCCCGACACCACCGCGGCCGACGCCGCTCAGCAACCGGCCGCGCCAGCGCCCGAAGGGGCGCCGCGCATCGCAAATTCAGCGGATGGCGTTCACATCCAGTATCGCGTGTACGGCAAAGGCGAGCCGGCGATCGTGCTCGTGCACGGGTGGTCGTGCGACTCGAACTATTGGTCTGCCCAGCTCGAAGAGCTGAAAAAGAAGTACACGGTCGTCACCGTCGACTTGGCCGGCCACGGCGGCTCCGACCGCAATCGCACCGATTGGTCCATCGGCCGCTTTGGCGACGACGTGGCTGCGGCCGTCAAGCTCATCGACAATCCCAAAGTCATCATCGTCGGGCACTCCATGGGGGGTCCGGTCGCGATTGAAGCGGCTCGGCGCTTGCCCGGTCGCGTTCTGGGCGTCATCGGCGTCGACACGTTCAAGTCGATCGGCGAACCGCCGCCGCCGCCCGATCAAATGGCGGCACGTTTCAAGGCGTTTGAGACCGACTTCATTGGGGCCACGCGCGAGTTGGTGTCGCAGTTCTTCTTCACGAAAAAAGCGGATCCGCAGTTCATCAACAAAGTGGCACTCGACATGTCGAACGCTCCGCCTGCCGTAGCGATTCCGTCGCTGAAGGCGTTGTTTGCGTGGGATGCGAACGCGGCCGCCCAAGGCTTCACGCTCCCATTGATCGCCATCAATTCCGATCTCGGCATGCTGACCGATGAGGCGCGCATCAAAGCAACGTTTCCCACGTTTCGCGTCGTGACCTTGGCCGGCACAGGGCATTTCCTGATGATGGAGGAGCCCGAAACCTTCAACACCACGCTCGAGGAACAGATTCAGAGCTTGTTAGCCCCGGCCGCACCGGCTCCCTGAGGCGCACTTGGACGCCACGACCAAAGCGACGGACGCCGCGGCGCAGCGAATGCTCGCGCGTTTTCGCGCGGCTGCTGACTTATTCGACAACCAGTTTCGCGTTCCAGGAACGAACTGGCGCTTTGGAATCGATCCGCTACTCGGCCTCGTACCGGGGCTTGGTGACATCGCAGGCGCGGCCTTCGCTGTTTGGTCGGTGATCTTGGCGCGCAAGCTCGGTGCGCCGGGAATCATTCAGACACAGATGCTCGCAAACATTGCGCTCGACATGGTCGGCGGCTCCGTGCCCGTGATCGGCGATCTCTTTGATCTGGCATTCAAAGCCCACGCGCGAAACCGCAAGCTGCTCGACGACTGGCTTGCGGGCCCAGAGGCTGCCGTGATCGACACGAAGCGCTCGCTGGTGCGCCGGCCGTTGCTGCTACTCGGCGCGGTCGTGTTAGTGGGATTGCTCGCGATGGGCCTCTCGCTATGGCTCGCGATCAAGGCCTTTAGCTGGTTGATGGCAGCCGGTCCGCCCGCCGCCTAAGGCGATGAACCGTGGCGCACTAACTACTTAGCTGCGCGCGACTCGGCCTCAATGTAGTCGAGCAAGGCTTTGCGATCCTTCGGGTTCGCAATTCCAGCGAAGGCCATGGTGTTCCCTGGCACCAGCGCGCTTGGCTTTTCGATCCAGCGGTCGAGCGTGGCGCGGTCCCACGTGAGCTTCGAGGCCTTCAGGGCTGCTGAAAAGTTGAAGCCGGTGGCCGCTGCCGCAGGCCGCCCGACGATTCCAGCAAGGTTCGGCCCGACTTTGTGCGGTCCCGGCTTCAAGTCGTGGCACGCGCGGCACTGAATGTAGAGGATACGGCCACGCTTCATTTCCGGCGATTCCGCTGCCGGTGCCGGTGCTTGTGCGAGTGTCACGCTCGCAAGCGCCCAAAGAGCCACACTGGAAATCACCGTCAGCCGCATTGACATATCTTGCCACCTTCGAAAACAGGACACCGAAAGTGTAGCGAATGCGGCTGAACGCGACCTGAAATCCGCAAGCCATTCCGCCGCCCGGTCAGCGTACACGGCGGAGTTCACGAAACGGTATCGTCGGTCTCATCGACGACCGGCCCGCAATCGATCGCGACCCAGCCCAAGTCGACGCCGATGGTGGCCGAATCGAGCGCGGTCCAGCTCGAGGCCAGGGGCTCCGCCGTCACCGGCACCGCATTCAAGATCAACACTAACGACTGCCGCCGCGACTCCGACGGCCAATCGCGCCCATGGAGCTCGATCTCGAGCTGGCGCCCGTCCGGCAACTTGAAGCGCGTACGACCGCCTTGATCGTGCACGTCGAGCGAGTCCACTTCGCGCTGAGCACGGCGCGTCCCATCGGGCGACCAACGTACGCGGCAGGAAAACAGCCGCGCTTCGGCGATATCGAAGTGCCGATAGCCGGCCACTTCCTCCAACAGTTCGTCGGTCTCCGACTCCACGATGCGCCGTCGATACCAAAACAACGACTCACCGACGACCATCTGATAATCCACGTAGCGCGCCGTGACACCGCGCGCCACCGTACAACCGGCCCCGCGCGTGCCGCCGCGAAACTGATTGCCAGACCGAATCAGCCACAGGTCGCAGCCCTCGAGCGACTCCACGTCGTCGCGGCTGCGCGGCGGGTCGTGCTGCGGCCCGGACTTCAGCGTGAATTGCCGCACGCGCACGTCACCCTCGAGCGGTGACGCCACCTCCAACACCAACAGAACTTGGCGTCGCACGCGGGTGGGCTCGTCGTATGGGAACTCCTCCGCATACAACACGTGCGTGCCGAGCCACGGGACCTGCGCCGGCCTAACAACATACTGGATGCGCTCCGCCGGCGAAGCACCGATCCGCGTGTCACGATCATCGCCCGCGACCAGAATCTCTTCGGTGAGATCGTACTCGCCCGACCACGCATCCATCAGTGCGGCCCGCACATCGCTCGGCGCAGTGGCACTTGGCTGTGCGCCCGCGAAGATCGGCGCCAGCACCAGCGCGAGCGCCAACGCGGCACTGCGCAGCGGCGCATCCACGGTCACGACGATTTTGGTGGCCGCGTACGAATCAAGCCTTCTTGCGCCACGCTCGCCACCAAGCGCCCGCTTCGATCGAACACGCTGCCGCGCGCGAACCCGCGCGCGCCCGACGTGCTCGGGCTATCCATCGAATACAGCAACCACTCGTCGACGCGCGACGAGCGGTGAAACCAAATAGCGTGATCGATGCTCGCCATGATCAGATCGCCGCGCAGGAAAGAAGTGCCATGCGGCAGCGTTGCGGTGTCGAGCAGGTTGTAGTCCGACACATAGGCGAGCAAGCAGCGGTGTAACGACTCGTCGTTCGGTAACTGACCGACGGCGCGAAACCAAATCTGCCGCAACGGGGGCCCGGCACGCTTCTGCAGAAAGTCCACGGGCTGCACCGGGCGGAACTCGAATGGCCGCTCTTTCTCGAGAAAGCGCCGCACCTTCTCCGGTAACAACGCGAGCTGCTCGGCCGGCGGCTTCGTGAACGCAGGCAGCGACTCCGGCGGCGGCACGATCGGTGCCTCGATCTGGTGCTCGAGCCCTTCCTCGTCGGTTTGAAACGAACAGGAACAGTTGAAGATTTGCTCGCCGTTTTGGATGGCGACGACGCGCCGCGTCGAAAAGCTATGACCATCACGGCTGCGATCGACGTTGTAGACGATCGGCATGTTGAAATCACCGCGACGCAAGAAGTAGGCGTGGAGCGAGTGCACCGTGCGGCCTTCGATGGTGGCATGCGCCGCCATCAACGCCTGCCCTAACACCTGGCCGCCAAACACCTGCGGACTGCCGATGTCGCGGCTCACGCCGCGAAACAAATTCACCTCGAGGCGCTCCAGCTCGAACTGGTGCAACAGCTCGGCCAGGCGCGGATCCATCGTTGGCGAACGCGGCGCGCTAATGCGTCTCTCCCTCGGCGACGCCGAGCCGCTTCTGCATCACGGGGCTCGTCGTGGTGTACTGCAGGAATTGTTTCTTCTGCGGATACAAATGCGCTTGAATCGCGAACGCGGCCAGCGCTGCCTCGTGGAACCCCGACAAAATCAGCTTCTTCTTGCCTGGGTACGTGTTGATGTCCCCGACCGCAAAAATGCCGGGAACGCTCGTCTGGAATTTCTCGGTATCCACCTTCAAGGCTTTCTTCTCGAGCTCGAGCCCCCACTCGGCAATCGGGCCGAGCTTCGGGTGCAAGCCGAAGAATGCGAACACATGATCGGCATCGATCTCATGTAGCTGCCCGTCGTTTCCCTTGACACGAATGCCGGTGAGCCGATCGCCCACCACGCGTAACGACTCGGCCAGCCCTTCGAAGTAACGCACTTGGCCCGCGCGGGCGAGCTCTTGCATCTTCGCCACGGATGCCGGCGCCGCACGAAACTCCGCGCGACGATGCACGTGCACGACGCTCGCTGCCTTGCCCGCAAAATCGATGACCCAATCGAGCGCCGAATCACCGCCGCCGAAGATCACCAACTTCTGCCCGTGATAACTCGCCGCATTCTTGACGCGATAGTGGATCTGCTTGCCTTCGAACGCGTCCGCGCCTTCGACGCCAATGCGCCGCGGCTGGAACGAACCGACGCCCCCCGCGATGACGACGGCACCCGCGTCGAACGTCGTGCCCGTGGCCGTCGCCACGTGGAAGCGCCCATCGCTCTTGCGCTGCAACGCGGTCACTTCTTGGCCGAGGTGAAACTGTGCATTGAACGGCTTGATCTGCTGCATCAGCCGATCGACTAATTCTTGCGCGCCGCAGATCGGCAATGCCGGGATGTCGTAGATGGGCTTGTCCGGGTACAGCTCGGTGCATTGCCCGCCCGGCGCGGCGAGCGAATCGACAATATGCGCCTGGATGCCGAGCAGGCCCAGCTCGAACACCTGGAACAAGCCGCACGGACCTGCACCTACGATCACCACCTCAGTCGCGATTGTCACAAAAGTCCTCTACGAGCAGCGATTTCGAAGCAAGCCGAGCATGGTAGCGGAAACAGGAATGGTTCTCATCCGATCGCCCGTTTGCCGTGTACACCTGACAGAAATACCAGCGCAGGAATATAGTTCTGAACTTCGCGCACCCGCTAGGACACTCCCATGCTGAAACTCAATGTGAATGGTAAAGCGATTGAAGTCGACGTCGATCCGGAAACGCCGCTGTTGTGGGTACTCCGCGATACGCTCGGCCTGACCGGCACGAAATATGGCTGCGGCATGTCGCTGTGCGGCGCGTGTACCGTGCATCTGGCGGGCGAGCCCGTGCGCTCGTGCGTCACGCCCGTGAGCGTCGTGGGCGACCAACCCGTGACGACGATCGAGGGTCTTTCCACCGATCGCAGCCACCCCGTGCAGAAGGCGTGGATCGAGCACGATGTGCCCCAATGCGGCTACTGCCAGTCCGGGCAGATCATGTCGGCGGCCGCGCTACTCGCGCGCAACGAAAAGCCCACGGACGCCGATATCGACGAAGCAATGAGCGGGAACTTGTGCCGCTGCGGCACGTACCCACGCATTCGCTCGGCAATCCATCGCGCGGCGGAAATCAAGACCGAGAAATAACGCTGCGCGAGCAGCCTCACGCTGAATCGGGGGGACGATCCCATGGCCACACGATCCACACTGCCATCTTTGGGCGCGGTGACACGCCGCGACTTCGTGAAAGCCGGTGCCGCCGTCTCCGGTGGCCTCATCCTCGGCGTCACACTCACCGGCTGCAAGCCGAGCGCCAAGCCAGCCGGCCCGACAGAGCTGAAGACCATCACCACGAATGCGTGGCTCAAGATCGGCACGGACAACACGATCACATTCTTGTGCGATCGGTCCGAGATGGGCCAAGGCGTTTATACCGCACTGCCCATGTTGTTAGCCGAGGAACTCGGCGTTGCCGTCGATCGCATCAAAGTCGAGTTCGCACCGGTCGGCGATGCGTATGTGAACAAACTACTGGGCGGACAATTGACTGGCGGGAGCACGAGCGTACGCGATGCGTGGGAGAAGCTGCGCACGGCGGGGGCGCAAGCGCGCGAGATGTTGATCGCGGCGGCCGCGGCAGAGTGGAAGACGTCACCTGCGAGTTGCCGCACCGAAAATGGCGAAGTCGTATCGTCACGCGGCGAGCGCATTGCGTTTGGTGCGGTCGCCGAGGCGGCAGCGAAATTGCCGGTGCCGACCGAGGTCAAACTGAAGGCGTCGAAAGACTTCGCAGTCATCGGCAAGCCGCAAAAGCGGCTCGATACGCCGGCGAAAGTCGATGGCACGGCGCAGTACGGCATCGACGTAAAGCTCGACGGCATGTTGTACGCAGCGCTCGCGCAGCCGCCCGTGTTGCTCGGCACCGTCAAAAGCTTTGACGACACGAAGGCGAAAGCCATGCCCGGCGTCCGCGCGGTCGTGCAAACGTCGTCCGGCGTTGCCGTCGTCGCCGACTCCTGGTGGCAAGCGCGCAAGGCGCGCGACGTACTCGAGATCGTGTGGGACGGCGGCGCGAATGCTGGCCTGACCGACGCCAAGATTCGCCAAGGCTTGCGCCAAGCCGCAGCAGGCGAAGCGAAGCCGGCGCGCAATGACGGCGATGTCGACACGGCGATCAAGGGCGCCGCACGGGTGGTGCGCGCCGAGTACGAATTGCCGATGCTCGCGCACGCAACGCTCGAACCGCAGAACTGTACGGCGGATGTGAAGGCTGACGGCTGCGATTTGTACGCGCCCACACAAATCCAAGCGGTTGCACAAGCGGTCGCGGCACAGGCGGCTGGCTTGAAGCCCGAGCAAGTTCGCGTGCACACCACGTTCTTGGGCGGCGGCTTCGGTCGTCGACTCGAATCCGACTTCGTTGCCGCAGCAGTCGAGGCGTCCAAGGCCGTCGGGAAACCAGTCAAAGTGGTGTGGACCCGCGAAGACGACATGACGCACGACGCGTACCGCCCGCCGGCGCTCGAGCAGTGCGTCGGCACGTTCGACGCCGAAGGCAAACTCTCGGGTTGGAAGCTGCACATCGTGAGCCCATCGATCACGGCGCGTATGTTCCCCGCCGTCGTCGCGAACGCCATCGATCCGTTCGTGCTCGAAGCCGCGACTAACTACCCGTACGATGTCCCCAATGTGCGTGTGCAATACACGCAGCACGAGATCGGCATACACGTCGGCTACTGGCGCTCAGTGAGCCACGCGGTCAATTGCTTCGTCGCCGAGAGTTTCATGGACGAATTGGCCGCGGCCGCCAAACAAGACCCGGTACGCTTCCGGCTCGGCTTGTTAGGCAAGAGCCCGCGCTATCGCGAGGTGCTCGAAGTCGCCATCCGCAAGGGCCGTTATGGCCAAGCCGCCGAAGGTCGCTTCCAGGGTGTCGCCTTGATGGAAGGCTACGGCACGTACATGGCGCAAGTCGCTGAGATCTCGATCGACAAAGGGGCCCTCCAGGTGCACGAGATCACCTGCGTCGCGGATGTGGGCCAAGTGGTCAATCCCGATACCGTCGTGGCGCAGATCGAAAGCTCGATCGTGTTCGGACTGTCTGCGGCGCTGTGGGGCGAGATCAATGTTCAGGGCGGGCGCGTGCAACAGACCAATTTCGACACGTATCGCATCGCACGGCTCAACGAAGTGCCCAAGCTGAACATTCATGTGCTACCCAGTGACGAAGCGCCGGGCGGCATTGGCGAGCCCGCGACGGCCTTGGTCGCTCCCGCCATCTGTAATGCGATCTACCTCGCAACGGGCAAGCGCCTTCGTTCGCTACCCTTAAGCCGTCACAAGCTTGCCTGAGACTCGAACCATGACTACGAATGCCGAACTGCAGAAGCGCCGTGTTGCCGCCATCCCGCGCGGCGTCTCCAACTCGTTGGCCGTGTATGCCGACCGCGCGCAGAACGCGGAGCTGTGGGATGTCGAGGGTAAGCGCTACATCGATTTCGCATCCGGCATCGCGGTGCTGAACACCGGGCACATTCACCCGGCCGTGAAACAAGCCGTCGCAGCGCAGCTCGAGCGCTTTACGCACACCTGCTTCCAAGTCACTCCGTATGAGAGCTACGTGCTGCTCGCGGAGCGGCTCAATGCGCTGATGCCTGGCCCCACGGCCAAGAAGACGATCTTTTTGTCGACCGGCGCCGAGGCCGTCGAGAATGCCATCAAGATCGCGCGCTTTCACACCAAGCGCTCGGCGGTCATCGCGTTCACGGGCGGCTTCCATGGCCGCACGCTCGCGTGCATCAGCCTGACGGGCAAGGTGCTGCCGTACAAGGCTGGCTTTGGGCCGATGTTGCCGGAGGTGTATCACCTGCCGTTCCCGATGGCCTACCACGGTGTCACACCGGAACACGCGTTTGCCGCACTCGAATCGTTGTTTAAGGCCACAGTCGATCCCGCACGCGTGGCTGCCATCATCATCGAGCCCGTCCAAGGCGAAGGTGGCTTCTACATCGCATCGCCGGATTTCCTGCGCAAGCTACGCGCGCTCTGCGACCAGCATGGGATCGTGTTGATCGTCGATGAGATCCAGTCGGGCTTCGCGCGCACGGGCCGAACGTTTGCGCACGAATATGCAGGCATCGAGGCCGATCTCGTGACTGTCGCGAAGAGCCTCGCCGGCGGGATTCCCATCTCTGCGGTCGTCGGCAAGGCTGAGATCATGGATGCGCCCGGTCCCGGTGGTTTGGGCGGCACGTACGCTGGATCGCCGTTGGGCTGCGCAGCAGGCCTCGCAGTCCTCGATCTGATCGAGCGCGAGCAATTGAACACGCGGGCGGAGAAACTCGGCGCGCTGATGACCGCACGACTCAAGGCGCTGCAAGCGCGCTTCGCCTGCATCGGCGACGTGCGCGGCATCGGCATGATGATCGCGATGGAACTCGTCAAGAATCGCAAAGCGGATGCACCCGATGCCGACTTGACCAAGGCGCTCGTGCAAGCGGCCGGCCGGCGTGGACTGCTGATCCTCTCGTGCGGCGTGTACTCGAACGTCATCCGCTTCTTGGCGCCGCTCACGATCAGCGAGGCGCTGCTCAACGAGGGTCTCGACCTGCTCGAGCAGTCGTTAGTAGAAGTGACGCAAGCATCGGCACAGAGCGCCGTCGCGTAGCACGTTAGCTTCGCGCGCCCGATTCGATTAGCTGCAGCACGTCACCGGCTTCGATCGTATTCGCGGTCGAGTCGCCGCCTTCGATTTGCCGGGCGCCGCGAAACAACCGCAGACAATGGCCGTCGCGCAACTCCGTGGCGCGCTTGCCGACCTCATCGGGGCGTGCGCGTCGCTCGAGGAGGCGCAACGGGCCGCGCGAGTCCAGCAGATCGAGTGCCGTATCGACGAGATGCGTATCGGCTACCGCACCGGCCAGTAGGTAGCCCACGACTTGGGCTGGCCGGATCACCGTGGTTGCCCCGGCCTGCTTCATCAGTTTGATGTTCTCTTCATCGCGAACGCTCGCCACGACGCGTACGCTCGGGTTCATGTTGCGCACGGTTAGCACGACCAACACGTTGGTATCGTCGCGCCCCGTGCTCACGACGACACAGCCGGCGCGCTCAATCCCCGCATCGCGCAACATCGCCTCGGTCGACGCATCGCCGCGGAGCGCAATGCAGCCCTGCTCCGCCGCGAGGCGACACGATTGCTCCGACTCGTCGACCACCACGATCGACTGCGGCGAGCGACCACGCGACAACATCTCGATGACGGCGGTGGCACCGCTATCGCCCACGCCACACACGATCACGTGGTCCCGAAGATTCTGCGCGATGCGCGTCATGCGATACACCTCGATCAAGCGCTGCACGACGAATTCGTACGCCGTACCTAACAAAATGAACCAAACGATCAGCCGCACGGGCGTCAACACGAACGACGTGTAGAGCTTCATGCTGTCGGACACGGGCACGATGTCGCCGAAGCCAGTCGTCGAGACGGCGACCACCGTGAAATAGACGACGTCGATCGCGCTCACGCTGCCGTCGATCTGATCGCGCAAGCCGGCACGCCCGAAATAGAACAACACCGTGCAGATCGTCAGCAACGCCGTAACGATGCCGAGGCGCACGAGCAGCGTGTGCGCGGGCCGCGCGGCTGCGCGACTCACCAAAACAGACGAGCGATGAAAATCGAGGCGGGCCACTAACGACTCGCGCGGCGCCGCAGCGCCATCACGCGCGACCGGCGTTGGAATCCGTCGGCGTGTGGAAGTACTCGCTCTCGGACGCGAGCTGATCGATCAGCCGCTTGAGCTCGCTCATGCGTCCGGCCGCCGTGCTGATCGGCATGCAGTCCGTGCAGCGCGCGTCGCCGCACGGTTGGCGCGAATAGAGCCAGTATTGAATGGCGCCGGCCAGCAAGCCATCGGCGATATCCCACAAGTCGGCGTCTTTGTCTTTGTCGGCGAGCTTGTTGCCGAGATCCACAGCCTTCGAGAAGGCGGCATCGAAAGTGTCGGCGACAGGTTCCATGGGCTCACCACTGGTCGAAGCGATATTGCGCGAGATTATACGGCATGCCGCGCCACTCCTGCGGCCGGCGTGGGCGCGCTATGTCAACCGTCCGCCGCGCCGCAGTGCGCTGGGTTACGCGATCGTGCCCGAGGCCACCAAGCGCGCCAACGTCTCGGCCTGCCGCTCGCGGAAATAGCGCCGCTCCGGCACCACCACCTTGCCATCGCGCCACAAGCCATTCTTGCGGCGAAAGTCGAGTCCGCTCAAACCGCGTTCGAATACGTCGAATGGCAGCCGCGACAATAAATTGCCCATACCCGCGCGACGGCGGTAGTCACGCAAGCCGCCGAGATCGATGCGCGCGTTCGCAGTCATGGTCTCGCCCTGCCCGGCGGCCACAACGGTGTTGCCGAAATGATCGATGATCTCCGAGCCCCCGTTGGCCGAATCGACGCTAATGTCGATATTGCTGATGCCCGCCGAGTTACACGAAACAACCCACGCGAGATTCTCCATCCCGCGTGCCAACCGCGCGATGCGTTTCGTCGGCATCGTCGTCGTGTAGGCCTCGCTCGAGGAGTGGACGAAAACCTCGGCGCCGCGGACGGCGTGGCAACGCGCAATCTCTGGGTACAAGATCTCCTCAGAGGCGATCGCCGCCAACCGTCCAATCGGCGTGCGCGCGACCGGGAATACACCTTCGATCCCGTAGGCGTCGAGATACGCGTCCCAGACATCATGCGGCGTCGGTACGAGCGTCGAGATCAAGCGGCGATAACGGAGCACCACTTTGCCGGCGGGCTCGATGACCCACGAGCACTGAAAAAAGATGCCGGGGAATTTGCGGTCGAGTTCATACGAGTTTCCGGCGAGATAGCAGTCGTTAGTAACGGCGATCTTCGCCAATGCATCGTACTCGGCACCGTCCGGAGCGAGCACGGCCTTGTCGAGCCACTCGGCCACCGACTCGCGCACCGGAAAGCCGCTCAGCGTGTACTCCGGCAGTACCACGAGCTTGAGATCCGACCCGATCCAGGACTTGGCGCCGCGCACTTGCGCGTCGAGCCGCTCGAGCGACGCACGCATACGGGCGCGCGCCGTCTCGGCGGAGGTATCGCGGTTGACGGCGTCGACTCGAAACTGCAACGCACAAGCGTAGTAACCATTGGCGCCCGACGGTGGCACCGCATTGGGAGTTGCAACCGTCGCAGGCTGCGTTTGCGCCATCGCCACCGCGCTCGCGCCCGTCGTGGCACTGGCCAAGACCCACAGCGCTTCGCGCCGACTCATGCCTTTGCGTGGCTTGCGATTCATCGTTTGCCCTCCAAACTCAAGCGGTGGATTTGCAGCCAGCGCGGACCGGCCGGGCCGCTGCGAAAGATGGACACGTCGGAGACATTTTGCAGATCGAGTAAGCGGCTCGCCGGCGCGTTGGCGATTTCCGCGAGCGGAATACTAACCACTCGCCGCTCGCCCGGCTGGAGCGTGATCGCACGATTGAAGCGATCCGCGTACTCGAGATCGTGCTGCTGATCATGCACTCGCAACGTGATTTCCAGCGCCGTGGTGTTGGGGTTGGTGACGTCGAGCACGAGGGCGTGGTAAGTCCGCCAATCCGCGACGGGCTCGAACCACGACACGCCGGGATAGCGATCGGACCCGAACTCGACCTGCAACCCTGCTGGCGTGAGCGTGCGCTTGACGCCCCGCGCGAGCACCCAGTAGAGCGCGAGCGGATCGGCGAACCCTGCTAAGTCTGGGAACACGGCCTTGCGGTACGAGTAGGCGCGTGCCATCTCCGCGACCGGTTGCGCGGCGAGCGTACTCGCCGCGAGTGCGCCAATCGCAACACCGATGCGGGTCGGCTTCGGCACACCCAACCGAACATCGACGAACGCGATCGCCGCGAGCGCGATGCCGATGCCAAGCAGGTCATTACCAAAGTCGCTCCAGGAACCGCTGCGGCCAAAGTGGGTTTGCAGCACTTCTGTGAGCGCGCCCAGCACGGTTGCGAAAATCCCGGCGAGCCCCAACGCGCGCCAGGCACTGCCGCGCAAGGGGAAACGCCACAGCGCATACAGCGCGACCGTGACGGCGGCGAACAAGGGCACGTGACTGAAATCCTCGAGCACGCGTACCCACACCGTCGGCGGCAGGTGCCAGTCGACGAACAACAGCACGCCGAGCAACGGCGCGAGAATCGACAGCATGACGACGGGGGTTCGCACGCCGGCATTATTGCACCGTCTGCTATCACTCTATACTCGTCGCCTATGAACACGACGCTCACGGCGCTCGAAGCGCGCATCATCGGCTGCCTGATCGAAAAGCAGATCACGACACCCGATCAGTACCCCCTGTCGCTCAATGCGCTGGTCAACGCATGCAATCAAAAGAGCAATCGCGATCCCGTGCTCGACCTCGATGAGCGGACGGTGCAGGAGGCCGTCGACGGCCTCGCGAAACGGCACCTCGTCATCGAGAAGTCGGGTTTCGGCAGCCGCGTGTCGAAGTATCACCAGATCTTCTGCAACGCCGAGTTTGGCTCACTCAAGCTATCGGCGGTTGAAACCGCCATCGTGTGCGAGTTGTTACTGCGCGGCCCGCAGACACCGGGTGAACTGCGCAACCGCGCCAATCGCATGGCAACGATTGCCGCGGCCGACGACGTCGAGCGCACGCTCGAACAGCTCGCGACGCGTGCCGAAGGTGCGCTCGTCGTACGCCTGCCGCGCGAGCCGGGGCGACGTGAGTCGCGCTACACACAATTGTTCACGGGCATGCCTGCAGTCGTCGACCACGACACGTCGGCAGCTCCCCGTGCTGCATCCGCTCCCACGCCACCCAGCCAGGGCTCGCTCGAAGCACGGGTCGCGGAACTCGAGCAAGCGTTGCGCGACGTGCGCAGCGAGGTGGCGGAGCTGCGTGAGCAGCTGAAAGGTTCGTAGATGTCGCTGCCGGTCTGGGCACAAAGCGCTGCGTTGCTTGTTATCTCGAATGTCTTCATGACGTTCGCGTGGTATGCGCATCTCAAGAACTTGGCTGCCAAGCCATGGTACATCGCAGCGCTCGTGAGCTGGGGCATCGCGCTGTTCGAGTATCTGGTGCAGGTGCCTGCGAACCGCATCGGCTATCAAGTCCTGACGCTCGGGCAGTTGAAGGTGATGCAGGAAGTGATCACCCTCGCAGTGTTCGTGCCGTTTGCCGTGCTCTACATGAAACAGCCGCTGAAGCTCGACTTCCTGTGGGCCGGTCTGTGCCTCGTGGGTGCCGCCTACTTCATGTTCCGCGACTGACGCCGCGAACTAACGACTCGCTCCCACTGACGCGTCAAGTGCGCGCAATGCGGCGCATAAGGCGTCGACATCTGCTTCGCTCGTATCCCACGACACGACGAAGCGCGCCTCGCCACTGCCCGCGGCGCCCCACGGGTAGAACGCAAAGCCTTGCTGCGTCAGCGTCTCGATCGCACTCGTGCCGAGTCGTGCGAACACTTGATTCGTTTCGACCGGTACCGTGACCCGCGCACCGAGCGCCGCGCCAATCCGGCTCGCAAGCCGATTCGCGTGGGCCGCGTTGCGACGCCACGCACCCGACTCGACGAGCCCGAGCAGTTGCGCGGCGAAGTAACGGCCTTTGCACGCCAAGTGTCCCGCCCGTTTGCGGCGAAACTCGAACTCCGCGAAGCGCTCCGAGGTCATGAAGGCACTCTCGAAGAACACCACGGCCTCCGCATTCATACCGCCGTTCTTGATCGCGCCGAACGACAGCACGTCGACACCCGCGCGCCACGTGATGTCGGCCGGCTCGCAACCGAGCGCCACCACGGCGTTCGCGAACCGGGCACCGTCCATGTGCACGGCGAGGTTGTTAGCATGCGCGACACTCGCTAGCGCCTCGATCTCCGCCGGCTGATACACGGCACCTCGCTCCGTTGCTTGCGTAATCGACACTGCGCGCGGCTGCACACTGTGAACGTGACTGTCGAACCACGTGAGCTTCTCGGCGAGCGCGGCAGCGTCGAACTTCGCGCCGCTGCCGGTTACCAGTGCCAAGCGCGCGCCTGAGAAAAACTCCGGTGCACCGCACTCGTCCCGCTCGATGTGCGCTTCAGCGTGCGTGAGGATCGCGCCCCACGGCGGGCAGAGCGTTGCGAGCGACAAAGCGTTCGCCGCTGTCCCGGACAACACGGTGTACACGCGCACCGGTGCGCCCATTAAGTGCGAAAAAACATCATCGAGACGCTGCGACCAGGGGTCGTTCCCGTAGGGCGCGGCCGCACCACTATTCACCTTGGAAATCGCAGCAATTACTTCTGGGCACGCAGCCGCAGCATTATCCGATTTGAACCATCGCATTTTTCGTGTCGCTTCTTCACCACAAACGTTGGCAGTGCTAAACCCGCATACTTACACTTTCGCCGCGAGCGCGCACGCGCTTGCACCCCCGGTCTTCGAACAAGGAATCAACCCTTATGAAACGCCATCATCTTCAGCGCGCGAGCCTGCTGCTCGCATCCGCAGCGCTCGTCGCGGCGACCGCCCAAGCGCAGCAACCTACCGAAGAGGAGGCCGCGGATTTGCGCGACATCGAAGAGATCGTCGTCACGGGCACGCGCGTCGCGGACCGTACACGTCTCGATACCCTCGCCCCGGTCGATGTCCTGTCGAACACGGCACTCACGAGCAAGGGCACGACCGAGTTGGCCCAAGCGTTGTCGACCGCCGCACCGTCGCTGAACTTCCCGCGGCCTGCCATCACGGATGGCACCGACCACATCCGCCCGGCCACGCTGCGCGGTCTCGCGCCCGACCAAACGCTGGTGTTGGTCAACGGCAAGCGCCGCCACCAATCGGCGCTCGTCAACGTGAACGGCTCGATCGGTCGTGGCTCATCCGCCGTCGACTTGAACGCAATTCCGCTCGCCGCCATCGAAACGGTTGAAGTGCTGCGTGACGGCGCGTCGGCCCAGTACGGCTCGGATGCAATCGCCGGCGTCATCAATTTGCGCCTGCGCGACGCACGCGAAGGCGGCAGCTTTGGCGTCACGTTTGGCGAATACAACACGGAGATCGAGACGGAGCGCGGCACACGCAGCGCCAACGACGGCTCCACGCTAACAGCCTCCGGTTGGGTCGGCCTCGGTCTCGGCGAGGAAGGATTCCTGACGATCTCGGGTGAGTTCCGCGATCGCGATCCGACGAGCCGCGGCGATTTCGACAGTCGCGTGACACCGGTGCGCGTCACGTCGCGCTACGGCGATGCACAAGTGGAAGACCTTACGTTGTATGTGAACGCCGGAATTCCGCTCAATGATTCGGTCGATATCTATGGCTGGGCGGGCTACCAACAACGCGAAGGCAACTCGGCAGCGTTCCCGCGCATCTTCAACGACGCGCGCAATGTGCCCGCGATCTACCCGAACGGCTTTCTCCCGCTCATCACGAGCGATATCGATGACCTCGCACTTGGCTGGGGTTTGCGCACAGAGCTCGGCGGCTGGGCCGCTGATTTCAGCTTGGTGTATGGCTTGAACAAGCTCGACTACGGCGTGGAGAACAGCCTCAATACGTCGTTCGGCGCTGCTTCGCAGACGAGCTTTGATGCCGGCGGCATCGAGTACGATCAACTGACGTTCAACGCCGGCATCGTGCGCGGCTTCGATTGGGGCCTTGCGGAAGCGGTCAACGTCGCGCTCGGTCTCGAAGCGCGTCGCGAGACGTATGCGATCAGCGCAGGCGAACCTGCGTCCTATCAACGCGGCCCGATCACGACCGCACCGGCAGGCGCGCAAGGCTTCCCCGGCTTCCAGCCGTCGAACGTGCTCGACAAGAGTCGGCGCGCGTTCGGCATCTACGCCGATCTCGAAGCGCAAGTGACGGAAAAGTTCTTGGCATCCGCCGCGATCCGCGCCGAGGACTACTCGGACTTTGGCAACGCTGTCACGGGTAAGCTCTCGGGCCGCTTCGACTTCACCGATTCTTTCGCATTGCGCGCGACGGTGTCGACGGGCTTCCGCGCGCCGGGGCTGCAGCAAGCGTTCTTCACATCGACGGCGACCAACTTCATCAACGGTGTGCCGTTCGAAGTCGGTACGTTCCCGGCCACTTCCGTCACCGCCATCGCGCTGGGTGCCGAACCGCTCGACGCAGAAGAGTCTGACAACTACTCACTCGGTGCGGTATTCCGCTTCGGCGGATTCGAGGCGACGATCGATGCCTACCGAATCGACATTCAAGATCGCGTGGTTCTGTCCGAAAACTTGAACACGCCTGAAGTCGCGGCGTTGATCGCGCCGACGGCGGCCGTTGCCCGCTTCTTCATCAATGGTGTGGATACGAAGACCGAGGGTGTCGATGTCGTCGCGCGTTACGTGTGGCGCACCGAGAGCTTGGGTAAGTTCGACCTCACGGCCACCGGCAACTGGAACAGCACGGATGTCGAGAAGCTGCCCAGCACCAACGTCATCACGAACATTTGCAACGGTCGGCCGCCGGGCTGCGTGCCGCCCACGCTGTTCGGTCGAATCAACACGCTCACGTTTGAGCAAGGCACGCCGGAGAGCAAGCTCGGCCTGGGTGTCGATTGGTCGCTGCCGGTCAGCTACGGCAGCTGGGGCGTGAGCTTGAAGGCGACGGAGTACGGCGAGGTGATCGAACCGGGCGCGCCGACGAACGCCGAAGTGGCGGCGGGCTTGAGCAGTGCCCGCGACATCGTGCTCGAGGCGGACTGGCTGGTGGACTTCAGCGTGTCGGCCAAGTTCCTCGACGACAAGCTCGGCGTGGCACTCGGTGCTGACAACCTGTTCGACCAGTACCCGAACCGCACGCCGATCGCCCGCGTGTTGCCAACGCCGCCGGGCGGCACGGTGAACCTGAACGCGACGAACGCGCTCGCGTTCTCGCGCTACTCGCCGTATGGCTTCAACGGGCGCTTCGTCTACGCCCGCTTGACTTACAACTGGTAAGTCGCGATCGAGGCCCTTCGAATCGACCGGCGGCGGGGTTAGACTCCGCCGCCGGTTTTTTATGGCCGAACAGCAGCGACAGTACTTTCGCCTCCGCTACCCACTCGCCGCGCAGCCCACGCTGCGGGTCGGCGGGCTCACTTTTGCCGTTACCGAGCTGTCGGAGGGGGGGATGCGGCTGATCGTGGGGCCTGCCGGGCGTATTGCACCGACCTGGGACGTGCGCGGCGAACTACGTCTCGCGACCGGCAGCACCGTGGCCGTCGAAGGGAGCGTGCTGCGGATCGACGAGTCGCACGTCATCGTGAAACTGGACCGCGGACCGAGCTACAAGGACATGCTTGCCGAGCAGCGGTACGTGGCGCAACGCTATCCGGATTGGTCGCAAACGGGCTGACGGCGTGCGCGCAGCCTAGAAGCCCAGGGCGCCCGGATTCATGACGCCTGCCGGATCGACTGCACCTTTCAATCGTACTAATAACCCGCGCGTCGCTGGCGACATCGATTCGGCATACGCGTACGTCTTACCGATCTGATTCGAGGCAGCACCATGCGCTGCGAAGCATTGCACTAACGACTCGCGCAAACGCGCGACGAGTGCGGCGCCCGCCTCGTTGGCATGCGGCTCGGTCAAGGTTTGCAGATGGCGCGCTTCCGGCGTGCGCCGATGCACGGGCAGCCATCGATCGTGCCAATGAAACACCGGCTCGTAGCTGAACGAGAAACTCGAGACGGCGATCAGCAACCGGGAGAACGTGACGCCGGCGGCGGCCATTTCCGCAGCATGATCCGCGACGATCCGCTCGGCGGCCTGCACGAGCGCGAGCGCGTCGCTGTGCGCTACCTTGGCATTGAGCGCGGCCCAACGCTCTCCGGTGGGACCCAAGATGCCATTCAACGGCGGAAACATCGTCGCGCGCGCCGCCTTCGGGATGCTGTTGACGATTTCGGCACCGCCGTATTGCGCCGCAATCGCGCGGCACGTTTCGACATCGGCCGCGACCGCCGCCGTGCTGCGCCCCGCGCAGACCACATGCAACGAGAAAGCCTCTGCCGGCACGAAATCGCGGCCCGACGCGACGAGCTGCGCGCCTTCTTTCAGGCCCTTGAGCCAGCTCGACTGACCGCGCAGCACGCCTAACAATGTCTTTGCGTCTTGCAGCACACCCTGCGTCGTGCCGAGATTCTTGCGCGTCGACTCCGGGTCGAACACGTATGCCTCTTCAGCAACCTCCGCGCGCGCCACTTCGGACAACGCCCGCGCCGAAGCCTCGAGCGTGGGAAACACGAACGACGCATAGCTCGTGTCTGCCGGCGTGCGCATCAGACGCAAAGTCGCGCGTACTTTCACGCCGAGCGCGCCCGTATCGTGCAGAAAGAGCCCGGTGAGATCAGGCCCGTACGTGCGGTAGGCGGGCTTGGTCACGTTCTTGAAAGCAGCTTGGCCAGTGCTGAGAAGGGTGCCATCCGCGAGCACCACGTCGATGCCGAGCACGTTGTCGGCCGCCGTGCCGTAGCGGGCGGTGCCAAAGAACAATGCGCCATTCGACAGGCCGCCGCCCACCGTCGCAACAGCACCCGACCAGGTGCCGAAGAATGGCAACCGCAGTCCGAGCGGTAAGAGTGCGTCGTAGATTTGCTTCCACGTCACGCCCGCTTCGACCGTGATGTAAAGATCGTCCGCTGCGATCTGCACGATGCGATTGAGTGCGCCGACATCGATGACGACCGACTGCTCCCGCAGCGGCGTGTAGCCGCCCGTGTAAGACATGCCGCCGCCGCGCGGTATCACATCGAACCCGGCGCGGGTGACCTGCCCGACTGCTTCCGCAAGGAGCTCGGGCGTTGCCGGCCGCAGCACGGCAGCACAAGTCGCACCGGCCGCATACGCGTCAGCCGAAAACGCTTCACGCTCTGCGCGGGCCGTGAGCACGGCAGCGGGCCCTAACAGCGCGACGAGCGCTTGGTGCAATGAAATCGGGAGTTCCATGGTGACGCTGATTCTAGAGCGTCAAGCCGCCGTCGACGTCCACGCAGCGGCCCGTGAAGTAATCGTTCTCGAGCACGAACAGCACGCTCGCGGCGATTTCCTCGGCCTCGCCGAGGCGCTTCAAGGGCACCGGCGCTGTAACTTTCTCAAGCACTTCCGGGCGCATGGCCGCGAGGATATCCGTGCGCGTATAGCCCGGCGCGACAGCGGCGGCCCGAATACCGTGGCGTGCCAGTTCCTTCGCCCACACCTGCGCCATTGCAACGACACCCGCCTTCGTCGCCGAGTAGTTAGTTTGGCCGGCGTTGCCGTGGCGCGAAATACTGGAAATGTTGACGATCACACCGCCATGGCCGGCTTGCACCATGTGCGCCGCTGCCTCGCGACCACAGAGGAACACCGCGGTGAGATTCACATCAATGACCGCCTGCCACTGTGCCAGCGACATTTTCTCGACGACGCGCCCTTCCTTGACCTTGAGCAGCAACCCGTCTTTGACGATACCCGCATTGTTGACCAATGCATCGAATCGACCGAACTCGCGCGCAACACGCGCCATGCCCTCGACGACCGCGTCCTCACGGGTGACGTTGACGACGTACGACTGCGCCCGCACACCCCGCGCGGCACACTCGGCGGCCGTTGTCTCGAGCGCTGTCGCATCCAGATCGAGCAACGCGACGTGGGCGCCGCGCTCGGCAACAGCGAGCGCAATAGCGCGCCCGATACCGCGCGCGCCTCCGGTGATCACAACGACTTTATCGGCGAGTTTCATAGCCCAATTGTACTGGAACGCTCGCCGTGCGCGGGCTGTTTGACGTACGATCGCGATCTCTTTTTTGCCCGCCGGAAAGCCGCCGCCATGCGCAGTCCCATTCGTTTTGCGTTTACCGTGCTGACGTTGCTAACAACCGGGTCGATTGCCGCAGCGGAGACCGCCGCTCGCTTTGCCTCGCGCGACATCTTTGGGCTCGAGACCGCAAGCGACGTGCGCATCTCGCCCGATGGCAAGCAGATCGTCTACGTGCGCACGAGCTACGACATCATGACGGATCGGCCGCGGCCGAACCTCTGGATCGTCGATATCGCGAGTCGCGAGCATCGCCCGCTGCGCTCCGATTCGCGCAACCACAGCTCGCCGCGCTGGTCCCCCGACGGTAAGCGCCTCGCGTACATCTCGAACTCCGAGGGGTCGCCCCAGTTGTTCGTGCGCTGGATGGATACAGGTCAAACGGCGCTGCTGACCAATCTCACGGAGAGTCCACGTAACCTCGAGTGGTCGCCCGACGGCCGCTCGCTCGCGTTCACGCAGTTCGTCCGGAGCGAGGCGCCGACACTCGCGCGGGCGCCCGAGAAACCGGAGGGCGCCAAGTGGGCCCCACCGGTGACGGTCGTCGATCGCATGATCTATCGCGCCGACGGGGACGGCTATTTGCCCCACGGCTTCACTCACGTCTTCATCGTCTCGGCCGATGGGGGCACGCCACGGCAACTCACGACCGGCGACTTCGATCACGACAGCGCGCTGAGCTTCACACCCGACAGCCAGCAGCTGCTGTTCTCTGCGAACCGGCACGACGCGTGGGAATACGAACCGCAGAACAGTGAGGTGTTCGCGCTCAGTCTCGCAACCGGGAACTTGCGTCAACTAACAACTCGCTTCGGCCCTGACAATCGCCCTACGGTATCGCCGGACGGCAAGCGCATCGCTTACCTCGGCTACGACGATCGCAAGCAAGGCTACCAAGTCACACGTTTGTACGTGATGAACGCCGATGGCACGGGCGCGCGGGTCGTCAGTGAGGCGTTCGACCGCGATGTCGAAGACCCGGTGTGGGCTGCCGATGGCCGCAGCCTGTATTTCGTCTACGATGAGTTTGGCGCCCGCAAAGTCGGCACGATGACGCTCGACGGTCGCGTCCGCGAACTCGCCCGCGACGTCGGCGCAGCCGATATCGGCCGGCCGTACACGGGCGGCGGCTTCTCGGTCTCGCGAAACGGCCGCATCGCGTTTGCTCAAGGCAGCGCGCAGCGCCCTGGTGATGTCGCGGTGAGCACGGGCCGCGCGGGGCCGATGCAAAAGCTGACTGCGCTCAACGAAGATTTGTTCGGCCATGTGGAATTGGGCGCCGTCGAGCGCCTCACGTGGAAGTCGTCGCACGACGGACGTGAGATCGAAGGCTGGCTGGTCAAGCCGCCCGGCTTCGATCCGCAAGCCAAGTATCCGTTGATACTCGAAATCCACGGCGGCCCATTCACAGCCTACGGGCCGAACTTCAGCGTCGAGATCCAGCGCTTCGCCGCGGCCGGCTACCTCGTGCTCTACACCAATCCGCGTGGCAGCACGAGTTACGGCGAGGCGTTCGGTAACTCGATCCACCACAACTACCCAGGTAACGACTACGACGACTTGATGTCCGGCGTCGACGCCGTCATCGCCCGCGGCAATGTCGACACTAACAACTTATTCGTCACAGGCGGCTCTGGCGGCGGTGTGCTCACCGCATGGATCATCGGCAAGACCGATCGCTTCCGCGCGGCCGTGGTCGCCAAGCCCGTGATCAACTGGACGAGCTTCGTGCTGACCGCCGACTTCAGCAATTTCTTCTACCAGTATTGGTTTGCCGGTCCGCCGTGGGAGCAGCAAAGCGAATACTGGCGCCGCTCACCGCTGTCCCTCGTCGGTAACGTGAAGACCCCAACGATGCTGCTGACGGGCGAAGCGGACTACCGTACGCCGATGGCGGAGACCGAGCAGTACTACCAGGCCTTGCGGTTGCGCAAAGTTCCCACGGCCATGGTGCGTATTCCGGAGGCCTCGCACGGCATGACGGGCCGGCCGTCCCATTTCATCGCCAAGATCGACAACATCTTGGCCTGGTTCGAAAAATACCGCGTCCAGCCCTGAATTCGCACCGATAAAGAGCATTGCGGCGGCGCGCACACTCTTTAACTTGAGTTCGGCGCCCAACCTGCTACCCTGCGGGCCCTTTTTGCCCGGGCCCCTGGCCGCCGGACGCGCGTAACCTCATGACTTCCAAAGCCATTCGCCCCATCCGCAATATCGCGATCATCGCGCACGTCGACCACGGCAAGACCACCCTGGTCGATTGCCTGTTGCGCCAATCCGGCACGTTCGAAGCGCACGAGAAAGTCGCCGAGCGCGTCATGGACTCGAACGATATCGAGCGCGAGCGCGGCATCACGATCCTCGCCAAGAACTGCGCTATCGAGTATGGCGGTATGCGCATCAACATCGTCGACACGCCGGGCCACGCCGATTTCGGTGGTGAAGTCGAACGCGTGCTGTCGATGGTTGACGCTGTGTTGTTAGTGGTCGATGCGGTGGAAGGTCCGATGCCGCAAACGCGCTTCGTCACCAAGAAGGCGCTGGCCTTGGGTCATAAGGCGATCGTCGTCGTGAACAAGATCGACCGGCCGGGTGCGCGCCCAGATTGGGTGATCGACCAAACGTTCGACTTGTTCGACAAGCTCGGCGCAACCGACGAACAGCTCGACTTCCCGGTGATCTACGCCTCGGCACTCGAGGGCTGGGCCAGCACGGATCACACGCGCCGCGAACCGGACATGCGCGCACTGTTCGAGGCGATCCTGCAGTTCGTCCCGCCGCCGCCGTGCGAGCCCGATGCGCCGCTGCAACTGCAGATCTCGACGCTCGACTACAACTCATACGTTGGGCGCATCGGCATCGGCCGCGTGCGCCGCGGCACGGTGCGCCCGGGCCAGACCGTCGCGCTGCGTAACGGCGATGAAGATCGTGGCACCGCGAAGCTCGTGCAAGTGCTCACCTTCAGCGGCTTGCAACGCACGCCGGTCGCCGAAGCGTTTGCGGGCGATATCGTGGCTGTCACGGGCATCGAGGATGTGAGCATCGGCCTCACCGTGTGCGACGCCGAAGCGCCGGAAGGCCTCACGCCCATCGCGGTGGACGAGCCCACGCTGGTCATGACTTTCCAGGTCAACACGTCGCCGATGGCAGGTCGCGAAGGTAAATTCGTCACGAGTCGGCAGATTCGCGAGCGGCTTGCGCGCGAGCTGCAAAGTAACGTCGCATTGCGAGTCGACGATACCGCTGACGCGGACGTGTTTCGCGTGTCAGGCCGCGGCGAACTGCATCTAACAATTCTGATCGAAAACATGCGGCGCGAGGGCTATGAGCTCGCCGTCGGCAAGCCGCAAGTGCTCACGCGCGAAGTCGACGGCGAAATTCACGAGCCGTTCGAAGCGCTCACCGTCGATGTCGAGGAAGCGCACCAAGGCGGCGTGATGGAGGCCTTGGGCCAGCGCCGCGCCGAAATGCGCGACATGTCGAACGACGGTCGCGGCCGCGTCCGCATCGAGTACCGCGTGCCCGCGCGCGGCTTGATCGGCTTCCAGAATGAGTTCATGAATTTGACGCGCGGCACCGGCCTGATGAGCCATATCTTCGACGGCTACGCCGCGGTGCGGGGCGACATCCCGGATCGTCACAACGGCGTGCTCATCAGCAACGAAAACGGCGAAGCCGTTGCGTACTCGCTGTTCTCGCTGCAAGACCGCGGCCGCTTGTTCGTGTCGCACGGCGAGCCCGTGTACGAGGGCATGATCATCGGCATCCACAGCCGCGACAACGATCTGGTCGTGAACCCGATCAAGACGAAAAAGCTCACGAACATCCGTGCGGCAGGCAAGGACGACGCGCTGCTCCTCACACCGCCGATTCCGCTGACGCTCGAGTATGCCGTCGAGTTCATCGCGGACGACGAACTCGTGGAAGTGACCCCGCAGTCGATCCGCTTGCGCAAGCGCATGCTGAAGGAATCAGACCGCAAGCGTGCGTCGCGGTCGGATGAGGCGCTGACCGCGTAGCTGCCAGCGCAGCCCTGCTGGGGCCCGAAATGGGCCCTTTTGAGCGCCTGCCGTGACGGCGGTCACGGCATTAAGTTACATCGGGCGGCAAGATTTGGGCTGTATGCCAGTTGCCAAACGCCCGCCTCCCCCGCCGGCTCGAACCGGCCAGCATCCATTCGACGCGCGTCTTGCCGACGCGAACCTGCTGCGCTGGTTCATGCCGGTGCTCGAGCTGTTCCAACGCCAGTTCGTCATCTTGCTGCTCGGCGGTCTAGCCGCGCTCGCGCTGCAATTGTTGCTGCCCTACATGCGCGTGAGCTCTCCTGTCTTTGAGACTCGCATCTGGCCCCGGCTGGTCGACTGGTTAGTGGCGCTCGCCTTGACCTCGGGCTTGTTCGCCGGGGTTTATGCGCTGCTCGCGCACAACGAAGGACGGACACACGGTCTCGGCGCCACGGAAACCGGCGGACGCATCTTCACCAAAGCGACCGGTCTCGCGCTCATTTGGACAGGCGTCGGTCTCGGCATCGTGCTCGTGATCGGCATCTTGGGCTACATGATTTTCAAAGCCGTCGGCAGCGGCCTCGGCGGCGAAACGGGGATCGCGGCCCTGTTGTTGTTAGGCACGATGGTCACGATCGGCTTCGCGATCATTTTCCTGTTGTTCGCACCGTTCTGGATCGGACTGGGTATTCGCTACTCACTGTCGTTCGCTCGGATCGTGCGGACGGAGGAAGGACCGGTCACCGCATTTCGGCTCGCTTGGCAACGCGTGTCAGCGGAGAGTTGGCGTTACTTCTGGCCAGCCTACCTCGTGATGTTGGCGCTCGTCGGCTTTGCGCTGTTGGTTGCCTTTCAGCAGCAGCTCTTCGGCACCACGAAGATCCTGTCGCACCTGGCGGCGGTGGTGGGCTTTGGCTTCAGCATCGCTTTTGCTTTCGTCATCGAGCGGGTCTACGACACAGCGCTCGGCCTGGAGCCCGATGTTGACCCGACTGTGGCTGAAGAACCAGATTCGCCACCGCCAGCAGATGCGCCATCGGGCGTAGCCGGGGCGACAGTGGCAGCAGGCGCTGCCGCGGCAACGGCAAACGCGCAAACCAAGTCTGCGACCTCAATGAACGCTGCGGGCCCGCCCATCAGTGCCGAGCAGTTCGCCGCGCTCCTCGATCAACACACTTACTCTGCCCGCGAGCTGCGCGGCTTGTTAGCTCGGTGCACCAATCTCGCGTCGGGGCTCGTCGCCGCGCGCGACCAATTCTTGCCGATGGCGCAAGGCGCGCGACTCGCGGAGGCGGTGATCCTCGTCGAGGCCGCGCTCGCGAGCGACGGTCGTTTCTTTGCCGCCGTTCCTGACGTCGTGCCACCGCTGTCCAAGCGCATCGCAAGCGGCGGTCGCCCCGATCTCGCGGTGAAAATGCTGCAACCGTTCGTCAAGGAGCAACGGCAACACAAGCTGCACCTGACATCAGCGTTGTTTGCTGCGCACTTGGTCGCGCAGAACTTGAAGAAGCCCGACGCAGCCAAGCAGTTCCTGCTGCAGCTCAAACAGCTATATCCGCACGAGCAGTTGATCGACCAACAGCTGAAGCGGCTGGCATCGTAAGTTCGGCCGCGGCGTGGCACACTGCGGCGGCATGACACCCGCCGATTTGTCGCTCGACCACATTTCGACGCTGATTCAGTCCGCCGTCGGCCCCGTGTTCTTGATCTCGGGCGTCGGCGTCACACTCAACGTGTTGACGAGTCGGCTCGCGCGAGTCGTCGATCGCGCGCGAATCCTCGAAGACGAGCGGCACCAAGCCGGGGATGAAGCGGCACGCGCCGACATCGACTCACGACTCGCGGTGATGGCACGGCGGGCACGTCACATCAATGCGGCCATCACGTTGTCGACGATCTCGGCATTGCTCACGGCCGTCACGGTGATGCTGTTGTTCACGAGCGCCTTCTTGTCGGTGAGTCTTGGTGGTTACATCGCCGTCTTGTTCGTTTCCTCAATGCTGTGTTTGGCGCTCGCCTACCTAGCATTCTTGATCGAAGTGCGCATCGCCACGGCCGCGCTGCGCATTGGAATCCGAAAGCACTAACATGTCGCTGCGACAAGTGGGTCTATTGCTGTTGCTACTCGCGCTGGCCACCGCCGCGGAAGCTGTTACGCCGAGTGAAACCGTGGCCCAAGCGACGCGCGCCTTTCTGTCGGGAGACGGCGTTGCGTTGCAAACGCTGGTGGCGAGCACCGGCAACGCAGCGGCGTCGAAGAACCCCGACGAAGTGCTAGCGGCGACCTTCGTGCAGTTTCGACGTGCACAGTGGAGCGTCGGCGCAAAAGACAACACGGCACTGAAGTCTGCAGGCGAACGCTGTGTCACGCTCGCGGCTGCGGTGGTCGCACTCGACGCGAAGTCCGCCGACGCGTTTGCACTGCAATCGGCGTGCTACGGGTACTTGGCGACACTGGGTGGCTTCGGCGCCATCTCGAACGGCCGCAAGAGCGGCAAAGCGATGGATGCCGCGCTCGCACTCGAGCCGCGCAACCCGCGAGTGGTACTCGTCGATGCCATCAGCTATACGTTTCGACCGCGGATAGCAGGCGGCGACAAAGCCAAGGCTTATACGCGGGCGCAAGAGGCAGCCACCTTGTTCGACACTAACAAGCCGGGCACGGCACTGCTGGCGGGTTGGGGGCCGGCCGAGGCGTGGTACTGGGTCGGACGCGGCGCAGAACACGCTGGCAACACCGCTGCGGCCCGACAAGCGTACGAACGTGCACTCGCGCTCGAGCCGGCTTTCGCAGCGGCGCGACGTAAGCTCGCGAACCGCTAACGACTCAACCTGGGAGAGCGCTGGTGTTCATCTCACGCAACCGACTTTCGCTGGTCTCGATTCTCGCGGTCGCCGGGGCATTGGCGAGTTGCGCTGCGCAGCCACCGGGTGCAGGCAAGCGCGCGCCTACGATGGCCGATGTGTTGGCGGCCAGCGCGCCGAGCGATTGGCGTTCGGTCGACCCTGCGAACACGCTGTATCTGGATCTCGCGGCGGGCGGTCGCGTCATCATCGAGCTTGCGCCCCAGTTTGCGCCTAATCATGCGCGCAACATTTCGCAGCTCGCTGCGCAAGGCTTTTACGATGGCCTCGCCATCAATCGCGTGCAAGACAACTTCGTCGTGCAATGGGGCGACGCTGACAACTCGCGTTCCGTCGGCGATGCGCAGCGCACATTACCGCCGGAATTCACGCGGCCGCTCGCGGGACTCGCGTTTACCGCATTGCCAGATCCGGATGGCTATGCCCCCGAAGTCGGCTTCGTCGAAGGCTTCCCGGCTGTGCGAGACCGCAAGACAGGCAACGCTTGGCTCGCACATTGCTACGCCACGGTTGGTGTCGGCCGTGACAACACGCCCGACAGCGGCGGCGGCACGGAGTTGTATGTCGTGATTGGGCACGCACCGCGCCAACTCGATCGCAATATCACGGTCGCCGGTCGTGTGCTGCGCGGGATGGAGCACTTGGCTTCGTTGCCTCGCGGCACCGGCGTGATGGGCTTCTATGAGAAGCCCGAGCAGCGCATCGGCATTCGCGCTGTACGCCGTGCAGCCGATCTGCCTGCGAGCGAGCGCGTGGCACTCGAGGCACTGCGGACGGATACACCAACATTCGCGGCTTTGGTCGAGTCGCGGCGCAATCGCAGCGACGACTGGTATCTCGTCAAGGCGCGCCATATCGATCTTTGCAACGTGCCGTTACCGGTTCGAGACGCTCGCGCGCCATAGCATCGGCATCGCTTCCATTTAACATAGTAACTGCGCGATAATCGCTCAACGGGCCGCAGCAACCCCTGCTCTAGCCCGAGACGGCCCCGCCCGACATCTCTACACTGCGCGCCCATGGGACGCATATTCGAAGTTAGAAAACACGCCATGTTCGCCCGCTGGGACCGCATGGCCAAGCAGTTCGCGCGCATCGCGAAAGACATCAACATGGCCGTGAAGGCCGCGGGTGCCGACCCCAACTCCAATCCGGCGCTGCGCCGCTGCATCCAGAATGCACGCGCAGCCAACATGCCCAAGGACAAAGTCGAGGCCGCGATCAAGCGGGCACTCGGCAAAGATGCAACTAACTACTCGCAGATCATCTACGAGGGCTATGCGCCTCACGGTGTGCCGGTGCTCGTCGAAGCCGCAACCGACAACCCGACGCGAACCGTCGCGAGCATGCGCAACATCTTCTCGAAGTCGGGCGGGAATCTGGGCACGACGGGCAGCGTCGCATTTCAGTTCAAGCACGTGGGCGTGTTTCGGCTCAATCCCGCTGGGATCGACCATGACGACCTCGAGCTGTATCTCATCGATCATGGCCTCGAGGAAATGGGCGATACGGTGAACGACAAAGGCGAGCCGCAAATCGTTGCGCATTGCGCCTTCGGTGACTTCGGCACGATGCAAGTCGCGCTCGAAAAACGCGGCATCGTGCCCGTCTCCGCCGAACAAGAATACGTGTGCACCACGCCCGTGGAACTCGCCGAGGAACCTGCGAAGGAAGTGCTCGAGATGATCGACAAGCTCGAGCAAGATGACGACGTGCAAAAGGTTTACCACGCGCTCGTCTGAGAGCGCGCCGCGGATGATCTCAGCCCCGCTCTCGCCACACCCGCAAACGCCGTGCCCGCTGGTGCGTGCTCTCGAGGTGCGTTTGCTGCGACCGACGGCTACCGTGGTGCGCGCGCAGTTCGTCGTCACTGGCGAGGTGCATGGCCTCGCAATCCCCGCCGTTGCGGCGCCCGCCCGCACCGACGGCTTGTGGCGGCATACGTGCTGCGAGCTGTTTCTGCGGCGCGCGGGTTCGCCTAACTACTTCGAGTTCAATCTTGCGCCGTCGTCGCAATGGGCGGCCTATGCCTTTGCAAGTTATCGCCACGATATGAATCCCGTCGTACTCGAACGCGAGCCGACCATCGTCACGGAATTCGCTCGCGACACGTGGCAACTCGACGCCGAACTACACCTACCGCGCGAGCTCGCGGGCGAGCCCGCAGGTGAGCTCGCGGTCGCCTGCACGATGGTCGTCGAGACCGCGGCCACGGCGCTTTCCTACTGGGCACTCGCGCATGCGCCGGGCCCGCCCGATTTCCACCACGAAACAGGTTTCGTCTTGCGCCTATGAAATTCGGCCTCGATCGCTTACTCGCCGACCGCGCGCTGCGCGCCCCGCTCGCTGGCAAACGCGTGGCACTGCTCGCGCATCCGCCGTCGGTGACGCCGGATCTCACCCACTCGCTCGACGCGCTCGCGCGATGCAGCGACTTGCGGCTTACGGCCGCCTTTGGCCCACAGCACGGTCTGCGCGGCGACAAGCAAGACAACATGATCGAGTCGCCAGACTTTCTCGACCCGCAGCTCGGCATTCCGGTCTTCAGCTTGTATGGCACCGTCCGCCGCCCCACCGCCGAGATGCTCGACACGTTCGATGTGTTGTTAGTCGATCTGCAAGACTTGGGCTGTCGGATCTACACCTTCATTACCACCTTGCTGTACGTACTCGAGGCAGGCGCGCAGCATCGCAAGAGCGTCTGGATTCTCGACCGACCCAATCCCGCTGGCCGACCCGTCGAAGGACTGCGGCTCCGCGCCGGCTGGGAAAGCTTTGTCGGCGCCGGACCCTTGCCAATGCGTCACGGCCTCACGATGGGCGAACTCGCTGACTGGTTCGTTGCACACAAGCGCCTCGACGTCGACTATCGAGTCATCGAGATGGAGGGCTGGCAGCCGCACGCGGCGCCGGGCTTTGGCTGGCCACTCGGTACGCGCTCGTGGGTCAATCCAAGCCCGAACGCGCCCAATCTTTCGATGGCGCGCTGCTATGCGGGCACGGTGATGCTCGAAGGCACGACGCTTTCCGAGGGTCGCGGAACGACTCGACCGCTCGAGTTGTTTGGTGCGCCGGACATCGCAGCGGATACTGTGCTCACCGAGATGACGCGCCTAGCACCGCAATGGCTGCGTGGCTGCCGCTTACGTCCATGCTGGTTCGAGCCCACGTTTCACAAGCATGTCGGCAAACTATGTTCGGGCATTCAGATCCATGTGGACGACCCGAGCTACGATCACGACGCTTTCCAGCCCTGGCGCTTGCAGGCCCTCGCCTTCAAGGCGGTGCGCAATTTGCAACCGGACTATCCGCTCTGGCGCGATTTTCCCTACGAGTACGAGCGCGATCGACTGGCGATCGACCTCATCAATGGCAGCGCGCTGCTGCGCGAGTGGGTCGACGATCGAGCAGCACAAGCGGGCGACCTCGATGCCCTCACGCGCCCCGACGAGGCATCCTGGACAGCGGAGCGCGCGGCGCATCTGCGCTATCGGTAGCGCCGTAGATAAGGCCGTACGCGTGCAACAAATCCGCTCGCGCGGCGGTCTATAGTCCAGAGCGCGCTAGTGCGCGCGACGAACTGGAGTGAAACATGGCGCGTTTGACGTGTTCCTGGAAGGCTGTTGCGGCACTTTGGCTCGCGGCAATCGCATGGCATACCAGCGCCAGCGCGCAAGCGCCGGCGAGCCCGAACACGAGCCCTCTCAAAACGGCCGTATTCGCGGGCGGTTGCTTTTGGTGCATGGAGAAGCCGTTCGACCAACTGCCCGGCGTCGTGCGTACCGTCTCGGGCTACAGCGGCGGACGCGTCGCGAACCCCACGTACGAAAGCGTCTCCGCCGGCGGCACTGGGCACGCGGAAGTGGTGCAAATCACTTACGACCCGACGAAGGTGAGTTACGCCAAGTTGTTAGACGTGTTTTGGCGCAATGTCGATCCGTTCGACGGCTCCGGTCAGTTCTGCGATCGCGGCAGCCAGTATCGACCGGCGATCTTCGTGGCCGATGCGGAAGAGCGACGCGCGGCCGAAGCATCCAAACAACTGCTCGAGAAGCGATTCGGGAAAGCGCTCGCCGTGGGCTTGGAGCCTGCCAGCAAGTTCTATGCGGCCGAGGATTATCATCAGGACTACTACCAAAAGAACCCGCTGCGCTACCGCTACTACCGCTCTGGGTGCGGCCGCGACCGTCGGCTTGACGCCGTTTGGGGTGCCGAGGCGCGCGGCGAGCAGCTCGCAGGGAGCAAGCCATGAAGCGCCGTAGTATGTTGTTAGCCCTCGCAGCACTTTCGACGCAGGTGATCGCGAAAGACTCGGCGAAGGGTAAGCGCTTCGAGATCGAACGCACGGAGGCAGAGTGGCGCAAGCTGCTCACACCCGCCCAATACGCCGTCCTGCGCGAGCACGATACCGAGCGCGCCGGTACGAGCCCGCTCAATCGCGAGAAGCGTCGCGGCACGTATCATTGCGCCGGTTGCGATCTGCCGTTGTTCGCCTCGACCACGAAGTACGAGAGTGGCACGGGCTGGCCGAGTTTCTATCAGCCGCTGCCGAACGCCGTGGGCACACAGACCGATCGAAGCTTCTTCATGGAGCGCACTGAGGTGCACTGTCGGCGCTGTGGTGGACACCTCGGGCACGTTTTTGACGACGGGCCGCCGCCGACGGGGCTGCGCTACTGCATGAACGGCTTGGCATTGAAGTTCATGCCTGCGGCGCCGGGTTAGAAGATCGCGAACAGAGCGATCGCAAGCGCAGTACCGAGCGCGGGCACGATCACTGTCAGCGCGCCTACGGCCGGGTACGCGGCCTGGTAGGTCTCGCGGCAAATCGCACGAATCGTCGTGACTACATAGCCGTTGTGCGGCAGCGAATCGAGCGCGCCGGAGGAGATCGCAACAACACGATGTAGCGCGTCTGGATCCACGCCTTGATCCAAGTAGTGAGGTGCGATCAACGGCAGTGCAATCGACTGCCCGCCCGACGCAGACCCCGTCATGCCAGCAATCACGCTGACAGCCAGCGCCGCACCGATCAACGGATCGCCCGGAATGTGCGTCAAGAACTGCACCGCCGTTTGAAAGCCTTCCGTCAACTTCGCGACACCGCCGAAACCGACGACGGCGGCGGTGTTTGCAATCGCAATGAGCGCGCCGAGCGCCCCGCCGGCAGCG
>CAYUIT010000004.1:0-45123 GCA_964444835.1 uncultured Steroidobacteraceae bacterium
CCGAGATCCGTGATGATTCGATTGACGACACGCACGCCGGTGAGCGGCAGCGTGCACTGCGGAATGATTTTGAGATCTGTCGTGCCGTCCTTCTTGCGCGCAACATGCTCCATCACGACCACGACACGTTCGACACCCGCGACAAGATCCATCGCGCCGCCCATGCCTTTAACCATCTTGCCTGGGATCATCCAATTGGCGAGGTCGCCGTGCTCGCTCACTTGCATCGCACCGAGGATCGCCAGATTGATCTTGCCGCCGCGAATCATCGCGAAGCTCTGGTCGCTACCAAAAATCGACGATCCCGGAATGGTCGTGACGGTCTGCTTGCCAGCATTGATCAAGTCGGCGTCGACCTCTGATTCCCGTGGAAACGGGCCGATGCCGAGCAGCCCATTCTCGCTTTGCAGCCACACGTCGATATCTTTGGGGACGTAATTGGCAACCAAGGTCGGAATCCCGATTCCGAGGTTGACATAAAATCCATCGCGCAACTCTTGGGCTGCACGCTGCGCCATTTGCTCTTGGGTCCAGGCCATCTCGTATTGCTCCCTAAACCGAAACGGTGCGCTTCTCGATGTGCTTTGGCGCATTCGGCGCATGCACGATGCGGTGCACGTAGATGCCCGGCAAGTGAATGTCATCGGGCGCAAGCGTGCCGGTTTCGACGATGCGTTCGACCTCGGCGACACAAATTCGGCCAGCCGTCGCCGCGGCTGGATTGAAGTTGCGAGCTGTTAGTCGAAAGCGCAAATTCCCGCTGCGATCGGCGACTTCGGCTTTGACAAGCGATACTTCCGGCACGAGCGCTCGTTCGAGCACATAGGTGTGGCCGTCGAACTCCCGCAGCTCCTTGCCCGCCGCGACTTGCGTGCCCACGCCTGTCCGAACGAAGAACGCAGGAATTCCAGCGCCGCCTGCTCGCAGTTTCTCCGCGAGCGTGCCCTGCGGCGTGAATTCCACTTCAAGCTCACCCGCCAAAAACTGCCGCTCGAACTCTTTGTTCTCGCCGACATAGGAGGAGATCATCTTGCGGATCTGTCGGGTCTTGAGCAATTTGCCCAAGCCCACATCGTCGATGCCTGCGTTGTTAGATATCACCGTGAGATTGCGGACGCCGGTATCGCGCAGCGCGTCGATCAATTGCTCGGGGATGCCGCATAGGCCAAAGCCGCCGACCGCGATGAGTTGATCGTCACGGACGATCCCATCGAGTGCGGCGCGAGCCGACGGGAAGATCTTGTTCAAAGTGGTCTCCGAGGCGAGGCGTAACGCGCGCGATTCTAGCGAACTTTCGGCTCGGATACGGGTTCAGATGCGGTCAAGCGATAGCCGACGCCTTGCTCCGTTTGCAACACGAGTGGGTTGGTGGAGTCACGCTCCAGCTTGGCACGCAACTGCGCCATGTAGAGGCGCAAATAGTGTACGTCCTCAGCATGCGATGGTCCCCAGACAGCTCGCAACAACTGGCGATGGGTGACGACTCGACCTGCGGCGCACACCAATTCACTGAGTAGCTTGAACTCCGTCGGTGTCAGGTGCACAGGCTTACCATGTGCCTCGACGGTCTTGTTGGCCAAATCGACTCGTACGCCGGCAGCTTGATAGATCGGCTGCCCCGACGTGGGTGGCACGATACGGCGTGCCACGACTCGCATCCGTGCTAACAACTCGTCGCTACCGAAGGGCTTGACGAGATAATCGTCCGCGCCCTGATCGAGTGCTGCGACCTTTGTCGCTTCGCTGCCGCGTGCGCTCAATACGATGACGGGAGTGGTGCTCCAAGTGCGCAAGCGCTGCAAGACGGTGAGTCCATCGAGGTCGGGAAGGCCGAGATCGAGCAGCACGAGGTCAGCGCGTTTCGCGGCCGCTAACGACAGGCCGTGTTCGCCCGTCTTGGCCTCGTGCGTCTGATAACCGGATGCCTCGAGAATCGTGCGAAGGAAGCGGCGAATCTGCGCGTCGTCTTCGATGATGACGACGCGAATCACGTTTGCTCGCTCTCGCGCAGTGCCACCTCCGCAGCGAGCGCGCGCGGCGAGTGGTCGGGGTGGGGCAGCTCAATCCAGAACGCGGCTCCGCCCTCCGGGCGGTCTTCGACCCAGATCCGGCCGCCGTGCAAACGCAGGATCGCATGACATAGCGCAAGGCCAAGCCCCGACCCGCCCGGCGTCGCGTCTGGTCGCGCTTGAAAGAATTTCTCGAACACACGTACCTTGAGCCCATCGGGCACGCCAGGCCCGCGATCCAGCACGCCCACTTGTACCAGGCGCTGCTGAGCGGGCGCGATCTGGAACATGAGGTCGATCGGTGCGTCCACCGGCGAGTATTTGCAGGCATTCTCGAGCAAGTTCATCAGCACTTGCTCGAACAGCATCGCGTCGACATAAACGGAAACCAGTCCGTCGCGAATGTCGGTGGTGATGCTGCGAACGCCTAACAATGGACGCAATCGCTGACGAACGCTGCCGACGAGTTCATCGATCGGATACCAGTCGCGCTCGATCGGAGCTCCAACACTCGACAAGCGCGCCATATCGAGCAAGTCGTTCGTGAGCCGCGTCATCCGCTGGCTCTCCTCATGGATCGTCTGCGCCAATTCCCGCAAAGTCGCGTCTTGCGCGGCTGCGCTTGGCGTCAACATGGCACTCGAGGCCCCCATGATGGTGGCGAGAGGTGTGCGCAGATCGTGCGAGAGTCCTGAGAGCAAGGCGCTCCTTAGATCCTCAGCTTGCGCGGCCAAGGCCGCATCGCGTGCACGTTGCGAGAGTTCGACGCGTTGCAGGGCTAAGCCAACTTGCCGCACAAACGCTTGGAGTGCGCGCCGCGGCTCTGGCAGCAGCAGGCGACGCAGTTCGCGCGGTGCGAGCGCTAACACGCCGAAGGTCTGGCCTGCCACGCGGATCGGCACGTAGTGCAGTGGATTCGAAGCGAGGGTGTGTGTGCCGACACCGGCCGACTCTGCATTCGCAACGCACCAGCGTGCCACGGCCTCATCGAGCCGCGATTCGCCTTCGCGCGCAGCGGGGGGCTGGATTTCAAGCGTGCCGTCGGCGCGCCACTGCAGCAAAGTGACATCCGCATGGAATGCGGCAGCGATCTGAGTACGCGCGTGCTCCGCGATGGCTTCGACCGTTCGCGCGCCGAGTAACGACTCCGTGAATGCTCCGAGCGCAACCGCACGCTCCTCGCGCTGTACTGCGACACGGGCTTGGTGACGAGCCCGAGCTGATAAATGCGCGATGACGAGGCCGACGACTAGCAGCGCCAAGAAGGTCAACCAATCTTGCGGATGCTCGATGCGAAAGGTGAACCGTGGCGCGGTAAAGAAATAGTTATATGCGAGACCACTCGCAACGGATGCGAAAGCGGCGGGCGCTCGGCCGAGGTAGAGCCCGGCAAGCACAACCGCGAGCAGATACAACGTCGACGTGGTCGCGGAGCGACCCTCCTCGTAAATGAGAGCTGCGAGTCCAGTGGCGCCGACCACGAGCGCCAGAGCCGCCACGAACCGCCGTCCCAACCGACCGCGCTTGGAAGTGCCGCCGAGGCCCGCGACACTCGCCGCCGAGCCACGGTTCGCCAAGATGTCGCCGCCCGCTTGGCGTGCGACGAGGTGTACGTCTACGCCTTGCGCTTGCTCAATGAGCGCATCGACGACCGAGCCAGCAATGCGCCGCAACCAATGTCGGCGGCGGGGTTTGCCAATTACGATGCGGGTCACTTGGCGAGAGTCGGCAAACTCCAGCACCGTGCGCGCGACATCGATCGAGCCGAGTGTTGCGGTCTCAGCGCCGAGATCTTCCGCGAGTTTCAGTGAGGCCAATACTCGCTCGCGTTGTGTCGGCGGGAGGCGCGCCAACTTCGGTGTCTCAACATAGAGCGCGACCCAGGGCGCACGCAGCGTACTGGCGAGCCGTGCGGTTTCGCGGACGACTTGCGGGGCAAACTCATCGGCGCCGATGCACGCTAACAGCTTCTCGGAAACGCCCGCGGGTTGTGTAAGGCCTTCGCGTTGTCGGAGCGCTTGCAAGTCCGAATCGACACGCCCCGCAGTTTCGCGGAGCGCCAGCTCGCGCAATGCAATCAGATTGCTACGCTTGAAGAAGTTCTGTTCCGCGATGCGGGCGCGTTCGCTGTTGTAGATCTTGCCTTCGCGTAAGCGAGCGAGTAGCTCATCGGCGGGAGTATCAACGAGCTCCACTTCGTTGGCCTCGCGTAGTACGCGATCCGGAATCGTTTCCCAGACTTGTATCCCCGTGAGGCGCGCGACTTGATCGTTCAGGCTCTCCAGATGTTGTACGTTGACGGTCGAGTACACATCGATGCCTGCGTCGAGCAATTCTTCGATGTCTTGCCAGCGTTTGGGGTGACGAGAGCCTGGTGCATTGCTGTGGGCGAGCTCGTCGACAAGCAGTAGAGTAGGGCGGCGGCGCAGCGCGGCGTCGAGATCGAATTCCGCGAGCCGCGTGGACTTATGTTCGACGATGCGTCTGGGCAGAGTCGTTAGTGTGCCGACGAGCGCTTCGGTTTCCGTACGACCGTGTGTTTCGACGACGCCCACGACAACATCGACACCCTTGGCAGCCAGCGCCCGTGCCTCTTGCAGCATCGCGTAGGTTTTGCCGACTCCCGCATTCGCACCCAGAAACACCTTGAGTCGACCACGCTTCGCGTGCCGCTCCTCCGACGTGACCGCGGCGAGGAGTGCGTCAGGATTCGGACGGCGTACCTCGATCATGCGCTGCCATTATGTCAGGGCGCTTGCGAGTCGAGCGCTAGATTCACGAGGAGTACATTGACTCGGGGCTCGCCGAGTACGCCCCATGTGCGCGGCTCAATGTGCGCCTGGATGATACGAGTGACCTGCTCGACGGACCAATCCCGCGCGGTGGCTATGCGCGGCGCTTGAAGCAACGCGGCGCGTGGGCTGATGTGTGGGTCGATACCGCTGCCGGAGGCTGTCAGGAGATCGACAGGTAACGCCGCTGCATCCGGGCTCGCAGCACGAATTGCAAGCGCCCGTTGTAGAACGCTCTCGCGCAACACGGGTGAGTTCGGCCCCAGATTGCTTCCTGCCGAACTCGCGGCGTTCCATGGCGAGGGTGCGGTCGCCGATGGGCGCGACCACAGATACCGCGCGCTGACGAAGGGTTGCGCCACGAGTTCTGAGCCCACCACGCGCCCGTTGCGTTGCACGAGGGACCCCGCTGCTTCGTGCGGAAACACACTGTGTGCGATGACCGTGACCACCGCGGGATACACGAAGCCCGTCACGATCGTGACGCCGATCAAGGTGACGAGCGCCGGCCTGAACTGCGCCAAGACTGTGTCTGTCATGCGAAGCCTATCTGCGCTAACAACATATCAAGCAACTTGATGCCAATGAACGGTACAACAAGCCCGCCGCCGCCATAGATGATGAGGTTGCGACGCAGTAGCGCCTCGGCGTCGGCGGCGCGTGCGGTGACCCCGCGCAATGCCAGCGGCACCAATGCGAGAATGATCAGTGCATTGAAGATCACGGCCGCAAGCACGGCGCTATTCGGGCTCGTCAAATGCATCAGATCGAGTGAGGCGAGCGACGGGTAGGTCGACGCAAACGCCGCCGGGATGATCGCAAAGTATTTCGCGATGTCGTTTGCGATGCTAAAGGTTGTGAGAGCGCCGCGCGTCATGAGGATGTTCTTGCCGATGGCGACGATCTCGATGAGTTTCGTGGGATTGGAGTCGAGGTCGACCATGTTGCCGGCCTCGCGTGCGGCCTGCGTGCCGGTATTCATGGCGACGCCGACATCGGCTTGCGCAAGGGCGGGTGCGTCGTTCGTGCCGTCACCTGTCATCGCTACCATATGTCCCGCGCGCTGGTACTCGCGGATCAGGCGCAACTTGGTCTCCGGCGTCGCTTCCGCGACGTAATCGTCGACGCCCGCCTGCGCGGCGACTGCAGCAGCGGTGATCGGGTTATCGCCCGTGATCATCACCGTTTTGATGCCGATGCGACGCAGCTCGGCAAAGCGCTCGCGAATGCCGGACTTGACGATGTCGCGCAGTTCGATCGCGCCCAATACCCGCGCTCGACTCCCCGCGAGTTCCGCGACCCACAGCGGCGTCGCGCCGGCGCGCGCGATCGTTTGCGTCGCGGCGTCGAGCTCCGGCGGGATGCGCTCCAAGCCTTGTTGCCTCAGCCATGCACGGATCGCATCCGGCGCGCCTTTGCGGATCTGTCGGCCGTCGATGTCGATGCCGCTCATCCGAGTTTGTGCAGAGAAGCCGACGAATGTGGCCGCGCGCGTGCCGAGATCATCCTCCGTTGCTTGCAGGCGTTTGCTCAACGCCACAATGCTGCGTCCCTCGGGTGTCTCGTCAGCGCGCGAGGCAAGCTGCGCCGCACTCGCGAGTGCTATCTCAGTTACGCCAGGCGCTGCGACGAAACTGGCGGCTTGACGATTCCCGAGAGTGATCGTGCCGGTCTTGTCCATTAGCAAAACGTCAATGTCGCCGGCGGCCTCGATGGCGCGACCGGACGTCGCGACGACATTCGCTGCGAGCATTCGGCTCATGCCCGCAACGCCGATCGCCGACAACAGTGCGCCGATTGTTGTGGGAATCAAGCACACCAGCAGTGCGACGACCACGACGGTGGAGATCGGCGCGCCTGCGAACATCGTGAACGGCACGAGCGTCGCGCAAGCGGCGAGAAACACGATCGTGAGCGCGACGAGCAAGATCGTGAGCGCGATCTCGTTAGGTGTCTTGCGACGCTTGGCATTGTCGACCATCGCGATCATTCGATCGACGAATGATTCGCCGGGTTCGCTCGAGACTCGTACGATGAGCCAATCCGACAGCACGCGGGTGCCGCCGGTGACGGCGCTGAAGTCGCCACCGGCCTCGCGAATCACTGGCGCGGACTCGCCAGTGATGGCGCTCTCGTCGACCGAGGCAACGCCGTCAACGACGGTCCCATCGGCCGGGATCGTCTCGCCTGCTCGGACTACGAATAGATCGTTGCGGCGCAGTGCACTCGCCGGTACGTCGTGGCAGGCCGTTGCGTCGTCGATCGATTCCAAACGGTGCGCCGTGACGCTGCCACGCAAGCTGCGCAACGATGCCGACTGTGCCTTTGAACGACCTTCGGCCAGCGCATCCGCAAAGTTCGCAAAGAGAACCGTGAGCCAGAGTAGTGCCGCGATCACCAGAGTTTGGCCTAACGAATCCGTGGTCGATTGGGGCGCTTCGACGATGCCGTACACCGTGCAGAATGCGGCACCGACGTACACGACGAACATGACGGGATTGCGCCATTGAACGCGCGGATCGAGTCGCTGTAACGAATCGAGCGCCGCAGTGCGCAGCGTGCTCGTGCTGTTGCGTGAGGCGTTGGTCGTTCTCATGGCGCGCGGCTCGTCTGAAGTGCCGAAAGGTGCTCGGCAATCGGGCCCAGCGCCAACGCGGGAACGAAGGTCAGCGCGCCCACCAGCAACACCGTGCCCACGAGCAATGCGATGAAGAGCGGCGTGTGTGTGGGGAGTGTGCTGGCACCGGCCGCGACACGTCGCTTTGCTGCCAACGAACCGGCGATTGCGAGCACCGGCAGCATGACGAAGAAGCGCCCGAACCACATCGCGAGCCCGAGCAGCGTGTTGTAGAACGGCGTGTTCGTCGATAAGCCTGCGAATGCGCTGCCATTGTTGTTAGCAGCCGATGACAGGGCGTACAACACTTCGGTGAAACCGTGCGCCCCGGCATCTTGGATACCCGCTCGCCCGGGCTCGACGGCGAGCGCGACCGCAGTGCCTAACAGCACGAACAGCGACGGGGTTAGGATAGCGATCATCGCCATCTTCATCTCGAACGGCTCGATTTTCTTACCGAGATACTCCGGTGTGCGACCGACCATCAAACCGCCCAGTAAGACCGCGACGATTGCGAACAACACCATGCCGTAGAGGCCGGAGCCGACGCCGCCGAAGATCACTTCCCCGAGTTGGATGAGCCACAACGGGACCATACCGCCCAGTGGCGTGAACGAATCGAGCATCGCGTTGACCGATCCGTTGCTGGCTGCCGTCGTTGCGACCGCCCAGAGAGCTGAGTTTGTAATGCCGAAACGGACTTCTTTGCCCTCGAGATTTCCGCCGGACGAATCCGGCGCGGGCGCTAGCCCTGCGCCGGCCTCCGCGAGCGCCGGTGTGCCGGCTTGCTCGAGCGACACTGTGATCCAGCAGGCAGGGACGAGTACGACCAGCATCGCCGCTAACAAGCTGAGGCCTTGACGTAAGTCACGAACCCACTTGCCGTACGCGATACACAGGGCTGCCGGGATCCATAGAATCGAAATGAGCTGAATGAGGTTGGAAAGCGGCGTCGGGTTCTCGAGTGGGTGAGCCGAGTTCGCATTGAAAAACCCGCCACCATTGGTGCCGAGCTGCTTGATCGCCACTTGCGAGGCTACTGGGCCCAGCGGTATCGCTTGTGAGCTGCCATCGAGAGTCGTTACGGTGACTGGCGACGCGAACGATTGCACCACGCCTTGCGCCACCATGACGATGGCCACGACGAGTGACAGTGGCAGCAACAGATAGACAACGACACGGGTGAGATCAAGCCAGAAGTTTCCAAGGTGTGCAGCCCCTTCGCGCGCCAGGCCGCGAGCGAGGGCGGCGAGCACCGCCATACCGACGGCCGCGGAAGCGAAGTTTTGTACAGTGAGCCCCGCCATCTGGGTGAGGTGGCTCATCGTCGTCTCGCCACCGTAACCTTGCCAGTTAGTATTCGTGACGAAGCTGATCGCTGTATTGAACGCAGAGTCCGCGGACACGCCAGGAAGCGATTGCGGGTTGAGCGGCCAGAAGCCTTGTAGTCGCTGTATGGCGTACAGGGCCACCACGCTTAACAATGAGAACGCGAGCACGGCGTAGGCGTACTCACTCCAGGACATTTCGCGTCGGCTCATTGGGCCGAGTGCGCCTTGCACGAGTCGTTCAAGGGGCGCAGCCCAGCGCAATCGCGTGGGCGCGTCGTCGAGTATTGCAGCGCAGTACAGCCCGAGTGGCACCGCTAGTGCGAGCAATAGTGCGAGAGTGATTGCGAACTGCAGCGCGCCATTCGCTGACATCTCACAAATCCTCAGCTCGCAGCAAAGCGAACAACAGGTATACGAAGAGCCCTGCGGTGATCGCGGCAGCCGCCGTATGCCACGTACTCATGAGCGCCGCCGTAGGCTCTCCGCGAGCTTCACGAGCGCGCCGCTCACGACGGCAAGAAAGAGCGTGAGCCCCAAATATGCGAAATCCAAGCTGCACCTCCACGCGGGTTCACCGTGGCTACACTACGGTGCGTGGCATTAGGATTTCGTTAGGAATGGGGTTGCCGTGCGCGACTGCGAGCCGACAACGGCGCCAATCGCGCCATTAGCGAATGCGATTGAGCTCGTACAAGCACATGTTGACGGCGGCGGCGAGATTGAGCGAGTCGATCGCATTGCGGCCGGGAATGGTGTACGCCTCGGCCTGGAGCGCGTCGCTCCATTGTTCCGGTAGGCCGCGCGCTTCATTGCCGAAGACGTAGCACTCGCAGTCCGCGAAAGCCGGCGCGTGAATGGGGCTGCCCGTCATGCCTAACACGGCGATGCGGCCAAATCGCTCCCGCAGGGACTCGAGCGGCACATCCTGTTCGACGGGAACGTGGAAAGTAGCGCCCATGCCGGCCCTAACGACTTTCGGATTGTAGGGATCGACACTGTTAGGTGTCAGCAGACAACGGAAGCCCCCGAACCAGGCGAGTGTGCGCAGCAGCGTGCCTAAATTGCCGGGATCTTGAATCTCAAAGAGACATACCGCGCGCTCGCCCGCCGCCGCCGTGGCAGGTGGGAGGATCGGCACGACGGCTGCGATCCCCTGTGGTTCGCGCGTTTCGCAGAGTTGTGCCATGGCACGCGCGTTGATCACGTGTGTCTTGAAAGGGCTCGACGGTGCGCCGTGCTCGTGCGTGACATACAACTCGCTGGTCAACAGGCGGGCGTCTCGCCGGGCCGCCGCCAGCAACTCCTGCACTAGGTGCTCACCCTCAATCAAAAAGTGACCGAACTCTTCGCGGTACTTCTTCTGGTGCAGCTTGCGGATATCGTCGAATTTCATGCGCTGGCCGCACGCGCTGTGGTTTGTCCGAGCAGGCTGAGCGCGACGGCTTCCGCCACGCGAATACCGTCGACGCCGGCCGACAAAATGCCACCTGCATAGCCGGCACCCTCGCCACACGGAAACAGACCACGCACATTCAAGCTTTGCAGCGTGGCATCGTCGCGTGTGATCCGCAGCGGCGACGAGGTACGCGTCTCGACGCCGGTGAGCACGGCATCGGCACGATCGAAGCCGTGAATCTGGCGCGCAAACGCGGGGAGCGCCTCGCGAATGGCGGAGATCGCATACTCCGGCAGTGCAGAGGCGAGATCGCCGAGCTGTACGCCAGGCTTGTACGACGGAACCACGTCGCCGAGTGCGCGGGACGGAACGCCGCGCAGGAAATCGCCCACCAATTGCGCCGGCGCGCAGTAGTTAGCACCCCCCAGCACGAAGGCGTGCGACTCCAGGCGCTCCTGCAGCTCAATACCGGCGAGCGGTCCGCCAGGGAAGTCGGCAGCCGGATTGATACCGACTACGATGCCCGCGTTGGCATTCCGCTCATTGCGAGAGTACTGGCTCATTCCGTTCGTGACGACGCGCTCGGCTTCCGAGGTGGCCGCCACTACCGTGCCGCCGGGACACATGCAGAAACTGTAGACCGCGCGGCCATTACTCGCATGGTGCACGAGTTTATAGTCGGCTGCGCCGAGTGCGGGATGCCCGGCAAACTTTCCGAGCCTGGCGCGATCGATCAACGACTGCGGATGCTCGATGCGAAAGCCGATCGAGAACGGTTTCGGCTCGAGATACACCTGGCGTTGAGCGAGCATCCGAAACGTGTCGCGCGAGCTGTGTCCCACGGCGAGGACAACATGACGGCTCCGAACTTGCTCGCCGTTCGCAAGCGCGACTCCGAGGACTTGGCCATTTTCGATCACGAGATCGACGACTTTGCTCTCGAAGCGCACCTCGCCGCCGAGCGCGATGATTTCGCGGCGCATCGCCGCGACTACGCCCGTCAGGCGGAACGTGCCGATGTGCGGCTTGTTGACGTAGAGAATCTCGGGCGGCGCACCCGCGCGCACGAACTCCCGCAGAACTTTGCGACCGTAGAACTTCGGGTCCTTGATTTGGCTATAGAGCTTGCCGTCGGAGAACAGGCCTGCGCCACCTTCGCCAAACTGCACGTTCGACTCTGGTATCAGGACGTTCTTGCGCCACAGCCCCCACGTGTCTTGAGTGCGCTGCCGCACCTCGCGGCCGCGCTCGAGGACGATCGGCTTGAATCCCATTTGTGCTAACAACAATGCGGCAAATACGCCGCCCGGACCGAACCCGACTACGAGTGGACGCTCGCTGAGCGTGCTCGGTGCGTGCGCCACGGGGTAGTACTGCGTATCGGGTGCGGGTGTGATTTGGGGATCGCGTGCAAACCGCTTCAATACTGTCGGTTCGTTGGCGACGGTTGCATCGATGATGTAGACGAAGCTGACGGCGCTGTTCTTCTTGCGGGCATCGTAGCTGCGCTTGAAAACGGTGTAGTCAAGCAAATCGGTGTCTGCAATCCGCAGCCGCTGCACAAGTGCGGCGCGCAGCGCCTGCGGTGAGGCATCGAGTGGCAGCGCCAGTTCCGAAATACGAATCATGTCGTGCAACCTGGCCGGTGACTCCGGCAAAGGGCGAGATACAATGTTAAGGAGAGTATATCGCTGATTTCGCAGGTTCCTACGATGCCCCGCTCCAAGAGCAGCAATCTTTGGCTGCAGCGCCATGTGAACGATCCTTACGTCAAACAGGCGCAGAAGGATGGCTATCGTTCGCGTTCGGCTTACAAGCTCATCGAGCTGAACGACAAAGACAAGCTAATCAAGCCGGGTATGCGCGTTTTGGATTTGGGGTCGGCGCCGGGTGGTTGGTCGCAAGTGGCCGGCCGGCTCGTCGGCGAGCGTGGCCGGGTGCTCGCCACCGACATCCTGCCGATGGATCCGCTGCACAATGTGGATTTCATCCGCGGCGACTTCACCGAGCAAGCGGTGGTGGATCAATTGTTAGCGTGGTTAGGTGGCGGCAAGTTCGATCTCGTCGTCTCCGACATTGCGCCCAACATCACTGGGATCGATTCGGCGGATCAAGCTTCGTCGATGTACTTCCTGGAGTTGGCGCTCGATACCGTGAAGATCGCACTCAAGCCGGGCGCGGCCTTCGTGGCCAAGATGTTTCAAGGTGAGGGCTCGGATGCGTACCTGCGCGAGTTGCGTCAGTATTTCGCCAAGGTGTCGATACGCAAGCCGAGCGCGTCGCGACCGAAATCACGCGAGGTGTACATCGTCGCCAAAGGATTCAAGGGCGCTGAGCCGCGACGCGACTCCAGTGCATGATCCAACTCTGATCCCAGGTTTTGCCGCCGTCGCGTGAACTGCCTTGTCGCCAGCGACAGCTCGTCGGCGTGATCTGATCCCAGACGCCAGCGTACTTGACCGGCTTGCCCTCGACCGTGTCATCCGACACGAAAATGCCTGCGCCATTCTCGAAACTTCCTAACTGGCCGGGTGCCGTCACGACGCCGCTCTTGGCATTGACCCAATGATCGGACCAAACGCGTTTTTCGACGTCGAGCACGCGCAGCCCCATGCCGTGAAAATCGCGCACCGGAATACGCAGTTCCTCCACGCTCACGAGGCCGTCAAGGATCGCGAACACCGTCGCCTCACCGTCGAACTCGAGCCACTCATCCGGGGCGCGCAGCCACCAATGATGGATGCGCCATTCGCCGGTGAGAAAGGCGAAGTCGCCCTTCTTGCCAGGTGTGGGCGTTTGCGGCAACGGTGGAAACGGCTCGAAGCGCGGCGTTGCCGCACGCGTCCACGCGGGTGTGGCGGTGAGGGCGCTCAGTGCGATGCTGTTCCCTAACAATTGTCGGCGAGTGAGATCCATGTGGGGCTCCGGCGGATGGATTAGGTGGGGTGTCGATGTCAACGAATTCTCGACCGCGATGTCGGTGCCAAGCGCAGCGTGGTGACCGTGCCGGACTGCAACGGTGCGAGCGCGCTTGCTGCAATCCGTTGCCAAGCTGTGGAACTGCGTCGGCGTTCCGTATGCCTTTCACAGGCTGCTCGGTCGGCGAATCGCGTCAGGACGACGAACACGGAGTCAGTGCGAATCGGTTGTCGCGGGTAGCTGTTGTGGCTGCGATCGGGCAGAAAGGTTGCGAAGGGCACGCCACCCATGTCTTGCAGCAATGGGGTCGCGATGCGAGTGAACTGCTGCGCGAAATGCGCTTCGGCGCCATCTTGTAAGCGATAGATTTCGCACTCAATCACGCTGGTTGCAGGTTGCGGCGAGGACGGCGTGGCGGCTGCCGCGTCGATTTGCCCTGTGACCAGTCGTAACAAAAGAGCGTTACTCGTATCGGCGATGGTGGCGTTGGCCGCGTCGCGATACTGCTGCCACTCCGCGCTGCCGTAGAAATTCCGCAGAGCCGTGCCGCGTTGTGCGCCGTCCGCGAATGCGCGAATCCATACCCAGCGATCGCGATCGGCGAGGTCGCAGAATGTACCCAGCACCTGTGCGCCGCCCGCCTCGTAGACATCAAGTAGGACACGCTCGAACAGCTCGATCAGAGCGTCGCGCCCCTCAGGCACGGTCGCATAGTTGCGCAGTTCAAAGACGGTGGGCGGCGCTGCGGCGCTTGGCAATGTCGCTGCCGCGAGCTGGGAGAGAAATACGCGTCGACTCGTCATGCGGTAAGCCTAGCGGGCAAATCATGACAGTCTGCGACAGCATTTCCTGCAGAATTGCGTTGCTGCAGGTCGCTGTAGTCAAATGAAGCCGATGACTCGCGAGCAGCCACACGTTTCCGTCGCACCGATGATGGATTGGACCGACCGTCACTGTCGGTTCTTCCTGCGCTGCGTGTCGCCGTCAGCAGTGCTCTACACGGAGATGATCACGACGGGCGCAGTGCTCCGCGGCCAGCGCGATCGCTTGTTAGCGTACGACTCGTCCGAACATCCGGTCGCGCTGCAGCTCGGCGGCAGCGACCCGCGGGAGTTGGCGCAAGCGGCCGCGTTCGGCGCCAAGCTCGGGTACGATGAGATCAATCTCAATTGCGGCTGTCCGAGCGATCGCGTGCACTCGGGCTCGTTCGGCGCCTGCCTGATGAATGAACCGGCACGAGTGGCTGCCTGCGTGCACGCCATGCGGGAGCGCGTTGCTGTACCGGTCACGGTCAAGCTGCGCATCGGCGTCATCGACGGTCGCACCACGCAGCATGTGCGCGACGCGGCACAGCGCTTCGATGCCAGCGATCGAGCCGCGTTGCTCGACTTCGTGTCGCAGCTCCGCGAGGCTGGCGTGTCCGGCATCATCGTCCATGCGAGGAAAGCAGTGCTGGGCGCTTGGTCGCCAAAAGACAATCGCGAGATTCCGGCGTTGCGCTACGACGTTGTGCGCGACTTGCGCGAGCAATTCCCTGGCTTGCCTGTAGTGTTGAATGGCGGTATCAAAAACGTCGCCATGGTGCGCGACGCATTGGGGTGGAGTGACGGCGTCATGCTCGGGCGCGAGGCCTATCACCGCCCCATGGTGCTGAGCGAAATCGATGTCGCGCTCGGCCGAGCGCGAGAAGTCGTGAACCGCCGAAGTGTGCTCGCCAAGATGGCGGAGTATGCAGAGCGTGAGCTCGCGCGCGGTGAGCGTTTGCCCAACATCGCGCGCCACGTGTTAGGACTGTACTCGGGTGCACCCGGCGCCCGCGAGTTTCGTCGCCGTTTGAGCGAAGGCGCGCGCATGCCCGGCGCGGGCCCTGACTTGTTCCTCGCTGCGGCCGATCGTGCGGAGAGCGCTAGCGCTGCTCAGGTGGCATAGGCATGCGACCCCAGCTCAATGGGTACTGCGCCGCCAAGTACGCACTGACCGCAAAAGCCGCCACGGATTGCCGTAAGTGCTCGGGCTTGATCTGATCGAGCGTGTCGTTAGCGGTGTGGTGCACATCGAAGTAGTAAGTGCCATCGAGCTCGGGCTCGAGTAACGGCATACCTTGCCGGCGCAACGGCGCAAGATCTGCGCCACCGGTGGCTTCATTGTTGCCGCGCGCAATGCCGAGCGCGGCCATGACGGCGTGCATTTCGCCAATGGCGGGAAGGTGCGCCTCCGGCACTCGGCTCCGCAACTCATACACCGGGCCGGCGCCAAAGTCGGCCTCGAGTCCGATTGCGTGGCGTGCGAGTTCATCGCCGATCTGGCTCGCATAACCGAGTGAGCCAGACAAGCCAAATTCCTCATTGGCGAAGAGCACGACGCGAATCGTGCGCTTCGGTCGCGGCGTGGTGTCGCGGATGAGTTTGGCAGCAGCCACGACAATCGCGACACCTGCGCCGTCGTCGAGCGCGCCGGTGCCGGGATCCCACGAGTCGAGATGGGCGCCTAACAACACGATCTCAGGATTCGGATCGGTGCCTGGAATCTCGCCGATCACGTTGGCAGAACGGACCTGCGGTAGGTCGCGCGCCGTTACGAGCATGTTCGCCGTGACCGGCTTGCCGGTCGCGATTTGGCGTTCCAACGCATCGGCATCCGGGTTGGAAATCGCAACGGCCGGGATTCGCGGCGCACCGATCGAATAGTTCGTTGTGCCCGTATGAGGAAATCGGTCCGTGCTGGTGCCGATCGAGCGAATCACGACGCCGACTGCACCGAGTTGGGCCGCTGCACTGGGGCCGCCGCTGCGGACGCGCACAGCTCGGCCGTAGCCGCTGCCGTCGCGTGTCCGCTCGGTTCGTCCATTGAAGAACACGATCTTGCCGCTCACGGCACCCGGGGGAAGTGCGGCGAGCGCGTCGAGATCGCGGACCATCACCAGCGGCGCCTGTAGTCCGCTGTCCGCTGTGCCGATGCTGCCTCCCAACGCGAGTGTCGGCATGTCTTGCGGGAAGGGGCTCACGACACTGAAGCGTGCCTCGCCCCGCACCCAGCGAGGCACTACGACCTCCATGGTGCGGACGTTGCTGAAGCCCAACTGCCGCAACTTCGCGACAGCCCATGCGACGCCAGCCGCATCGCCCGGCGTGCCCGCCGCACGCGGTCCCACTTCAGTTGTCAGACCACTAACCACTTCGTAGGCGGTCGAATCCGTGAGCGCGCGATCCCGCAAGGCTTGTGCAGCCGCGAGCTGTTTACCGTCGAACGACTGCGCCTGCAGTTCGCCGCTGCACGCGAGCACTGCGCAAAAAATGATCAGGTAACGAATAGATGACACAACCGACCTCACGCGTTATTCCGGGTCTGGAGCAAGTCTGCAACCGGGATTGCCGCCATTCTACGTGGTGGCGTGGCGTGCGACGCGTCGCGCCCATGGCGACATTGTGTTCTATGCGTATAATCCGGGCCTTACGGTCGCAGTGGTCATGGGAAAAGACATAGAACTCGCCATAGTGTTCGCCGACGTCGTGGGATCGACGCGCCTCTATGAGTTGCTCGGCGACCAGCGCGCGCGTGAAATCGTGGCGTTGTGCATCGACGTCATGCGGACGGCGACGGAGCAAAACCAAGGCACCGTCATCAAGACGATGGGCGACGAAGTCATGTCCACGTTCCCCACCGCCAACGATGCACTCAACGCCGCAGCGCAGATGCAAAAGGCGATCAGCACGCATCCCGTTCTCAATATCGAAGGCCAACCGGTGGCGATTCGAATCGGCTGTCATGCCGGGCCGGTCGTACTCGACAACCGCGACGTGTTCGGCACCACGGTTCACACGGCGAACCGCATGACGAGCCAGGCGAAGGCCGGGCAGATCATGACGACGCAAGCGATGGTGGATTTGCTATCGCCCGAATGGCGGGCCGCCGCTCGGCAGATCGACACCGCGACACTGAAGGGTCAAGGCACTGAAGTATCGCTGTACGAGGTGCTGTGGCAGACGGACGACGTCACGAGCATGTTGCCCTCCGTCGCCGCTGCGGCGCGTGAATCTTCACGCAAGCCGCTGCGTTTGCGGTTGGTGTGCGAAGGCCAAGAAGTGATCCTCGATGAGCAGCGGCCGCATGTTGCCATCGGTCGCGCGGACGACAACGATGTGATCATCCGCGGTAACTTGATCTCGCGCCTGCACGCGCGGATTGAGATTTCACGCAACAAAGTGATGCTCACCGATCAGAGCACGAACGGGACGTTCGTGAAGTCGGACGATGGCGAGGAATCGTTCGTGCGCCGTGACAGCGTTCAGATCAAGGGCGATGGCATGATCGGCCTCGGGCGCGTGCCGGAGCACGATTCGCCGTTGACGATCCGCTTCACTTGCGAGGACGGTTAGCCGAGCCGTTTCTGGAGCGCGTCCACTTCGGCGAGCAATTCCGCCGGCGTACGTGTCCCGAATTCTTGGAAATACGAACGCATCTCGGCCGCTTCCCGACGCCACGATGCGGCATCTACCGTCAGAAGATCTTGTAGTGTCTGTGGCGCTATCTCGAGCCCGTTCATATTCAAGTCGTTAGGCTGCGGCATATAGCCGATCGGCGATTCAGTCGCCCGGGCGCGGCCCGCGCTGCGTTCCAGCACCCACTCCAGTACGCGCAAGTTGTCGCCGAAGCCGGGCCACATGAACTTGTTGTTAGCGTCGCGGCGGAACCAATTCACGTGGAAGATTCGCGGCGGCTGTGTGAGCCGCGAGCCCATTGAAATCCAGTGGCGCCAATAGTCGCCGAAGTTGTAGCCCGCGAACGGCTTCATCGCCATCGGATCGCGACGGACGACGCCCACTTCGCCGACCGCCGCGGCGGTGGTTTCGGAGGCGACACTCGCGCCCACCAGCACGCCGTGCTGCCAGTTGCGCGCTTCATAGACGAGCGGGGCGACTTCGCGTCGCCGACCGCCGAAGATGATCGCCGATAGCGGCACGCCACGCGGGTCGTTCGCAGCCGGGGAGAAACTCGGGTTCTGCGTTGCAGACACCGTAAAGCGAGAGTTCGGGTGAGCGGCAGGGCCCGTCTTCGGATCGTACGGGCGGCCCTGCCAATCGATGGCTGGCTTGCCGCTGTCGAGGCCTTCCCACCATGGCTGATTGTCGGCCGTCAGGGCGACGTTGGTGAACAAAGTATTGCGACGAATCATCTCGTACGCATTGCGATTCGTGCTGGGGTTGGTGCCGGGCACTACGCCGAAATAGCCGGCTTCCGGGTTGATCGCATACAGGCGGCCATCCGGGCCGGGATGCAGCCACGCGATGTCATCGCCCACCGTGAACACTTTCCAACCGGGCATCGAAGCCGGCGGGATCAGCATGGCGAGGTTGGTCTTGCCGCACGCGGAAGGGAATGCCGCTGCCACGTAGTGCGTTTCCCCTTTGGGATTTTGTATGCCGACGATCAGCATGTGCTCGGCCAGCCAACCCTCCGAGCGCGCCTGCCAGCTCGCGATCCGCAAGGCATGGCATTTCTTGCCGAGCAGCGCGTTGCCACCGTAGCCTGAGCCAAAGCTCTCGATCGCGAGCTCTTCGGGGAAGTGCATGATGAAGCGGCGCTCGGGGTCGAGTTCACCCGTGGAGTGCAGGCCTTTGACGAAGGTGCCGTCGCGCGCAATCCGCTCGAGTGCTGCGCGACCCATGCGCGTCATGATCGCCATGTTGATGACAACGTACGCGCTGTCCGTGATCTCGACGCCGCAGCGCGCGTAGGGCGAGTCGATCGGCCCCATGCAATAGGGCACGACATAGAGCGTGCGGCCGCGCATACAGCCGCGAAACAAGTTGCGCATCTTACGCCGCGCTTCGACCGGGTCCATCCAATGGTTGTTAGGACCCGCATCCTCTGGGCGTGTCGTACACACGAACGTGAGGTGCTCGACGCGCGCAACGTCCGACGGATGCGAGCGTGCCAAGTGGCAACCCGGGAAAGTGGCCGAGTCGAGGGTGCGCAGTTCGCCCCGTTGCACCAGCATTTGCGTGAGGTGCCGGATCTCAGCGTCGGAGCCGTCGCACCAATGGACGTGATCGGGCTGCGTCAATTCACGCACCGAGTTGACCCATTCGGCCACCGCTCGAGAGAGATCGGGAAGGGTCGAAAAGCTCGCGGGTGCAGTGGCCATCGGATTCCTACGTCGATGCGGGTGGCATGAAGGGGGTGGATTATAGCCAGCGATCCACACCGCGCGGCACGCCTGTCGCGGTCAGCGCCGCAAACTGTGACTGGTTCGCGCGGACGCTGGCGGCTGCAATCGATTGCAGGCCGGCATGTGAAATTTTGACAAGTAAAAAACGACAAGCACCGCCCCGGGGAGCCGAGGCGGTGCTTGGGTTGACGCGAGAGGCGCGCTGGCGCCAGCGCGGACGCGGGCTGTTAGGCGGCCTTCTTGGCGCGCGCCTTCACAGGACGCTTGGTCTGCTTCGCGCTCGCGCGACGCTTGGCCGGCGCTTCACGCATCAGTTGCGCGTAGGTCGTGATCGCAAGCTCGGACACTTCGCGACCCGCCTTGGCGACGATGCCCCAAGTTGCCTTGGCGTCGCGAACGATGCGATCGCTCGTGACCGAGTTGTACTGCACTTGGCTCGCATAGAGCTCGCGCACGTCGTTAGCCTTCGCTACGAGATGCAGACGACGGACGCCGTCGTTGACTGCGCCTTTCAACGTGTCGATGTTCTGCTCGAGCAGGGCACCGACGTATTCATGCGACAGATTGTTCAGCTTTAGGCTGGCCTTGGCGACGACGTCAATCGGGCTCTCGACCTTCTCGACTTGCTCTGCCGCGCGCACGACACCCTCGCGAGCGGCTTCGACCGCGCGCTCAGCGTACGCATTGGCCTGTTCACGGACTTCCGCAGTGGCTTCGAAGATTCGCTCGGAAATGTTCATTTGCTACCTCCAGATGGTGCGACGCACCAATTGATGCAGCGCATCATACATTGCTGCACTGCAATGTCAACAGGGCGCAAGGTGCCCCTGCCTCAAAGATGAGAAAAAGACTGTAACCTATTGAATATTAATGCCATCGAGCCCGGACGGGCTCTTTGGAGTCGAGGAAGTCCCGAATGACCGGGGCCACCTTATCGATGGAATGTAAAAGGAAGAGGTGGCCACCGCCAGGCACGATGAACAGGCGGTTGTTCGGAATCAGCAGTGAAATGATCCGCGCGTTGGCCGGCGGCACGAGGGGGTCGTCTGAGCCGGCCATGACCAACGTGGGTTGCTTGATCTTGTGGAGCCAGTGAATGCTGGTCCAGCCGACGCCCGCAACGAGTTGGTAGATGTAACCCATGAATTTGGGCGGAATGATGCGCGCCGTGTGCTCGGTGATGAGACCCGGATGCCGTCGAGCCTCGCCGCCGTAGATGTCACCAGCGGCACGCTGCATGTACACGGGCGACAGGTAGCGCTGTGGCGTGATCATTTTCGATAGCGCCTTCGGCCGGCCGGGGATCATTACTGCGCCGGGTGATGTGGCCGCGAGGATCAGCCGGCGACAACGTGCCGGGTACTGACGCGCGAACTGTTGCGCGAGTGCGCCACCCCAAGAAACGCCAGCGACATCGACTTGTTGGTAGCCCAACCGATCGAGCAGCTTGTTCGCGAGCAGCGCCAAGCCTGAGAAGCGTCGCGGCCACCAACTCATCTCGGAGCGCCCAATCCCTGGGATATCGAAGATGATGATCTCCTTACCGTCGAGCGCTTCCATGAACGGGAACACCAACTCCAAGTTGGCGCCAATGCCATTGAACAAAAAGAGCGGCGGGGTTTTGCCCGTGCCGTACTGCGTGGCGATTCGCAGCATCACGCCATCGACTTCGACGAATTCGATGTGCGGCTTGCTCATCGCTGATGCACGTAGCGGCCGGGCGCCGCATCGCCCGCAGGATGCTTCTTGCTGCCGACCTGCGCGGGTGCTGAGTGCTCGCCGCCGGCATGTTGGTCGTACCACTTGCGCCAGTGGTCCCACCAACTGCCGTCGTGCGCTGTCGCGCCCTCGAGCCATTGCTCGGCAGGTTGTTTGAGATCTGGATTCAAGTAGTACTTCGCCTTCGGATTGGAAGGCGGGTTCACGATGCTCTGAATGTGTCCGCTAGAGGAGAGCACGAACTCGACCGGCCCTTTGAGGATGTCGCGTGATTGATAGCATGCCTGCCAGGGCGTGATGTGATCTGTGATGCCGGCCACGATATACGTGGGGACCTTGACCTTCGACATGTCGATCGGCGTGCCCAGCGCCTCGAGCTTCCCCGGGTATTTAAGGGGATTCTCTAGGTAGATGCGCAAGAGATCAGCGTGGAATTCGGCAGGAAGACGCGTGGTGTCGGAGTTCCAATACAGAATATCGAAAGCGGGCGGCCGATTGCCCATGACCCAGTTGTTAGCCACGAACAGCCACACGAGATCGTTCGGCCGCAACCACGCGAAGACTCGCGCCATTTCGCGGCCTTCGAGCACGCCCGCCGAGCGGGTTTTCTGGATGGTTGCGGCGATCCCGGTGCGCGAGGCAAATTGACCGAGCTGCGTCTTGGCCTCCGTGTCGAGCACCGTGACGAGCAGCGTGGCGCTGGCCACGCGTTTGCTGCCGATTGCGGCGAGATGTCCTAACAAGGTTGCGAGCGTGAAGCCGCCTGCGCACGCAGCCATCATGTTGACTTGCGACGCGCCGGTAATTTCGCAGGCCACCTCGATTGCTTCCTTCGACGCCGTGAGGTAGGTCTCCATGTTCCAGTCGCGCTGCGCCGCTGTTGGGTTGCGCCAACTGATGCAGAACAACTGAATGCCGTGCTGGGTCGCGTACTCGGCGAAGCTGCGGCCCGGCGACAAATCGACCGCGTAGTACTTGTTGATTTGCGGCGGAATGATGATGAGCGGATTGCCGAGCACTTTCTCCGTGGCTGGCGTGTACTGAATGAGTTCGAACACTTCGGAGCGATAGACCACGGCGCCCGGTGTGGTTGCGACATTCTTGCCGACCGCAAACGCGCGCTCGTCGACTTGCTTCGGCATGCCGCCGTTGTTCAGTAAGTCATCGACGAAGTTCTGCAAGCCATAGAGCAGGCTCTTGCCTTGGGTTTCCATCACGCGCTGGAGCGCGCCAGGGTTGCCGAGTAGTGAGTTGGTCGGCGCGAAGATTTCCGTAAAGAGCTGTAACGCGAAGCGCGCGCGCTCGCGATCGTCTTCGGTGGTGTCGGCTTTGTCGACGATGCGGTTCAGCGTGCCACGCCAAGCGAGAAAGCCTTGCATCAAGCGCTTGTAATAGCCGCTCTTTTGCCAAATGACATGGCTGAAGCGCCGATCTTTCGGGTCCGGCGCAATGCTCGATTTACCCGCCGCAATGGCGCCGAGGTCGCGCAGCAGACCGAGGTTTTCCTCGAGCAACACCTGCGGGCGAACCGCTAACAACCGAAGCAGTCGCTGCGCCGCGTCGAGGATTTCGCTTTGATCGACTCCGAGCAGGGGGTTGGCGCCGAGAATCTGCTCGGCCGCCTCGGTGGTGGCTTCATCCTCGAGCCCCGGGGCTTCTGGCGTGGAATGGTGCGCGAAGCCGTCCTGCACGGGCTCGTGCGATTGGGCTGCACCCTCCGCGCTCGATGCCTTCGGTTTGCTCGTTCTTTTGCGTTTGGCTGCCATGATCCCCTCGATATCGGCCGTCGGCTTATGTGACGTGTATCGCAACGGCGACTAATTGCCAGCCGGCTGTGACCGCAATCACAAGCCCCCGGCAGCTGCATTCCTATTATGCCCCTGATCCGATCTTGCGCGACGTGTCGGCGGTGTTCGCCAACGCGTCGTGTCGGGTCAGCGAAACGCTGTTTGGTCGCAGCGTTCGTTGACCTCCGATCGGTCGCTTTAGAGAGAGGAGTGTAGCTTGAGCACAAAACGATTGCTCGCCACGGCGAGCATGGCCGTCATGGGCTGCCTGTGGGCAGGCCTTTCCGCGCACGCCGCTGGCGTTCCCGCTGGCACATCCATTGAGAACACGGCGCAAGTCAGTTACTCGATCGGCGGCAATCCTGCCACTACGCCCTCGAACACGGTCTCGTTGACCGTCGACGAGATTCTCGACGTGGTCGTCACGTTGCAGAGCGGCTCGGTGTCAGTGACGCCGGGCTCCACTCAACAAGAACTTGTCTTCCGCGTCACGAACACGGGTAACGGCCCCGAGCGCTTCCGGCTCGATATGACGAGCGTGCTCACTGGCGACGATTTCGATCCGACGCCGTCCACGACGCGCATCTATTTCGACACCGACAACAGCGGCGATTTGTCACCGGCGGATGTGCCGTACGACTTCGGTGGGACGAACGAACCGATCCTCGCGGCTGACACGTTTGTCACGGTACTCGTCGTCAACGACATCCCGAGCGGGCTATTGACCGGCGCTCGTGGCCAGTCGCAATTACAAGCGTATGCGCGCACCGGCACAGGCGCGCCGGGTACGTCGTTCCCCGGCCAAGGTGTTGCGGGCACGACGGCAGTCGTCGGCACGACCGGCGCCGATGGCACGGCCAACGGTGAATACATTGTCTCGGACATCACGATCGCGGCTGTGAAGTCGCAAGCCGTGGTCGATCAGTTCGGCGGCGCGCGACCCGTTCCCGGTGCGCGTATCAACTACACGATCGTCGTGACGGCAACAGGTTCGGGCACGGCGGCGAGCACCGTGTTCCGCGACAACGTGCCGGCCAACACCACGTATGTAGCGGGTTCGTTACGCCTCAACACGGCGACGCTGACGGATGCCAGCGACGCCGATGCGGGCGCGTTCGCGGCCAGCCCCGTACCGCAAGTTCAAGTGCAACTCGGCAACCTGACTCAGGCAAGCGGTCCGCAGACCGTGCAGTTCTCGGTTGTCATCAATTAATCGGTAAGGAGATAAATCATGAAGCAGGGGATGAAGTTGTTAGTAGCAGGCCTCGTCACGATCGGTGCGAGCACCGTGACGTTGGCGCAGACGAATCAAGCAGCGCAGCCGAAGGCGGGCTGCATCGTGTTGAAGTCCGTCGCCGAGGTGGAGCAAGAAGTCGTGAACGAGCGCGGCGAGCGCGTTAAGCGCTTGGCGCCAGTTGCCAAGATCGTGCCTGGCAATGAGGTCGTATGGACCGTCACGGCGAGCAACGTCTGCGACAAGGCGGCCGAGCGCGTGTCGATCGACAACCCGGTGCCGAAGCACATGCACTACGTGGCAGACACTGCGATGGGGCCGGGCACCGAGATCTCGTATTCGCTCGACGGCAAACAGTACGCCGCACCCGACGCGCTGACGGTGCGCGAAGCCGATGGCACCTCGCGTGCCGCCCGAGCCGACGAGTACTCGCACATTCGTTGGGTTTTCACCAACCCGTTGCAGCCGGGCGCAGTGGCATTCGCTCGGTTTCGTGCCGTCGTGAAGTAACGATTTTCGTCGAGAGCTGATTTTTCATTTGTAGTTTGAGGAGTACCCATGATTTTCGATCTCAAGCAACTTAAGCGGGCAAGCGTCGCCCTCGTTGCGCTCGGATCGATCGGTGTGTCGCAACAGGCCCTCGCGGTCGGTACCGCGGCCAACACGCAGATCGATAACCGCGCGACCGTGAACTATACGGTCGGCGGTGTGGCGCAAACGCCCATCGAGTCGTCGCCCGCGGGCAACTCGACGGCGGGTGCTAACAACGGTGCCAATACGTCGTTCTTGGTCGACAACCGCGTCAACCTGAACGTCGTCGAGGAGTCGGGTGGCCCGACTAACGTGTCGCCCGGGCAAGCCAACGTCGTCGCGAGCTTTATCGTGACGAACACGGGTAACGCGGCGCAGGGCTATCAGCTCGCGTTTGCTAACAACGCCACGGGCAGCACGATCGGTACGCCGGGATTCACGGCCGCCGACGCGTTCGACATGGGCAACTTGCGTGCCTTCGTCGACGCGAACAACGATGGCCTCTTCGATGCGGGCGATACCGCGACGTTCATCAACACCTTGGCGGCCGATGCCAACGTGCGCGTGTTCATCGTGGCCGATACGCCGATTGCGGCGCTCAACGCCCAAGCGGCCAACGTGCGCCTGACGGCGATCACGACGGCGCCAGGCACCAATGCGGCGACCCCGCTCGGCGAGACCACTGGGGCGGATACGACTGCAGTCGACGTTGTCTTCGGCGACGGCAACGCAAACGGCAACACGCCGCGCGACGGTCGTGCGTTTGCCGATGACCAATACCTCGTGCAAGCGGCCGCGTTGACGGTTGCGAAGACGAGCGTGGTCGTCAGCGATCCGTTCAACAACACGACGAACCCGAAAGCAATCCCGGGCGCCGTGGTCGAGTACGCGATCAACGTGACCAACAGCGCTGCAACGGCGGCTAACGGCGTCGTGGTGACCGATCCGATTCCGGCGAATACCACGTTTGTGACGAACGGCTACAACGCCGGAGCTTCGAACGTGCAGATCACCGTGGGCGGCGGCGCCCCGACGTTCTGCATCGCGGAAGCGGGCAGCGATACCAACGCCGACGGTTGCTTCCGTACGGGCGCTGGTGTCCTCACCGTGCAGGCGCCGGCGGTATCGACCGTCGCGACGGGTGCGGCTGGGGCCGTAGTCGTGCGCTTCCAGGTGTCGATCAACAACTAACTGACGAGAGTCATTTAGCGACACTTATGAAGCGTTACGCCGCGCGTCGGCGGTCCTTCGGGCCTTCGTGAGCCGCATGACCGTCGACCCGCAACATGGGTACGAACGACGCCACCAGGGCGGGGTAGTGAGGAACTACCCCGCCTTCGGTGCGTTTATGAGCGGCGCAAAGCGTAGCGTGCGCTCGTTCGCACTCGCGTGCTTGGCCTTGCTGGCCACTGCCGAAAGCGTGGCGCAGATCACGCCACCCGGCACGATTGTACGTAATGCCGGCGTCGTCAGTTTCGACGCGGGTGGTGTTGTTCGAGTTGTTAGCTCGAACGAAGTGGCGCTGACGATCGCGCCACAGCCGTCGCGCGCCACCGTTAGTCTGGCGCGTTACGCAGCACAGAGCACGACGGCGCAGACGGCGGGCCCCACGCAATGTCGTGCAGGCACCGCATTGACGACTTTGCCGAACCCGGCGCCGCTCGGCACCGGGGCGATCGATCCGACGCAACCAGTTCCGCTCGCTAACACCTCGGTCGCGCACGCCGGCGATCCGGTGTTCGTGCGTGTCGAGGATGCGGATCAGAATCGCGACGCGACGGTCATCGACACCGTCGACATTCGCATCGAGGCGCGAGCCACGGGCGACTTCGAGTTGCTGCGCTTGGCCGAAACCGGGCCGAACACGGGCGTGTTTGTCGGCTACATTGCGACGCGCGCTGCGGTGGCGGCCAACGATTGTTCCCTCGCGGTTGCGCAAGATTCCGAGTTGTTTGCGACGTACGTGGATCCCACGGACGCTACGGATGCGGCGCGCGCTGACGCGCTGGTCGATCCATTCGGTTTGGTTTTCGATTCGCAGACTGGGCAGCCCATCGATGGCGTTCGCGTGCGCCTGATCGACGTGGCCACGGGCTTGCCCGCGACCGTGTTTGGCGACGACGGTGTCAGCCGCTACCCGAGCGAAATGATTACGGGGCAGCGCGTCACGGATAGCGGCGGTACGCAGTACGACTTGCCAGCCGGCGTGTACCGCTTCCCGCTGGTCGCGCCAGGCGACTACCGAGTTGAGGTGTTCCCGCCAGGTAACTACAACTTTCCGACGGTCAGCACGGTTGCGCAGTTGCAAGTGCTGCCCGGTGCGCCGTTCCGGTTGAACGACGGCTCATTCGGCCGCAGCTTCAATGTGCCGGGCCCGCCGGCCGTCGCCGTCGACGTGCCGCTCGATCCGGCGGGCACGAGCTTGCAGCTCCGCAAGACGGCGAGTGCCACGACGGTTGCCGTCGGCGATTTCGTGCAATACACACTCACGCTCGAGAACACGAGTGCCTCTGGCGCGTTCCCGAGCATCGACGTTCGCGACGTGATTCCGCCTGGCATGCGCTATCGACGCGGCTCGCTGCGTTTCAACGACGCAGTTGCAGCGGACCCCGCTATCGCAGCCGACGGCCGCACGCTCACGATTTCACACGGGCGACTCGATGCCGGCGCGCGAGTCGTCATTCGTTATGTGCTCGAAGTGACGGTCGCCGCTCGCGGCCGCGAACTCGTCAACATTGCGCAAGCGACTTCGCGCGGTGGCGTACTGTCGAACGAAGTTCGGGCCGCCGTGCGCCTGACTAACGACTTTTTCAGCGATGAGGCTTTCCTCGTTGGCCGCGCGTTTGAAGGTGCGTGCGGTGCTAACGAGGCAGCCCATCCCGGCGTTGCCGGTTTGCGTGTCTATCTCGAAGACGGTCGTTACGCGATCACCGACGAGGAAGGCAAGTTCCACTTCGAAGGCCTGACCACGGGCAGTCACGTCGTGCAAGTCGACTTGGATACCGTGCCGGCGCATTTGGAGCTAGTGCCGTGCGAAGGAACCGGGCGCTTCGCAGGGCGGCTGTACTCGCAATTCGTTGACCTGCGGGCGGGGGCGCTCTGGCGTGCCGATTTCGCGCTGCGCGAGCGAGCGCCACCAAAAGGTGCGGTGCAGCTCGATTTCTCCTCGACATTGATTGATTCGGTGACGGCGCGGCACAGCGCGCAGCTCACGGTCGCCGGCGTTGCGTTGGGCAATACGCGGTTGTTAGTCATGCTGCCGACGGGCCTCGAGCTCGACCGCTCGAGCGTGACGATCGACGGCGCGCCGCTCGATAGGAGCACACTCGTCGCGGTCGGAGTGCCCGAGCGCGTCGCCGTCGCTGATGGCGTCATGACCGTTCGATTGAACGAGGTGGCAGCCGGTGCGACGGCGCGAGTCGAGTTCGTCACGGTGGCAACGAGCGCGGCGATTGGTGAGCTGCCCGTCAAGGCGGTAGCGATGTGGGATACAGCGGCGCAGTCCGGGTTGCGAACCGAGCCGCTTGCAACACAGTTCGTCCGTGGCCAACCGCGCTTCGAGCGGCAGAAGTTCACGTTCACGCCGCGCTTCGATGTCGCGAAGACCGAGCTACTACCGTCGGACGAGCGGGCGCTGCAGTCGTTGATCGATAAGTGGCGCGGTGTGCGCGAGATTCGCATACGCGCTGTCGGCCATGCGGACGCGACACCGATCGCGCCACGGACGCGTAAGCTGTTCAGCGACAACTACGCACTCTCGGAGGCGCGTGCCCGCGCGGTCGCGGAGTATCTCGCCGAACGCCTCGGCGTGCCGAGCGAGCGCGTGATGACCGACGGGCGTGGCGCCGACGAACCCATCGCTGCCGGTAAGGACCCTGCGAGCCTCGCTGCCAATCGTCGCGTCGAAATCGTGATCGAGGGTGAACGACTCGAAGGCGATCCGCCGCTCGTGCTGATCAATGGCAAAGGCGGCTCGGCAAGCGTGGCGACGAAGGGGCTGATCGTGCGTGGCCCGAGCCAACGGTTGAGCACACGCCAGCGCTCGACCACGCCGCTCGTCGAGGTACTGCCGGAAGCAACTGCGCTGCCTGAGATCGAATCGCTCAAGCCCGGCACCGCAATCCTCGCGCCCGCGCAGGGCGCATTGCCGCCGATCTCGAGCATCAAGATCGCAATCCAGCACACGCCCGAGCAACAAGTCGCGCTCACGATCAACGGCGAAGCGGTGAGTCAGTTGAACTTTGACGGCCAAGCGGTCAATCGTGCGAAAACGGTGGCGATCAGCCGCTGGCGCGGTGTGGACCTTCGCAACGGCGACAACATCGTCCGAGCAATCATTCGCGATGCCGCGGGCAACGAAGTAGCTCGCCATGAACATGTCGTTCACTACGGTAGCGGCGCCGTGCGTGCGGTACTCGACAAGGCGAAGTCGAAACTCGTCGCGGACGGCAAGACGCGGCCCGTGATTGCGTTGCAGATGTTCGATGCCTACGGCAAGCCGGCGCGGCGCGGCACGCTGACGAGCTTTAGCGTCGAGGCACCGTATCGTTCGTGGTGGGAAGTGGAGACGCTGGACGATAACCAGTTGTTAGCGACCGGGCCGCGCGAACCGACCGTGACGGTGGGCGACAACGGTATCGCGCTCATCGAGCTCGAGCCGACGACGCAGTCGGGCAATGTGACGCTGCGTTTGCGCTTCAACGAGCGCACGAGCGATGAGATCCGCGCATGGCTCGAACCGGCCACGCGCGACTTCGTCATGGTCGGTATCGTCGAGGGCACGGCCGCGTACCGCACGATCTCAGGTAACGCCGAGAGCGCACTGGCAGCGGAACGCGAGGAGGGCTTTGACGATCAAGGCCGTGTCGCATTCTTTGCGAAAGGGCGCATCAAAGGCGATTTCTTGCTGACGCTCGCCTACGATTCTGCGCGCGACAAACAAGCCGCGCGCGAGCGTTTGCGTGGCGTCATTGAGCCCGACAAGTACTACCTGTTGTATGGCGACGGTACCGAGCAGCGCTTCGAGGCAGCTTCGCAACGGAAGCTGTATGTGAAGCTCGAGCGGCGTCAGTTCGTCGCGATGTTTGGCGACTACGACACCGGCTTCACGGTCACGGAACTCACACGCTACAGCCGTAGCTTGAATGGCTTGAAGGCCGATTTCGGTGGTGGACGCGTCACTGCATCGATGTTTGCTGCGCAAACCGATACGGGCTTCGTGCAAGATGAGATTGCGGGCGACGGTACTTCCGGTCTGTATCGTTTGACGCGTGCGCCCATCGTGATCGGCAGCGATAAAGTGCGCATCGAGGTGCGCGATCGTTTCCGCACTCAAGACGTGCTCGAGTCGCGCAGCCTCACGCCGTTCATCGACTACGACCTCGATTTCGAACGCGGCACCGTGTTCTTCAAGGAGCCCGTGCCCGCGCGCGATGCCGATTTCAATCCGATTTTCATTGTCGTGGACTACGAAGTTCGCTCGGGCGGCGATGACGAGACGAGTGCAGGTTTGCGCGTCGCGACAACGCTCGCCGACGAGCGCGTGGAGATGGGTGTGACGATGCTGCACGAGGGTGCGGCGACGGGCGACACGCAGATCGGCGGAGCGGATCTGCGTTGGCAAATTGCGCCGGCGACACAGCTACGCGCGGAAGTGGCGAGCTCGCGGTCCGACGACCCGACGCGACCCGATGACGCGTTGGCGTATCTCGCTGAGGTGCAGCACGTCACGGACAAGTTGGAGGCGCGCGCCTACGTTCGCGAGGAAGAGGAAGGCTTCGGCGTGGGCCAGCAGTTTGCATCGGAGAGCGGCACTCGTAAGGCCGGTATCGACACGCGATGGAAGTGGCACGAGCATTGGCGGTTGCAGTCGGAACTGCAACGCCAAGAAGTGTTGGCCTCAGACGCCGAGCGGTTGTTAGCGAGCGGCGAGGTGCGTTATCAAGATAGCGTGAAGAGTGCGGGTGTTGGTCTGCGACACGTGGCCGATTCCGCGCCGGGGCAGGCGGATCGCGAATCCGACCAAGCGTTCGTGAACGGCAGCCTCGATATCCTCGACCAGCGTGTGACGCTGCGCGCCGCCACCGACTTCGCGCTGTCGGGTGACGACGCGAGCGCAGACTACCCGGCGCGCGCTTTGTTCGGCGTCGACTACAAACTGTCGCCTGCGACAACGTTGTTTGCGGAATATGAGCACGCGGAAGGGCGCGATCTCGATTCCGACATGACGCGCGTCGGCGTCCGCACGCGTCCCTGGGAGCGTACGCAAATTCAATCCAGCGTCTCGAGCACGGCGACCGAGTTCGGGCCACGCACGTTTGCCAACTTCGGCTTGACACAAGGCTGGCAGATCAACGAGCGCTGGGCTGTCGATGTCGGCGTCGATCAATCGAACACGCTGCGCGGGCCGGCGCTCGAGCCGCTGAATCCGAACGCACCGCTGGCCTCTGGATCGCTGACCGAGGATTACTTCGCGTCGTTCCTCGGCGCGCAGTACCGCAAGGAACTGTGGCAGTTGACGAGCCGCTTGGAGCATCGCAACGCCGATAGTGAAGAGCGCTGGAGCCTCACGACGGGCTGGTATCGAGAGCCTGTCCGTGGCCACGCGCTCTCATTGTCGCTGCAAGCGTTCGACAGCGAGACGTTGCTCGCCGAGTCCACCGAAGCGACGCTGCGCATGGCGTGGGCATTCCGCCCGATCGACAGCAACTGGATCGTCTTCAATCGTTTGGACCTCAAGTTCGACGAGCGTGCCGAAGGTGCTGCGAGCTTCGAATCCCGACGTGCGGTGAACAACCTGCACGCGAACTGGCAGCCGAACGCGCGGACGCAGTTGGGCGTGCAGTACGGCGGCCGCTACGTCGTGAGCACGTTCGATACCGAGAAGTACACGGGCTATAGCGATCTCATTGGCCTCGACGTGCGTCGCACGTTGACGCAGCGGTTCGATCTCGGTCTGCACGGCGCGATGCTGCATTCGTGGGAGTCGGATGTCATGGAGCATTCGGTCGGCCTCGATGTGGGCGTCACCTTTGCGCGCAATATCTGGGTATCGCTCGGCTACAATTTTGCCGGCTTCTCCGACGACGACTTTGCCGCGACCCGGTACACGGCCGAGGGCCCGTTCCTCAAGATCCGAATCAAGGCAGATCAGGATACTTTCCGAGATTTGCGCCTCGACAGCTTGCGCCCATCGCGTTAGCGTGCCGGCCGGAAAGGCTGGCTGTGCACGACATCGAAGAAATCTTTGGTCCCGACGGGCCGCTGGCGCGGTCTTTACCCGATTTCAAGCCGCGGCGCGCGCAGCGCGACATGGCGGAGCGGGTGGCGGCGGCGCTGGCCGAGCGGCGGCCGTTGGTCGTCGAGGCGGGCACGGGCACTGGCAAAACTTTCGCCTACCTCGTGCCCGCGTTGTTGTCTGGGCGTCGCGTACTCATCTCCACCGGCACGCGCACCTTGCAAGACCAACTGTTCGCCAAGGACTTGCCATTGGTGTCGCGCGCGATCGGCGCGCCGGCCAGGGTGGCGTTGCTGAAAGGCCGAGCTAACTATTTGTGTCGGCATCGCTTCGCGAGCGTCGGCCTGCAAATGACACTCGACGGCGTCGGCCGTCGCGAACCGCTTTTGCCGAAGCTCGAGCGCTGGGCTCGCACCACGCAGACAGGCGATCTCGCGGAAGTGTCGGCGTTGACGGATGCGCATCCGCTGTGGCCGCGCATCACCTCGACTCGCGATAACTGCCTCGGCGCACGCTGTGCCGACTATGCGAAGTGCCACGTAGTCGAAGCTCGCAAGCGCGCGAACGAGTCGGACATCGTGATCGTGAATCACCACTTACTACTCGCCGACTTGGCGCTCAAAGAAGATGGCTTCGGCGACATCCTGGGCTCGGCCGATGCGATCATTCTCGACGAGGCGCACCAAGTCCCCGACCTCGCGACACAGTTCTTTGGCACGGCGGTGAGTGCGCGGCAGATCGAGGCGCTCGTACGCGACACGCGAACGGAAATCGTCGCCGCCGGTTTGCCGGCCACGAGTGGCGCGAGCGTGGTGAAGCGTCTCGAGGATACGGCGCGTAGCTTGCAAACGGAAGTCGTTGCCGATCCCACGCGAGTATTCGCGAGCAGCAACGCGGCGTTTGCCGATGCGCTCAGCGATACGATCGCAACGCTACGTTCGCTCTCCGCAGCGCTCAGTGAATTGAGTCGTGAGGCAGGCGTCACGCAATGTGCGGCGCGGGCGACCGAGCTGGCTGCCGATCTTGCGCGGATCGAAGCGAGCACCGAGATGGAAGGCGCGCGCACGGCTGAGGCGAGTGCGCGCGGATTCACATTGCGGCTCATTCCGTTCGATGTCGCCGAGCGCTTCCAAACCATCACCACCGGACAACGTGCTGCGTGGATCTTCGCTTCTGCAACGCTTTCAGTGGGCGAAGATTTTTCGCACTTCGTCGGGCGCTTGGGTCTAGGCGACGCCGAAACATTGCAGATCGCGAGTCCGTTCGATTACGAATCGAATGTGTTGTTATATCTGCCCACGCAACTGCCAGAGCCATCATCGCCACAACACACGCAGGCGGTGGTGGACGTGGCCTGGCCGTTGATCACCGCTGCCCGCGGTGGCGCGTTCGTGCTGTTCACGAGCCACAAAGCCCTCGCACGCGCCGCACCGGCATTCCGCGCCGTGATCGGCGAGATCGGTGGGCAGTTGTTTGTACAAGGTGAAGCGCCGCGGGAACAACTTCTGCAAGCGTTTCGAGCGGCACCGTCGGGCGTGTTGCTCGGAACGGCGAGTTTTTGGGAAGGCGTCGACGTCAAAGGCGATGCGCTGCGGTTGGTTGTCATTGAGAAATTGCCGTTTGCATCGCCCGATGATGCGCTCACGAAGGCGCGAATCGAGATGCTGAAAGCGCGCGGTCGCAATGCGTTTCGCGAGTACCAACTGCCGGAGGCGGCCCTCGCGCTCAAGCAAGGCGTCGGGCGCTTGATTCGCAGTGAGACCGATCGCGGGGTCGTCGTCATCTGCGATCCTCGTATCGTCGAAAAGCCGTATGGCCGCATATTTCGCGCAGCGCTACCGCCGATGCGCGTCACGCGCGATGTCGCGGAGGTGACAAAGTTCTTGCAACGCATTGCGTCGGAGATGGAATGGAACGCGGTGCATGAATTGATGGCGCCTGATCAGGTGACGCCATGACGCGCGCGCCCAGGATCTTGGCCATCGATACCGCAACGGAGGCGTGTTCCGTTGCGCTGACAGGCGAACTGCCGCTCGCGATGCGGTTCGAGGAACTCGGTCGCGGACATGCCGAGCACGTTCTCGCGATGGTCGACGAGTTGTTAGCAGAGCGCCAGTGGCGGCTGCCGGATCTCGATGCGATCGCATTTGGGCGCGGTCCGGGCGGGTTCACTGGCGTGCGTTTGGCGGCTAGCATCACGCAGGGCCTCGCATTCGGCGCGGGCTTGCCCGTCATCCCCGTTTCCAATCTGGCGGCGCTCGCAGCAAACGCCTTCGAGACGTGCCCGCAGGCAGCGCGTTGTTGGGTTGCCGCCGATGCGCGCATGCAAGAGGTGTACTGCGGCCTTTATGAGCGCGCCGCGAATCGCGGCGTGCAGTTGCTCGGCGCCGAGCGCGTGTTGAAGCGAGCGGCGGCCGCGCAGGATGCGGCGCAGATTGGCGTTGCGCGCGAGGCGGCCGTCGCTGTGGGCCGGGCGTTGCGCGCCTATCCCGACGTAGCCGCTGCTGCCGCCGAGTCTTGTGCCGCGTCGCTCCCGGACGCATTGCCGTCGGCACGACATATCGCGGAGCTTGCCTTGATCGAATGGGCGGCAGGGCGCACCGTGTCTGCGGAGCAGGCGTTGCCTGTGTATCTGCGCGACGATGTGGCGCATCGCCCTGTCACACCGGTGCAATAATTTTTCGCTGTAATGTAAGCGTCATCCGATAGTCATCTTCTTCCTGCCGCTGCCATATGTCTGCAAAGCAGATTCTGATCGTCGAAGACGAGCGCCCGATTCGCGAAATGATCGCCTTTGGCTTGCGACGCGCCGGCTTCGAGGTGCGCGAGGCTGGCGATGCGTTGGCGGCACGCAGCGAGGTGGCGGATCGTCGCCCCGATCTGCTGATCGTCGATTGGATGCTGCCTGACACGAGCGGCCTCGAGTTAACGCGCCAGTTGAAACGAGACGCGAACACCCGCGACCTGCCGGTCATCATGCTCACCGCCCGTGCCGAGGAGGGCGACAAAGTCGCCGGCCTCGAGGGCGGTGCCGACGATTACCTCACCAAGCCTTTCTCACCGCGTGAGCTGTTGGCGCGGATTCAAGCCGTGCTGCGTCGAGCTGCGCCGGCTGAGGTTGAGGAAGCGCTGGAGTTCGAGGGCCTGCGCCTCGATCCGGTCAGCCAACGTGTCCTTGCGGGCGAGCGAACCGTGGCACTCGGGCCGACCGAGTACCGCATGCTGGCCTTTTTCATGAAGCATGCCGAGCGCGTGTATACACGCGAACAACTGCTCGATCGCATCTGGGGCGGCAATGTCTATGTCGAGGAGCGCACCATCGACGTCCATATTCGGCGGCTGCGCAAGGCGCTCGAAGAATTCGGGTACGATCGCTTCATTCAGACCGTGCGGGGATCGGGGTATCGGTTCTCAAGCCGCGCCGGCTGAATGGGTCGTAACGCCGGAGACTGTGCGCGATGCCTCTTGGGGCAAGAACCGCTTGGTACGTTTTTTCGCGGGTATTTGCAGCCATCGCGCTCGGCGCGGTGGTCGGCCTGATCTTTGGCAATGCGCGTTGGGGTATCGTCGTCGCGTTGGCGATCTATCTCGCGTGGCAGTTGTGGATGCTGATCGGCCTCGACAATTGGCTGCGGCATCGGCGCATCGTTGACCCGCCGGATGTGTCCGGTTTGTGGGGTGACGTGGTTACCCAAGTAGTCCGTTTGCATCGTCGCAAGCGCTTCCACAAAGAGCGCGTCGTTCGCGTGTTTCGCGAGCTGCGGCGCTCGACCGCAGCGATGCCCGACGGCGTCGTTGTCTTGAATGGCGAGAACGAGATCGGCTGGTTCAATGCGCGCGCTGCGGAACTGCTCGAGCTCACGCGCGCATCCGATCTCGGCATTCGTATCGATAACCTGGTGCGGCATCCCGATTTCGTGCGCTATCTCCGCGGTGGACACTACCTGCAGCCCGTGATCGTGCGGGTGGATTCGGTGCTCGATCGTCATCTGTCGTTTCAAGTCATTCCCTACGGCGAGGATCAGCGGCTGTTGATGGTGCGCGATGTGTCGCGCCAGGTACGCCTCGAGGCCATGCGCAAAGACTTCGTCGCCAACGCGTCGCACGAGCTGCGCTCGCCGTTGACCGTGGTTGCGGGCTACCTCGAAACGCTGTCGAGCGATCCGACCCTGCCGGCCGAGCTGCGCGAGCCGCTCACGGAAATGCGGCGTCAGTCAGATCGCATGACGCAGATCATCGAGGACTTGTTGACGCTGTCGCGTCTGGAGGCGACCGACGACGAAGTTCGCGGCGCGCCGATCGATGTCGGGGCGCTGGTCGCAACGCTTCGCAAGGATCTACTTGCCCGACCGAGCCGACCGGCCACTGTGGAGGCGCGTGTCGATGGCGACGTTTGGTTGCGCGGCGACGAGTCGATGATTTATTCGGCGTTCGCCAATCTCGTCGACAACGCGGCAAAGTACACGCCAGCCGACGGCAGCATCGAGATTCGCTGGTGGACCGATGGTGCCGGTGGGCACTTTGCCGTGAAAGACACGGGGCACGGCATTCCCGAGGCGCATTTGCCGCGTCTCACCGAGCGGTTCTATCGGGTGGACGAGGCGCGCTCACGCGGCACCGGGGGCTCGGGGCTCGGCTTGGCCATCGTCAAACACGTGCTCCAGCGGCATGGCGGCGAGCTGTCGATCGAAAGCCGCGAAGGTGTGGGCAGCACCTTTACCTGCCATTTTCCACCTGCGCGCATCGGCGCAACTGTGGCGCGCGTCGCAGCGAGCTAACACGGGGCGTCGGCCGCCGTGCAACTTCCAGTATCATCTAGAGTCCTACGGGCATGAGGCAAGCGTAAGTCATGGAAACAGCCGATCTGTCGCATCACATCTCGCGGCGCTTCAACGAGGATCTCGAGCGCGTGCGCAACAAGGTGCTCACCATGGGGGGCATGGTGGAGCAGCAGTTGGCGAACGCTGTGACGGCCCTCATCGAGGGCGACAGCAACCTCGGCGTCTCCGTGGCGCGCGACGACTACAAGGTCAACGGCATGGAAGTGTCGATCGACGAGGAGTGCTCGCGTATCCTCGCTACGCGCGCGCCAGCGGCGGGGGACTTGCGAGTCATCGTCGCGATCATCAAGACGATTACCGATCTCGAGCGCATTGGCGATGAAGGTGAAAAGATCGGGTACATCGCCTCACGGCTCGCCACGATGGAGCGGCCCGCCGACAAGTATCGCGAAGTGAAACATCTCGGTCGCATCGTGTCCGAGATGGTGCATGAGGCGCTCGATGCGTTCGCGCGCATGGACTCCGATGCGGCCATTAAAGTGGCGCACAAGGACCGGGTCGTCGACGAGGAGTACGAGTCGATCCAGCGCCAGTGCATCACGTTCATGATGGAAGACCCGCGCAGCATTCGGCGTGCGCTCGATGTGATGTGGATCGTGCGCGCGCTCGAGCGCATCGGTGACCACGCCAAGAACATTTGCGAATACGTCATTTACATGGTGCACGGCAAGGATGTGCGCCACACCAAGCTTGAAGACATCGAGCGCGATCTGCGCGACCGGAATTCGCAGGGCTAACGACGGATGCTGCGGAACCGTCGGCTGCTGAATTTTGCGGGCGCATTCATTTGCGCGGCGCTCATGGCGTATGCCTTGTATGCCGAAAAGGTGTTGGGGCTTGCGCCGTGCCCGTTGTGCATGTTTCAGCGAGTCGGGATCAGCGCGCTCGGCGTGGTGTTCTTGTTAGCAGCGCTGCATCACCCGCGGGCGCTGGGCGCGCGAGTCTACGGTGTGTTGTTAGTGTTGGCAGGTGCCGCCACGATGTACATCGCTGGGCGCCACGTGTGGATTCAGGCGCAACCGCCCGGCACGGTGCCTGCGTGCGGCGCGCCGCTCGACATGATGTTGGAAATGTTTCCGCTGCTCGAAGTGGTGCGCAAAGTACTCACGGGCGGCGGGGAGTGCGGCACGATCGATTGGACTTTCCTCGGCCTGTCGATGCCGATGTGGGTTTTGATCGCCGCGGTCGGCCTGACACTCGGCGGCGTGCTCAACAATTTCGGCAACGCGCGGCGCTAGAACAGCCGCGCGCCCACGCACCACACCTCAAGCAATCTGCTGCTCGTTACGCGAGCAAATTGCGCAGCGCTCCCAAGTACACGCGATGCAGTCGATCGATGTCGTCGACCGCGACGCATTCGTTCACTTTATGGATCGTGGCATTCACGACGCCCACTTCGACCACTTGTGCGCCCATCGGCGCAATGAAGCGGCCATCAGACGTGCCGCCGCCGGTCGACAATTTCGGCGCTGCGCCCATCTCGGCTGCAATCGCTGCGGCGACGCCTTGCGACAGCGTGCCGGGCGGCGTGAAGAACGGTTCGCCCGAGATGTACCACTCGAGCGTATAACGCACGCCATGCTTCTTGAGGATGCCCTCGACGATGGTCTTTAGGCCTTCGATCGTCTGAACGGGCGAGTAGCGCAGATTGAAGCGCGCTTTGAGTTCACCGGGAATGACATTCGGCGCGCCGGTACCCGCGTTGAGATTCGAGATCTGGAAGGTGGTGGGCTGGAAGTGCTCGTTGCCTTGATCCCAAACGCGTGCAGTGAGTTCCGCCAAGGCTGGCGCGAGCGAGTGCACCGGATTCTCGGCGTTCTGCGGATAGGCCACGTGTCCTTGCACGCCGTGAACCGTGAGTCGGCCCGACAGGGAACCGCGGCGCCCAATCTTGATCGTGTCGCCCAGCCGCTTCTCGCTCGACGGTTCGCCGACGATGCACCAATCGATCGTCTCGCCACGGGCACGTAAGGTCTCGACCACCTTCTTCGTGCCATCGACCGACGGGCCTTCTTCGTCGCTCGTAATCAGGAATGCGATTGACCCGCGGTGGCGCGGATGCTCGGCCACGAACTGCTCGGTGGCGGTGACCATGGCGGCGAGGCCACTCTTCATGTCGGCTGCACCGCGACCATACAGATAGCCGTCCCGAACGGTCGGCTTGAACGGGTCGCTTTGCCACTCCTCCAAGGGGCCCGTCGGTACGACGTCGGTGTGGCCCGCAAAGCAGAGCACGGGGCCAGCGGTGCCGCGCCGCGCCCAAAAGTTATCGACGCTGCCGTACCGCAGCGGCTCGCAATGGAAACCAGCGGCCGTCAGCCGACTCATCATGACTTGCTGGCAACCCAAGTCGGCGGGAGTGACGGAAGCTCGTGCGAGCAGATCCAGGGTCAGGTCGACTGGGGCGGACATCGCGCGCGTTATACGGGACACGCTCGCGCTCGGCAAGAGTTACTGCAATCGAGACTTTTGCAAATCAGAGGCTTACGCGGTGACGATGACTGAAATATTTCTGCAACGTAAGTGTCATACAGTGCCTCGCGTCACCACTGGAGGTATTTAACCCGTGACTCAGCTCAGCAAAGCTTCCCTGGCCGCCTGCATCTTGGGCGCCGCGCTCATGTCAGCCGCCCATGCGCAGTCGTCGCGCGACTCGATTTCGATCGTTGGCTCGTCGACGGTCTATCCGTTCACGACTACGGTGGCCGAGCAGTTCGGTCGACAGGGCAATTTCAAGACACCGAAGGTTGAGAGCACGGGCACGGGTGGCGGCATCAAGCTGTTTTGCAACGGCGTTGGTCCGCAATACCCCGATATCGCGAATGCATCGCGCCGCATGCGTCCCGCCGAGCTGCAGCAATGCCAGCAGAATGGCGTGCGCGACGTGATCGAAGTGAAAGTAGGCTACGACGGCATCGTGTTGGCGGAAAACAAGAGCGCCAAATCGATCGCACTGACGCGCCGTGAGGTGTACCTCGCGCTTGCGAAGAACGTGCCGGACCCGGCGAACCCCACGACGCTGGTCGCCAATCCGTACAAGAATTGGTCAGACATCAATAAGTCGCTGCCCAAGACAAAGATCGAAGTGCTCGGACCGCCGCCGACTTCAGGCACACGCGACTCGTTCGTCGAGTTGTATATGGAAGCGGGATGCCGCACGTTCCCGTGGTTGAACACGCTGCGCGAAGTGGACGAGCCACGCTTCAAGCGCGCCTGCGGCACGATTCGTGAGGACGGTGCGTACGTTGAAGCGGGTGAAAACGACAACTTGATCGTACAAAAGCTCAACGCCAACCCAAATGCGGTGGGCATCTTCGGCTACAGCTTCCTCGAGGAGAACCTCGACAAGCTCAAGGGTTCGATGGTCGATGGCGTTGCCCCGACTTACGAAACGATTTCGAGCGGCAAGTACCCCGCGTCACGTCCGCTGTACATTTACGTGAAAAAGGCGCACGTGGGCGTAATTCCGGGCATCAGTGAGTTCGTGGCCGAGTTCGTGAGCGATAAAGCCCTAGGCGAAGAGGGCTATCTGGCCGAAAAAGGACTGATTCCACCCCTGAAGAGTGAGATCGGGAAGATTCGAGCTGATTCGAAAGCCCTCAAGCCGGTTAGGCTTTAGGGGCGTGCCGCGCAAGCGGCCGCACGGGCGAACCCCGACTACGGATCTTTAGGGAGTAGAAAACATGTCACGTAAATGGGTGGAGAGCACCGCCGTCGCGCTGTTGGTGGCCGCCGCAGCGCCGGCATTCGCGCAGACCTCGGCTGAGGTCGCGGAGTTAAAGGCGCAATTGGCGGCGTTGCAAGAGCGCCTTGCGCAGTTGGAAGCGAAGCAAAACCAGCAGCAGGCCGCGGTCACGGAAAGCGCGAAAGTTGCCAGCGAAGCGCAGTCGACTGCGGATCGTACGGCGGACGTATTGGCGCAGACGCGCGCAGCAATCTCCATCAGCGGCGATGTGCGCTATCGCAACGAGAGCTTTGACGTCGAATTGGTCGATAGCAATCGCGTTCGTGATCGGATTCGGGCTCGATTGACTGCTACTGCGCGGGTCAACGATACCATTCGCGCCGTAGTCGGTCTTGCGACCGGTGGAGCGGACCCGCGTTCTCCCAATTCCACCTTTACCGATTCGAATTCGCGTAAGGATTTCGAGCTCGATCTCGGCTTCGCCGAATGGACGCCGAACGCCAACTGGCGCGTGACCGCCGGCAAAATGCGCTACGCCTGGGCGCGCACGCCGAGCGTGTTGTTCGACAACGACGTGAATCCTGAAGGCCTGGCGGTGAATTACACGCAAGGCAATTTCTTCGCGACGGGCGTGTTTCACTGGATCACCGAGCGCGCGTTATCGCAGAGCAACGTCACGACTGCGGCCGCAGCCGATTCGATTCTGCTCGGCACGCAAGTGGGCTGGCGCGGCGAACTCGGAGATGGCCGGCGTCTCACGGTCGGCGCGTCGTACTTCGATTTCGGTGCGGTCGAGGGGTACAACCCGCTATTCGGCGGCAACTCGTTCGGCAACACGACGACGACGAGCTCGGCGGTGTGCCGGCGTGGCATCGCGACCTGTCTCCTCAGCGACTTCAACATCGTGGCAGTGTTTGCCGATTACACGACGTCGTTGGGCGATCGCCCCTTCCGCGCATACTTCGACCTCATGCACAACACTGGGGCGGTAGCGAATCCGGTGGCGGGTAAGAAGCTCGATACTGCGTACGCCGTCGGTTTCGTGTACGGCGCGGCGACGGCGGCCAAGCAATGGGAGTTTGGGGCGCTGTATCAGAAGCTCGAGAAAGACTCCGTGTTCGCGCAGTTCACCGACTCGAACTTCGGTGACGGCGTCACCGATACCGAAGGGCTCATGCTGCGCGGCATCTATTCGCCGGCTCGCAATTGGACGCTCAACGCAACGTTGTTCTTGAACACCTTGGCCAACGATGTCCCGACGAACGTCACTGTGTTTGCGCCGACGGTTACAAACCCGAACGCTACCGCGACGCGAACACTTTTTGATCGCGACTACAAGCGCTTACAACTGGATCTTAACTTCAAGTTCTAAGCGAGCTCTCGCCGAGAGCGACGATGTGATGCGCAGGCCTGGCCGGAGATTCCGAGCCAGGTCTTGCGCGTTTTAGATAAGAGGTTGGGGCGCACAGTGACTTCGGGCACACTGCGCGCGCCCCGTTGGAAACGAAGAGAACGAAAAACCTATGAAACGGCATTCTCGAGTGTGGATTGGAGTGGTGGGTGTGGCGCTCGCGGCCGGCTCGGTGGGCGCAGCGCTTGCGCAGAGCTCGCGCGATTTCGTATCGGTCGTGGGGTCATCGACGGTGTATCCGTTTGCGACGGCGGTCGCCGAGCAGTTAGGCCGTTCGCAACCGAAGCTCAAGACGCCGAAGGTCGAGCAAACCGGCACGGGCGGCGGAATCAAGTTGTTTTGCGCCGGCGTAGGTGTCGCCCATCCTGATGTCGCGACAGCGTCGCGGCGTATCAAGCAGTCCGAGCTCGATATGTGCGCCAAGGCGGGCGTGCGCGAGATTATCGAAGTCAAAATCGGTTTCGACGGCATCGTGCTGGTCAACTCAAAAAAGGCGCCGGTGTTCAAGGTGACGCGCCAACAGTTGTGGCTGGCGCTCGCGAAAGAGGTGCCGGACCCCAAGGGCGGCAATAAGCTGGTGCCTAACAAGGCTCGCACGTGGCGCGACGTCGCGCCTAGCTTGCCGGCCGATCGCATCGAGGTGTTAGGACCGCCGCCCACCTCGGGTACGCGCGATGCGTTTGCGGAGCTCGTGCTGGAAGCGGGTTGTAGTCAAGTGCCGTGGATCGCTGCACTGAAGAAGAGCGACGAGAAGCGCTTCAAGAGCATCTGCCACACGATTCGCGAAGACGGTGCGTATGTCGAAGCCGGCGAGAACGACAACCTGATCGTCCAGAAGTTGAACGTGAACCCGAAGGCGCTGGGTGTGTTCGGCTACAGCTTCCTCGAGCAGAACATCGACAAGATGCATGGCTCGATCATCGAAGGCGTGGCGCCCACCTACGAGACGATCGCGAGCGGCCAGTATCCGGGCGCGCGTGCGCTGTATCTGTACGTAAAAAAGGCGCACACGAAGGTCATCCGGGGTCTGCCGGAGTACTTGAACGAGTTCGTCAGCAATCGCGCGGTGGGCGATGAAGGTTATCTGGCAGAGAAGGGCCTCGTATCGCTGCCGACGGCTGAACGAGCACGCGTGCAAGCAGACACTCGCGCGCTAAAGCCGATGCCAATGAAGCTCTAACGGACTGCTCGCACGATGACACCTCTCGCGCTGTTAGTGGCCTTGCTAGCGCTGTCGGTTGCCGCGTTCTGGGTCGGCAAGACGCGCTCGCTCGCGCTCGTCGGCGGTGGGCGCGGCATTCGCAATTTGCATTCGCTGCCTGGCCATTACGGCCTGCTCACAGCAATGTGGTGTGCGCTGCCGGCGTTGGCAGTCGTCGGTTTGTGGCTGACCTTTCAGGACGGCATTCTGATTCGGTTGGTGACGGCGCATTTGCCAGCCGACGTGCAGGGATTGCCGGGGGCCGAGTTGTCGCTCGTGTTGAACGACGTGCGCAATGTAATTGCCGGTAATGTGCCCGCCGATTTCGTGAGCCCCGCTGCGGCCGCAGCGGCCACGGAGTACCTGCAACTGCGCACCATCAGCCGGATCGCGCTCACGGTCGTCGCGTTCGCGGTCGCCATCATCGCGATCTTGGTGGTTCGCGCGAAGATCCATCCCGAGCTGCGGGCCCGCAATGGCGTCGAGCGGATTCTCGAGTGGTTGTTACTCGGCTGCTCCACGCTGGCCGTCTTTACGACGATCGGCATCGTGGCATCCGTGCTGTTCGAAGCCTTGCGCTTCTTCGCCAAGGTGCCTGTGACGGAGTTCTTGTTCGGCACGACGTGGAGCCCGCAGATGGCGATTCGTGCCGATCAGGTCGGCTCGTCTGGTTCGTTCGGTGCCGTCCCCTTGTTTGCAGGCACAGCGCTCATTTCATTGATTGCGATGATCGTGGCCGTGCCGATCGGCTTGTTCTCGGCCGTGTATTTGGCCGAGTACGCGCGTCCGCAGTTTCGCACGTGGACGAAGCCCTTCCTTGAGGTGTTAGCCGGTGTACCCACCGTCGTGTACGGCTTCTTTGCCGCATTGACGATCGGGCCGTTCCTGCGCGGATGGGGTGAGAGCGTCGGTTTGAGTGTGTCGTCGGAGAGCGCACTCGCAGCCGGGCTCGTGATGGGCATCATGATCATCCCGTTCGTTTCGTCTCTCGCCGACGACATGATCACCGCCGTGCCGCAGAGCTTGCGCGATGGCGCCTACGCACTCGGTGCGACCAAATCTGAAACGATACGCCAGGTGGTGTTCCGAGCCGCGCTGCCCGGCATCGTCGGCGGCGTGTTGTTAGCCGTGTCGCGCGCGATTGGCGAGACGATGATCGTCGTGATGGCGGCGGGTCTGGCGGCGAACTTGACTGCCAATCCCTTTGAGGCGGTTACCACGGTGACCGTACAGATCGTCACGCTGCTCGTCGGCGACCAAGAATTCGACAGCCCGAAGACCTTGGCTGCGTTCGCGCTCGGCTTGGTTCTATTCGTGGTCACGCTGGCGCTCAACGTGTTAGCGCTGCACGTCGTCCGCAAGTATCGGGAGCAATATGACTGAACCGGCTGCCAACTCTGCGACGCGCCGTTTGCGTACGCCGCAGGAGACACAGGCAATCGTCGAGCGCAGTCTGCGGCGGCGATACTGGAGCGAGCGTGTGTTCCGCGCCTGTGGCCTTGGGGCCGTGCTCCTCGGCGTGTTGTTCGTCGTGTTCTTGTTCTACACGATCTTTGCGAACGGCTTCGGTGCGTTCCAGCAAACGCAGGTACGGCTCGAGGTGTTCTACGACCCTGAGATCATTGATCCGGCTGGTACGCGTTTACCGGAGGACCTCTCGGCGGCGGACTACCAAGCGTTGGTGCGCGCGTCGCTGAAGAGTGCCTTCCCGGACGTCGAGGGCCGCGGACCGACCCGCGAGCTGACCAAGCTCGTGAGCTCCGGCGCATCGTTCGAGTTGCAAGATCGCGTCCGCGCCAACCCCGCGATCATTGGCTCGCGAGAAACCTTGTGGGTCCTCGCGAGCGACGCCGTCGATCTCCTCGAGAAGGGCCGTGTACAGCGCTCGCTGCCCGAGGATCAACGGCCGTTGTCCGATCAACAACTGGCGTGGGTCGATCGCCTCAAGGCGCAAGGCGCACTCGAGAAGAAGTTCAATACGGGCTTCTTCACGAGTGGGGACTCCCGCGAGCCCGAGAAGGCCGGTGTGTGGGGCGCCGTGATGGGCTCGTTCTTCACCTTGTTGTTGACGCTGTTGCTGTCGTTTCCGATTGGCGTCGCGTCGGCCATTTACCTCGAGGAGTTCGCGCCGAAGAATCGCTGGACGGACTTGATTGAGGTGAACATCAACAATCTCGCCGCGGTGCCTTCGATCGTGTTCGGGTTGTTAGGGTTATCCGTGTTCATCGGCTTCTTTGGCTTGCC
>CAYUIT010000004.1:45223-124678 GCA_964444835.1 uncultured Steroidobacteraceae bacterium
TTGCCAGTCCAGATTTTCTTGTGGTCCGATAGCCCGGAACGCGGTTTCGTCGAGAAGACCTCGGGCGCCATCATCGTGTTGCTCGCGTTCCTGATCGTGATGAACGCGGCGGCCGTGTTCCTGCGTAACAAGTTCGAAAAGCGTTGGTAGCTAAAGATGGAAACGACAGAAAAAATCAAGCCAAGCCTCACGCTCAAACCGAGTGCCAATGCATCGCCGGTGTCACTGGCGCCCGTGCCCGAAGGCACGAAGACGGTCGGAGCCATTACCGTCGAGAACCCCATTTTTACGTGCCGCGATGTCAACGTGCATTACGGCGACAAACACGCGATCAAGCACGTGAGTATCGATATCGGCCGCAATCAAGTGCTCGCGATGATCGGCCCGTCTGGCTGCGGCAAGTCCACGTTCTTGCGCTGCCTCAATCGCATGAACGACACGATCGTGACGGCGAAAGTCACGGGCTCCATTGTGCTCGATGGCCGCGATATTCATGACAAGCGACAAGATGTCGTGCAGTTGCGCGCGCGTGTCGGCATGGTGTTCCAGAAGCCGAATCCGTTTCCGAAGTCAATCTATGAGAATGTCGCGTACGGACCGCGCATTCACGGCCTCGCGGCGGACCGTGTCGAACTCGACGAGATCGTCCACACGTCGTTGCAGCGCGCGGGCTTGTGGGATGAGGTGAAGGATCGTCTGAATAATCCTGGGACCAGCCTCTCGGGCGGTCAGCAGCAACGCCTGTGTATCGCGCGCACGATTGCCGTGAATCCAGAAGTGATCTTGATGGACGAGCCTTGCTCGGCGCTCGATCCGATTGCGACCGCGCGCATCGAAGACTTGATGGAAGAGCTCCGCCAAAGCTACGCCATTTGCATCGTGACCCACTCGATGCAGCAGGCGGCGCGTGTTTCGCAGCGCACTGCGTATTTCCACCTCGGAGATTTGATCGAGGTGGGCGAGACGGATCGCATCTTCACGAATCCGCGTCACAAGCTGACTGAAGACTACATCACGGGTCGGTTCGGTTAGCCGCGCGTGAGCGGCCGCCTGGGTGCAAACGTGAACGAACGCGCACCAGCTCTCGAAGGGCACACCACCAAAGCATTCGATGGCGAATTGTCCGCATTGCACGTGCGGGCGGTCGAAATGGGGGCGCTCGTACTCGATCAGGTGCAAGCGGGAGTCGCTGCGTACGCAGATTGGAATCGCGAACAAGCCCTGCTGGTCAGCGAACGCGAGCGCCGCGTGAATGCCTACGATCTTGCGGTCGACGAGGAAGCGTTGCACGTGATCGCGCGCCGCCAACCGATGGCCTCGGATCTGCGTGCGGTATTCGCGATCGACAAGATCGTGGCGGAGTTGGAACGCGCCGGCGACGAAGCCAAGCGGCTCGCGTTGATCGTGCTCACGGACGCGGAGTCGCGCGGCTTTCGCCCTGGGCACGCGATGGCCAAGGACGTGCGGCAACTCGGTCGACTCGCGTTTTCAGTGTTGCGTGCCGCCATCGAGTGCTTCGACCGGCTCGATGCATCCAAGGCGTACGCCGTGCTGCAGCAAGATCGTGAGCTCGATGCGGAGTACGCGGCGAGTTTGCGACGAATCGTGTCGCGGGCGATGGAAGATCCGCGCCTGATGCAAGGTGTGATCGAGGCGGCGTTCGTCATGCGCTCGCTCGAGCGCATCGGCGATCATGCGCGCAACATTGCGCGCCATGTGTTGTTTGCTTTGGGCGACGACGCGCTCGCCGATCCCACCGTACTCGCGAGCCGGCCCTAGTCCGTCGCGCGTAACAACTCGTTAATCGAGGTCTTGGCGCGTGTCTGCGCATCGACTCGTTTGACGATGACCGCACACGCGAGGCTGTATTTGCCGTCGGGCGAGGGGAGCGAACCCGGCACGACGACCGAGCCCGCTGGCACGCGACCTTGCAAGATCTGACCCGTGGTTCGATCGTAAATGCGCGTGCTTTGACCGAGGAAGACGCCCATGGACAGCACGCTGCCTTCCTCGACGATCACGCCTTCGACCACCTCGGAACGCGCGCCGATAAAGCAGTTATCTTCGATGATGGTGGGCGACGCTTGCAGCGGCTCGAGCACACCGCCAATCCCAACACCACCAGACAGATGCACGTTCTTGCCGATCTGCGCGCAGGAGCCGACCGTGGCCCATGTGTCGACCATCGTGCCCGAGTCCACGTAGGCGCCGATGTTGACGTAGCTCGGCATCAAGACGACGTTCGGGCCGATATAGGCGCCTTTGCGCGCGATCGCGCTGGGCACCACGCGCGTACCACTCGCACGCATCGACTCGTTAGTGGCTGCTGCGTACTTGAGCGGCACTTTGTCGAAGTATCGTGTGGCGCCGGCATCGATGATCGAATTGTCATGCGTGCGGAAATACAGCAGCACGGCTTTCTTCAGCCACTCGTTGACAATCCATTGTCCCGCGCGCTTCTCGGCCACACGCGCCTGGCCGCTGTCGAGCAGCTCTAATGTGGTCGTGAGTGCAGCGGCAAGCTCACTCGAGACGGTGCTCGGCGTGATATCAGCGCGGCGCTCAAACGCCGCCTCGATCTGTGCTTGGAGGTTCTGATGTGACATAGGCTCATATGGTAAGGCATCGCTGCGCCGATCGTCCCGCTTCCATGGGACAGCGACCGCGCGGGGTTCCTCGTAGTCTGCGGGTCTCGACAATCGTCCACGAGCCAGGCGCAGTGCCCGTGTATCCTAGCAATGTGAATGGCATTTCGGTTTTGCTCGTCGAAGACGATGCCAAGTTTCGTGAAGCCTTCGCGGCACGCATCCGCGAGGCCAGCGATCTGCGGCTCTTGGCCGCCGTTTCGCATGTCGCTGCAGGGCTCGAGGAGTTGCGCCGCGCCGCGCCCGACGTGCTGCTCGTCGATCTCGATTTACCGGATCGCCGCGGCACCGAACTGATCCGCTACGCCGCGCGACACCTGCCGGACACCGACGTCATGGTCGTGACCGTGTTTGGTGACGAAAAGAACGTGCTCGAGTCCATCGAGGCCGGAGCTACCGGCTACCTACTGAAGGACACGGACCCGGTGAATTTCATCGACCAGATTCGTTTGTTGCACGCCGGCGGCAGTCCGATCAGTCCGCCGATCGCGCGGCAGCTCCTCAATCGATTTCGCAAGCCACCGGATGTGCCAGCGGAGCCTGCGCAGGCCGCAGGTCCACTCATGGACCCTGCAGTGACACTGTCGGAACGCGAGCATTCCGTGCTGTCGCTCGTCACGAAAGGATTCACGTTCAATGAGATCGCAGGCTTGCTCGGTGTTTCGCAGCACACCGTGATGACATACGTGAAGCGAATCTATCGTAAGCTGCACGTCTCTTCGAAGACGGAAGCGGTCTATGAGGCCCGCAAGATGGGCCTATTGCGCGAGTAAGCGGTCTCTGCCGCGCATGCGCGCGACATTCGGTGTCGCGCTCGTCGTTCTGCTGGCAGCGTTGCCGCTGTCGGGTTGTTTGCCGCGCGCCGATCACGTCGAGCGCATCGCGCAGGCCGACGTGCTGTTCGAGCCGATCGAGACGCTCGACCAACGCGACGGTGAGTTCGCGCTGCCGCCAGCCAATGCCGCGTGGCGTACCGTCACGTTACCGTTTGTCGAAAAACACCGCGAACGTGCGGGGCTCGGACCTCAGCAGGACCTGGTGCGTTTGTGGGTGCGCTTGCCACCACGCACCGTTTCGAGCCCAGCCGATCTTCCGCTCGCGGTGCACTACAGCGCCTACATTGGGCCGTTTGAGAAGACCGTTGTCTATGCGGATGGTGAGCGCGCGGGAGCGACGGATCCGACCGCGGACAACAAATGGAACCAGCCGTTCTTTCTCACGATCCCAGCGCGACTCACGCCGCCCGGTGAGCCTGCCGAAATCCTGTTAGCCATTGACTGTGTGTTTGGCGCGCTTGGGTGCGGGTCGCCACGCATCTTCGTCGGGCCGCAGCCGGCCGTGCAGCGAATCTTCGAGGCCAACCGGTTTTGGCGGCTCGACGGGCCGCGGATTGGCAGCATTGCCATGCTGATGTTAGGCGGCTTCGCCTTGCTTTTTTGGTTGGGCCGACCGAAAGAGGTGGTGTATCCGCTGTTTGCAGCCGCCTCGGTCGTATGGTTCGTGCGCACGCTGCACTACTATCTCGTCGACTACCCTGGCGCGGATTATCCGGATCACCCAGCGTGGTTCTGGTCAATCACGGTTCAGTCGATCTCGTGGCTGATGGTCATCGTCTACATCTTTGCGTTCCGCTTGAACGAGCAGCGCTACCCGCGCATCGAGCGTGGGTTGTTAGTGCTGGCGGCGGCCGGTACGATCATCGGGATGCCGCCCGTGGGGTTTGACGGTTGGCTCAGCGGCTATTTGACCCACGTGATGCAAACGGTGATCGCGCTCGGTGTCACAACCTTTATCACGGTGTCTGCCGTGCGGCGCTTCACGCGCGAGCACATGGTGCTCGCGCTCGGATTGTGGATCAACATCGCGCTTGGCATCCACGACATGCTCTTGCAAGGCTGGTTCATCAATATCGAGCACTTCTTCCTGATGCCGTATGGCGCCATTACGCTGTTCGCGGCTTTTCTATATGCGGTCGTGCGTAAGTATGCGGCGGCGATCGAAGAGGTCGAGTCGCTGAACGAGTCGCTCGAGCGTCGGCTCGCGCAGCGACAAGCCGAGTTACAACTGAGCTACGACAAGCTGCGCACGATCGAGCGACACCAGGCCGAAGCGGCCGAGCGCCAACGCTTGATGCGCGAGATGCACGATGGCCTCGGTTCGTCGCTGATGAGTTCACTTGCGATGGTGGAGCAAGGGCGCCTCGACCAAGCCGGCGTGGCCCGCATGCTGCGCGAGTGTGTCGACGATCTGAAGCTCACGATCGATTCGCTGGAGCCGATGGGTGACGACCTGCTCACGCTGCTCGCGACGCTGCGCTACCGCATCGGGAGTCGTTTGGAGGCGGCCGGTTTGGTGCTCGAGTGGAAGGTCAACGACTTACCGCCTTTGCCATGGCTCAATCCGGCGGCATCGCTGCATGTATTGCGCATTCTGCAAGAGTCGCTCACGAATGTCGTCAAGCATGCGGGTGCGACCCGCATTCGCGTCGAGACCAGTGCGAATGACCGCGAGGTCTTTGTGCGCGTGATCGACAACGGTAAAGGGTTCGATGCGTCAGCGCCGCGGTCGGCGCTGGGACGCGGACTGATGAATCTCGAGCGGCGAGCGCAACAGATTGGCGGGCGAGTGGCGATCCATTCCGACGCGCACGGGACAAGCGTCGAGCTCGCGCTGCCGATCGAAACACCCCAAACAGCGCCGATCAGCGTGTAACAAACGCGCGAATTCGCTCGGCGGCCGCGACGCACTCGTCGACGGTGGCGACGAGCGACAATCGCACGCGACCGCGGCCCGGGTTGCCGCTCGCCGTGTCGCGAGCGAGATAGCTCCCGGGCAAAGTCGTGAGGTTTTGAGTCAGGAACAACTCGCGCGTGAACTGCTCGTCGTCGCCCCCGACATCGGGCCACAGATAAAAGCCAGCGGGAGGGTCTCCCACGTCGAGAACCGGTGCGAGTATTGGCAACACGCGCGCATATTTTTCGCGGTAAAGCGCGCGGTTCGTGACGACATGCGTGTCGTCGTTCCACGCGACTACACTTGCGAGCTGCGTGGCGCCCGCCATCGCGGCGCCGTGATACGTGCGGTACAACAAATACGATTTCAGGATAGCCGGATCGCCCGCAACAAAACCGCTGCGCAGCCCAGGCACGCTCGAGCGCTTCGACAGCGAATGAAACACCACTGCACGCTCAAAACGCGCGTGTCCCGCTGCAACACACGCCTCGAGCAGCGAGGGGGGCGGGGCCGACTCATCGCGGTACAGCTCGGCGTAGCATTCGTCAGAGGCAATCACAAAATCGTAGCGCTCGGCGAGCTCGAGCGCGTGCACCAGGTAGTCGATCGATAGAACGGCACCGGACGGATTCCCGGGACTGCACAAGAACAAGATGTCGCACCGCTCCCAAATGGAAGGCGGCACCGCATCCAGGTCGGGGATGAATCGATTGGCCGGAACCGTATTGAGGTAATAGGGCTCCGCACCGGCGAGCAACGCGGCGCCTTCATAGATTTGATAGAACGGATTCGGCATCGCGACCACCGGCTGCGGCGCGCTTCGCGTACTAACAACCGCTTGTACGAAGGAGAACAGCGCTTCGCGCGTGCCGCCCACCGGAATGATCATCGAATCGATATCGATGCTAGGCCGGGCGAGTTTGAACCGACGCGCCAACCAATCCGCGCAAGCGTTGCGCAACTCGGGCACGCCCACGGTGAGCGGGTAACTCCCAAGCTGATCCATATTCGCGCACAGCGCGTCGATCACGAGCTGGGGCGGCGGATGCTTTGGCTCCCCGATCGACATCGCGATGTGCGGCAGGTGCGCCGGAGGTACGAGGCCAGACTTCAAGCGCGCGAGGCGCTCGAAAGGGTAGGCGTGCAACAGGCCAATTCGCTCGTTCATGCGGTCTGCCGTCTTAGGCGGCGGCGACGCGTTGGTCGAGTTCTTGGCGGAGGCGTTGCTGTAGCCGAGTGCCGGCCGCTTCGTCGAGCGGCTGCCCGTTGAGGGCGGCGACGTAGAACACGTCTTCGGCACGCTCGCCGACGGTCATGATCTTGGCGGCAAGCAAATCGACACGCTCTTGCATCAGCACTTTGCCGATGTCGCACAGAAGCCCAGGGCGATCGCCCGCGACGATCTCGAGTACCGAGCGCCGGTTCCGCTCGTCCGTCGAGACCGAGATCTGCATCGATGTTCTAAACGAGCGATGTTGGCGCGGGGCGCGGCGCGACACGGCCAGCGGTGTTTCGTCGGTATTGCGCAAGCTTGTCCACAGCGCGCGCTCGATCTCGCCTAAGCGCTCCGTGTCGGTGATCGCGGTGCCGTCTTCTTCGAGCACATGATAGAGATCGAGTCCGAAACCGTCGCCGGTTGGCGTGATGCGCGCATCCACAATGTTGAGGCCGAGCTGATCCAGCACGGCCGTGGTCCGCGCGAAACTGTTGTAGCGATGCGGTGCGAACGTCAAGATTGCCGTCGTGCCGCGCTCGCTTTGCCCCTGCACGGCCACAATGGGCTCCTCGCTGCCGGGCTCGTGATCCGCTAACAACTGCGTATGCCAAGCCACTTCTTCCGGCGTATGCCGTAAGAAGTACGATGTATTGAGCCGCGCCCAAGCGCGTTCGATTTCGGGCGCGGTGATCTTCCCGCCCGCCAACAACGCGATCCGCGCGTGGTCTTGGGTTTCGCGCATCAATTCATCTTGATCGACCGGGCTCTCGAGCCCGCGGCGGAGTGCGCGCTTGACGCGCTCGAAGAACTCGTGAAACAACGAGGCCTTCCACGAGTTCCACAGCTTGGGATTCGTGCCACGGACGTCCGCGGCCGTGAGTACATACAGGTAGTCGAGGTGCGTTTCGTCGCCGACCTTGCGGGCGAACTCGTTGATGACGGTAGGATCGGAGATGTCCTGTTTCTGCGCGGTCACGGAGAGCTCGAGGTGATTGCGCACTAACCACGCCACCATGCGTGCGTCGTAGCGCGACAGTCCTTGTTCGAGACAGAAGGCCTCGGCATCGACTGCGCCCAGGACGGAATGATCGCCTCCGCGGCCTTTCGCGATGTCGTGGAATAGCGCAGCCAAGTAAATGAGCTCCGGCTTGGGCAGTTGCTGCATCACGGCTGACAACTGCGGCAGCTCGTGGTTGTAGCGCTCGAGCGCCAAGCGTCGCAAATTGCTCACTACGAACAAGGTGTGCGCGTCGACGGTGTACGCATGGAACAGGTCGTACTGCATGCGACCCACGATGCGCCCGAACGCTGGGATGTAGCGGCCGAGCACACCATACGTGTTCATGCGGCGCAGCTCGTGCGTGACGCCAGCGGGGGCGCGTAGGATTTCCAGGAACAACCGATGATGGCGCGGGTTCTGTCGAAACTCCTCGTCGATGAGCCACAAGCTCTTCGACACGGCGCGCATCGTCGATGCGCGGACACCCTTGATCTCAGGGTTCTGCTGGAGCACGACAAACAACTCGAGTAGAGCGGATGGCGTGCGCGAGAAGAGATCCTCGTGAGTCGCCTCGAGATACTCATTGCGCACTTGAAAGCGCGGCGACAAGGGGCGCGGCGCCTCGCTCTCGCTCAGGATGGCCTCGCGGAACAACTGCAGCAGCAGTTCGTTGAGTAGGCTCACGTCCATCACGGTGCGGTAGTAGCGCTGCATGAACTGTTCAACCGCCAGCGTGTAGCTCGCATCCTCGTAGCCGAAGGTTTGCGCCAGCTTGATCTGGTGGTCGAACAGCAGTCGATCTTCACGGCGATTCGTGAGCACATGCAATCCGAAGCGCACTTTCCACAAGAACGCCTGCGCTTGTTTCAATTTCCGCAGCTCGGATTGCGACAAGAATCCATGTGTCGCGAGCTCATCGAGCGAATCGGCACCAAAGTGCCGCTTCGCGACCCACGCGATGGTCTGGATGTCGCGCAGCCCACCAGGCCCCGTTTTCACGTTCGGCTCGAGGTTGTACGCCGTGTCGTTCGCTTTCGCGTGTCGCTCGAGTTGCTCGGCCACTTTCGCCGCGAAGAATTCGTCGACGGGCCAAATATGCTCCGGGCCCACGGCATCGCGCATCGTTGCTAACAATTCTGCCGAGCCTGCGATCAATCGCGACTCGATCAAGGTGGTCATGACCCCCGCGTCGGCCGCAGCTTCCTCGGCGCACTGGGCCACCGTCCGCACGCTGTTGCCGACCTCGAGATTGATATCCCACAGGAAAGTGACGAACTGTTCGATCGTGCCGCGGCCGGCGTCATCCGCTTGTTCCGGCACCAACACGAGGATGTCGACGTCTGACGCTGGGTGCAATTCGCCGCGCCCGTAACCGCCGACCGCAGCGAGTGCCCAGGTCGGCTGCGTCGGCGCGACCCGGCTCAACCAAACTTCGCGCAGCACGACATCGATGACATCGGCGCGGGCGCACACGAGCGACTCCACAGGTTCATCGGCCTGAAAGCGTGCTAACAGATCCGCCTGAGCTTCTTGAAGCGCGCTGCGAAAGCTCTCGGCTGAATGCTGCGCCTCGGCGAGCCGCTGCGGGAGTCGCTCGAGCCAAGGCCAAGGGGTGTGACGGAGTGAAGCGCCGGTGGGGCCAACCGAGAGATCGTCTTCGTTCCGCGCCATGGGCTCCTGTCAGCACACGCCAAGCGTGTGGATTGAGTTGTTAGTGAGGGCTACGAGCGCCAAGCGTCAACACTTCGACGCCTGTCTGCGTGACCAGGATCGTGTGCTCCCATTGCGCCGACAAGGAGTGGTCCTTCGTGACGACGGTCCAGCCGTCGGCGAGGAGGCGAACGTGGCGTTTGCCGGCATTCACCATCGGCTCCACGGTGAACGTCATGCCTGCTTTGATCTCGATGCCGGTGTCGGGCTGCCCGTAGTGCAAGATTTGCGGATCCTCGTGATACACGCGACCGATGCCGTGCCCGCAGTACTCACGGACCACCGAAAAATTCTGCGCCTCAACAAAACTCTGAATCGCATGACCGATGTCGCCGAGACGCGCGCCCGGTTTGACGACGCGAATGCCGCGCCACATCGCTTCGTGACAAACATCGCTCAGACGTTGCGCCTGCGCCGAGGGCTTGCCAACAAAGTACATGCGACTGGTATCGCCGTGAAAACCCTCGCGAATGACGGTCACGTCGATGTTGATGATGTCGCCGCTGCGCAGCACTTTATCGTTCGGGATCCCGTGGCAAACGACATGGTTCACCGACGCGCAAATGGTCTTGGGAAAGCCGCGGTAGTTCAGATTGGCCGGAACGGTGCCCTGGACGTTGACGATGTAGTCGTGGCAGATCCGGTCCAGCTCCTCGGTGGTGACCCCAGGCTTGACGTAGTCGCCGATCATGTCGAGGACCTCTGCCGCCAGGCGGCCCGCCACCCGCATTTTCTCCTGCTCGGACGGGGACTTAACCGTGATGTACTGGCCGACTCGAGAATCCATGGTGGGGCGACGTAACGCGTTGTTTCGACGGGGAACTCATGGTATAAAGCGCGGCCTTTTTTGGCAAACAATCCACACGCGCAGTCGGTCGGGCCGTTCGCGGCCTGCAAACGAGTGGTGGGGTGTCCTCGAACGTCAGTGTTCCGGCCGGGTGGCCTGGATACGGTTTGTGGGATCACCGCTCGGTCCGCGCGGAGGCCTAACCCTACAAGGAGATATTTTCATGGCCAGCGTGTCCATGCGACAGATGCTGGAAGCGGGTGTTCATTTCGGACATCAAACTCGCTTCTGGAACCCGAAGATGGCTCAGTTCATTTTCGGCGAGCGCAACAAGATCCACATCATCAATCTCGAAAAGACGCAGCCGTTGTACACGGAAGCTGCGAACTTCGTGAAGAGCGTCGTGGCCGATGGCGGCACCGTGCTGTTCGTCGGCACGAAGCGCTCCGCGCGCGATCCGATTCAGAAGGAAGCGGCGCGCTGCGAGATGCCCTATGTCAACCAGCGTTGGCTCGGCGGCATGCTCACCAACTTCAAGACGATTCGTCAGTCGATTAAGCGGCTCACGGATCTCACCGAGATGAGCGAGAACGGCACGCTCGGCAAGCGTGGCAAGAAAGAAGCCACGATGATGCGGCGTGAGATGGAGAAGCTCGAGCGCAGCTTGGGCGGTATCAAGCAGATGGACTCGCTGCCGGACGTGCTGTTCGTCATCGATGTCGGTCACGAGAAGATCGCGATCCACGAAGCGAAGACGCTCGGGATTCCGGTCGTCGCAGTCGTCGACACCAATTGCTCGCCTGAGAACGTCGACTACGTGATCCCGGGTAACGACGACGCCATGCGCGCGATTCAGCTGTACGCCGCTGGCATCGCGGATGCGGTCATCGAAGGCAAGGCGCAGGTGCCGCAAGTGGCGGTCGGCGAGGACGACTTCGTCGAGCTCGACGAGCAAGGCAACCCGAAGAAGAAGGGTCCGCGCGGTCGTGCGCCGAAGCCTGCCGCAGCGGTTCGCGCGAAGCGTGCGCCGGCCTCGGCAGCGCGCCGTCGGCCCGTCATGCCGAGCATCGCGGCCGATGTGGTCGACGATGTCGGTGATGAAGTAGCGGTCGATGCAGTTCCGGGTGCGTCGGCCTCGGCGCCGCGGCCCGGTCGCGGCGGCACGGGTGGTCCGCGCCGCGGCGGTGGTGCGGGTGGTCGCGGTCGCGGCTAACAACTGCCGCAAGGCAAGCGATAGGTGAAGCAATGAACATTACTGCAGAGTCGGTCAAGCAGCTGCGCGAGCGCACGGGCGCCGGCATGATGGAGTGCAAGAAGGCGCTCGTCGAAGCGAACGGCGATCTCGATGCCGCCGCAGAGTTGATGCGCAAGCAAGGCCTCGCCAAGGCTGACAAAAAAGCGTCGCGCGTGGCCGCTGAGGGCATCGTCGTCGTTGCGAAGTCGGCTGACGGTCGTGCTGCGGCGATGATCGAGATCAATTGCGAGACGGATTTCGTCGCCCGTGGCGATGATTTTGTCGGTTTCGCAAACAGCGTCGGTCAAGTGGCAATTGCCGCGAAGCCTGCAAATCTCGACGCACTGAACGCGCTCAAGTTGCCGTCCGGCGAAACGGTCGACGAGTTCCGGCGCGCGCTCGTTGCCAAGATCGGCGAAAACATCACGGTCCGCCGCTTCGCGTTGGTGAGTGCGCCCACGCATCTCGGCGCGTATGTCCACGGCAGCAAGAAGGCGGCGTTGGTCGCGCTCGAGGGTGGCGAAGCCGCCGTTGCGCACGATCTGGCGATGCACGTGACGGCGAGCAAGCCGGCGTATTTGTCGGTGAACGACGTGCCGGCGGACGTGGTTGCGAAGGAGCGTGAGATCGAGACAGCGAAGGCGTTGGGCGAAGGCAAGCCTGCGGACATCGTTGCGAAGATGGTTGAGGGCCGGTTGCGCAAGTCGTTCGCCGAGATCACGTTGCTCGGCCAGCCGTTCGTCAAGGATCCCGATGTGACGATCGAGAAGCTCTTGAAGACCGCCAAGGCGCAAGTCGTTGCGTTCGAGCGCTACGAGGTCGGCGACGGCATCGAGAAAAAGAAGGATGACTTCGTTGGTGAAGTCATGGCTCAAGTCAAGAGCAGCTCCGGCGCCAAGCACTAGGCCGGAGGCCAGCCAGAATGAAAACCCCGCGTCAGGCGGGGTTTTCTTTATGGCACACTCGAAAGATCGAATGCGTCCGTCACGGCGGGCGAGGGGGAAAGAATGACCGGTAAGGGTCAGACGCGCTACAAGCGAATTTTGGTCAAGTTGTCTGGTGAGGCGTTGCTCGGCACCACCGATTATGGGATCGATCCGGCCGTCTTGAAGCGGATCGCGGGCGAAATCATCGAGATTCAGTCGATGGGAGTGCAGGTCGCGTGTGTCATCGGCGGCGGCAATATCTTTCGCGGCGCTGGTCTTGCGCGGGCGGGGATGGATCGCATCACGGCCGATCACATGGGAATGCTGGCGACCGTGATGAACGCGTTGGCGTTGCAAGATGCCTTGGAGAGCGTTGGCGCGTTCGCGCGCGTGATGAGCGCGATTCGCATCAACGAGGTGTGTGAGGACTACATACGGCGCCGCGCCGTGCGGCATCTCGAGAAGAACCGCGTCGTCGTGTTCGCAGCCGGCACGGGCAATCCGTTCTTCACGACCGACACGGCGGCTGCCCTGCGCGCCATCGAGATCAACGCGGAAGTGCTGCTCAAGGCCACCAAGGTCAACGGCATCTACGACAGCGATCCGATGAAGAATCCGGGCGCCAAGCGCTATGCGCGCCTCACGTATGATCAAGTGTTGAACGATCGCCTGAACGTCATGGATGCCACGGCGATCGTGATGTGCCGCGACAACTCGTTGCCGCTGCAAGTCTTCAATTTGAACAATGTCGGCGATCTGCCGCGCGTCGTGCGTGGTGAGGATCTCGGCACGGTCGTAACTAACGACTAAGCGTCGTTTGTTCGGGAGTCGGTATGCTTGATGACATCAAAAAGGACGCAGCCCAGCGGATGGCGAAATGCGTCGAAATGTTCCAGGGCGATTTGCGGAAGTTGCGGACAGGTCGGGCGCACCCTTCGCTGGTCGAGAACGTGAAGGTCGACTACTACGGTTCCGACGTGCCGCTGAAGCAAGTCGCGAACATCGCGGTCGAAGACGCACGCACGCTGGCGATCTCCCCGTGGGAGAAGAACATGGTGTCGGCGATCGAGAAGGCCATTCACAAATCCGATTTGGGCCTCACGCCGATGACGGCGGGCACCGTGATTCGCGTGCCGCTGCCGCCCCTGACGGAAGAGCGTCGCCGCGACATCACGAAAGTGGTGCGTGCGGATGCCGAAAACGCTCGAGTTGCCGTTCGGAACGTGCGGCGCGATGTCATCAGCGACGTCAAGGAAGCGCTCAAGGAGAAGATGATCACGCAAGACGATGAGAAGCGCGCCGAAGTCGACATTCAGAAGCTGACCGACAAATACGTTGCTGAAATCGATCAGCAGTTGGCGGCCAAAGAAAAAGAGATCATGCAAGTCTAGGCATGAGTCTGCCGAAGCACATTGCGATCATCATGGACGGCAACGGGCGCTGGTCGACAGCGCGCGGGCAGCCGCGCCATTTGGGGCACAAGGATGGCATCCGCCCGGTGCGCATGTGCATCGAGGAATGTGCGCGTCGCGGCATTCCGGCGCTCACGTTATTCGCGTTCTCGAGCGAGAACTGGCGGCGCCCCGCCGAGGAAGTTGGCAGCTTGATGTCGCTGTTCATGGATGCGCTCGACCGGGAAGTCGCGGAGCTGCACAAGAACGGCGTGCGTCTGCGCTTCATCGGGGATCGTCATCAGCTCTCGGTCAAGCTGCAAGCGCGCATGAACGAAGCAGAACACATGATGGCGGCTAACAACCGCTTGCGTTTGCAGGTCGCCGTGAGTTACGGCGGCCGTTGGGACATCGTCTGCGCGGCGCGCCATTTGGCGCGTGCCGTCGCCTCGGGCAGCATGCGCGTCGAGGATATTGATGAGGCTGCGTTCTCCACGGCACTCGAATTGCGCGATGTGCCGGAGCCTGATTTATTCATTCGCACCGGCGGTGAGCACCGCATCAGCAATTTCTTGCTGTGGAACTTGGCGTACACCGAGCTACATTTCACCGACGTTTTGTGGCCCGATTTTGACGTGCCGCATCTCGAGGAAGCGTTGGCGGCGTTTGCGCGTCGCGAGCGACGCTTCGGGCAAACGGCCGATCAAGTCGGGACGTCGCGCCGTGCTTAAGCAACGCGTGATCACGGCAGTGCTGCTCGTAGCAGTGCTGCTTGGAGTACTGCTGCTGCTGCCCCCGGCGGCTGCCGTGGTGCTCTTCTCGTTGATCATCTTGGCGGGTGCGTGGGAATGGGCGGGCTTCATTCGCAGCGACTCGAAAGCGGTGCGGCTCGCATTCACGCTCGTGGTCGCACTCGCACTGTGGTTTGCATATCGCTACGCGCTCGATATTCCGACGCTCGTCGGGGTGCTGTGGGGCGCATTGGCTTGGTGGTTGTTAGCGCTCGCGTGGATTTGCTTTGCGCCGCTATCGGTGTCGCCTTGGTCGGCGGCGCTCGCCGGCTTGATGGCGCTCGTCCCTGCCTGGATGGCACTGGTGTACCTCTGTGTGGCGGTGCCGAACGGGCGCATCTGGGCGCTCTTCACGCTCGCGTTGACCTGGGCGGCTGATACCGGCGCGTTCTTTGCCGGCCGTCGATTGGGCCGCACCCCGCTCGCACCGCGCGTATCGCCAAAGAAAACCTGGGAAGGTGTCGCGGGCGGCCTGCTGTTGAGCGGTGCAACGGGCGCGGTCGGCGCGCAGTTCTTCGGTCTGCCCACGGGCGTGTTTGTCCTGTTGTGCGTCGGGGTCGCGGCGATTTCGATCGTTGGCGACTTGACCGAGAGCATGTTGAAGCGCGCCGTGGGTTTGAAGGACAGCGGCTGGCTGTTTCCGGGCCACGGGGGCGTTCTCGATCGCATCGACAGTGTGACGGCGGCTGCGCCCGCATTGTTGTTAGGCCTGTTGCTGCTGAGGATCGTATCGTGAGCGCGGCGGCTTCGATGCGGGGCGTCAGCATCTTGGGTTCCACCGGCACGATCGGTGACAACACGCTCGACGTGATTGCGCGCCATCCTGATCGTCTCCGCGTCATTGCGTTGGGCGCGCGCAGCAATGTTCCGAAAATGCTCGCGCAGATCGAGCGCTTCCAGCCGCGCTACGCGGCGCTGGCGGATACCACCTCAGGTGAGCAGTTGCGGCGCGAAGTGGCGCAGCGCCGCCTCGCGACGCAGGTGTTGGTGGGGCCCGATGCGCTTGTGCAGATTGCGACTTTGCCGGAGGCGGACGCCGTGATGGCGGCCATCGTCGGAGGCGCGGGCCTGGCCTCAACGCTCGCAGCGGCCAAGGCAGGCAAACGGTTGCTGCTCGCGAACAAAGAGTCGTTAGTCATGGCCGGTCCGCTGATGATGGATGCCGTACGCGCGAGCGGCGCCACGCTGTTGCCGATCGACAGCGAGCACAATGCAATCTTTCAGTGCTTGCCGCCTGCAGCGGTGCCAGGCCAAGCGCCGCCGGGTGTCCGGCGCATCTTGTTGACTGCCAGTGGCGGGCCCTTCATCGACTGGCCCGCGGACAAGCTCGGCGAGGTCACGCCGGCTCAAGCGTGCGCGCACCCGAACTGGGTCATGGGGCAGAAGATCTCCGTCGACTCCGCCACGCTCATGAACAAGGGGCTCGAGTTCATCGAGGCGCGCTTGCTGTTCGGCGTAACGCCGGAGCAGATCGAAGTGGTCGTGCACCGCGAGAGCATCATCCATTCGATGGTTGAATATGTCGACGGCAGCGTTTTGGCGCAGCTTGGCTCGCCGGACATGCGCACGCCCATTGCCCATGCACTCGCGTGGCCGGAGCGTGTTGCGTCCGGTGTACAATTCCTCGATTTGGTCCGCGTGGGACGTTTGCGTTTCGAGATGCCCGACTTACAACGGTTTCCGGCCCTCCCGTTGGCTTATGAAGCTGCGCGGGTTGGGGGCTTGGCGCCAGCCATTCTGAACGCGGCCAACGAAGTGGCTGTCGGGGCGTTTCTGGCGGGCCAATTGAACTTTGCCCGCATTCCGGCAGTCATTGAAGCAGTCATGACATCTATGCCACGTGGCGACGCCGCCACACTAGAAGGCGTGCTGGCAGCCGATGCAGAGGCGCGGCGACGCGCTCAGGAGCGCGTCGCGTCAGGGGTCGGTCTCTCCGGTCATGGCGGGGCGGCTCGAGTACAGGCGGCCGTGGCGCCGGCAAAAGGGCACTGATGAGCGTTCTCTGGCAAGCACTGTGGTTCCTCGTCGCCATTGCGTTGCTCGTGACCATTCACGAGTACGGGCATTACTGGGTTGCGAAGAAACTCGGCTTCAAGGTGCTGCGTTTTTCCGTCGGCTTCGGCAAGCCGCTGTTGCGCCGCGTGAGCCGCGGACCCGACGCGACTGAATTCGTCGTCGCTGCCATCCCACTCGGCGGCTACGTGAAGTTGTTAGATGAGCGCGAGGGCGACGTGCCACCCGCCGAGTTGCACCGTTCGTTCACTCGCAAGGCGCCGTGGCAGCGCATTCTGGTGTTGCTGGCGGGGCCTGCCGCAAACATCTTGTTTGCGATCGCCGTGCTGTGGGGCGTGTTCTGGTTCAACGGTGTGACGCATCTGCGGCCAGTGCTTGGTGACATCACACTCGATTCCGTCGCCGCGAAAGCAGGTTTCGCGACCGGTGACGAAATTCTCCGCATCGATGGCGCTGCGGTGCGAGATCAACGCGATGTGGTTCTGGGCTTGCTCAACGTTGTGAGCTCCTCCGGCCGTGCCACCGTCGAAGTGCGCTCAGCCGACGGCGAGGTGCGGCAGCGGATCGTCAACGTGGCCGACTCTGCACAACGCCGTGCGATGACCGAACCTGGCCGGCTATTGCCGGGTCTCGGCATCGATTGGGCGCGGCCGCCGATTCCAGCCGTGCTCGGGGAGATCGCGCCTGGTTCTGCGGCTGCCAAGGCGGGCCTTGCGACGGGCGACAAGATTCTGGCCATCGACGGTCGCCGGATCGGCGACTTCGTCGAGATCCGCGCCACGATTGCAAAGCGGCCGGGCGAGGAAGTGGTCGTGCAGTATGAGCGCGACGGCAATACGCGCACGGTGCGGCTGACGCTCGGCACAGTGCAGGAAGACGGCGAGGCGCGTGGTGTGCTCGGCGTCGGGCCCGCACGTATCGGCAAGTTGCCGGAGTCGATGTATCGGCAGGTGGCTCTGGGCCCGCTCGAATCGCTCGTGTATGGCACGCAGGAAGCTTGGTCGATGACGGTGCTGCAGGCGCAGTTTTTTGTCCGCATGTTGAGCGGCCAAGTGTCGGTGAAAAATCTGTCTGGGCCGTTGTCGATCGCCGAGTACGCCGGCGACTCAGCGACACAAGGGCCGTCGCAGTTTCTGATGTTCTTGGTGTTGATTTCGTTGTCGCTCGGTTTTCTGAATCTGCTGCCAATTCCGATCCTCGACGGTGGGCAAATCGTCTACGCCGGCGCGGAGTGGATCAAAGGATCGCCGTTGTCTGAGCGCATTCAGGCTTTGGGTCAACAGGTCGGCTTGGCGCTGTTGGTGCTCTTGATGGGCATGGCGTTCTTCAACGATATTTCACGGGCATTGTTAGGCGGCTGACCGTCGCGCAGCGTTCGGCAGCTCATTCAAGGTTTAGGGGATCATCTTGTCGTTCAAAGTTCGTCAGGCCGTGCTCGCGGCACTTACCTCGATGGCCCTAGCACCCTACGTCGTTGCGCAAGAGTCGCCCGATTTCGTCGTCGGCGATATCCGTGTCGAAGGTTTGCAGCGAGTTTCCGAAGGTACGGTCTATAACTACCTGCCGGTCAACATCGGCGACAAGCTCACGCCGACGCGCATCCGTGAGTCGGTGCGAGCGCTGTACGACACAGGGTTCTTTCGCGACGTGGAGCTGCGACGCGACGGCAATACGCTCGTAGTGTTCCTGATCGAGCGCCCGACGATCGAGAGCTTTGAGCTCAAGGGCAACAAGGACATCAAGACGGAAGACTTGACCAAGAGCTTGCGCAACGTCGGTCTTGCACAAGGCAAGACGTTCGATCGCTCGGTGCTCGAGGACGTGCGCGCGTTCCTGCAAGACCAGTATGGTAGCCGCGGCAAGTATGCTGCGCGGATCGACACGAACGTCGAGGACATCGGCAGCAATCGCGTCAAGGTGAAGATTGATATCACCGAGGGTAAGCGCGCCAAGATTCGCCAGATCAATATCGTCGGCAATGAAAAGTTCGACGACGAAGCGATCCTCGAAGACTTCGAATTGAAGACGCCCAATTGGCTGTCTTGGTACCGGCAAGACGATCGTTATTCACGCGAGTCGTTGCAAGGCGATCTTGAGAAACTCCGCTCCTACTACATGGATCGCGGCCACGCGAATTTCCAGGTGGAGTCCACACAAGTTGCGATTGCACCCGACAAAGACGACATCTTCATCACCGTCAATATCGACGAGGGCGAGGTGTTCAAAGTCAAGGAAGTGAAGCTGGCCGGCAATTTCGTCGTGCCGGAGGCCGAGCTGAAGCGTTACTTGTTAGTGGCGCCGGGGTCGACCTATTCCCGCAAAGTGATGACGCTCACGCAAGAGTTGCTGCAGAACCGCTTGGGCGAAGACGGCTACGCGTTCTCCAAGGTCGACCCGGTGGCAACCCCGGTCGGCGACAAAGACTCGAAAGAGTTGTCCCTCACGTTCTTCGTCGATCCCGGCAATCGCGTATACGTACGGCACATCAACTTCGTCGGTGCTAATCGCATCAACGATGAGGTGATGCGACGTGAGATGCGGCAGATGGAGGGCTCTTGGTTGTCGAACGTCGCAGTCGAGCGCTCGAAGCAGCGCTTGCAGCGCCTGCCGTACATCAAGAAGGTCGAGTCTGAAACCAAGCCGGTTGCCGGTGTGCCGGACATGGTGGACGTCGAGTACACGATCGAGGAGGGCCCGTCCGCGCAGTTAGGCGGCGGTATCGGCTATTCCGAATCGCAGTCCTTCATCCTCAATGGCAATTACGCTGACAGCAACTTCATGGGCACGGGCCGGCGCGTCTCGGTCGATCTGAACTCAGGTCGCTTCTCGAAGGTGTACGGCCTCTCGATGACCGAGCCGTACTTCACCAAGGACGGCATCGCGCTCACGGGTTCGATCACATACCGCGATGTCACGCAGTTCGTGTCTGCGGCGTCGGATTTCTCATCCGAAACGATTGGTGCGGGATTTGACATAGGCTATCCGCTATCCGAGTTCCAAGGTTTGCGCTTGGGCCTGTCGTATCAGCGGGCCGATCTGTTGACCACCGAGAATGGCAGCTCTGCTCAGGCTGTGCAGTGGGTCCAAAGCAATGGTAAGCCTTCGGTGGAGATCGTCGACGACGGCTTCGGCAACCAGTTCCGATTCTTCGGCACACAGTTCAACACACTCGAACTCACAGCCGGCTGGAGCTACGACAGTCGCAACCGTTCACTGTTCGCCGATCGCGGATCGCGTCACTCGATTGCGGCTTCCTACGCAATCCCGGGCGTGAGCGACGTCGAGTACTTCGTCGTGAATTACGAAGGCTTGAAATACATACCGCTGTTCGGCCGCTTCACGATGTCGCTCGGCGCGGAGATCGGCTACGGCATGGATATCGGCGACACAACCGCTTTGCCGCCGTTCAGGCAGTTCTACGCGGGCGGCCCCGACACCGTGCGCGGGTATCGCGAAAGCCGCCTTGGTCCCAAGGATCAGTTCGGTAACCCTTACGGCGGCAACTTGAAAGTGGTCGGCCGTGCGGAAGTCATTCTGCCGATGCCCCAGAAATGGGCCTCGGCGGCCCGTGTGTCGTGGTTCTATGACATGGGCAACGTGTTCTCGACGGGCAATCGCTACACCTTCACGGGCCGCTCGCCCGACGGAGTGACCCTCGGGCCCCCGGTCGAGTACGACTTCAAGTATGATAAATTGAAGCATTCCACGGGGTTGGCGGTGCAGTGGCTCGCGCCGCTGGGCATTTTCCGGTTCAGCTACGCGCTGCCGCTCAACGCATACCGCGGCGACTCGGTTCTCTACGAGGACGAGGAAGAGCGGTTTCAGTTTTCCATTGGCCAGGCGTTTTGACGCAGGGCTTGTGTCATTGCAGAGGTGAAAAGATCGTGAAGGATTCGATTCAAACATCGGTGTTGGGACTGCTCGCGGCGTTTTTGCTCGTTGCGCCGAACTCAGACGCACTGGCGCAGGCCGTCAAAGTGGGCGTCGTCGATTACGGGCGTTTGATGGAAGAGTCGCCGCAAGCGAAGGCGGTTACCGATGCGATCCGCGCGGAGTTTGGTCCTCGGCAAACGCAGCTACAGCAGCAGCAAACCGCGCTGAAGGCTCGCGAAGAAAAGTTGCAAAAGGACGCGGCGACGATGACGCCGGATCAGCGCTCGCGTGCCGAGAAAGAGTTGCGTGACGGTGCGCGCGAGTTTGCGCGCAAGCAGCAAGAGGCGCAGGACGATTTCAACGCGCGCCGCAACGAAGAGATGGGTCGTCTGCAACGCACGCTGATCGAAGAAGTGCGCGCGTTTGCGAAGGCGCAGAACTACGACGTCGTGTTAGCCGAGGGCGTGATCTACAACACGCCGTCCGTGGACATCACGCCGCAAGTGTTGGCGTCGCTGCAGGCGAAGGCGCCGCGGCCGACTGCTGCGGCTCCTGCTGCCGCCAAGCCGCCGGCGAAGCCGTAAAGGTAGCGCCGGCACGCTCGGCGCATGCCCACGCTCGGAGAGATCGCGGTCCGCTTCGGCTGCGAGCTGCGCGGCGATCCGGATACGATCGTCGAGCGGGTCGCACCGATTGCGGCTGCGCAGCCCCGTTCCCTAACGTTTCTCGCGAACGACAAGCTCGCGGCGGCGCTGGTGTCGACGCAAGCGTCGGCCGTCGTGCTCAGCGAGAAATCCGCTGACACCTGCCCAGTCGCAGCGCTCGTCACGAAGAATCCGCATGCGACATTTGCGCGAATCGCCGCGTGGCTGCATCCCGAGCCCGTTGCGAGTCCGGGTATCCACCCCACGGCGGTCGTCGATCCCAGCGCGCGAGTGGATCCTAGCGCGGCGATCGGGCCGCACGTATGCATTGGTGCCCGCGCCCGTGTCGGTGCCCGTTGCACGATCGGCGCCCACTGCGTATTGGAGGATGACGTCGTGCTCGACCCGGACGTGCGTCTTGTCGCGCGCGTTGTGGTGTGCCGCGGGGTGCGCGTTGGCGCGCGCACGGTCATACATCCGGGCGCCGTGATCGGCTCCGACGGTTTCGGCTACGCGAATGACTCCGGTACGTGGGTCAAGGTGCCGCAGGTGGGTTCCGTGCAGATCGGCGCGGATGTCGAAATCGGTGCCAACACGACGATCGATCGCGGAGCCATCGGCGACACGGTCATTGCCGATGGCGTCAAGCTCGACAACCAGATTCAGATTGGCCACAACGTGCAAATCGGTGCGCACACGGCGATGGCGGCCTGCGTCGGTGTGTCGGGAAGCACCATCATCGGCCAGCGCTGCATGATCGGCGGAGCGGTCGGCATCGTCGGGCATCTGACGATTTGCGACGATGTGATCGTCACCGGCTTCACGATGGTATCGAGTAGCATCACCGAGCCCGGGATGTATTCCTCGGGCCTGCCGGCTGAGAAGACGAGTGAGTGGCGCCGAATCGTCGCCCGGCTGAAGCGCATCGACTCGCTCGCGTCGCGGGTGCGTGATTTGGCAAAACAATTGGGTCGAGGGGAGCAAGACTAGCCATGGCCGACGTCGTCCAAATGGACATCATGGGAATCCTGCGGCAACTGCCGCATCGTTATCCGTTCTTGTTAGTCGATCGCGTGCTCGAGTGCCGCAAAGGCGAGAGCATTCGCGCGTTGAAGAACGTGACGGTCAACGAGCCATTCTTCCCTGGGCATTTCCCGCATCGCCCCGTGATGCCGGGTGTCATCATCATCGAAGCGCTGGCGCAGGCGGCCGGCATTCTGGCGTTCGTGACGGCTGACGTGGTGCCGGATGAAACCACGCGATTCTTTTTCGTCGGTATCGACAAGGCGCGCTTTCGTAAGCCGGTCGAGCCCGGCGATCAACTTATCTTGACCGCGAAGCTCGAGCGTAGTCTGCGTGGCATCTGGAAATTCTCGACCATTGCGTACGTCGGCGATCAAGAGGTGACGTCGGCCGAGATGATGGTGGCGCCCGAGACGGGCAAGTACACGCCCGCGGGTTGAGGAGCGTTGCCATGATCGATTCGCGTGCCATCGTTGCCCCCGGGGCCAAGCTCGCACCCGATGTCGTTGTCGGGCCGTTCACGATCATCGGGCCGGATGTCGAAATCGGTGCCGGCAGTTGGGTCGGGCCGCACGCCGTGGTCACGGGCCATACACGCATTGGTAAGGCTAACAAGATTTTCCAATTCGCTTCGATTGGCGAGGCGCCGCAAGACAAGAAGTACGCCGGCGAGCCGACACGGCTCGAGATCGGCGACCAAAACGTGTTTCGCGAATTCACGACGATGAATCGTGGCACCGCGCAAGGTGGCGGCGTGACGCGCATCGGTAACGACAACCTCTTCATGGCGTACACGCACGTGGCTCACGACTGTGTCGTCGGCAGTCACTGCGTGCTCGCAAACGAAGCCACGCTCGGGGGTCACGTCCATCTCGGTGACTGGGTAATCATGGGCGGCGGCGCTGCCATTCACCAATTCACCAAGATCGGCGCGCATGCGTTCTTGGCGAACAACACGGCCGTCACGCGCGATGTGCCGCCGTATGTGATGGCGATCGGTCAGCCGTCGGTGCCGCACTCGATCAATGCGGAAGGCTTGAAGCGACGCGGCTTTACACCCGAGCAAATTCGCAATATCAAAAATGCGTACCGCATCTTGTACCGCTCGGACCTGTTGTTAGCCGATGCAGTGCGTCAGTTGCGAGAGCGCGTGGCGAGCCAGCCCGAGTTGCAAATCTTCGTCGATTTCATCGGCGAATCTGAACGCAGCCTCATTCGTTGAACCACGGACTGCCGACCGCCATGCGTGTTGCCATCGTGGCCGGCGAAGCCTCGGGCGATACGCTCGGCGCGGCGCTGATCGAGGCGCTGCGAGCGCGGGTTCCGACAATCGAGTTCTTTGGCGTGGGCGGGCCGAAGATGCGCGCGGCGGGTTGTGCGATCTGGGAGTCTGCGGAGGCGCTGGCCGTCATGGGGCTGGTGGAGGTCGTGCGTCACTTGCCGCGTCTGCTGAGCTTCCGCAAGCGCTTGCGTGAACAGTTCTTGGCGGCCCGTCCCGATGTGTTCATCGGTATCGACGCGCCGGAGTTCAACTTGGGACTCGCTCGCCAGCTGAAGCGCGGCGGTGTGCGTTGCGTGCAGTACGTGAGTCCGCAAGTGTGGGCATGGCGGCAGGGTCGCGTGCGCACGATCGGCACGTCGACCGATCTCGTGCTTTGCTTGCTGCCGTTCGAGCCGCCGTTCTATGCGGGTCATGGCGTCGAGGCCGCATTCGTGGGGCATCCGCTCGCGGACCAGATTCCGCTCGCGATCGATCGCGATGCTGCACGCGAGCGGCTGGGGCTGCCGCGCGACGGTCGCGTGGTTGCGCTCTTGCCGGGGAGCCGCCGCGGCGAAGTCGAACGTTTAGGCGCCGATTTCGTGCGCGCTGCAAGCGCGCTGCGAGCGCGCGATCCGCAGATGCGGTTTATCGCGCCGATGGCGTCGGCGAAAGTCGCCGAAATCTTTCGCGTGCAGGTGGCTGCGCATGCGGGCGATGCGCAGATCCAAGTGTTGTCAGGCGAGGCGCGCGCAGCGCTGGCCGCGTGCGATGTCGCCATCGTGGCGTCCGGCACAGCGACGCTGGAAACCGCGCTGTCGAAGCGGCCGATGGTCGTGGCGTATCGACTGGGTGGCGCCACGGCTTTTCTGTTGCGTCGTTTGGGCATGGTGAAGGTACGGCATTTCTCGCAGCCCAATCTTTTGGCCGGACGTGAAGTCGTGCCGGAGTTTTTGCAGGAACAGGTCACGGGCACTGCGTTGGCTGCGGCTGCGTGGGCTTGGTTTGAAGCGCCCGAGCGCGTCGCCGATGTGCAGGCGACGTTTTTGGAGATCCATCGCGCGCTTCGTGTGGGTGGAGCTGAGCGCGCCGCAGAGTGTGTGTTGCAACTCGTGGCCAAACCGCGCGGCGTCGCGGGAGCGGCGCCGTGAAGACCGAGCCGCTGCCGTTCGAGTCGCATGATCTACGGCGCGTTGCGGGCGTCGATGAAGCCGGGCGGGGACCGCTGGCGGGGCCGGTGGTGGCCGCGGCCGTAATCCTAGATCCCGCACGGCCCATTGAGGGCCTTGCCGACTCGAAGCAGCTCGAGCCGGAGGAACGCGACGCGTTGGCCCCACTCATTCGTGAGCGCTCGTTGGCTTGGGCGGTGGCTTGGTCGGACGCCGAGGAAATCGACAGCCTCAATATTCTCGGCGCGACTTTTCTCGCGATGCGCCGTGCGTTGCTCGGGCTGGCGGTGGCTCCGACTCACGTCGTGATCGATGGCAACCGCCTGCCGCAGCGCAGCGCGCTCGGATTCGAGTGCGCCTTCGAGGCGATCGTCAAGGGCGATTCGAAGGTGGCTGCGATCAGCGCGGCGTCCATTTTGGCGAAGACCGTGCGCGATGCCCAAATGGAACAACTAGATGCGCACTATCCTGGATTCGCTCTCGCAACTCACAAAGGCTACCCGACGCCCAGTCACCGCCGCGCGTTGGCCGCATTGGGCCCATCTCCGTTGCACCGAAGAAGTTTTGCGCCGGTAAAATCGGCGCATGGCTGAGCCTTCCTTCGTCCATCTGCGGCTGCACACCGAGTTCTCGCTCGTCGATAGCGTCGTGCGCATTCCGGAGCTGATTGCGCGTGCAGCTGAGCTCGGCATGCCTGCGATCGCTGTGACCGATCAGCACAATCTGTTCGCGCTCGTGAAGTTCTACCGCGAGGCGTTGGCGAAAGGCGTCAAGCCGATCGTCGGCGTCGACTTGTTAGTGCGGGGTCGCGGCGAGCGTGCGAGCCACTCGCGACTCACGCTGTTATGCCAGGACCATGCCGGCTATCTCAACGTATCGCGCCTCGTGACGCGCGCGTACCTCGAAGGCCAGGTCAAGGGCGTACCGACGATCGAGCGTGGCTGGCTTACGCCCGAGGTGGCGCGCGGCTTGATTGCCTTGTCGGGCGCCAGTGAAGGGGATATCGGGCGCGCGCTCGCGAACGGTCGCGATGCGGATGCGCGCCAGTCGTTAGCCGATTGGCAAACGGTGTTCGGCGACCGCTTCTACGTGGAGCTGCAACGCTTGGGTCGGCCCGATGAGAGCACGTACATCGCGGCCGCGCTGCAACTTGCAGCCCGAGGCGGCGCGCCCGTCGTGGCGACGAACGATGTGCGATTCCTGCAGCCGACGGACTTCGAGTCGCACGAAGCGCGCGTGTGTATCCATGACGGTGCGCTACTCGCCGACGCGAATCGTCCGCGGCGCTATACGGCGGAGCAGTTTTTGCGCTCGCCCGCCGAGATGGCCAAGGCGTTCGCCGATATCCCGGAGGCGCTCGCGAACACGGTGGAGATTGCGCGGCGGTGTAACCTCGAGCTGAAGCTCGGCACCGCGCGTCTGCCTAACTACCCGCTGCCAGACGGCGTCACTGTCGATCAACACATTCAAGAGGAGTCGCGCGCGGGCCTCGTCCGACGCCTCGCGTCGCTGGGGCTCGAGCACGACGCAAAAGCGGAGCAGTATCGGGCGCGGCTCGAGCTCGAGTTGGGCGTCATCTGCAAGATGGGCTTTTCAGGCTACTTCTTGATCGTGGCGGACTTCATTCGCTGGGCGCGTGAGAACGGCGTGCCCGTGGGGCCCGGACGCGGCTCCGGCGCTGGGTCGCTGGTGGCCTTTGCGCTCGGTATCACCGATATCGATCCGATCACATACGACTTGCTGTTCGAACGGTTCTTGAACCCTGAGCGCGTGTCGATGCCGGATTTCGACGTCGATTTTTGTATGGATGGCCGCGATCGAGTTATCGACTACGTTGCTAACAAGTATGGTCGCGAGCGCGTCTCGCAGATCATCACGTATGGCACGATGGCCGCCAAGGCGGTGGTGCGTGATGTGGGTCGCGTGCTCGGGATGAGCTACGGCTATGTCGACAAGATTGCTAAGCTCATTCCGTTCGAACTCGGCATCACGCTCGACGATGCGCTCGAGAAGGAAGCCGAGCTGAAGCGGCTCTACAAAGAAGACGATGAGGTCAAGAATCTAATCGACTTGGCGCGCTCGCTCGAAGGCCTGACGCGCAACGCAGGCATGCACGCGGGTGGCGTGGTGATTGCGCCCTCGGTGCTGACCGATTTCGCGCCGCTGTATGCCGATGATTCCGGCGGTAGTGTGGTCACGCAATTCGACAAGGACGATGTCGAGGCGGCGGGGCTCGTCAAGTTCGATTTCTTGGGTCTGCGGACGCTCACCGTCATCGATCGCGCGGTAGCGATCATCAATCGGCTGCGCGCGACGCGTGGCGAGCCTCCCATCGATGTCGGAACTTTGCCGATGGACGATGTGGCGACGTATCAGCTCCTCAAAGAGTGCCGCACGACTGCCGTGTTCCAGCTCGAATCGCGCGGCATGAAGGATTTGATCCGCCGCCTGCAGCCCGATACGTTCGAGGACATCGTCGCGCTCGTCGCGCTGTTTCGCCCGGGCCCGCTGCAGTCGGGCATGGTCGACGACTTCATCGAACGCAAGCACAACAAGAACAACCCGACCGCACCTGAGATCGACTACCTGCATCCGCGCTTGAAGGGCGCGCTCGCGCCTACCTACGGCGTGATCCTCTACCAAGAGCAAGTGATGCAGATCGCGCAGATCTTGGCGGGCTACTCGCTCGGTGCCGCCGATTTGTTACGGCGCGCGATGGGCAAGAAGAAGCCCGAGGAAATGGCGAAGCAGCGCACGATCTTCGTGTCGGGTGCTGTCGCGAACGGGGTGCCGGAGCCACAGGCCGCTTACATCTTCGACTTGATGGAGAAGTTCGCGGGCTACGGCTTCAACAAATCGCACTCGGCCGCGTATGCGTTGTTGTCGTACCAAACGGGCTGGTTGAAAGCGCACTATCCCGCGGCGTACATGTCTGCGGTGCTGTCGGCCGATATGGACCACACCGACAAGGTGGTCACGCTCATCGATGAGTGCAAGACGAATCTGAACCTCGCCGTCGAGCCGCCGCATGTCAACGCGTCGAGCTACGAATTCACGGTGGCTAACGACTCGACCATCCGCTACGGCTTGGGTGCCGTCAAAGGCGTGGGGCAGGGTGCGGTGGAGGCGATCGCGCAGGAGCGCGAGGCACGCGGCCCATTCAAGGATCTCGAGGACTTCGCACGCCGCGTCGACCTCGGCAAGGTCAACCGACGCGCACTCGAGGCCTTGATCAAGTCGGGCAGTTTCGACTGCCTCGGCGCGAATCGCGCCACATTGATGCACCGCTTGCCCGCCGCGCTCGCGCTCGGCGAACAAAACACCAAGGCAATCGAGGCGGGGCAAGTCGACTTGTTTGGTCTCGGCGCGTCGGCCGCGCCGCAAGCGATTCGTGTGACAGCCCCAGACCAGCCAGATTGGAGTGAGTCGACGCGCCTCGCGGGTGAGCGCGAGACCCTCGGGCTGTGGCTCACCGGACATCCGATCGATCGTTTCGCATCTGAGGTGAAACGCTTTGCGACCGGGCGCATTGCCGATCTCGTGAGCGATCGGCCCATGCCATCGAGCGAGTCCGGCCGCAGTTTCTTCGGCGGCAAGCCGACCACGATCGCAGGTGTCGTGCATGAGGTACGGCGTCGCGGCGCGCGCGTCTCCGTGTTGTTAGACGACAAGTCGGGGCGCATCGAAGTCGGCTTCTTCGACGACGTGTTCCAGCAATATCGCGACGTGCTCGTCAAAGATGCGCTGCTGCTCATCGAAGGGCAGCTCCGGTTCGACGAGTTCATTGACGGTTGGCGCTTGCAGGGCCGCCGCGTCACCGAACTCGATCGCTTGCGCGAGAAGGAAGCGCGTCGGATCGTGTTGCGCTGGCCCAGCCCGCCGGGCGGTGGCGCCAACGACAAATTGCTGGATCGGCTTGCAGAGTGCTTGCGTCCGCACCGTGGCGGCCAGTGTCAAGTTGCGATTCACTATGCCGGCACAGAGGCAAAAGCTGCGTTGTCACTTGGTAGCGAGTGGAATGTGCGTCCCGCCCGCGACCTGCTCGAACAGCTCGAAATGCTGGTGGGTCGGGATGGGCTGTACGTGCTGTACGGACCGCCAGCGCCTGTGGTTGCGGCCAGCGGCGGTTAGTCGGGCCGCCAATAGCCCCCTCCGCGCTTCTGTCGTGTATCCTCGCGGCCCATGGCATTGACCTTTCTGGATTTCGAACAGCCGATCGCGGAACTCGAAGCGAAGATCGAGGAACTGCGCCTCGTCTCGACAGCCTCCGAAGTGAGCATTCAGGATGAGATCGCGCGGCTGCAGGTGAAGAGCCGGCAACTCACCGAAAGCATCTTCAAGAACCTGACACCGTGGCAGATCACGCAGCTCGCGCGGCATCCACGCCGGCCATACACGCTCGACTACTTGAGCATGGTGTTCAGCGATTTTCACGAGTTGCACGGCGATCGCATGTATGGCGACGACCTAGCGATCGTGGGTGGGCTCGCACGGCTTGCGGACAAGCCCGTGATGGTGATCGGCCACCAAAAGGGGCGCGACACCAAAGAACGCGTGCGCCGCAACTATGGCATGCCGAAACCCGAGGGCTACCGCAAGGCGCTGCGTTTGATGCGCATGGCCGAGCGCTTCCGCTTGCCGTTGATCACGTTCATCGACACGCCGGGCGCCTACCCAGGGGTTGGCTCGGAAGAGCGCGGGCAAAGCGAGGCGATCGCGCGCAATCTGTTCGAGATGTCGTTGATGGGCATTCCGATCATCAGTTGCGTCATCGGTGAAGGCGGCTCGGGCGGCGCGCTCGCCATTGGCGTGTGCGATCGGCTGCTGATGCTCCAATACAGCACCTACTCGGTGATCTCGCCCGAGGGTTGTGCTTCGATTTTGTGGAAGAGCGCCGATAAGAAAGAAGTCGCTGCGGATTCGATGGGCCTCACGGCGGATCGACTCGCGAAGCTGGGGCTGGTCGACGAGATCATTCCGGAGCCGCTCGGTGGCGCGCATCGCGAACCTACGCAGGTGGCGGATGCTTTGCGCGGCGCGCTCGTCAAGCACCTCAGCGAACTCGAGAAGTTAGCACCGGAAGAATTGACGAAAGCGCGGAGCACGCGCCTCGCCGGCTTCGGGGTGTACTCCGAAGGTACTAACTAGTTGCCCTTCGATCCTGCGCAGCGCTTGGCGGAGTTGTTGCCGCAGGTGCGGCGCAAGGGCGGTGCCGGGGGCGCGCGCCACTCCCAACGAATCGACATCGTCGTCGCGCTGAGCGGTGGCGTCGACTCCATCGTCTTGCTCGTCGCCTTGGCAGCCGCACGGCGCCGGTTCGCGAGCGTGCGCGCCTGTCACGTGAATCACCATCTTTCGCCTGCGGCCGATCAGTGGGCGACGTTCTGTCGTCGTGAAGCGCGTCGGTGCCGGGTGCCGCTCACGGTGTTGCAGGTGCGCGGGCGGCCGCCGCGTGGCGCTTCCGTCGAAGAGTGGGCCCGCGAGCGCCGCTATGAACTGCTCGCGCGACAGCTGCGCCCGCACGACGTCTTGGTGACGGCCCATCATGCTGATGATCAAGCGGAAACCGTGCTGTTGCAGCTTCTGCGGGGTGCCGGCGTCGCAGGGCTTGCCGCCATGCCCGCAATTGCCCCATTCGGAGCCGGCTGGTTGGCTCGGCCGCTTCTCCACACGACTCGCGAGACGATCGAAGCGTACGCTCGAGAGCATCAACTCGACTGGGTGCGCGACGACATGAACCTCGATGAGCGCTGGGCGCGCAGTTTCGTGCGAGGCCAAGTGATGCCCATGATTCGCAGTCGCTGGCCAGCGGCGGCGGCGGTCATCGCGCGTTCGGCTACCCATTTGGCCGAGGCCAAAGAGCTGCTCGATGAGCGCGCACAAGCGGATCTTGCCAGGATTGTCGACGGCACCGACTTGTTAGTGTCGGGCTTGCGCGCGTTGCCGGCGGCGCGGCGACGCAATGTGTTGCGAGCGTGGTTCGCGTCGCGCGGTGTTCGAATGCCGGACACCACGCGCCTGGCCGAGATCGCAGGCCCGCTGCTCGAGGCGCGCTGGGATGCGCAGCCTCGGGTAGCGTGGGGCGACGCACAAGTGGTGCGTGTAGGCGGTCGGCTACGAGTCGAGCAACGCGCGAAACCGAAGGCCGCGGCGCGTCGAGTGCCGACCCCCGTCGCGAATGTCGCTTGGGATTGGCGGCGGGAGCCACGCTGCGTCACGCCACTCGGGACGTTGACGATCGAACCCGATGCGCACGGCCCGATCGACCTCGACGCGTTGCCCGCTGCGCTTGTGGTGTCGGGGCCGCGACCGCGTGAGCGAATCCGTCTTGCACCGAAGCGTCCGAGTCAAGCCGTGCGCACGCTACTGCAAGGCGTACGCATGCCGGTCACGGGCCGCCGGTTGCTGCCGAGAGTGTGGGGCGGCACGAAGTTACTTGCCTTGGGCGATCGCTGGCTCGATTGCGCAATTCAGGCCACCCCGTCGAGCCGCTCCCGCGGGAGACTCACTGTTAAATCGGGCAGGAACGACGCACTCACGTGATTCCCTAGCGTGATCTCGCTCGCCGCCGCGTTGCGATTTTGGTAACCTGTTCACCCGTCGCGGCCTCTGCACTCCGTGGAGGCGCGGCATTTTTCTTTTTCGCGCGGCGGGCTCCCACATGACACGATTCGTATTCGTCACTGGCGGCGTCGTTTCCTCTTTGGGAAAAGGCATTGCAGCAGCATCGCTTGGCGCGATTCTCGAGGCGCGCGGCCTCAAGGTCGCGATGGTCAAGCTCGACCCGTATATCAATGTCGACCCGGGCACGATGAGCCCGTTCCAGCACGGCGAAGTGTTCGTCACGACGGACGGTACCGAGACCGATCTCGATCTGGGCCACTATGAGCGCTTCGTGCGCACGACGACAGGTCGGCACAGTAACTTCACGACCGGCCGCATTTACGAGCGCGTGATTGCCAAGGAGCGTCGCGGCGATTATCTGGGCGCCACTGTGCAAGTGATCCCGCACATCACCGACGAAATCAAGCGCAGCATCAAACTCGGCGCGGGCGATTCTGATGTTTGTATGGTCGAGATCGGCGGCACCGTCGGCGATATCGAATCGCTGCCGTTTCTCGAGGCGATTCGCCAGGTCGGCGTGGAGCTCGGTCGCAACAATTGCGTGTATCTGCACCTGACGCTCGTGCCCGTGGTGGGCGGCTCCGGCGAAATCAAGACCAAGCCCACGCAGCACTCGGTGAAGGAACTGCGCGGTATTGGTATCCAGCCGGATGTGCTCCTGTGCCGTTGCAAGAACCCGCTGCCCGAGGAGCAACGCCGCAAGATTGCGCTATTCACCAACGTGGAAGAACGTGCGGTGATTTCGGGTATCGATGCGGACGACATTTACAAGATTCCGATGCTGCTGCACGAGCAAGGCCTCGACGAAATCGTCTGCGACAAACTGCGTCTCGAAGTGCCGCCTGCCGATCTCAGTGAGTGGCGCCAAGTCGTGGCCGCAAAGTCCAATCCCGATGGGCAAGTCGACATTGCGATGGTCGGCAAGTACGTGCAGGTCAAGGACTCCTACATCTCGCTGAACGAAGCGCTGATGCATGGTGGTGTGAAGACTCGTACACGCATCAACATTCACTACATTGAGTCTACCGATCTCGAAAAACATGGCGTGCATGCGTTGAAGGGCATGGACGCGATCCTCGTGCCCGGCGGTTTTGGCGAGCGCGGTATCGAGGGCAAGATTCAGGCGATTCGTTTTGCGCGTGAGAACAAGATTCCCTATCTCGGCATCTGCCTCGGCATGCAACTCGCCGTGATCGAGTATGGCCGCCATGTGTTAGGGCTCGAAGGGGCTAACAGCACGGAGTTCAATCGCGCGACGCAGAACCCGGTGATCGCGATGATCACGGAATGGGAAGACGCAGCGCGTGGTGCGCAGACGCGCGACGAGGGCTCGGGCAAAGGCGGCACGATGCGCCTCGGCGCTCAGGAAGTCGTGCTGGCGGCGGGCTCGGTCGCGCGAGAGTTGTATGGCAAAGACGTGATCGCTGAGCGCCACCGGCACCGCTACGAATTCAACAACCACTTTATGGAGCGTTATCGCCAAGGTGGGCTGCGGTTCTCTGGACTGTCGCGCGATGAACTCGTCGAGATCATCGAGCTGCCGAGCCATCCTTGGTTCATTGCGACGCAGTTCCATCCTGAATTCACCTCGACACCGCGCGACGGCCATCCGTTGTTTGCTGGCTTCGTGCGGGCTGCGCGTGCGTATCGCGCGGCGCAGTTGCCCGAGGTGGCGTCGGCGTGAAGCTTGCGGGTGTAGAGGTTGGTGCAGATCGGCCGTTCTTCTTGATTGCAGGTCCCTGCGTTATCGAGAGCCCGGCACTGACCGAAGAGATCGCGATTCGAATGCGCGATATGACGGCGGCGCTGGGCATTCCGTACATTTTCAAAGCGTCGTATGACAAGGCGAACCGCTCGTCGGCCAAGAGCTTTCGGGGTCCAGGCATCGATGCGGGCCTCAAGGTGCTTGACGACATCAAGCGCAAAGTCGGCGTGCCCGTTCTGACCGACGTGCATGAAGACACGCCGCTCGCCGAAGTGGCGTCCGTCGTCGACGTGTTGCAGACGCCCGCATTTTTGTGCCGCCAAACGAATTTCATCGTCAACACGGCGGCGCAAGGTAAGCCTGTCAACATCAAGAAAGGCCAGTTCTTGAGCCCGTGGGAGATGCAAAACGTCGTCGACAAAGCGCGCACGACGGGCAATCCCAACATCATGGTGTGCGAACGCGGGTTCAGTTTCGGCTATAACAATCTGATCTCGGACATGCGCTCGCTCGCGATCATGCGCGCCACCGGTGCGCCGGTCGTTTTCGATGCGACGCATTCGGTGCAGTTGCCGGGCGGCCAAGGCTCGGCGTCGGGCGGCCAGCGCGAATTCGTGCCCGTGTTGGCGCGCGCGGCGGTGGCGGCGGGCATCGCTGGGCTCTTTATGGAGACGCATCCCGATCCTGCCAAAGCCTTGTCCGACGGCCCGAATGCGTGGCCGCTCGATCGGATGCAGTCGTTACTAACTACGTTGGTTACATTGGATAAAGCCGTGAAGGCCAAGCCATTCGAGGAAGCGTTGCTATGAGCCGAATTGTCGATATCGTTGGGCGCGAGGTGATCGATTCGCGCGGCAATCCCACCGTGGAGGCGGATGTCATTCTCGATAGCGGTGCCATGGGACGCGCCGCTGTACCGTCGGGAGCGTCCACCGGAACGCGCGAAGCCGTCGAGCTGCGCGATGGCGACAAGAAGCGCTATCTCGGCAAAGGGGTGCGAAAGGCGGTCGCCAACGTCAATACGGTGATCAAGGCCGAGTTAGTCGGCAAGAACCCCCAAGATCAAGCGGCGATCGATCACAAGATGATCGATCTCGATGGCACCGAGAACAAGTCCAAACTCGGGGCGAATGCGTTACTGGCCGTGTCGCTCGCCACCGCGCACGCGGCAGCAAACGACAGCAAGCAATCGCTGTGGCGTTATTTGGCAAAAGGCCGAGAGCCGGTGATGCCTGTGCCGATGATGAACATCATCAATGGCGGTGCGCATGCCGACAACAGCCTCGACGTACAAGAATTCATGATCTTGCCGGTCGGCGCGCCGAGCTTCAGTGAAGCGCTGCGTTACGGCGCTGAGGTATTCCACACACTCAAAGGCATTTTGAAGGGCAAGAAGCTAACAACCGCTGTGGGCGACGAGGGCGGCTTTGCCCCAAACCTTGCCACCAATGAAGCGGCGCTCAAGATCATCCTGCAGGCGATCGAAAAAGCGGGCTACAAGGCGGGTAAGCAGATTTATCTCGGCCTAGACGTGGCCAGCTCGGAGTTCTACCAGAAGGGCAAGTATCACTTGCACGGCGAGGGCAAGAAATTCACGTCGCCCGAGTTCGGCAAATACCTTGCGAAGCTCGTCGCGAAGTATCCGATCATCACGATCGAAGACGGTATGGCCGAGGGCGACTGGGATGGTTGGGCCGGCTTGACTCAGTTGTTAGGCAAGAGCACGCAGCTCGTCGGTGACGACTTGTTCGTCACCAACACCAAGATCCTGCAGCAAGGCATCACGCAGAAGATTGCCAACTCGATCCTGATCAAAGTGAATCAGATCGGCACGTTGACCGAGACACTGGCTGCGATTGAGATGGCAAATCGTGCCGGTTACTCGGCGGTTGTGTCGCACCGCTCGGGCGAAACTGAGGACTCGACGATTGCCGACATCGCGGTTGCGACGTCGGCGACGCAGATCAAGACTGGGTCCATGTCGCGCTCCGATCGTATTGCCAAGTACAACCAGCTCCTGCGCATCGAGGGCGAACTCGGTGGCAAGGTGCGCTATGCGGGCCGCGATGCGTTTCCGGTGAAGATTCGCTGACAGGGCGCGCAGCGCGGCTATAGCGCGGGTTTGGCAGATTCCGCGATTGGGTTGGCCGCGCGTTGCTCGATCGATTCCAGAAGTTGCCGCGCCACTTCCGTTGCTGACGTGGCATGGGGCGCATAGGCGAGCGGTCGAAGCGTCGTTGCCGCGCGGTCGAATTCCTTCAATCTCACGAGCTCGCGCGCAAGACGCATGCGCACCTCAGGCATGTGCGGCACGAGTTGCTGTGCGGTCACGAGCGCGTCGACCGCATTGGCGGTGGGCGTTTCGCCTGCCGCTCGAAAGCTCTCGTAGAAGTAGTACAGGGCGGCAGCGTCTTGAGGATTCGCACGGTTGGCGCGAGCGATGGCTGTGCGGATCGCGCGCAGTTCGCGCTTGTCGGTATGGTCGGCGTCGGCGACGCGACGTAGTTGGATCGCAGCCTTGGCAACCAGCGCGCGTGGATGGTCCGACTGAATAGTGAGTGCTTTGTCGAGCAATTCGTCGGCGCGCGCGAGATTGTCCGTCGTTGTCATCACTTCGGCCGCGATCGTCAAGGCCAACGGATGCTCTGAGTGTGTCGCGGCCAATTCGTTGGCACGTGCCTGCAACTCGTTAGCCTGAACGTTGGCCATCCTCGGCGAGTGCAGCGCATCGAGCTGCAGCGCCGCAACTTCAGCGGCGGGAACGGGCCGCACAGCGAGCTTGCCAACTTCTAACTTCCAGCCCGAGAACCGTTCAAACTTGATTCCCGCCTTGGCGATCTTCTTCAGATAATCTTGTAACTCGCGATCGAGTTGCTCCACGTCATGGCCGAAGGCCTGTTCAAGAGCTGCTCCGCTGGGTGTTCCGTCGTGCATGAGCCGCAAGTATTCGCCAAATTGCCGGTTGCGATCGGCGCTCGAATAGAAGTAGTGCGTCAGCAGCCACCCCTGGGCATAAAGCATCCCCAGATCGATCGGCTCGTCTGACTGAACCGTCCGCAGAAGCCGCTTCAACGGCACCCACTTGCCGAGCGCGAGGCTGGGCATGCGCGCTGGCGGCGCCTTACCCACGTCGAATTCGCCGTTCCGACGAAACTCTACAGTCGAAAAATACTCGGCGAATCCTTCCACGAACCACTGCGGATAGGCAGCGGGTACGTGTTGCAACATGAAGTGGTGCGCATACTCGTGAAACAAGACGACTTGCCCCGTCAAGTCGAACTCATGGTCTGCTTTGTCACGACTGACGATTGCAATCGGCCCTTGCAACGTGGGGCGATAAAAGCCTGCGACCCGTCCGCGGTCGGTACCCTTGAGCTCCTGTACTTGCGTATCGCTCGGGAGCACCAAGACTCGCAACGGGGGACTTAACGAATCGTCATTTACGCGCGTCTTCAGGCGCAGTAACTGATCGAACTTCTCGAGCCGTGTTGCAAAGTCGACGAGTCGCTTCTCGCTCCAATCGCCCGTGATGACAAACTTGTCCGTGCGCACCTCTACCCACTGGGCGTGGGTTGGAATCGCGCAAAACAACAGGAGGCCTAGCAATCCGAGCGTTCGCCACAGTCGCAGAGCGCAGTCGCGCCCTGCATCGCAAAGGGCAGTTTGCATGGCAGCGCTCATTTCGTACGCGTAATATTCCGTGACCCGCCTGCTGCATGGTAGTACCCCGTGTGGCGTCGGACAATCCAGCAAGGGGGCCTTCGCGTGCGACTGTGGTTGAATTCTCGAATTCTATTGGCGGTCTATTGTCTGTTTGCGGGGTTGGCGTTTAGTGCGCATAGCGCGGAACGTCGCGCCGTCACGGTGGCTGACCTTGCGCGCATCGCTGACGTCGCGGAACCCCAACTTGCTCCGGACGGCGAGTGGGTTGCCTACACCGTTCGTACGAGCGACACAGAGAAAGACAAGCGGTCGCGCGACGTGTGGCTCGCGAATTGGCGGGATGGACGCACGCTGCGCATCACCTCGACCGACGACAGCGAATCGCGTCCGCGCTTCAGTCCGGACGGTCGTTATCTGGGATTCCTCTCGAGCCGTGGGAATGATGACGAGATCACGCAGCTCTGGCTTCTCAACCGCGAGGGGGGTGAGGCCGAGCGCGTCACGAACTTCAAAGGCGCCGTTGAGGATTTTGCGTTCTCACCCGACGGGCGGCATGTTGCACTGATCGTGAGCGACGAGGATCCAGCGGCCGCGAAGTCTGACGATACGGGCAAGAAGAAAACCGCGCCGCCGATCGTGATCGATCGCTTTTACTTCAAAGAGGACTACACGGGCTACCTGGGCAAGATCCGTCGCCATCTGTACTTGTTGGACCTAACAACTCGTACCAGTGAGATTCTAACGCCAGGCAAGTTTGACGAGCTGTCGCCGTCGTGGTCGCCCGATGGGAAGTCGATCGCGTTCGTCAGCAAGCGTTCCGGCGATGATCCCGATCGCAACAACACGTACGGCATCTACATCATCGAGCCGCGCGCGGGTGCCACGCCGCGTCTCGTCACGGAGTACCAAGGGGCTGGCGGTGACTCGAGTTTCGGCGGCGCGCCGGTTTGGAGCCCAGACGGCAAACATCTCGCCTACGTGGCGGGCGGTGATCCGAAGCTCATCTACTACGCGTTGTTTGGGATCGCCGTCGTGCCCGTCAGCGGCGGAACACCGCAACTGCTGACGCGGTCGATCGATCGCAATGCCGATCAGCCGGTGTGGTCGGCCGATGGTCGCAGCATCTTTTTCCTCCTGGAGGATGACGGCAATCAACAGGTGGCGCGCGTACCTGCCAAGGGCGGACCCATCACGCGAGTCACGAGTGGCCGTCGCGATGTGACGCAGATTGCGAGCAATCGAGGGGGCCGCATCGCGGTGCTGCAATCGACAGTCGACCGGCCGCCGGAGGTGTTCGCCGTCGAGGGCAATGCGCTACGGCAGCTATCGCGCCACAATGACGCTTGGCTGGCCGAAGTACGCCTCGCGCCGGTCGAAGAGATTCGCGCCAAGAGCGCGGACGGCACTGACATCGGCGGCTTTCTGGTGAAGCCGCTCGACTACCAACCCGGCAAACAGTACCCGACGTTGCTGCGCATCCACGGCGGCCCGGTATCGCAGTACTCAAATAGCTTTAGTTTCGAATGGCAATTGTTCGCGGCCCATGGCTACGCAGTCGTGGCTGGCAATCCACGCGGCAGTTCCGGTCGTGGCGAAGCGTTCTCGGCCGCGATCTATGCGGACTGGGGCAACAAGGATTCGGCTGATGTGCTGTCGCTCGTCGATCTGGTCACGGCGCAAGGGATCGCCGATCCCAAACGCTTGGGTATCGGCGGCTGGAGCTATGGCGGGATGCTGACTAACTACGTGATCGTGCGCGATCAGCGGTTCAAGGCAGCGACGAGCGGATCCTCAATCTCGAACATCATCGCGGGATACGGCACTGACATGTACATCCGCGAGTACGAGATGGAACTCGGTACGCCGTGGAACAATCTTGAAGTCTGGCAGCGTGTTTCGACGCCATTCTTGCAGGCGGATCGCATCACGACGCCAACGTTGTTCTTGTGCGGCGAAGCCGATTTCAACGTGCCGTTGTTGAACTCAGAGCAGATGTACCAAGCGTTGCGCAGTCGAAATGTGCCGACGCAGCTGGTGATCTATCCGGGGCAGAACCACGGGCTGACGAAGCCGAGCTACCTGCAAGATCGACTGCAGCGCTATCTCGACTGGTACAAGACCTACCTCTAGGGCGCGACGACATCCACCAGGCTCGTATACGCGCCGAGTTCGGCGTTCGTCGTGAGCAGGTGTAGCGGCTCGGAAATGGCTTGCGCCACGATGAGCCGATCGAACGCGTCGCCTTTGCCTGCGGGTAGCGCTGCGAGGGTGACGGCGTGTGCCGCGCGGACTGGCAATTCTGCAAAGCCGCTCGCGGCGATACCGCGCGCGAGATCGCTCGCGTCGGCGTCGAGGCTACCCGCTGCCATGCGCCGTTCGCATTCCCAGATGCTGGCCGCGCTGACGTAAACCTCCTGCGCCGCGGCAATCTTCTCGCGTGCCAGTTTCGGGAGGCGCCGAGAGTCGGCGAGCCACCAAAGATAGACCTGCGTGTCGAGTAAGAGGCGCATCGGCGAAGTAGGGTAGGGCGCTAGCGCGTCACGCCGAGTTCGACCGGCGTATCGAAGTCATCACCGATCCGCAGCTTGCCCTTCAGCACGCCCGGGCGGCGTAACGGCGCATCTGCTCGTAGCGGCACGAGTCGCGCCATCGGTTTGCCGCCCTTGGCGATCAATACCTCGGCACCACCGGCCACGCTCTCGAGTAAGCGCGACAGGTGCGTTTTGGCGTGGTGAATGTTGACTTGATCAGGTTTCACGGCGGGCACGAAACAGGGCGATGATGGGCTTCCATATAAACTTAGTTTAGCTTAGTCTATATGGCATGGGGATGCACTCTGTTACGCTCCGCCGCCCATGAAGTGGCTCGCGGCATCGTTGGTCGTTTTGCTGCTCGCATTGCAGTATCGGTTGTGGCTGTCCGATGACGGCGTGCGCGAAGTGTCGCGCTTGTCCGTCGTGGTCGAGGCGCAGCGCGCGGAGAACGAGCGGCTGCTCGACCGCAACCGCCAGCTTGCGGCCGAGGTGGCCGACTTGAAGAGTGGTATGGCCGCACTCGAGGAGCGCGCGCGCAGCGAACTTGGCATGATCGGGCGTAATGAAACGTTCTACCAAGTGGTCCCGGCGCGTCCTGAGCGCACTCGTTCACCGGCGCAGACTCCGCGGACACATACTGCGGCGCGGTAGTTAGTCGTGCGCTACGGCTTGGTCGTTCCCGCCGCAGGCAGCGGTCGGCGCTTGGCAGGCGCCATTCCAAAACAGTATCAAGTGCTCGCGGGCCGAACGATGCTCGAGCATTCGTTGCGCGCATTCTTGGCAGATGCGGATTGCATCGCCATCTGTGTGGCGATCGCCGCCGACGACACGCGCTGGCCCGAGGTCGCCGCGCGGCTCGCCAACGCGCGCCTGCAGGCCGTTGAGGGGGGCGCCGAGCGGGCGCATTCGGTGTTGCGTGGGCTGCGCGGCCTCGAGTTCGCCCTCACGCCAGACGACTGGGTGCTCGTACACGACGCGGCGCGGCCGTGCGTCACGCACGCTGAGATTCAAGCATTGAAGCGGGCTGTCGTATCGCATCGTGTGGGCGGTTTGTTGGCCGTACCACTCGCCGACACATTGAAGCGCGCGGCGCCGCAGGTCGCGCTGGCGACGGTGGCTGAGACGGTGCCGCGCGAAGGCTTATGGCGTGCACTCACGCCGCAAGCGTTCCGCTTCGGCGTACTGCGCGACGCGTTGAACGCTGCACTCGCGGCAGGCCGCGTACCGACCGACGAAGCGCAGGCGGTCGAGTGGAGCGGTGCGCAGGCGCTCCTCGTCACCGGGTCGACTGAGAACATCAAAGTAACGACGGCGTCGGACCTCACGCTCGCGGAAGCGCTGCTCGCGCAACGCACGGCAGGTTAAGCTTGCGGTATGCGAATCGGTACGGGTTTTGACGTTCACGCCTTCGGCGCCGGCAATTCGGTCGTTCTGGCGGGCGTGCGTATTCCGCACTCGCGCGGCGTCGTTGCGCACTCCGACGGCGATGTCGTGTTGCATGCACTGTGTGACGCCCTGTTAGGTGCGGCAGGCCTCGGCGACATCGGCATGCACTTTCCGGATTCGGATCCGGTGTGGAAAGGTGCCGACAGCCGCCGCTTCGTGGCGACGGTGTTGGAGATGCTCACCGTGCGCGGCTGGCGTGTCGGCAACGCAGATATCACGGTTTTGGCGCAAGCGCCCAAGCTCGCCCCGTACCGACTCGAGATGCGGCGCGCGCTCGCGCAGATGCTGGCTGTGCCGGAGAATCAGGTGAACATCAAGGCGACGACGACCGAGCACTTGGGATTCGTTGGCCGCGAAGAGGGGATCGCCGCACAAGCGGTCGTGTTACTTGAGCCCGCGCGCTGATCGCGCCGCTCCCGCGCTCTCCTCGCATCTCGTGACGACCTCCGCCTCCGGCATTCCGAGCGCTTGGCTCTCACTCGCATTGGCGCCGCCACTCGGCCACGGCGGCCCGTGTATCGCGGCGCGCTTGCGCGCGTCGCCGGAAGACTTCGTTGTCGATGAGCAACTCGGATTCGAGCCATCGGGTGGCGGTCAGCATGTGCTCTTGCGCGTCCGCAAGCGGAATGCGAACACGGAATGGGTCCAGCGTGAGTTGGCGCGACAGGCCGGCTGCAAGCCGATGGATGTCGGTTACGCAGGGCTTAAAGATCGCAATGCAGTGACAACGCAGTATTTCACGGTTCCGCGCGGTCGACGCACCGTGGAGTCGTGGCTCGAAATCGTGGCGCCCGACTACCAAGTGCTAACTGCAGTGGCCCACGATCGGAAATTGCCGCGTGGCGCGCTGGCAAGCAACCGCTTCACGATCACGCTGCGAGATGTCACCGGCGATCTTGCCAGCGTGGCTGCGCGGCTGACCGCGCTGGCCGATTTGGGCGTGCCTAACTACTTTGGGCCGCAGCGCTTCGGGCGCGACGCCGGCAATCTGCGCTCGGCAGTGGACGGGCGTGCGCCACGCGCGCGCGATCAGCATGGCTTTGCGTTATCCGCGGCTCGCGCGCTGCTGTTCAATACGGTGCTCGCGGAGCGCGTGCTCGATGGCAGTTGGTGCCAATTGCACGTGGGCGACGTCGCCAATCTCGACGACTCGGGCAGTGTGTTTCGAGTGCCCGCGGTCGACGCCGCACTCCTCGAGCGCGTCGCGCAACTCGACATTCACCCGACGGGGCCGCTGTGGGGTGAGGGCGAGCCGCTCACCGAGGGTGTCGTGCGGGAGCGCGAAGCGGCGGTTGCTGCGCGCTATCCGAGCGTGTTGCAGCTATTGGCGACCGATCGCGTGAAGGCGTCGCGGCGCGCCTTGCGTCTCGCTGTTCGCGAGTTGGCGTACGACTGGTTGGATGCGACGACCTTGCGCGTGAGCTTTGCGCTGACGGCGGGCAGCTTCGCGACGACGGTACTGCGCGAACTCGTCGCGACCGAGCGAGACGGCGACTAAGGCCTCGCTAACAACACGTATAGCGCGCCCGTGCCGCCATCGACGCGCCGCGCGGACGTAAAGGCGAGCACCGGCGCGGTTTTCCGCAAGACGAGATTGACGGCGACCTTTAGCACGGGGCCGCGAGGGCCGGACCGCAGGCCTTTGCCATGCACGATGCGCACGCATTGCAACTGCCGCGCGAGCGCTTCGGCGAGAAACTCCCGCAGTGCCACTTTGGCATCGTCGACGCGCAAACCATGCAAGTCGATCTCGGCCTCCACGCGATATTGGCCGCGCTGCAATTTGCGGAACGTGGCGTCTTGCACGCCTGCTCGGCGGAACGACATTTCGTCGCCGGAGTCGATCGGGGCACCATCTTCGGGAGTGGCCAAGCTCTCGACGAGCACGGCTGCGCGGTCGAGCGCAGTGAAGCGTGCGCGCGGCGGCGGCTTGCGCTTGGGCGGTTCTACGCGAGCTTCCACGCGCAATTGCTTGACGTCACGCACTGCGGCACGGAAGACATCGACGTCAGCGGGTTCTTTGTGCTTGCTCACGCTACCTCCGGCGGGCCAGTTTCAGTATATTGCGCGCCCATCCCGCATTCACAGCGACGCGCGCCTACTTTTGCGAATCCTGATTTCCAACGATGACGGCTACCGCGCGCGCGGCATTGCCGCTTTGCGCGAAGCGTGTCAGGGCTTGGGCGAGCTGACGGTCATGGCGCCAGACCGCAATCGCAGTGGTGCGAGCAATTCGCTGACCCTCGATGTGCCGTTGCGAGTCGGCAAAGCGGAACCCGGCGTGTACTACGTCTTGGGCACACCCACCGACTGCGTGCACTTGGCGATCTCGGGCTATTTCGATTTCGAGCACGACATGGTCGTCTCGGGCATCAACGATGGCGAGAATCTAGGCGACGACGTGCTCTATTCCGGCACGGTCGCAGCGGCCGTCGAGGGGCGCTTCCTCGGCAAGCCTGCGGTCGCATTCTCGTTGCTCCATGATGGCGGGCGTGAGCGGCACTACGCGACGGCAGCGCATTTTGCGCGTCACATCGTCGAGCGTCTGATTACCGCACCGATCGATCCATCGTCCATCTTGAACGTCAATGTGCCGAATTTGCCGTTGGCGGACATCAAAGGCATCCGTGTCACGCGCCTCGGCAACCGGCATCGCTCCTCGCCGACGATTCGTGCGGAGGACCCGCGCGGCCGCCCGGTTTACTGGGTCGGGCCAGCTGGCCCGTCGCAGGACGCAGGTCCCGGCACCGACTTTCACGCCGTTGCGCACGGCTATGTGTCCGTGACGCCGTTGTCGCTCGATCTCACGCGCTACAGCGCAATCGCCAGCGTCACGGACTGGCTTGGTGCCCATGATCAATAGCGCCCGTTACGCCGGCATCGGCATGACGTCGGCACGCACGCGTGAGCGCTTGATCGAGCGACTGCGGGAGCAGGGGATTCGCAACGAAGCAGTGCTCGAGCGAATCCGCACGGTGCCTCGCCATATCTTCATGGATGAGGCGCTGTCGAGCCGGGCGTACGAGGACACTGCGCTGCCGATCGGCTTCGGGCAGACGATCTCGCAGCCGTACATCGTGGCGCGCATGACGGCTGCACTTCTCGATGGCGGACCGCTGCAGAACGTGCTCGAGATTGGCACCGGATGCGGCTATCAAACCGCTGTGCTCGCGCCGTTCGTGCGGCAGATTTCGAGCATCGAGCGGATCGAACCGCTGTACGAGCGCGCGCGCGAGCATTTGCGTGAGCTCGGCATCACCAACGTGCGTTTGCGCTACGGCGACGGTACACAAGGCTGGGAAGAGCATGCGCCGTACGATGCGATCTTGGTGGCAGCTGCGCCTCGACTCGTGCCCAGTGCGCTTCTCGAGCAGCTTGCGATCGGCGGCCGACTGATCATGCCGGTAGGGCAAGAGGGCGAACAGCAGCTCGTACGCTTCACGCGGCGGCCTAACGGGATCGAACGCACGTCGCTCGGGCCGGTGGCGTTCGTGCCGTTGCTCGGTGGCACGAATTAGTGGCCGAACGCTTAAGCAATATCTAACTTGATATTGCATCCTCAAATTACTGTTTTTAAAAAGAAATAGTTTCTGATTTTGGTTGAGTGCCTAACTCGATTCGAGCCCGCCTCTTGCCATTGCGCATTTGACATGTTTTCATGTCGCCACCTAACGACAGTGCTCCTGCAGAGGGGCACCGGATGAGGGCACAGAGGAGAACGGGGAAGTTTCGGTAATAAAAACAACAAGCCGACGCGGAAGAAGAACAAACACGTGATGCTTCGAGTCTGTCAGCTCAGGACATTCGTGGATCGATATAACTTTCTTTCTCTGTGCCCTCTTCCGGTGCCCTTCGGCCGAAGAGGGCAGCCACTTCAGATGATCGCTGCGAGTACGGCCCGTCGGCCCTCCGCGATCAATACATTGTAAGTGCGGCACGCGGCGCCGAGCGCCATCACTTCGAGACCCACCCGCCGTTGACCGAATTCGCCGCGGATCGCAGCACGCGGAAACTGTGCGGTTGTGCCCGTGGCGAGGACGACCACCTCGGGCTTCAGTGCAAAAACTGCGGCGAGGTTCTCGGGGCAAAGGTCGCTCACCAAACGCGGCGCCCATGTATCGACGACCTCATCGGCTGCCACTAAACAGCTCGCAGTGAGTTCACGGTCGCCAACCCAGAGGCTGTGGTCGCTGTAGCGGCGAATCGTGTTGGCGAGGCCGGCGTTGTGTTGGCTGAACTTCACAAGGTGCCAAGGATACGATAGCCAACCCCGATGAGTGACAGGTCACCGCAGATCGTGCGCAGAGAGCGTCTGACGTTGGTGTTGGCAGACGTGTTCGTGCCCGCAAGTGCGTCGCCGGCCGACGCCGTGAGTCCGCAACCGATGCTCGAGCGGCTGTTGCGCTTCGCGTCGGCAGCCCGGCTCGGCGTCGATTGGCGCTCGTGGGTTGCAACGCAATGGGCGGTTGCAGCGGCGACGCGGTGGCGCGCTACGCCGGTCGTGCTGGAAGCACGACTCGATCACGTGCGTCTCACTGAACGCGGTGTCGTGTTGCTCGACGATGCACGCGCCGAGGAACTCGTAGCGCAGTTTGCCGCGACATTCGGGCCCGAGTGGCGCTTGGAGCGTTCAGCTCGGGGCGATTTCAATTTGCTTGGCGGTGCGCTCGATCACACCGCTACCGCAACGACGGATCCGGCGACGTTGCTCGGTGGCGATGTGCGTGCGGGCCTTGCGCACGGCGGCAGTGCCCGAGCCGTGCGCGCGTTGAGTGCCGAAATCGAGATGTGGATGCATGGCAAATCGACCGTTTCGGGTGGTGCTGCGCGCGGGTTTGCCGGCGTGTCGTCGCTGTGGTTGTGGCATGCACGCGATTTGGGAGCGCTCGAGCGCGGGCCGGTCGGTGATTGCATGACGTGGCTGCGGGCATTGCCCGCCACTGCGCCCGCGGTCGCGACACTTTGGCCGATGACGCGCGGCTCGCTCGACGCGCTCGAGCACGACTGGCTGGGGCCGAGTGTCGCGGCGGTCGCCGAGGGTCAAGTCGACACGCTCGAGTTAATCGCAAACGACTGCGTCTTTCGCTTACGCCGTGGCGATCTATGGAAGCTCTGGCGGCGGCCGCGGGGTTGGCTCGACGCATTGCGCGGCCCTGTCGCAGGCGCAGATCGGGGATAATCGCGACATGTCACTCGTCATCGCGCGCCGCGCGGCCGATCCGCTTCCGGCGCCTGCCGGTGTTCATCCTGTGCTGTGGCGCGCGTACGCGGCGCGCGGCGTTCGCTCTGTGGAAGAGCTCGCGCACGGTCTCGACCGGCTCACACCGGTCGGCAGTCTCGACGGGGTAGAGGCTGCGGTCGAGTTGTTAGTGGCAAGGCGGCAGCAAGCGATTTTGGTGATCGGTGACTTCGACGCCGACGGGGCCACGAGCACAGCGCTGATCGTGCGGGCGTTGCGCGCGTGGGGCTTCCCGCACGTCGATTTTCTGGTGCCGAATCGGTTTGAGTATGGCTATGGTTTGACGCCTGAGATCGTGGCGTTGGCGGCCGAGCGCGCGCCGCAGCTCATCGTGACGGTCGACAATGGCATTTCCAGCATCGCGGGCGTTGCTGCCGCTCGCGAGCGCGGCATCGATGTGCTCGTCACCGATCACCACTTGCCCGGCGCGGACTTGCCGAACGCCAACGTGATCGTGAATCCGAACGTACCGGGCAGCCGATTCGCGAGTCGCACGCTCGCGGGTGTGGGCGTGGCGTTTTACGTGATGGCGGCGTTGCGTCGGCGCTTGTTAGCCGACGGGCTCATCGCGCCACAAGCGGCGAGTGCCGCCGACTATCTCGATCTCGTAGCGCTCGGGACCATCGCAGACTTGGTGCCGCTCGATGCCAACAATCGCGTGCTCGTAGCGCAAGGCTTGCAACGCATTCGCAGTGGGCGGTGTGTCGCGGGGATCCGGGCGTTGCTGCAAGTGGCGAAACGCGCGCGTTCCCAATTGACCGCTGCCGATCTCGGGTTCGCGGTAGGCCCGCGTCTCAACGCCGCAGGCCGCCTAGACGATATGTCGATCGGCATTCGCTGTCTGCTCGCGGACACCGACAGCGAAGCGCTCGGCCTCGCGGAGCGCCTCGATCAACTGAATGCCGAGCGGCGCGCGATCGAGGCCAAGATGCAGACCGAAGCGCTGGCTGCGGTGAAGTTCGTGAGGTCGGCCGCGACGGCCGACTCGCTCGATCCGCGCTTCGTGGAGCGGGCGGGCGTGTGTTTGTTCGACGAGAGTTGGCACCAAGGCGTCGTGGGATTGGTCGCGGGCCGGATCAAGGAGCGCATTCGTAGGCCAGTTGTCGCATTCGCGCGGACGGACGGCGAGTGGCTGCGCGGGTCGGCGCGGTCCGTGCCCGGTGTGCACATTCGCGATGTGCTCGACGCCGTGGCCGCGCGACACCCAGAGTTGCTGCAGCGTTTTGGTGGGCATGCGATGGCCGCGGGCCTGACGCTCGAGGCGCGGCATCTCGATGCGTTCGCGCGCGCGTTCGATGCGGAGGTCGCGCGGGCGATCGATCCTAACAAGTCGGCTAATTTGATTGAAACCGACGGGGAACTAGGCGTCGAGGAAATCGCGTTGGAAACGGCACAGGCGCTGCGCGCGGGTGGGCCGTGGGGGCAAGCGTTTCCGGAGCCGAGCTTCGATGGGATATTCGCCGTGAAGAGCTCGCGGCGCATTGGCGAGCGGCACGTGAAGATGTGGGTGGAGGCGCGCAGCGCCGGCCGACGCACGTTCGACGCGATCGCGTTCAACTTACTCGATCCGAACGAAGCGCAGTCGCTGCCCGAGGGAGAAGTGCGGCTCGTGTATCGGCTGGATGTCAACGACTATCAAGGCGAGCAGCGCTTGCAGTTGTTGGTCGATCACGTGCTGGCGCCGTAAGCGGCGCGCGGGACAGATGGTGCGCGCTTTGCTACCCTCGCGGCATGGAAGTCAATCAACTGAAGCGGCAACTCAAAGACCTGGAGGAGCGTGTCGTCTCCTTGAGGGGGTTTCTTTGAGTACGATGCCAAAAAAGAACGGCTCGAAGAAGTCAGTCGCGAACTAGAAGACCCGACGATTTGGACCAAGCCCGAGCGCGCGCAAGACCTCGGTCGTGAGCGGTCCAAGCTCACCGCAGACCTCGCCGAACTCGATCGCACCACCTCCGCAGTGCGCGATTCGCTGGAATTGCTCGAGCTCGCCGAGTCAGAGCAAGACGAATCGACGGCGCAGGCCATTGAGCGCGATACAGGCAAGATCGAAACTGCCGTCCGGCAACTCGAGTTCAAGCGGATGTTTCGCGGCGAGATGGATTCGCACAGCGCGTTTCTCGACATTCAAGCGGGCGCGGGCGGAACGGAAGCCCAGGACTGGGCACAAATGCTGTTGCGCATGTACCTCAAGTGGGGAGCGTCGCGCGGTTTCAAGTGCGAGGTCATCGACTCGAATCCGGGTGACGTCGCAGGTATGAAAAGCGCGACGATCGAAGTGCAGGGCGACTATGCGTACGGGTGGCTGCGCACGGAGACAGGCGTGCATCGTTTAGTGCGCAAGTCGCCGTTTGATTCCGGGAACCGACGGCACACTTCGTTTGCGTCGGTGTTCGTATCGCCCGAGATCGACGACGACATCAGTATCGAGTTGAACCCGGCGGACATCACGATGGACGTGTATCGCTCGAGCGGTGCGGGCGGCCAGCACGTCAATAAGACCGAATCGGCTGTGCGTTTAACGCACGGGCCGTCGGGTATTGTGGTTGCGTGTCAGAACGAGCGCAGTCAGCACAAGAATCGCGCGACGGCGATGAAGATGCTCAAGGCGAAGCTGTACGAGCTCGAAGTGAACAAGCGCAATGCCGCGGCGAAGGTGCTCGAGGACTCGAAGTCTGACGTGAGCTGGGGCAATCAAATTCGCTCGTACGTGCTCGACCAATCGCGTATCAAGGATCTGCGGACCGGCGTGGAAGTGGGCAATACCACGGCCGTGCTCGACGGCGACCTCGATCAATTCATGGAGGCGTCGCTGAAGGCGGGCTTATGAGTGATGAAGAAAACAAATTGATCGCCGAGCGGCGTGCCAAACTGGCGTCGCTGCGTACGCGCGGTAATCCGTATCCTAACGACTACCGACGCGATGCCTTGGCAGCCGACCTGTTAGCAGGCTATAACGACAAGGCGCCGGAGTGGCTTGACGCGAACGCGGTCCGGGTGCATGTCGCGGGCCGCATGATGGCCAAGCGCGTGATGGGCAAGGCGAGCTTCGCCCACCTCGCAGACCGGTCGGGTCGCTTGCAAGTGTTCCTGCAGCGTGACGCGCTCGGTGACACCTACGAGGAATTCAAGACGTGGGACATCGGCGATTTTCTCGGCGCCGAAGGCGTGTTGTTCAAGACCAAAACTGGCGAATTGAGTGTGCGTGTGGAACGTCTGCGGTTGCTATCGAAAGCGCTCCGGCCGTTACCTGACAAGTGGCATGGCATCGCCGATATCGATTTGCGCTATCGGCAGCGGTACGTCGATTTGATCGTGAACGACGAAAGCCGCGCCGTGTTCAAGACGCGCACGACGATCGTGCGCTACCTGCGCGACTTTCTCGACGCGATGGATTTCATGGAAGTCGAGACGCCGATGATGCAATCGATCCCGGGTGGGGCGGCGGCGCGGCCGTTCAAAACGCACCACAACGCGCTCGATATGGACATGTTCTTGCGGATAGCGCCCGAGTTGTATCTCAAGCGTCTCGTCGTCGGTGGCTTTGAACGCGTGTATGAGATCAATCGCAATTTCCGCAATGAAGGCGTGTCGACCCGACACAATCCCGAGTTCACGATGTTGGAGCTGTACTGGGCGTACGCCGACTATCGCGATCTGATGAACCTCGTGGAGCGCTTGCTGCGCGGGATCGCCGACACCGTGCTCGGGACGCAGCAGTTCACCTACGAAGAGCATGCGTACGACCTCTCACAGCCATTTCGGCGCGTGACCGTCGAGGAGGCGATCCACGCTAACAACCCAGGCCTCGATCGCAGTCGCATGCGCGAGGTCGACTACCTGCGCGGCATTTGCAGTGGGCTCGGTATCGCGTTCAAGCCCGGCGACGGCGCGGGTAAGTTGCAGATCGAGATCTTCGAGAAGACCGCCGAGCACACGTTCATCGAACCGACGTTCGTCCATGCGTACCCTGCGGAAGTGAGTCCGCTGTCGCGCGCCAACGATCAAGATCCTTTCCTCACCGATCGCTTCGAGTTCTTTGTTGCGGGCCGTGAGCTCGCGAATGGCTTCTCCGAGATCAATGATCCGGAAGATCAGGCAGCGCGTTTTCGGGCGCAGGTTGCGCGCAAGGAGGCGGGCGACGACGAGGCGATGTATTACGACGCCGACTATGTACGTGCACTGGAGTACGGCATGCCGCCCACGGCGGGTCTCGGTATCGGCGTCGATCGACTCGTGATGTTCTTTACGAATCGGTCCTCGATCCGCGACGTGCTGTTGTTCCCGCATATGCGGCCCGAGGCGGAATGAACCGGAGCGTCACCTGCCATTTGTGACATATTCCAGTAGACTAGCGGCATGAGGCAGGGACTCGCTAACGATCGTGAATTGCTCCCCGTGCGCATGGGCTATGCCGATACGCGTGCGGGCCAGCTCCATTTCCGCTCGTGCGGGGCCGGCCCCGACATCGTGTTGTTGCATTGGGCGCCCGCGACGGGGCGCATGTACGAGCATGTGTTGCCGTTGCTCGCGCGGTCGGGATTTCGTGGGCTGGCATTCGACCTGCCAGGCTACGGTCGTTCGCATCACAACTGTCGCGGTTGGACCTTTCAACGCATGGCGATGGATGTGCTGGAGGCCGCCGCGTCACTGCACACAGGCCCGATGACGGTTGTCGGGGGGCATTTGTCGGCGGCCGTCGCGATCGAAATGCTGCTGGCCGCCCCAGATCGCGTGACGGCAGGGGTGCTGGACGGCGTGCTCGGTCTCACGCCGGAAGAGATGAAGGCGCTGCTGGGCACGTTCAGTGGTTTGTCGCCACGCTACAGCGCAAGTGGTGAGCATCAGCGCTTCGCGTTCGAGATGACGTGCCGATTCTTGAAGGAATGGGATCCTGACTTTCGCGTCGGCGAGGACACGATGCCCCTGGTCTATGAATACATGCGGGACTACCTCGAGCTTGGTTACGCGCAGATCAGCGCTTACGTGCACCCGGAGCCGAACGGCGCGCCAGACGCGCGCTACGATGCGTTGGCGCGGGTTGCCCAAGTAAATCAAGCCTTGTTAGTACTCACGGCGGATCACGATGCGCTGGCGCCAGCGCACCCACGCGTTTTACAACGCGCCAAGAATGCACGCGGTCATAAGTTTACCGGCAAGCATCCGCTGATGGATTCAACGCGCGCGCCGGAATATGCGAGCACGATCGGCGCGTTCGCCAAGCGCTGACGCGCAGTTAAGTGGGTAACGCGTAGGGGAGCGGTAGCCGCTCCGCTCGCAAAGCTACTGTCTCCTTGGTCGGCGTGTCGCCGGCCTCCGGTGCTGTTTCGAGTGTCGTGACCGCCAGAAATTCGACGCCGGCCGCGCTCGGCGCTCCAACCTCGACGATGCGATAGGTCCCGCCGCTCTCGAGTTTGCCCTCGTCGCCAACGTGCAGCGTGTGTGGACCGGCGTAACGCAGCCGTTGCAGTCGACGTTTCACACGACCGCGATAATGTGCTCGGGCAATGACCTCTTGGCCGGTGTAACAGCCTTTGTCGAAGGCGATCGCACCTAACGCGTCGAGATTGAGCATCTGGCTGACGAACGCCTCGCTCGTTGCCCGATACACCTGCGGTAGCCCGTCTGCGACGTCGGCGGCGAGCCACGCGGCTCGACTGTCGGCGTCTGCGGCGAAGGAACCCGTGGAGTTGTTAGTATTGGGCACGATCCAGATCTGACGACTCTCGCCCCAAGGGCAGCTTGCGACCGCGCTCACTGGCGCCCCCTGAGCGCGCGGTCCGCCGCAGACGCGTAGCGCATCGGACGCGTCTTGCAGCGTCGTCTTGGCGCGGAAAACGAACTTTCGCAGGCGCTCGATAGTGTCCGGGACAAGGTCGCGTGGCAGCACCGCCAGAAAGTCACCGGGTGCGACTGTCAGGATTCGGAGCAATGCAATCACGCGGCCCTCGCGATTGTGCAAGCCCGCCAAGGTGTATGCGCTGGACTGTAATTTGGCGATATCGGCTGACAATTGGCCTTGTAGGAATTTGCCTGAGTCCGGGCCCGTGACGCGGATCACACCGAGTGCTGGCTGCGTCTCGGACAAGTCGAGCCACGGCGTTCGCGTTGCGGAAGATTCGTGCTGGTTTGGCATAGTGGTGACACGCTAATTCTGGCAGAATTCAGTGGTGCAACAGTCGTCTAGCAGCGTCCCACCGACGAGGGCGTCGGAAGAAGGGGGCGCGGAATCCAAGTCCGCTTTCGATCCAGCCACTGCAGTCGCAGTCGTGCCGCTCGAACGGGCGCAGCCTCCTCGCGAGATTGGCGGGCCATCCGGGCCTGAACCGACGCGATTCGGCGATTGGGAAAAGAACGGCCGCTGCATCGACTTCTAGTTTCGATCGAAAGGGCCTCGCCGTCTATGCGTCCGCGTCCGCTATCGCCGCACTTGGGTGTGTACAAATTCATGTACACGATGGCGCTGTCCATCCTTCATCGCATCACGGGTGTAGCCCTCTCACTCGGTCTCGTGTTGCTCATCTATTGGCTCATGGCACTCGCTGGCGGTGCGAGCACGTACGAGCGCGCTTACGCGTGGCTGTCACTCGGCATCGTGCAAGTGGTCGTCGCGGGTTGGTTGTTAGCCTTCGTGTATCACTTGTGTAATGGGATTCGGCACCTGACCTGGGACGCCGGGCACGGACTCGAAAAACACGAAGCGCGCCGCAGCGCGAGCGTCACGCTGATTGCCACCTTGCTGATTTTCGCAGCGCTGGCCTATCTCGCGTTCTTTGCCGGTCGTGGAGGTGCTGCATGAGCCTGCGCAGTCCGCTGGGTCGCGTGATTGGCCGTGGCGCTGCTGGTGAGGGCGTCGGACACTGGTGGGTGCAGCGCGTAACAGCTGTGGCATTGGTGCCGCTGACGGTTTGGTTCGCGTTGTCGTTGCTGGGGTTGCCGACGCTGCAGTACGTCGACACCGTTGCATGGCTGCAGCAACCTTGGAACGCCGTATTGACCACGCTGTTCATCATCACGGTCACGTGGCACTCGAAATTGGGTGTGGAAGTCGTGATCGAAGATTACGTGCATGCGCATGGCCTCAAGGTCGGCGCATTGTTGGCATCGACGTTCGCGCACGTCTTGTTAGGCGTCGCCGGCGTGTTCGCCATCTTGAAAGTGGCCGTCGCTGGCTGATGGGCTGTTGCAGCGGCACTGCTCGGCGGCAAGAGGGATTATTGCGAGATGAGTGACTACCAGTTCATTGATCACACGTACGACGTCATTGTCGTCGGTGCGGGCGGCGCAGGTCTGCGCGCAACCTTGGGCTTGGCCGAGGCAGGCCTCACGACGGCGTGCATCACCAAAGTGTTTCCGACACGCAGCCACACCGTGGCGGCTCAAGGCGGGATTTCGGCGTCGCTCGGCAACATGGGCGAGGACGACTGGCGCTTCCATTTCTACGACACCATCAAAGGCTCCGATTGGCTCGGCGATCAGGACGCCATCGAATTCATGTGCAAGGAAGCGCCAGCGGCTGTCATCGAGCTCGAGCATTACGGCGTGCCGTTTTCGCGCACCGAGGATGGACGTATCTACCAGCGCCCGTTCGGCGGCATGACCACTCACTACGGCAAGGGCATCGCGCAGCGCACCTGTGCGGCAGCGGATCGCACGGGGCATGCGATGCTGCATACCCTGTACCAGCAGTCGATCAAGAACGACGCGGAATTCTTCATCGAGTATTTCGCGGTCGACCTCATCATGGAGAACGGCGAGTGCCGCGGTGTCGTGGCGCTCGACTTGGCTGAAGGCAAGTTGCATCGCTTCCGTGCCCACACCACGATCCTGGCGACGGGCGGCTACGGCCGCGCGTATTTCTCTTGCACCTCGGCGCACACGTGTACGGGCGATGGCGGTGGCATGGTGCTGCGCGCAGGTTTGCCGCTGCAGGATATGGAATTCGTGCAATTCCACCCCACGGGCATCTACGGCGCAGGTTGTTTGATCACCGAAGGTTCGCGTGGCGAGGGTGGCTATCTCACGAACTCGGCGGGCGAGCGCTTCATGGAGCGCTACGCACCGAACGCGAAGGATCTGGCATCCCGCGATGTCGTGTCGCGTTCGATGACTGTCGAGATCCGCGAAGGCCGCGGCGTTGGCAAGGATCGCGACCACATCCATTTGCACCTGGAGCACCTGGGCCCCGAAGTGATCAAGCAACGCCTTCCCGGTATTGCCGAGACCGCGCGCATTTTTGCGGGCGTCGACGTCACCAAGGAGCCGATTCCCGTACTACCGACGGTGCACTACAACATGGGCGGTATCCCATGTAACTACCACGGCGAAGTCGTGACGATGAAGAACGGCAATGCCGATACTGTGGTGCCCGGTTTGATGGCTGTGGGCGAGGCGGCGTGTGTGTCGGTCCACGGCGCGAATCGTCTCGGCTCCAACTCGCTGCTCGATCTCGTCGTGTTCGGTCGCGAGGCAGGGCGCTACGCGGCCACGATCGTTAAGCCGGGTCAGCGGCACAAGCCGTTGGCGAAAGATGCGGGCGACTTGGCGGTGGCGCGGATCGACAAGTTTCGCAATGCCAAGGGTTCGCGCGGCACCGCGCAGATTCGGCTGGAGATGCAGAAGATCATGCAGAGCGACGCGGCCGTGTTTCGCACGGGCTCGTCGTTGCAAGAGGGCGTGGCGAAGTTGCACCAAACCTTCGATTCGTTCAGCGATGTGCGCGTGACCGATCGCTCGCTGATTTGGAACACCGATCTCATCGAGACGCTCGAACTCGATAACTTGCTCGGGCAGGCGATGGTGACGATTACGTCGGCGGAGAATCGCAAGGAGAGCCGCGGCGCGCATGCACGCGAAGATTTTCCGCAACGCGACGATGTGAACTGGCTCAAGCACACGCTCGCGTGGGTGGATGAGCGCGGTCAAGTGCGCATCGACTATCGCGGCGTCCACTTGAATACGCTGACGACCGACGTTGAGCCGATTCCGCCGAAGGCGAGGACTTACTGATGGCCGAGTTTCGACTGCCTGCTCATTCGCGCGTCCGTAAGGACGGCAATGTTCACAAGGCGCCAGCCGGGGCGAAGAACGTTCGCACCTTCAAGGTGTACCGCTTCGACCCCAATTCGGGCGAGAACCCGCGCGTCGACACCTACGAGGTCGACATGGATGCGTGCGGTCCGATGGTGCTCGACGCGTTGCTCAAGATCAAAAATGAAATCGACTCGACGCTCACGTTCCGCCGCTCATGCCGCGAAGGCATCTGTGGCAGCTGCGCGATGAATATCGACGGCACGAACACGTTGGCGTGCACGAAAGCCTGCGCCGAGGTGAAGGGCGACGTGAAGATCTATCCATTGCCGCACATGCCGGTGGTGAAGGATCTCGTACCGGATCTCACAAATTTCTATGCGCAGTACGCGTCAGTGAAGCCGTGGTTGCAAACACGCACGCCCGCGCCGCCGGATCGTGAGCGTCTGCAATCGAAAGAGGATCAAGAGAAAATCGATCGCCCCTCGGCGTGCATCCTCTGTGCCTGTTGCTCGACGTCGTGCCCGAGCTACTGGTGGAACGGCGATCGCTATCTCGGGCCCGCGGCGTTGCTTGCGGCGTACCGCTGGATCATCGACAGCCGTGATGAAGCGACTGGCGAGCGGCTCGATGCGCTGCAAGATCCGTTCAAGCTGTATCGGTGTCACACCATCATGAATTGCACCGAGGCCTGCCCGAAGGACTTGAACCCCGCCAAGGCGATCGCGGAGATCAAGCAACTGATGGCGGAGCGCCAGCACTGAGCGCGTCACGCGGATGAACGATGCTGCCGTGACGCGAAGACGCTTGGCGTGGTCTTGTCGCCGCGGCATGCGCGAGCTCGACGTGTTGCTCGAGCGTTATTTGCAGCAGCACTACGCGACGGCGTCGAGCGCCGAACAAGCCGCATTTGCGCAATTACTCCAATTGCAAGATCCGGAGTTGGCGCGGTATCTCTTGGCGCGTGTCGATCCCGACGACAACACCTGGACGGCACTCGTCCACAAGATCTCGCCGCGCGACTGAAGGTGAGCTCGCGCTCGCGCGTTCGCCGCGAGCGGTCGCGAGTGCGCTCACGTGGGCGGGGGTCACGCTCACAGCAGTCGCATCGATTGGCGGAGGATTGCTGCCGTTTCGCGCAGCAATCGCGGGGCTCGCCATCGCGCTGCTCCTCCGGGCGCTTCTGCCGAGCTGCCTGCTGCTCGGTCCACGCGCTATCGAGGCGATTACGTGGAACGCAAACGGGGAGTGGCGGGTCTATTGCCGGCGCCCGGGTGGTTGGCAGTCCGCCACGATCAAGGCCTCGAGTGCGCAATGGGGTGCGAACTGGCTCTGGTTTGGCGTCGACACGGCGGCGGGCGGGCGCGCCGTATTGATTGACCGTGCGGCTGTTTCCGAGGAAGCGTTTGCGGAGCTGATTTGGGCACTGCGGGCTCACCGGTCGCGTGCCGCAACGGCTGGCGGATAGGAAGCTGGTAAACTGCCGGCCAGAAATTGAACTGGATCACGGGTCTCCGCCCGGTAGCCACATTGTTAAGAACTTTTGTCGCCGTTCAGGGTCTATTCAGCGCCCATGGAGTTCTCGCCCAGGCTAGCCCTGAGCGGGGATCGTGGGTCGGGGGCTCACGATGACGGCGGAGGTGTCCGACCTCACGCTCGTGCAGCGAGTCCAACGAGGCGATAAGGCAGCTTTCGATCTGTTGGTGCGCAAGTACCAGCACAAGGTAGTCAAACTTGTTTTGCGTTATGTACGCAGCCCGGCCGAGGCGGAAGACGTTGCACAGGAAGCCTTCATCAAGGCTTACCGTGCGCTGCCGCAATTTCGCGGCGACAGCGCCTTCTACACCTGGCTGTATCGCATCGCGATCAACACAGCGAAGAATGCCATCGCATCGCGTGATCGCAGCCCCATCGATTATCACCTCGATCTGAACGACCCCGAGGAATCCTCAGGCATGCAAAACCGACTCCGCGATCCTGATACGCCAGAAGGCTTGGCACTGACGGAGGAGATTCGGACGATCGTCAACTCGGCGATCGAGGCGCTGCCCGATGAGTTGCGAACGGCGATCGTGCTGCGCGAACTCGAGGGGCTCAGTTACGAGGAGATCGCGGCCGCTATGGAGTGCCCTGTCGGCACGGTGCGATCCAGAATTTTTCGGGCGCGAGAGGCGATCGACAAGCGTCTCCGCGAAGTATTCGAGGGCGGCCTAGGCCGCACGGAGGAGTTGGGATGAACGAGGAGCGCGATAGTCAGCTGTCGGCAATGTTCGATGGCGAACTTTCGGCGGCCGAGTGCGAGTTGTTAGCTCGGCGCTTGGCAAAGGACGAGGCGCTGCGCGGGCAGTGGTCGCGCTACGCGTTGATCGGTGCCGCCATCCGGGCCGATGCGGGTGTGCGGCTCGACTTCCGGCTGGCGGAGCGCGTGGCGGCACAAGTTGCTGTCGACGATGTCGCCACCGAGTCCGTCGAAGAGCGTGCGCCGGCGGTAGCCGTCGGAGCCGCTGGCGGCGCGGCGCCGGCACGTCGTAGCAATCGCTGGTTCAAGCCCGTGGCTGGCGTCGGTATTGCGGCGAGCGTCGCTGCCGCGTCGATTCTGTGGATTCGGTCGGAGCCGACGGTGGCACCGACGCTCACGGCCGCGAATGCGCCGACGGTGTCGGCGGATTCGCCAGCGGTTTCGGCAGCCAGTACCGCCGGGCCGTCGCTCGCAACGACGCGCGCGCCGGAGCCGATGGTCGAGTTTTCGAATGGCGAGCCGGCGAGCTACGTCGTGCCGCCGGTGAGTGGTGCGGCGGGCTCGATCGCGCCGGCCGCACTCGCCAATTACGTCGTCGCGCATAGTGAATTTTCGGGCCCGTTGTCGCGCCGGATGGTGCTCTCGGGGCTTGTAGGGAACGAAGTCCCGGCTGATGAAGCGCCGCCGGTAGAGCCGGCTGCGCCAACGACGGAGGCGGCCGATGGCGGTCGTTAGAGTCGTCGCGCTTTGCGGGCTCGCCCTCAGCATGGCGGCCCATGCTGATGAGCCGCGCGAATGGCTGGCGCGGATGAACGAAGCGCTAACGACTCGCAATTACGACGGTCAGTTTTTCCATGTCCATGATGGGCGCATTGAAACGATGCGCATCATCCACCGGGTCGAGGGCCGCAGTGTCACCGAGCGGCTCGTGTCGCTCGATGGCTCGGGGCGCGAGTTCGTCCGCCGCGGCAACGAGTTGACTTGCTACTTGCCTGACAAGCGTACGGTGCTCGTCGAGCGTCGCAAGAGCGAAGGTCCGCTCCTCGGTGCGCTGCCCGTGCTCGATGCCGCCAGCGCTTCGATGTATCAGATCAGCGGCGCAGCGGAGCGCACGCGTCTCATGGGGCGCAATGCGCGGCTGGTGCAGATTAGCCCGCGCGACGATTTCCGCTACGGTTATCGACTGTGGATCGATGAAGACACGGCAATGCCGTTGAAGACGCAGTTGTGCGACGACCGCGGCCGAGTTCTCGAACAAATCGTATTCTCGAGTTTATCGCTGCCTGCGCAGATTCCCGACTCGGCGTTCGTGCCTTCGATCGATACAACAGGCTTCCGCTGGTTGCGGGATACGGAGGGCGAAGTCGACGCTCGCCAAGCGCGCTCCGCGCCGGTGCTTTGGGAGGCGATGAAATTGCCGCCGGGCTTTCGCCTCACGAATCAAGGTCAGCAAGCGATGCCGGGCTCCAAGCAGTCGGTGTCGCATTTGGTGTTTACCGATGGGATCGCGTCGGTATCGGTGTTCGTCGAACCCAAAGCCACCGGTGCGCCGCTCGAAGGCGCCAGTAAGTTGGGGTCGTCGTCGGCGTTCTCCACGGTCATTGATGGACATCAAGTGACGGCGGTGGGCGAAGTGCCGCCGAGCACCGTGCGCTTCATCGCGACGCAAGTGAAGCCGCGCGGTTCGCGTGAACGGGCGCCGCCCGCGTTCCAGCCGCCGCCTCGCTAAGGCTCGTGCAGATTCCCTCGGGGCTGGTCGTTGTAACGCGCGACGGCTGTGGGCTGTGCGACGCGATGCTCGACGAGCTCACCGAACTTGCCGGTCAGGTCGCGCTGCCTGCCTGGACGACAGTGGATGTCGATTCCAACCCAGAGTGGGTGCGCCGCTACGGACTGAAGGTGCCCGTTCTGCTGCTCGACGGCGCGCCAGTTTGTCATTTTGCGCTCGACCGCGCCGAGCTTCTGCGGCTCGTCCAACGGCGTTAGGTTCGCATAAAGCCTTGTCCTGCCGGTATAATTCGCGGTTTGTCGCCGCCCTGGCCGAGCCTGCTCGCCTCGGGCCCTAAGCCCGCTGAGCTCTTTGGATGCAACGGATACGCAACTTTTCCATCATCGCCCACGTCGACCACGGCAAGTCCACGCTCGCCGATCGTTTCATCCAAATGTGCGGCGGCTTGGCGGATCGCGAAATGCAGGAGCAGGTGCTCGACTCGATGGATCTCGAGCGCGAGCGCGGCATTACGATCAAGGCGCAGTCGGTCACCCTGTACTACACGGCGCGGGACGGCGAGCGCTACCAACTCAACCTGATCGACACGCCGGGCCACGTCGACTTCTCATACGAGGTTTCGCGATCGCTCGCTGCGTGCGAAGGCGCGTTGTTAGTGGTGGATGCGGCGCAAGGTGTCGAGGCGCAAAGCGTCGCTAACTGCTACACAGCGATCGAGCAGGGCCTGGAAGTGCTGCCGGTCATCAACAAGATCGATTTGCCATCAGCCGATCCCGACCGCGTCATCAAGGAAATCGAGGACATCATCGGTATCGACGCGACCGATGCCGTGCACGTTTCCGGGAAGACGGGGCAGGGCGTCGATGAATTGCTCGAGGCCCTGATCAAGCGTATTCCGGCGCCGAAAGGCGATCCAGCGGCACCGCTGCAGGCGCTCATCATCGACTCCTGGTTCGACAACTACGTCGGCGTCGTGTCGCTCGTACGCGTGTTCAATGGCGAGTTGAAGCTGGGTGACAAGATCCGAGTCATGTCGACGGGGCGTCCGTGGTCGGTCGACAAGTTAGGCCGATTCACGCCGAAGTCCGTGCCGGCGCCCGCGCTCAAGCCAGGCGATGTGGGCTTCATCATCGCGGGGATCAAAGAGATCGATGGTGCGCCGGTCGGCGATACGATCACGCTCGATCGCACGCCTTGCGCTGAACCGCTGCCGGGGTTCAAGCCGATCAAGCCGCGCGTGTTTGCCGGACTGTTCCCCGTCGTGTCCGACGACTATGAAAAGTTTCGCGACGCGCTCGCCAAGTTGAAGTTGAACGATTCGGCACTGCACTACGAACCGGAAGTGTCAGGCGCGCTGGGTTTCGGGTTTCGCATTGGCTTTTTGGGCCTGCTGCACATGGACATCGTGCAAGAGCGGCTGGAGCGCGAATACGAGCTCGATTTGGTGACGAGTGCCCCCACGGTCGTCTACGAAGTGCTAACGACTGACGGCGACACGAGCTCGGTCGACAATCCAGCGAAGCTGCCGCCGGTTGACAAGATCGCCGAACTGCGCGAACCGATCATCATTGCCAATATCCTCGTGCCGCCCGATCACGTCGGTGGCGTGCTCAAGCTGTGCTCCGACAAGCGCGGTGTGCAGAAGAAAATGTTGTACCTCGGCACGCAGGTCTCCCTGCAATACGAGTTGCCACTCGCGGAAGTCGTGCTCGATTTCTTCGATCGATTGAAATCGGTCAGCCGGGGCTATGCATCGTTCGACTACGATTTCAGCCATTTTCAGGCTGCGCCGCTCGTCAAGCTCGACGTGCTGATCAACGGCGACAAGGTCGACGCCTTGTCGATCATCGTACATCGCGACAGTGCCTATCAGCGTGGTCGCGAGCTCGTCGACAAGATGCAAGAGCTGATTCCGCGGCAAATGTTCGAGGTCGCGGTGCAGGCCGCGATCGGCAGTCACGTGATCGCACGCGCGACCGTGAAAGCGCTGCGCAAGAACGTGCTCGCAAAATGCTACGGCGGTGACGTGTCGCGTAAGCGCAAGTTGTTAGAGAAGCAAAAAGAAGGCAAGAAGCGCATGAAGCAACTGGGTCAAGTGGAAATACCCCAGGAGGCGTTTCTTGCGGTCCTCAAGGTGGGGCGCGAGAGCTGATGGCTGCGGTAATCGAGTTGTTGAGTTGGTTGGCGCTGCCGATTGGTCTGTGGTGCGCGCTCGATAGTTGGTTCTTGCACCCACGCCGCGTGCTGGCGGGTGCGCGCGAGCCGGCGCTCGTGACGGTGGCGTACTATGCGTTGCCGATCGTCTGCGTCGCCGTGATATGGCGTTTGCTGACGGCTCAGACGCTCGACTTCAGTGTCGTGCTGTTTGGAATTTCGCTGGTGACGGGCGTCATTTGGGCGCTCGATGCGCTCTTCTTTCGCAAGCGCAGGGCGGCCGCAGCAGCCGCTGCTGGCAGGAACGTGGCCGATCTGCCCGAGCCAGGCACGATCGACTATGCACGCAGTTTTTTCCCGGTCGCCGTGCTCGTGCTCGTGGTGCGTGGGTTCTTATTCGAGCCGTTCCGCATTCCGTCCGATTCCATGATGCCTACGCTGCTGGCTGGCGATTTCATTGTTGTCAGCAAGTACTCCTATGGCTTGCGGTGGCCCGTGCTCAACCGCAAATTTGTCGACGTGTCGGAGCCGCAACGAGGCGATGTCATTGTGTTCCGGTACCCGCCCGATCCGCGGATCAACTACATCAAGCGGCTCGTCGGTTTGCCCGGCGATCGGGTGCAGGTGATCAGCGACCGCTTGATCATCAACGGCGCAGAGGTGCCGTTCCAGGAAACGGGTGTCTACGACGACGGCTGCTATACGAATCTCCGGACGGCCACGGAGAAACTCGGCGAGCACGAACATCGAGTGCTGTTCTGCCCCTCGCCCGATGGTCTGTCGCGCTCGCTCGCCCCAGGCTGCAATCGCGATCTGCCCGATGGGCATTGGTCGTGCGAAAACACGGCGATTTTCGGTAACCGGGATCGCGGGGATATTGATACGGTGGTCCCGGCTGGGCATTACCTGATGATTGGTGACAATCGCGACAATAGCGAGGATGGACGCTTCTGGGGCTTCGTACCCGAGGCCAACCTCGTTGGAAAGGCGACGCGAGTCTGGTTCAATTTCGATACGGGTCGATCCGATTGGCTAAACTGGCGTCGTATCGGTCAACGGATCGATTAGTTAGTTCGCCACGGGAATTTGCAGTTTCTTCGGGAGGACATCATGAGAAATCGACAGCGCGGCGTCACGACAATCGGCTGGATCTTCTTGCTGATTCCGATGGCGATCGTCATCTACGCCGGAATCCGTGTCGTGCCTTTCTACCTAAACTACATGAAGGTGACGAAGGCGCTCGAGCAGACAGCTAACGAGTTCGCGAGCGATTCAGTCGACGCGAGAATGATCCGGGTCGCTCTGGCGAAGCGTTTTGACATCGACCTGATCTACAGCCCGAAAGATACGGAGATCGAGGTGCGGAAGGGTAAGGACGGCTGGGAATTGGAGGCGGACTACATCGAATCCGCACCGCTGTTTGGCAACATCGAGCTGACTTTGCTGTTCAACAAGCGAGTTGTCATCGGGGCTGAGTAGTTGCGACGCTTCCCAAGTCTTGCCATGGCTGCGTCGTGAGCGAGGCGAGCCTCGCCGCTTGGGTGGCGCAGCATTTGCGGCACGCGCCGCGCGATATTGGCTTGTTTGAGCGTGCACTCACGCACCGCAGCGCGTCCAATCTGAACTATGAGCGCTTGGAGTTTCTGGGCGATGCCGTTTTGAGCTTGCTCGTGTCCGAGCGCCTCTACGCGACGTACCCAAACGCAGATGAGGGTGACCTGTCGCGTTTGCGCGCTCGAGTGGTTAGCGAGGAGCCGCTCGCCGAGATGGCCATTGAACTCGCGCTAGGCGAGCGGTTGGTGTTGGGGTCGGGCGAGTTGCGAACAGGGGGTTTTCGGCGCCAATCCATCCTGGCGGATGCGCTCGAAGCACTGTGTGGTGCGCTCTACCTCGACGGTGGGTTCGAGGCTGTCCGGGGCGCGTTTGGGGCGCAGCTCGAGGCGCGGATTGCGCGGCTGCCGCCAGCGGATTCACTGAAGGATGCGAAAACGAAATTGCAAGAGTGGTTACAAGGTCGATCGCTGCCGCTGCCCGTCTACCAAGTCGTGCGCGCCGAGGGGGAGCCGCACGCACAGACGTTTTGGGTGCAGTGCTCCATCGTTGCGTGTGACGTTGTGACCGAAGGTGTCGGGCACAGCCGTCGACGTGCCGAGCAAGTGGCGGCCGAGTCCGCATTGGCGTTGGTTAGCGCCACCGATCAAGCGAGTGCTGCATCGTGAGCGAATCCGCGCCCTCGGATTTCCGCTCGGGCTTCGTCGCGCTCGTCGGGCGCCCGAATGTGGGCAAGTCCACGCTGTTGAATGCCCTCGTCGGCGAGAAAATTTCCATCGTCACACCGCGACCGCAAACGACGCGGCACCGCGTGTTGGGATTGTCGAACGGGCCCGACTACCAAGTTGCGTTCGTCGACACACCAGGGTTGCACCAGGGCGGTAAGCGAGCGCTCAACAAAGCGATGAATCGCACGGCCGCTGCCGCTTTGCTCGACGCGGATATCGTTGTCTGGGTGGTCGAGGCACTACGGCTCACGGAAGAGGACAGCATGGTGCTCGAGCGTGTGCGAGCGAGCGGCTTGCCAGCCATTGCAGTGATCAACAAGGTCGACAAAATCAAACCGCGCGACAAGTTGCTGCCGTTCGTGGCGGAGCTTGCGAAGCGCCATGCTTTCGCCGAGATCGTGCCGGTGTCGGCAACTCAGGGTGACAACGTCGCGAAGCTGTTGCAGCTCATTGCGGCGCGGTTGCCCGTGGCGCCTCAGATGTATCCGCTCGAGCAACGTACCGACCGCGGGCTTGAGTTCCAAATTGCTGAAACGATTCGCGAGAAGCTCACGCTCGAACTCGTTGACGAGGTGCCTTACGGCATCGCCGTGCAGGTCGAACGAATCGCGGAGCAAGAGGGTCAGCAAGTGGTCGACGCCGTCATTTGGGTCGATCGTGCAGGGCAAAAGCCGATCGTCATCGGCGCGGGTGGTGATCGCTTGAAGCGGATTGGCAGGGCGGCCAGACTGGAGCTCAATGAGCGCACGGGCAAGCGATTCCATCTGCAGCTCTGGGTGAAAGTGCGCGACGATTGGGCGGACAACGCCGAGGCGCTGCGTTCGCTCGGCATGGAGTAGCGACATGCGTTCGGGTGGGCTGAGATGACTGCGCGGAAGCGTCACGAACTCGAGGCGGGGTTCGTGTTGCATCATCGGCCCTACCGCGACACGAGCCGAATACTCGACGTATTCACGGCCTCCGCAGGCCGTCTCACGCTCTTCGCGCGTGGCGCCCGCGGCCCAAAGTCGAAGTCAGCTTCGCTGCTATTGCCATTCAAGCCGCTGTTACTCGCGTGGGCGGGCCGCGGCGAGGCGGCGCAGTTGACGAGTGTCGAGTCGGCGGGCGAGGTGCGCGAGATCGCGCCGTCTGCGCTGATGAGCGCGTTCTACTTGAATGAGTTGTTGATCAAGCTAACGACACGCCACGATCCGCAGCCGCAGTTGTTTGCCGATTACGCGACGGCGCTGGAGAGCTTGCGGGCCGGGCTGCCCATCGAGCCGGTGCTGCGCATATTCGAGAAGCGTTTGCTAGCGACTTTGGGCTATGGGCTCGAGTTCGAGGTGGAAACGGACCGGCACTATTTGTACCGCCCAGAGAGCGGCTTCGTCGCAGTGTCGGCCGACATGCCGGGCGCCGTGCGCGGCGATTCCGTGATGGCGCTCGCCACGGAGCAGCTCACCACACGAACGCATTTCGATGATGCCAAGCGCTTGCTGCGCGTCGCGCTCGATCGTTGTCTCGAAGGCCGCGCGCTTTCGACGCGAGCCGTGGCGCGTGCCGTCAATTACAAGATGGAGTCTGCGTAATGCTGTCGACGATCGATCTCGGCGTCAATATCGACCATGTCGCGACGGTGCGGCAGGCGCGGCGCGCCAGTTACCCGGATCCCGTGCATGCCGCGCTGGTCGCGGAGCAGAACGGGGCTAACAACATCACGTTGCATTTGCGGGAAGATCGCCGGCATATCCAGGATCGCGACGTGCGTGCGTTGCGGCCGCTGATTCAGACGCGCATGAATTTGGAAATGGCGTTGACCGACGAGATGTTAGCTATCGCACTCGATGTCCGCCCGCACGATTGTTGTTTGGTACCGGAGCGTCGTGCAGAGGTGACGACCGAGGGCGGTCTCGATGTTGCGAGCCACATTGAGCGCATCGGCGATGCTTGTCGGCGGTTAGGCGCTGCGGGAGTTCGAACGGCGCTTTTTATTGATCCGGATGAGCGGGCCGTGCGTGCGTCGCATGCGGCGGGCGTGCCGGTCATCGAATTGCACACCGGTACCTATGCCGAGGCCTCCGGTGCCGAGCGGGCGAGAGAACTGGAGCGTCTCGCCACGGCTGCACGATTGGGAGCGTCGCTCGGTCTCGAAGTGCACGCGGGTCACGGACTGCATTATCACAACGTGCAGCCGGTGGCGGCGATCCCGCAGATCGTCGAGCTCAACATTGGACACGCCATCGTGGCGCGCGCGCTGTTCACGGGCTTTGCCGCAGCGGTCGCGGAAATGAAGCGGCTCATGGACGAGGCGCGCCAGTGATCTTTGGGATCGGCGTCGATGTGCTCGAACAGGCGCGCGTCAACAAAGTGTTTGAGCGATTTGGTCAGCACTTCGTCGACCGACTGTTGCTACCCGCCGAGGCCGAGCAGCTTGCTCTGACCCAGCGTCGCGAGCGGTTCTTGGCGATGCGGTTCGCTGCGAAGGAAGCTATCGTCAAGGCGATGGGCACCGGATTCGCGCACGGCATTTGGATCCGTGACGTCGGCGTGGCGCAGAACGCGTGGGGTAAGCCAGAGGTAATCTACTCGGCACGTGGCGAGGCGCTGCGCCGCAAGCTCGGTATCGGTGATGGCCACGTCACGCTGACCGACGAATCGGGCTTGATCGTGGCGGTGGCGGTATTGGAGAAAGCGGCACGTCGCCGCCGCGCGAGGCAATCATGAGCGTGTTGGTGTTCGACATTGAAACAGTGCCGGATGTCGAGTTCGGCCGTCGACTCTATGGGCTCGGAGAGCTATCCGACGAGGAGGTCGGGAAGGCGCTGCAAGCGCAGGCGCGGCAGCAGTCTGGCAGCGACTTCTTGCCGCACGAGCAGCAACGCATCGTCGCCATTTCCTGCGCGTTTCGCGCACGCGATTCGTTTCGTGTCTGGAGCTTGGGCGATGAGGACTCGAGTGAGCGCGAGTTGGTCGAGCGCTTCTTCGATGGCATCGACAAGTTCACGCCGGAATTGGTGTCGTGGAACGGCGGTGGCTTCGATTTACCCGTGCTGCACTATCGCGCGCTGAAACACGGCGTCGCAGCGCCGCGTTATTGGGAGACAGGCGATGAGGACAATAGCTTTCGCTATAACAACTACCTCGCGCGCTTTCATTGGCGGCACATCGATCTGATGGATGTGTTGTCGGGCTACCAGGCTCGGGCCCGCGCGAGCTTGTCAGACATTGCGGTGTTGCTCGGCTTCCCCGGCAAAATCGGGTTCGATGGCTCACAAGTGTGGAGCACGTATCTCGAGGGTGATCTCACGCGAATCCGCCGTTACTGTGAAACCGACGTGTTGAATACGTATCTCGTATTCCAGCGTTTTCAATTGATGCGCGGACGGCTGTCGGCGGCGGGTTACGATGAGGAACTCGCCCGCGTGCGACAGTGGTTGCAGGCCCATACCGAGCCCCATTTCTTGGAGTTTCTGACGGCTTGGGAAGCGAGCGCGTGAGCCGCCGTCGGCGGTCGTCGGCCGCGACGGCACCCGTCGAGGAAGGTGTCGTTGCTGATCTCACGCACGATGCGGAAGGCGTTGTGCGCGCAGGGCGTGCCTGTTTCGTTCCGGGAGCATTGCCTGGCGAGCGCATCCGCTTTCGGCGGACACACCAACGAAAAACGCACGACGAAGGCGTTCTGGAGGAGGTGCTCACGCCGTCGCCCGATCGCGTGACGCCGCAGTGTGCGCACTTCGGGGTTTGCGGTGGCTGCGCGTTGCAGCATTTATCTGCCGACGCGCAAGTGGCTGCGAAGCAGCGGGAGTTGGCGGAAAGCTTGAGTCGTATTGGCGGCGTCACGCCGGCAGAGTGGTTAGCGCCTCTGCGCGGACCTCATTGGCACTATCGGCGCCGTGCGCGACTATCCGCGCGGTACGTCGACAAGAAAGGGCGGTCGTTAGTCGGGTTTCGCGAGCGGGCCGGGTCGTTCGTGACCGATGTGCAGCAATGTCCAGTGTTAGCCGAACCGATCTCGGCCAAAGTCGCGGCCCTTGGCGAGTTGTTGACGTCGCTCGATATTCGCGTCAGCGTTCCGCAAGTAGAAGTGGCCGTGTCGGAGGGCGAGACGGCGCTCGTATTGCGTGTGCTCAATCCGCCCACCGAGGCGGACCGCGCGCGCCTCCTGGCATTTGAAGAAACGCATGGCGTGCGTTTGTGCTTGCAACCGAAGGGCCCTGATACGGTCGTGCCGCTGCGTGCTGCGCCGCTCGATCTTCACTACCGATTGCGACGCTTCGACGTGCGTCTCGACTTCCTGCCGACCGACTTCGTCCAAGTGAACAGCGCCATCAACGAGTCGCTGGCATCGCTTGCGGTCGACTACTTGCAACTCGACGCGAGCGCGCGGGTGCTCGATTTGTTCTGCGGCCTGGGCAACTTCACGTTGCCAATCGCGCGCCACGCGGGCGCGGTTGTCGGGGTGGAAGGTGACGCCGGGTTGGTTGCTCGGGCGCGGGCGAACGCCGCCCGGAACGGCATTGAGAATGCCCGATTTTTCACCGCAGACCTGTCGGTAACGCCCGACAGTCGTCTGCCTTGGCTGGTGGACGGCTATAGCCACGTGCTGCTCGATCCCCCTCGGGTTGGGGCCGCGGCAGTACTGGGCGCGGTGGCCAGGGCCAAGCCTCGCCGGATCGTCTACATCGCCTGCCATACCGGGTCGCTGGCTCGGGACGTCGGTGAGCTGTGCCGTACGCACGGTTTCAGGCTGCAGGCCGCTGGTATTCTCGATATGTTTCCGCACACGCATCACGTTGAATCGATTGCGGTTCTCGAGGCGTGAGTGGCGAGGGGTGACGCGGGGAATGGCGCTCGAGATCGAACACAAGTTTTTGGTGGCAACGGACGCGTGGCGGGCAGCCGCGCGCAGTCGTCAGCTGCTGCGACAAGGCTACCTCGCTAACAATTCGCGTTGCTCGGTGCGCGTGCGGGTTGCCGACGAGTCGGCTTGGATCAGTGTCAAGTCCATGACGCACGACCTGGCGCGCTCTGAGTACGAGTATCCGATCGCTCGCACCGATGCCGAGGAGATGCTCGACAGTTTGTGCGAACGGCCGCTGATCGAGAAATGGCGTTACGACGTGCCGCATGGCGACCATCACTGGGAAGTGGACGAGTTTCTGGGCGACAACGCGGGTCTCGTGATCGCGGAGCTCGAGCTAACAGATCGGGAAGAGTCGTTCGAGCGACCGCAGTGGTTAGGTCTCGATGTGACGCGCGACCGCCGCTTCTACAACTTCAGTCTCGTGAGCCAACCGTGGCGCGCGTTTGCGCACGAGTTCAGCGCACGAGACGCGGACGAGGTGGCGCGATGACACTCGGTCCGTTGATGATCGACGTGCAAGGCCTCGAGCTCACTACCGAGGATCGCGAGTTACTGGCGCATCCGAGCGTCGGCAGCGTCATCTTGTTCGCGCGCAACTATGCGAATCCCGAGCAATTGAGTCGATTGGTTGCGGATATTCACGCGGTGCGCAATCCGCCGCTCGCTGTGGGTGTCGATCAAGAAGGCGGTCGCGTGCAGCGCTTCCGTACAGAGTTTTCGCGCTTGCCACCGCTGCGACGCATCGGGCACGAGTACGATGTCAATCACAAAGCCGGCTTGGCACTCGCGCGCGAGTTGGCGTGGTTGATGGCGGCGGAGCTGCGCGCGCATGGCATCGATTTGTCGTTCGCGCCGGTGGTCGACCTTGACTACGGTGTGAGCGAGGTGATCGGCGATCGGGCGTTCCATGCGCGTGCCTCCGTCGTGAGCGACTTGGCGGTCGCGTACATGCACGGCATGCGCGATGCCGGCATGATTGCCACGGCCAAGCATTTCCCTGGTCACGGCGCCGTCGTGGCCGATTCCCACCATGCGTTGCCGGTCGATCGGCGCGACTTCGTCGACCTCGCCGAGGACCTGCGCCCCTATCGCCGCTTGATTGCGAACGGGCTCGTGGGCGTCATGGTGGCCCACGTGTTGTTTCCCAATGTCGATTCGCGTCCGGCGAGTTTCTCGCCGCGGTGGGTCACGGAGATCTTGCGCGGCGACCTCGAGTTTCAGGGTCTCGTGTTCACGGACGACCTATCGATGAAAGGTGCGGTCGGCGTCGGCGATATCGTCGAGCGCTGCGAGCGCGCGTTGGCCGCTGGCTGCGATGTGCTGCCGATCTGCAACGACCGCCCGGCCGCGATCCGCGCAATCCAAGGGCTCAAGGTGCAGCCCGATCCGGTGGCACAGCTCCGGCGCGTTCGCATGAAGGCGCGCGGCACGGTGGCGCGTGATGAACTGTATGCCTCGGCGCAGTGGCGCGCCTGTCGCGAGTCGTTAGCTCGCTGCGAAGCGCCGCCGAGTCTCCATCTGGATGCGGGGCCTGTATGAGTGACTGGTCAGTAGAGCTTTTGCGCAGCGTGCTCGATGCCGCGCCCGAAGGAATCAGTATCTGCGAGGCGGATGCCGAGCGGCGTGTCGTCTACGTCAATCCAGCGTATACGCGCCTCACGGGTTACGAATCGGCGGAACTCATCGGCAAGAATTTGCGCTTGCTGCAAGGCGACGATACCGACCAGCCCGCGCGACAGATGTTGCGCGCGGCCCTGGAACGCGGCGATCCCTGTCGCGTGACGCTACGCAATGTGCGCAAAGACGGCACGGTGTTTCTGAATGAAATGGTGATTCAGCCGCTGCGGGATGCCGAGAACCGCGTCACGCATTTCATCGGCTATCACCACGACGGAAGCTCGCTGCAGCGGACGGGCGATACGGGCATACGTGGTTTGCCAGCCTGGGTTCGTGAGGATCGGCTCACCGGTTTGGCAGGCCGCTCGTATTTCGAGGATGTCTTGAAGCGGGACTACGCGCTCGCGCAGCGCGAGCCACGCGAGCTTGCTTTGTTGCTGTTCGATGTGGACGAGCTGAGCGCCTACAACGAGACGTTCGATCGAACGGGCGGCGATGCGTGCCTGCGACGGATCGCGCGGGTGTTAGGTAGCAGTTTTCGCCGCGGGAGCGACCTGATCGCTCGCTGGGAGGGCGGTGGCTTCATGGTGCTGTTGAGCGGCACGAGCTTGGAGCGTGCGACCGAGTACGCGCAGAGTGTGGCGCAGCGCATTCGCGATCAGCAGCTACATCATCCCCGCAGTGTGGCGCGTTTCGTGACGGTGAGCAGCGGTGTGGCTGTGCGCATGCCGAAGGTGAACGATACGCCAGCGGCATTCGTGCGCGCGGCGGAAGCGGCGCTACGGCGTGCGAAAGCACAGGGCCGTAATCGTACGCTCGTCGCAGTCGATGCCGATTACGCTTAACGCCCGCCCTGCGAGCGATTGACGGGGGTTACGAGCGCGATCACGCCGAACGCGGGGTGATCGTAGTAGTTCCGCTCGAAAAACTTGATGCGCCGGATTTCCGTGAGATTGAAATTCGTGCCGGGACCCGCAATACCGCCGGGCGGATTGCTGGGTGCGTAGTTGAGCGCGACACCCAAGTGCAAATACTGTCCACGTTCGAGATAGATCATGCCGCTCAGCCCGGGCACGTTGCCTGCCAAGCGCTGCACGGAGAAGCCTGCACGCGAACCCCAGGAGCTCGGCGTCTGCTGCCACGCGAAGTGTGCGATGGGTTGGTAGGTGCCGGTGGCAGCTAAACGTGCCTTCAAATCGCTGAGCTGATATTGCGCGGGAGGAATCGCCGCAACAAATTTGCCGACCGTTGGCGTACCACCGGAATCGCCGCCGCGCGTGGTGGCGCGGGCACTCCAATCTTCGCCGCCGCCACTGCCGCTGCCATTGCGGAACACGATCACTTCGACGTTGTATGTCGGTAGTGCCGCAGGCTGCTGCGGCACCGCAGGCGCACTCGCGAGCAATGCACCGAGCGCAATCGCCATCGGCCAGGAGGACATCCGTTTCATCGCCGAATTGTAGCGGTTTTGCGTGTCGGCGCCGAGGTGTCTGCGGGGGCGGTTGGGCCCGACGTCGGTGCGAGCTTGGCCAGGAGTTCGGCGGCAAACGCGAAACGCTCGGCGACCTCGTCGAGATCTTTCGACACGCGCAGCTTCAAGGGCCCGTCCAACCGATACTCGCGCTGCGGCAATTGGATTAACTTGATGACTTGGTGCGGATCGACGCGGTTCTCGGACTCGAACAGGGCGTAGCCGCCGTCCGGACCTAAGTCTAGCCGGCGGATGCCGAGGCTGCGCGCAGCGAGCTTGAGGCGCGCGATGGCGAGTAGGTGGGTGGCTGGCTCGGGCAGCTCACCGAAGCGGTCGATCAATTCTTCGGTGAGCGTGCTGAGGGACTCTTCATCGGCGGCTGCTGCGATGCGTTTGTACAGCGTCAGCCGTACGGGCACATCGGGAACATATTCTTCCGGCAACAACGCAGGCACACGCAGTTCCACTTCCGCCGTCGCGGCCAGCGTGCGCTCGAGGTCAGGTGTGCGGCCCTCTTGCAGCGCTTTGACGGCTTGCTCGAGCATGTCGAGGTACATCGTCAGACCGATCTCGGTCATCTCGCCACTCTGCGATTCACCTAACAACTCACCCGCGCCGCGAATCTCGAGATCGTGAGTGGCGAGCACGAACCCTGCGCCCAAATCCTCGAGCGACTCGATCGCTTCGAGCCGCTTGGCCGCATCGCCCGTGAGGGCCTTACGCGGCGGCGCGATCAAGTATGCGTATGCGCGGTGATGTGAACGCCCGACGCGGCCGCGTAACTGGTGCAACTGTGCGAGACCCAGTTTGTCAGCACGATTGATGATGATGGTGTTGGCGGTGGGCACGTCGATCCCGCTTTCGACAATCGTCGTGCACACGAGCACGTTGAATCGCCGGTGGTAGAAATCGACCATCAATTGCTCGAGATCGCGCTCGCGCATCTGGCCGTGACCGACGCGAATCTGCGCCTCGGGGATCATCACCGCGAGCTCTGCGGCGATCTTCTCGATCGACTGCACTTCGTTGTGGATGAAGTACACCTGTCCGCCGCGGCGTAGCTCGCGCAACGCGGCCTCGCGTAAGGTCGCATCGTGCCACTCGACGACAAACGTTTTGATCGCGAGGCGCTCAGCCGGCGGTGTCGAGATGATCGACAAGTCACGCAGGCCGCCGAGCGCCATGTTGAGCGTGCGCGGAATCGGCGTTGCGGTCAGCGTCAGCACGTGTACTTCCGCGCGTAACGACTTCAGCTTCTCTTTGTCGCGCACGCCGAACCGATGTTCTTCATCGACGATCACGAGACCGAGTTGCTTGAAACGCACATTCGCGTGCAACAGGCGATGGGTCGCGATCACGATGTCGACTTGGCCACTCTCGAGACCTTCGACGACAGCCGTCGTCTCTTTACCAGAGCGGAATCGCGACAGAGATTCGATCCGCACCGGCCACTCCGCGAAGCGATCGCGGAAATTGTTCAAGTGCTGCTCCGCGAGCAGTGTGGTCGGAACGAGCACCGCCACTTGCTTGCCGGCTTGCGCCGCGATGAAGGCGGCCCGCATCGCGACCTCGGTCTTGCCGAAACCGACATCGCCGCACACGATGCGGTCCATCGGGCGACCGCTATCCAAATCGCTGATCACTTGTCGAATCGCCTCGGCTTGGTCTGCGGTCTCCTCGAACGGGAAGCCATTGCAAAAGGCCTGGTACTCGAGATCGCGTAGTGACAGCTTGGCGCCCGACTTTGCTTTGCGTTGCGCATAGAGATCGAGCAACTCGGCTGCCACGTCGCGAATGCGCTCTGCAGCGCGCTTGCGCGCCTTGGCCCACTGGTCGGTGCCGAGTTTGTGCAACGGCGCGCTCTCGGGCGCCGCGCCGGAATAGCGGCTCACCAGATGCAGCGACTGCACCGGCGCATAGATCCGATCACCGCCTTGGTACTCGATGACGAGGAATTCGCCCGCTTGGCCGCCGACTTCCATCGTCTCGAGTCCGACATAGCGGCCGACACCGTACTCTTGGTGCACGACGGGCGAGCCACGCGTGAGCGTCATCAAGTCGCGCAAGATCGCCTGCGGATCGGCACTCGACTTGCGCCGGCGCCGCTCTTGACGCGCGCGCTGGCCAAACAACTGCGATTCGCCGAGCACGGCGAGTGGCGGTTCGCGTAGCACGAGCCCGGAAAGGTCTGGTGCGAGGCTGAGCGCCAGCCGCGAGGAACTCGCGAGGAACTCATGCCAGCCGCCGACCGACGCGATTTGGAGCCCGTGCGCGCGGAACATCTGCAGCAGCACTTCACGGCGACCGGGCGAATCAGCGCCGATCAGTACGCGCCCCGGAAATTCTTGCAAAAAGCTCTCGAGCGGTGCGAGCGGTCGCTCCGCACGAGCGTCCACTTTCAATTCGCGCGGCGCGGCAGTCGGAAAGTTCTGGATGGCGACGCCGTTCTCGGTTGCGGCCGATTCGGACTTGAAGCTCTGCCAGCGAACGCTCGCGCGGTCCTGCCATCGCTGCGCGAGATCGCTCGGCGGAACGAACGCTTCGTTCGGCTCGAGCAACGGCCGCTCAATATCGTGGCGCCGTTCTTCGTGACGCTCGGCGATACCGCGCCAGACACGCTCGAGTGCCGTATCAATCGAGGTGCTCGCTGCGACGACCGTGTTGGCCGGTAGGTAGTCGAACAAACTGGCAGTGGTGTCGAAGAACAGCGGTAGGTAGAACTCGATGCCGGAGGGCGCGATGCCATCGCTGACGCCGCGGTAGATGGCGCTGCGATTGGGGTCGCCCTCAAAACGTTGGCGATAGCGGCGGCGAAACTGTTTGACGGACTCGGCATCGAGAGGCACTTCGCGACCTGGCAGCAGCCGTACCGCTGGCAGCGTGTCGAGCGAACGCTGGGTGTCGGGATCGAAGGTACGAATCGCTTCGATTTCATCATCGAACAGATCGAGACGTAGTGGTGCGTGCGCGCCCATCGGAAACACATCGAGCAGCGACCCGCGCAGTGCAAATTCGCCATGGCTAACAACTTGCGCAACGCTCGCGTAGCCAGATTCGATCAGTTGCCGCCGCAGTGGGTCGACCGCGAGTCGTTGCCCGACAGCCAGATCGAAACTGCGGCCATCGACGTAGCCTCGCGGCGGTAACCGCTGCACGAGCGTATCCGCGGCGCAGACGATGGCGCCGCGAGTGAGACGTGGCAGCGCAGCGAGTGTCGCGAGCCGTTCCGAGACGATATCCGCGTGCGGCGAGAACAGATCGTACGGCAGCACTTCCCAGTCCGGGAACGCCAGCACGGGCGCTGCTGTGCCCAGGTAGAACGCAAGTTCGGTGCGCAGCGGGTCGAGTTCGCGAGCATCGTCGGTGACGATCAACCAAGGGCGGGCGTCGGCGGCGATCGCCTCTGCCAGTGCGAGCCGCGACGCTGAGCCGTACAGCTGGCTCCAGCGCACTTGGCCGCGTGACGCAGGGACGGACGGGGAGAGCAAAAGGGTCATGGTGCAGTGGTAGGCGGCCGACGATTGCAGGCCGAAACCCCGAGGCCGCGACACGCGAGCGCAGCTTACCTTGCGGCGCGCGCACCGCAAGTCTTGACGTCAGGCGGGCGCCGTCTACGAGCCGACGACGACAGAGTGCAGCACGCGATCGTGCTCGAAAACCACGACGAACTGGGCGTACTCCCAGCGGGTGATGGGCGGCGAGCCCACCGTTTCGCGCTTCGCAACGGGTGCGCCAAAGCGCGCTTCGACGGCGGCCATCGTCATGCCCCGGGTCGGACGCTCGATGGTCGATTCCTTCAGCGTGACCTGCCCGTCGATGACGATCGTTTCGGCCCAGGTGGGCAGTGCGAGGGCGGACAACAGAACGATCAGGGCGGTGGTGCGTGCCATGTCAAACCTCCTCGAATTCGGGCAGCGGGAATATAGCTGGGCGGTGGGCCCGAGACACACCTGTCGCCCGACCGAGACGGCGCTGTCCGGCCAAAACTGTGATCCACCGCAATTTTTTGAGCGTGTCGCGCTGCGCATGTTCTAATGCGCGCCGGGCCGCAGCGCCCGCAGCCAAAGCACCGATGTTCCAACCGCTAGCGATTTTCGTGGGCCTACGCTATGCGCGGGCACGCGGCCAGAAATTCTTCGTATCGTTCATCACGCTCGTGTCCCTGATCTGCGTGTGCCTCGGCGTCGCTGCGTTGATCGTGATCCTGTCGGTGATGAACGGCCTCGAGGGCGAGCTGCGCGACCGACTGCTCGCCTTGACGTCGCATGCGCGGGTCGTCGCTTCTGCCGATACGAGCAGCGCCGCGCCAGATTGGCAAGCGATCGCGCAGCGTATCCGCCAAGCCAAGGGTGTCGAAGGCGTGGCGCGGTATGTCGAGCTCGAGGCGCTCGCGATGCGTACGCCGGAACTGTTGCCGATTCGCTTGCGTGGCGTTGATCCGGCTTACGAGGCGCAAGTGACGCGCGGGCTCGAGGCGCAGGTCGGTAGCGGCATCGACGCGCTGACCGCCGGCTCTGGTCGCGCCGTGATTGGTGTCGGTGTGGCCGAGTTGTTAGGCGTATCAGTCGGCGACTCGATCACAGTGTTGGTGCCGGCTGCGACGGCAGACGGAGCCCCCGAGCCGCGTCTGCGCGAGTTCACTGTCGTCGGGCTGTTCCAGGTCGGTATTCAAGACCACGACAGTGCGCTCGTCATGGCGCCCCTCGAGGATGTGAGCGCGCTCGTGCCGACGGGTTCGAATGCCGTCGGCCTGCATGTCCGGTTCGACGATGCGCTCGCGGCACCAGCACGGGCCGCCGCGATCGCGCCGGAGCTGCCCGTCGGCACGCAGATCCGTGACTGGACGCTCGACAACGCTAACTACTTCCGCGCGATCAAGATCGAGAAGACGATGATGGCCATCATCTTGATGTTGGTCGTCGCCGTGGCGGCGTTCAATCTCGTGGCGATGCTGGTCATGGTCGTAACGGATAAGCGCACCGACATCGCGATCCTGCGGACGTTCGGCGCATCGCCGCCGCGCGTGATGGGTGTTTTCCTGACGCAAGGCTTGGCGATCGGCTGGTTCGGTGTGTTGTTAGGCGTGTTGCTCGGTGTCGTCGTGGGTGCGAACGCGGGCGTCATCGCGGCATGGCTGCAGCGCGTATTCCGGTTCGAGTTCTTCCGTTCCGATGTCTACTACATTACGACGATTCCTTCGCAGCTCGACTGGCAGCAGGTCGCGTGGATCGGTGGCATTGCGTTGCTGTTGACCTTGTTGTCGACGGTCTATCCGGCGTTGCGCGCAGCGCGCGTGCCACCGGCCGAAGCGTTGCGCTACGAGTAGTGGTAGCCATGGCGTACGAATGGCGAATCGGAACTCGCTATTTGCGCTCGGCGCACCGCCGCGGCTTCGTGTCGTTCGTTGCGATGATGTCCGTGATCGGTCTTGCGTTGGGCGTCGCCGTGTTGATCGTGGTGTTGTCGGTCATGAATGGCTTCGAGCGCGAGCTGCGGGCGCGAATCTTGTCGGTGACTGCGCATGCGACCCTGTCGACGACCGACGGTACCTTGGGCGATTGGCGGGCGGCCCGCGAGCGCGCACAAACCTATCCGGGCGTACGCGTGGCGGTGCCGTTTGTCGAATCGCGAGGCTTGTTTGCGAACGGGCAGCGCGTCGCCGGTGCGGTGGTGCGCGGCATCGATCCGGTGGAAGAGCAGCAGGCCGTGGGCATCGCCAATCGCATCGAGCAAGGCAGCGTGAGCGATTTGCGAGCGGGGAGCTACCGCGTGGTGCTCGGTTCGTCGTTGGCTGAGGAGTTGCGCGTCAAGGTCGGCGATACGGTCGTATTGATCACGCCTGAAGGCTCTGCGACGCCGACCGGCATCGTGCCGCGGATGCGGCGTTTTACCGTGAGCGGCTTGTTCACGTCCGGGATGTATGAGTTCGATCGGGGACTCGCGCTCGTGAACATCGAGGATGCGGCGCGGCTGTATCGTTTGGGCGATCGCGTGAGTGGCTTGCGGTTATCGCTCGAGGATCCGTGGGAAGCCGCGGCCATCGTGCGTGGTTTCGCGTTGTCGTTCAACGATGATCGCGTGTATGTCGTGAGCGATTGGACGCGCAATCACGCCAACTTCTTTCGCTCGATCGAGTTAACCAAGTCGATGATGTTTCTGATCTTGCTGCTGATCGTCGCGGTGGCCGCATTCAATATCGTCGCGACACTCGTGATGATCGTGAAGGAAAAGCAAACGGATATTGCGATCTTGCGCACACTCGGCGCGGGGCCTCGCAACATACTCGCGACCTTCGTCATACAAGGCGCGCTGATTGGCTTGATCGGCACTCTGCTTGGCGCCGCGCTCGGTGTGCTGCTCGCTAACAACGTGCAAGTGATCGTGCATGCGCTCGAGCGCGCCCTCGGTATTCAGTTTCTCGATGCAAAGGTGTATCTCATGAGCGATTTGCCGGCATACGTGCAGACGTCGGACGTCGTGCAAATCTGTGTCGTCGCATTCGTGCTGTGCGCACTGGCGACAGTGTATCCGGCACTGCGCGCGGCACGGACGCAGCCTGCGGAGGCCTTACGCCATGACTGACCACACGACAGCCACGAGCGGGCTCGTGCTTGAAGCGACCGAGGTCGTGCGCGAGTTTCAATCGGGTCCAGTGACATTGCGGGTGCTGGACGGCGTCGAGTTGCGAGTGGCGCCGGGCGAGCGCTTGGCAATTGTCGGCGCATCAGGTTCCGGCAAAACGACCTTGTTGCAGATCATCGGTGGGCTCGATCGGCCCACGTCGGGCGCGGTGCGCATTGCAGGCCAAGACGTGCACGCGCTCGATGAAAAGGCGCGCGGCGATTTGCGCAATCGCACTTTGGGATTCGTCTATCAATTCCATCACCTGCTACCCGAGTTCTCGGCACTCGAGAACGTGGCGATGCCGCTGCTGATTCGGCGTATGCCAGTCGCGCAAGCGCGAGCGGCTGCCGAGGCGATCCTGGGCCGCGTCGGGCTTGGGGCGCGGCTCGAGCATCGGCCGCATCAGCTCTCCGGTGGCGAGCGGCAACGTGCCGCCGTTGCGCGGGCTTTGGTGACGCAACCAGCAGTGGTCTTGGCGGATGAGCCCACGGGGAATCTAGACGGCAAGACGGCCGAACAAGTATTCGAGCTGATGCTAGAGCTCAACCGCGAGCGCAACACGAGCCTGATCGTCGTGACGCACGATCTGCGCCTCGCCAATCGTATGGACCGTGTCCTGGAGTTGAACAGCGGTCGGTTACACGAACGTCGTTAGGCCGAACCGCGCTGGTTAGCGAGCGTCCGTAGGCTTGCGCGTCGCTGCTTGCGCCGCACGACGGACCAGCGCCACAAGATGTTGATGGTGCCCCAGCCGAGCAAACCCAGCACGACGCCGCAGACGAGACAGCCGACGAGAAACGGCTGCCACAGCGAGCCGAGCCCGTACTGCAACCAGTCCCACGATAGCTCGAAGCGAAACGTCTCGGGTGGATGCTGCATCACGAGCAGGCCGACGCGGTACGCGAAGTAATACACCGGAAACAGCGTCACCGGATTGACCAGAAACACGGTCGCCACGATCGTGGGCACGTTCAAACGCGCCAGCATCGCGACACAGGCTGCGAGCGGCAAATGGATTGGGAGCGGAATGAAGCTGATTGCGATGCCTGCGCCGAAGGCGCGCGCCACCGGGCGTCGCTGCGGGGCCCACAGGCGCGGGTCGCCGATCCAGCGTGTAAAGGGTCGCAGCCAGCGATTCCGATGGAGTGTCTCGCGGCTGGGGGTCACGCGTTTGAGCAAGCGGCGCGGCATGACTGAACCTAATCGCTCACGCGAATGATTGCGCGCTCAGCAACGTAAACCCCAACCAAAGCAGCCATCGCCGTCTTCCGGGCGTCATTCCAGTTTCCTCGAGAGAGAAGAAGTATTGGTGAACTGCGCGCCGTTGTCTAAGCGAAACGCGGCGGAGCCGGCAAAAATGGCCAGGGCGGCGCGCGCGTCGTGCACGCATAGTGCAAGACGAGGCAGAAAGCCTCGCGGGAGCGTTTGTGGGGCTTGGGTCGCGGCTGCGTTTGACGGTGTCGGTCGCCGTGAGCTTCTTTGCGGGCTGCGCGAGCGGTTTGTGCGCAACGTATCCACCGAGTGCAGGTTGGCGAATTGCGGTCATCGTGGTGGTGGGCGTCATCGGCATCGGCGGGTGGCTGCGCATGTCGCAAGCCACCGTGCCGCCCAGCGGCACGTGGCTTGCACGGATCATCGCCGTGATGCTGGCCTGGTTGTTAGGTTTCGCGCAGGTTTCTTGCGTGACCGCCGAGTGGCTCGAGACGCGCATTGCGCCGCGCGATAGCGGTGAGCGTTGGCTCGTGCAAGGTCGTGTCGACACCGTACCTTCGATACGCGCGGACGACAGTCACTTCGATGCGGTCGTGCGCATCGTGGCGCCGCGCGATCGCGTCGGCGATCCGCCGC
>CAYUIT010000005.1:0-48780 GCA_964444835.1 uncultured Steroidobacteraceae bacterium
TACATCTCGCCCGCGAGATTCGCGTCGCCCGCGACCTGCCAGCCCGACAAGTAGATCGCGTCAAGGCCCGCCTTCACTTGCTGCATGGCTTGATTGCCGGTCAGCGCGCCGAGCGCGTTGACGAACGGCTTCTCGTTGACGTAGCTCCACAGCTTCTCGGACGTGTGGCGCGCGATCGAGTGCTCAACGTGCAACGTGCCGCGCAAACGCACCACGTCCGCGCCGCTGTAGCCACGCTTGATGCCTTTCCAGCGCGGATTCGTTTGCCACTCGCGCTCCAACTGTGCTGCGTTCTTCAGGGTCATGCTCTGCTCCTCGTGGGGAAATGAATTCAGGCGAGCTCGCGATATGCGGCGAGCGTCAAAAACGTCGAGAACTCGGGCGCCGTCGTGATCTCATCCAACAGCTTCGCGGCGCGCGCGAAATTGCCGCGTACATACTCGGCCTCGCCGAGGCTCGTGCGCAGGGCAGCGCATTCCTCGGCGAGCGTCTGACGGAACAACTCCACCGTGACGCGCCGTCCATCTTGCAACACGCCCTTCGGGTGGCGGATCCACTGCCAAATCTGCGCGCGTGAGATCTCGGCAGTCGCGGCGTCTTCCATCAAATTGTGGATCGGCACACAGCCGTTGCCGGACAACCACGCCGCCATGTATTGCAGGCTCACGTTGACGTTGTTGCGCAGCCCAGCCTCGGTGATCGTGCCTTCTGGGATTGCTAACAAGTCGCGCGCGGTCACCTTGACGTCCTCGCGCAGCCGGTGGCGCTGATTCGGCCCCGGCATCAAGCGATTGAAGATCTCCATTGCGATCGGGACCAAACCCGGGTGCGCCACCCACGTGCCGTCGTGACCGTCGGTGGCTTCGCGCTCTTTGTCGGCGCGCACTTTCGCCAACGCCGCTTCATTCGCTGCGGGGTCGTTCTTGATCGGAATCTGCGCGGCCATGCCGCCCATGGCGAACGCACCACGCTTGTGGCAAGTCTGAATACACAGTTGCGAGTACGAACGCAGGAAATGCGTCGTCATCGTCACTTGCGCGCGGTCCGGCAGCACGAAGTCGGGCCGCCGGGCGAACTTCTTGATGAAGCTGAAAATGTAATCCCAGCGACCGCAATTGAGGCCGACGATGTTGTCGCGCAGCTCGTACAAGATCTCGTCCATCTCGAATGCCGCGAGGATCGTTTCGATGAGCACGGTACACTTGATCGCACCGTGCGCGAGCCCTAACGACTGCTCGGAGAACGCGAACACGTCCGCCCACAAGCGCGCCTCGAGGTGCCCTTCGAGCTTAGGCAAGTAGAAGTACGGGCCTGTGCCATGCGCGGCGAGCGCCGCGTGGTTGTGGAACAGATAAAGACCAAAGTCCACGAGTGCGCCCGGCACCGGTTCGCCCGAACGCGTGATGTGACGCTCATACAGGTGCCAGCCGCGCGGCCGCACAATCAAGGTCGCGATGGTGTCCTTCAGCTGGTACGACTTGCCCTCTGGGCTCTGAAAGCTGATCGTGCGCCGCACGGCGTCGCGCAGATTGACTTGGCCCTCGACTACGTTGCTCCACGAAGGACTCATCGAGTCCTCGCAATCGGCCATGAACACCTTCGCACCCGAGTTGAGCGCGTTGATGATCATCTTCCGGTCCGTGGGCCCCGTGATCTCGACCCGGCGGTCGAGCAAGTCTTGCGGCACGGGCGCTACGGTCCAATGCCCATCGCGAATGTGGCGCGTGCTCGGCAGGAAATCTGGCAACTCGCCGGCATCGATGCGTGCTTGGCGCGCCTCACGCGCCGCCAGCAACTCCTGCACCCGCGGCGCGAATCGGCTTACGAGCTGAGCGACGAAGGCCAACGCCGCTGGCGAAAGAATCTCAGCACCCAGTGCCGACACGGGTGCGTGCACCACGAGCGGCGTCGCTGGCGTTGCCGTCGAACCCGAAACTGCCGGTTCCGCTCGATTCATGTGTGTACACCCTCGTAGGCCGCGCACGGCCGGATTGACTCTGTCGTCGTGGGCGGGCAGTCTAGAGGCCGAACGCAGTCTTTTACACTATAAAAATTTGACATTGTGAATTTTACTACAGGAATTAGGCACGGCCAGCTGCTCGGCTCCAAGCTGCGAAGCTTGCGCAAGAGCAACCGCCTGACGCTGGAGGAGCTGTCGGCGCGGTGCGTGCAGCTCGATCCCGAGGCCGCGCCGTCGGTGTCCTACCTCAGCATGCTCGAAACCGGGAAGCGCAGCCCCTCCCCCGTGGTGCTCGCGATGATCGCGCGCGTGTTTGGCAAGCAACCACAGTGGTTTCTTGACGGCGGCGTCGACAACGCCGAAGCCGCGCCGACGACCAACAGCACGCCCGCGGCAACCCCGTTCGAGCCCGCATTCCTGTTCTCACCGTCGCTGCTGCGGACAGCATTGCCGGAGCTGCTGTTACAGACTGGCACGGCGGGCCGCACGTTTGCGCAGTTGCTGATTCGCGTTTGGCAGGAAACGCATCACAATGACTTTCCGGAGATCGAGCGGGCTGCTGACACGGCTGGCGGGCGCGAAATGCCGCTGTCCGTCGAGCGACTGCTCGACATCTGCGCGCGCTACGGCCTCGTGGTTCGGTGGGTCGAGGATGACAAGCGCCGTCTCAGCCGCGGGCTGGCACGTGCACGGTTCGAGGCTCCCGGCGCGATCGTGGTGAGCAGCCGACTCCGCACGCGCGAGGCACGCCTCAAGTACGAGCTCGCGTTCTACCTCGGCCACAAGATCTTGCACAACGGCGATGGCGCCATTTCCGACTCCGGAGCGGATTGGGCGGGCGACACCAAGTCTGCCGCAGATACGACGCCGGGACTGGGGCCTCGCGACGCGCTGCACGCCTGGCGCGAGTTCGAGTGCAGTTATTTTGCCGGCGCGTTGCTGCTGCCGCGCGTGCCGTTTCGGCAGTTGTTAGTGCGCGAGGCACACCAACTCACGATTCACAAACGCCTCGGTGTGGGCCCCGCCGTCGTGATGCGGCGGATGACGGCCGTCTCGCCATATCGCCATTGGCACTTTTTCGACGGCTACCCGCCGGGCTATTTACGCACGGTGTATCGCGGTAACGGGATTCCGCTGCCGTGGGGCAACCTCAGCCTCGTGCCAGACCCGTGCCCGCATTGGGCCGTGTTTCGACTCCTGCGCCAACCGCAAGGCCTCGAAGCCAATCGGCCCGTGTCCCAACTGAGTGTGATCCGCGAAGGCGCTGATGTGCGCGCATACGCTTGCCACTCGTTACTCACGCGCGATGCTGCGGATGCGCTGCGCGTGCTGTCGGTCGGCATCGATGTCGCACCCGCTCTGAGTGCCCAGGGCTACAACGCGGAACGACTGACGCAGCAATTATGGGACGCCTGCCAACGGCAAGGCGGCGAAGCGCTCACGCCACCAGATGTGGCCGAGGCACTGCGCAACGTGGCGCATGTGTTGCGGATCGGTTGGGTCGCGGATGCCACCGCACACAAGGTGCGTGTCATTTGCTCGCGGAGCCAAGCGTGCCCAAGCGGGCGCCGCTGTAGCTGAGTTGTTAGGCGCCGGTGCCCGAGACCGACCGGCGCGGCTCGCCGTACCGACCGATCAACATCGCAAGTTCGAGCGCCTGCTCGTAATTCAACCGCGGATCGACCGTCGAGCGATACGCTCGTTGCAGGTCCGCATCCGCGAGCCCACGCGCGCCGCCCGTACACTCGGTGACATCTTCGCCCGTGAGCTCGATATGCACGCCGCCGAGATAGGAACCCTCGGCAGCATGGATCTCGAACGCAAGCTGTAACTCGCGCAGGATGTTTTCGAAGCGCCGTGTCTTGAGACCGCCAGAGCTCGTTTCGGTGTTGCCGTGCATCGGATCACACACCCACAGCACTTGCTGACCCGTCTCGCGCACGGCCTTGATCATGCGCGGCAACGACGCTTCGATATCCTTGGCGCCAAATCGGTGAATCAACGCTAAGCGACCAGGCTGATTCTGCGGGTTGAGCGCATGGCACAGACCCTGCAACCAACCGTTATCCATCGCTGTGCCGATCTTCACGCCGATCGGGTTGGCAATGCCGCGGAAGAATTCCACATGCGCGCCGTCGAGTTGCGCGGTGCGCATGCCAATCCACGGCATGTGCGTCGACAGGTTGTACCAACGTTGCTGGCGCGGAATGTAGCGCGTCTGCGCCTGTTCGTACGCGAGCACCAAGCCTTCATGGCTTGCGAAGAAGTCGACGGCAGTCACTTCGTGCGGCGCGCGCCCACCGCTCACGCGCTCGAAGAACTCCAACGACTCGGCAATCGAATCGACGATCTGCTGGTACTGGCTCTTGAGCGGCGAGTGATGCATGAACCCCAGGTCCCAGTACTGGGGGTGATGCAGGTCGGCGAAGCCGCCATCGCACAACGCGCGCACGAAATTCAAGGTCAACGCAGCGCGCTCGTAACCGCGCAACAACAGCGTCGGATCCGGGGCGCGAGCCTCAGGCGTGAAATCGGCACGATTGACCAAGTCGCCGCGAAACGAGGGCAGCGTGACGCCGTCACGCGTTTCGGTGTCGGCCGAGCGCGGTTTGGCGTACTGACCTGCCATGCGACCGACGCGAATAATTGGCTTCCGTAGCCCGTGCAACAGCACGAGACTCATCTGCAGCAGGATCTTCAGCTTCTTCGCGATCTTGTCGGATTCGCAGTCCGCGAAGGTTTCGGCGCAATCGCCGCCCATCAGCAGAAACGATTCCCCACGCTGCGCGGCTGCCAAGCGGCTCTTGAGCGCCTCAATTTCCCAGCTGACAACGATGGGGGGCAAGCGCGCCAATTGCGCCACAGCCTCCTGCAGAGCCACGGGATCGGAATACTGCGGCTGCTGTTGCGCCGGGCGCGTAGCCCAGCTGGTCGGCTGCCAGGGGGTCGACTCCAAAGATCGCATCTTCTGTCCTATCAACTACTTGCAGGCGCAATTTAACACGAAATGTGTTGCCCGAGACATGGCGCGCCAACCGCCACGCAGGCAGAATGCGCGGTTTTCCACGGGGCTTCGGCCAACGTGGCGAACCAAATTACCTGATTTTCGAGGGGTCTTGTGCACAAAGTACTCGTGTTGGGCGCCGGCAAGATTGGCGCGTTGATTTGTGGGTTTCTCGCTGAATCCGGCGACTATGACGTGACGCTCGGCGACGTGGACGGCGTCGCCGCCGAGGCCGTTGCGAAGGCTCACGGCTCGAAGCAACTGCGTGCCGTTGCGCTGGATGCGCGCGATAGCAAAGCGTTGGACGCGCATTTAAAGGCGCAACCCGTGCACGCCGTGATCTCGAGCCTGCCCTATTACTGCAACCCCGATGTGGCCAAGGCTGCCCGCAAGGCCAACATCCACTACTTTGACTTGACCGAAGACGTGGAAGTGACGCGCTCCGTGCGCCGTACAGCGCGCGGCGCCAATCGCGCATTCGTGCCGCAGTGCGGACTCGCTCCCGGGTTCATCAGCATCGCCGCGAACGAGTTGGCCAAGCACTTCGACGAGCTGCGCTCGATCAAGCTGCGCGTGGGCGCCCTGCCGCAGCATCCTAACAACGTGCTCAAGTATTCACTCACGTGGTCGACGGAAGGCTTGATCAACGAATACGGCAACCCATGCCAAGCGTTAGTCGACGGCAAGCTCATCGACGTCGCGCCGCTCGAAGGGCTCGAAGAGATCGAGATCGACGGCACCTTGTACGAGTCGTTCAACACCTCTGGCGGCCTCGGCTCGCTGGCGGAGACGTACGGCAAGCAATGCGAGCAGATCAATTACAAGACGATGCGCTACCCCGGGCATTGCGAGCAGATGCGCTTGTTGATGAACGATCTGAAGCTCAATCAGGATCGTGCGACGCTCAAGCGCATTCTCGAGAATGCCGTGCCCCAAACGTTGCAAGACGTCGTCATTGTGTACGCCGCCGTCGCGGGCAAGCAGGACGGCGAACTGCGCGAGGAGAACTACGTCAACAAGATCTACCCGCAAGTGATCGCGGGGCGTTTGTGGTCAGCGATTCAAGTGACCACCGCGGCGGGTATCACCTCGGTCGTCGATCTCGTGTTGGCGAATCCGCGCAAGTATCGCGGCTTCGTCGCGCAGGAGCAGTTCACGCTGCCCGACATCCTGCAGAACCGCTTCGGCAAGTACTACGCGCCGGGCGGTTCGAAGGATTTGTCGAGCGAGGTCGTCGTTTCGGGCCGCACTGGCCGTCAGCGGCGCACGGCGCCGAAGACGCCGCCAAAGGCACGCAAAGGAAAGTAGGCCATGGGCAACGAATCCAAGTCAGTTGATGTCGCCGGTGTCCTGCGCCGGCTCGGCATCGAGTCGCTGAATGCTGCGACGTGGTCAGGCGGTTCCGGCTGGACCCAAGACCCGAGCGCACGCCTCATCGACTCTGTGAACCCCGCGACCGGCGGATTGTTAGCAAAAGTGCGCGCGTCGACAGCCGCAGAATATGAGGCCGTGATGGCCTCGTCCGTCGAGGCGGCGCGCGCTTGGCGCACTGTGCCGGCACCGCAGCGCGGCGAAGCGATCCGCTTGTTTGGTGAGCTGCTGCGCCAACACAAGCAAGACCTCGGCTTGTTAGTGTCACTCGAGAACGGCAAGATCAAGGCCGAGGGCCTGGGCGAAGTCCAAGAGATGATCGACATCGCTGACTTCGCTGTCGGCCAGTCGCGCATGCTCTACGGCAACACGATGCATTCGGAGCGCTTCCAGCATCGCATGTACGAGCAATGGCACCCGCTCGGCGTGGTCGGCGTGATCTCGGCATTCAACTTTCCGGTCGCCGTCTGGGCTTGGAACGCCTTCTTGTCTGCGATCTGCGGCAACGTGACCGTGTGGAAGCCCTCACCGAAGACGCCCCTCACAGCGATCGCCGTGCAGCGTCTTGCGGCGGAATTGATGCGCACACAAAAGCTGCCGCCGATCTTTCAGCTTTTCATCGACTCCGGCACGGACCTCGCCAATCGCTTCGTGGACGACCGACGGGTTGCACTCGTGAGCTTCACGGGCTCGACGCAAGTCGGGCGCCACGTGGGTGAGCGCGTCGCACGCCGGCTCGGCAAGAGCCTCCTCGAGCTCGGTGGCAACAACGCGATCATCGTCGACGAAACCGCCGACCTCTCGCTAGTGATTCCCTCGATCGTGTTTGGTGCCGTCGGCACGGCCGGTCAACGTTGCACGACGACGCGCCGCGTGTTCGTCCATCAGTCGCAACTGGCAGAAGTCGAGAAGCGATTACTCGCGGCGTACAAACAAGTTCGGATCGGCAATCCGGTCGAAGATGGCACGTTGATGGGACCGCTGATCGACGCCGGTGCGGTGCAGCGCTACTTGAGCGCGATAGAGGCCGCGCGCGCGGCGGGCGGCAACGTGCTTTGCGGTGGTAAGGCATTGCCCGGCCCCGGCCATTTCGTCGAACCGACGATCGTGCGCGCGCGGAACGACTGGCACATCGTGCAGTCGGAAACTTTTGCGCCGATTCTCTACTTGATTCCGTTCGCGACACTCGACGAGGCGATCGACATGCAGAACGCATCCGAGCACGGTCTGTCGTCGGCGATTTTCACCGACCGCCTGCAGCACGCTGAACGGTTCTTGTCGTGCACGGGCAGCGATTGCGGCATCGCGAACGTGAATATCGGCACCTCAGGAGCCGAAATCGGCGGCGCGTTCGGCGGTGAGAAAGACACCGGCGGCGGTCGCGAGTCGGGCTCCGATTCTTGGAAGGCCTACATGCGGCGGCAAACGAACACGATCAACTGGTCGCGCTCCTTGCCACTCGCCCAAGGCATCAAGTTCGACCTGTAGGTTCCGCGCGTCGTCCAGGTAGGCGAAGCGTGATTTGCGCTCCGCCGAGCGGCGACGCCGCGATCTCGAGCGTGCCACCGTAGAGCTGCGCCACGTCGCGCACCATGGCGAGGCCAAGCCCGTGGCCCGGCACACTCTCATCGGCCCGCCCCCCACGCTGCAGCACACGCTCGCGCGCATCCGCAGGAATGCCCCGCCCGTCGTCATCCACTTGAATCTCAAGTTCGCGCCGCTCGGGCGCATCGAGCCGATAGTGCGCGGACACTCGCACTCGCGAAACGCACCACTTGCACGCATTGTCGATGACGTTGCCGAGCGCCTCGGTCAGGTCGGCACGATCGCCGACGAAGCGCGCGCTACCGTCCACGGCGAGCTCGATCGCGAGGTCCTTGTGGCCATACACCTTGAGCAACGCTGCGCGTAACTCCGCCACAATGGCGGCGACATCGACCGGCGCATTGCCTAACAACTGACCACCGCTCGCTGCTGCGCGCTGCATCTGATGCTCGATGATGCTGGTCATCTTGCCGATCTCGGCGTCGAGCACCTGGCGCTGTGCGGCCGGGTCGGCTGCACTCGACAACGTACTACGCATCACAGCCAGCGGCGTCTTCAAGGAATGGGCGAGATTGCCGAGTGTGTCGCGATAGCGTTTGATGCGCGTGCGTTCACCACGAAGCAGCGTATTGAGGTTGCCCGTGACCGCGGCGAGTTCGCGTGGCCAGGCCGCTCCAAACTCCTCGCGCGTCCCCGCTTCGACTTCCTCGATCTCGCGCTCTAGTCGCCGCACCGGGCGCAGCACCCAGCGCATCAGGATTGCGAGCGTCGTGAGCAACAACGCAGCGAGCCCGATGAACCAGCCGATCAATTGCTGCCGGAAGCGCCATAGCTGCGCATCGTAACTGCGCATGTCCGAAGCTACCGAGAACGTAAACTGCCGCGCGTCGCCGTCGACACCTTCCCAGGTGATGCCGCGCGCCGCGATGGCGAGGCGAGCACCATGCTGCTCGGTTACCTCGAAACGGCGCTCGCCCGGATCTGCCAAGCGCGCGAATACGAGGCCGGTGCCCACGAGCGATGGCGAGCGCCAAATCGACTCACCCGCCGCATCGCGAATCTCGGCGTACAAGCCCGACCCCGGCGTCTCGAGCCTCGATTCAAGTGCCGCCCGCGCGGCGGTGGGTCCGCCCGCTTCGGGTTCGGCCGCGCCGATGATGGCGACCATTTGCGCATCGAGGAGCTCGCGCAGGTTGCGCAGCGCGAGATCGCGAAACACGAGATCGAGCAGCACGATGGTGAGCCCGAAGAACAACACGAGCGCCAGACCGAGGGACAGGATCAGGCGCCGTGTGAGCGAGGGCAGCGCCATCGGCGAGTTCACGACGCGTGAGCTTCGCCGGCCGCCGCGTTACGAGCCAACGCGAATCGATAACCTCGACCGCGCAGCGTTTCGATCGGATTCAAGGTTTCGTTCGGATCGAGTTTGCGCCGCAAGCGCCCGATGAACACTTCGATCACGTTGCTGTCGCGCTCGAAATCTTGGTCATAGAGCCGCTCCGTCAGCTCGGTCTTCGAGATGACGTCGCCCGCCCGCAGCATCATGTGCTCGAGAATTCGGTACTCGAAGGTGGTCAGTTCAACTGCCGCACCCGACACCGACACGGTCTGCGCACGCGTGTCGAGGGCAATCGGGCCGCACTCGAGCGTGGCACTGGCCCACCCGCCTGCGCGCCGCAGCAACGCTTGCAGCCGTGCTAACAACTCCTCGAAATGAAAGGGCTTGGTGACGTAGTCATCGGCACCCGCTTGCAAGCCTTCGACTTTGTCCTGCCAACGATCGCGGGCCGTGAGCACGAGAATGGGGTACTTCTTACCGCCCGCGCGAATGCGGCGAATGACCTCGAGTCCAGGCACCTTCGGCAAGCCCAGATCGACGATGGCGATATCGAGCGGATACTCGAGACCGGCGAACAGCCCCTCCTCGCCATCGGCGGCGATATCGACGGTAAACCCGGCCGCCGTCAATTGTTCGCGCACGCTCTCGCGCAGCGTCCCCTCGTCCTCAACCAGTAATGCTCGCATCGCGGTCGTTCCAATCGTTCAGTAGATCGCACCGGACTGCGCGTCGACTCGCACCGTGAATACGCGCCCATCATCCGATAACAGACGCAGCTTGTAGATGACGCGGCCATCGCGCTCATCGGCTTCTGCACGCACGACCCGCGCATTGAACTGCGCCTCCGCGCGGCTGACCGCCTCGTCGAGCGAAATCCCGTCACGAAAGATTTCTTGGGGCGACTCGCGTACCTGCTCGATGAAGCCCGGCGCGAGCGCACCGAGTGAATCGGCCCGCGCCGACGGCGCGCTGAGCGCGACCACGGCCAGCGCGGCAAGCGAGACGAGTGTGAGGCCGAAGCGTTTCATGGCTGCCATTGTACCTGTGCGAGTGTGCCGACCGGAGCCCCAAAACTGTGAAGCACTGTGAACGGCTTGGCACCCATGCGAAGCGGGCGGGAGTTTCCTCCCGCCCGCCTGCTGCTACCTACCGCTTACGGCTCGCCGGGGCGTACGGCGATTTGGACTCGCATCCGATCGCCTGGGTCGTACGGCAGGCGTGTCGTTTGGCGAATGCCGTTGTACTCGTACGTCACGCGATAGCCGTCGATACGCTCTTCCCACTCATCGCGATAGCGCGTACCGCAACGCTCCACGGTGTACTCCCGCGGGCCTCGGTCGTAATCGTCGTAACGCGAATCGTAGCGATCGCGCGATTCGCGGCGCGCCGCGGCATCGTGGCCAATCGCCGAGCCGATGAGCGCACCGGCCACCGTGGCGGCTCGGCGACCGTCGCCGCTGCCAATTTGGTTACCGATCGCAGCACCGACGATACCACCGAGGATCATCGAGCCCGCTGCACCGCGCTGCGGCGCGCGGCCGTCGCGGTAGTAACGATCGTCGTAACTGCGATCGTCATAGCGCGTCTCTTGCCAGCACTCGCGCTCCGGCGTGCGCACACGCACTCGAGTGCGAATCGGCTCGACGTCGATCACGCGGGCATAGTCGTAGCCTCGGCCGCGGTCGTCGTCGTAACGACCATGCTTCTGCCACTTGCCATGATCTGCCAAGGCCGCTTGGCCCGCGAGCATCAGGCCAGCAGCCGCCATCACTGTCGTTACCTTGCGAAACATAAAAGCCTCCGTTTCTCTCCAGGTCGCGCTGCGCGTCATTACGAAGCATTCGACCTTGGGTGGAGACTCTAGACCCCTGTCAATGAATGCTCACTGAATCGAAATTTGACAATTGGCTGAATCGAAACTGAACGTTTGCGATTCAAGCCTCTGCTTGCTTGATTTCGTGCCAGAGCCGGTCCCATTCCGCGGCATCAAGCTGCGTGAGATCGAGGCCCCGCTGCTGCGCGAGCCGCTCGATCGCCCGGAACCGGCGCTCGAATTTATTGTTGGACTGCCGCAGCGCCTCCTCTGGGTCGAGCCCCAGATGCCGCGCCCAATTGGCCACGGCGAACAGCACGTCGCCCACCTCGAGCAATTGCTCGCGACCGGGCTGCGCGGCATCCGCCTCGCGCAATTCCTCTTCGATTTTGGCGCGCACGCCAGCCGCATCGGGCCAATCAAAATGCACCCGCGCAGCGCGCTTGCCGAGCTTCGAGGCCCGTGCCAGCGCCGGTAGTGCGACCGGCACATCGGCTAACAAGCTGCGATCCTCAGTGCGCTGTGCACGCTCGCGCGCTTTGTGCTCTTCCCACGCACGCGTTTGCTCCGTGGCCGTTGCAATGGCTGCGCCGGCGAACACGTGCGGGTGGCGGCGCACCAACTTGTCAGCGATCGCCGTGGCGACGTCATCGAAGTCGAACCAGCCGCGCTCTTCGCCCAAGCGCGCATGGAACACCACTTGGAACAAGAGATCGCCCAACTCCTCGCGTAACTGCTCTGGCGTACCGCGCTCGATGGCCTCGGCCACTTCATAGGCCTCTTCGATCGTAAACGGGGCAATCGACGCGAAGTCCTGCTCCCGATCCCAGGGGCACCCCGTGGCGGGATCGCGCAACGCGCGCATGATCTCGCGCAATCGCGTGAGGGCGTCGGGTTTGGCGGTGCTCAGCGCTCGTTGGGATTCCACAGTTCGTGTCCGGTTGTTAGACGGTAGAGTGTCAGCAGCATGCCGGCTGTGGCGCCCCAAATGTTGTACGGCCCGTAGGGAATGTCATAAAGCTCGACTTCCTCGCCGCTTTCGAAGCGCCGCAGCCGCGACCGATGATTGGCGGGATCGAAAACGTGCTCGAGCGGCACCTCGAACACGCCGGATACTTCGCGCGGATTCAAGACGAGCTCGAAATTCGGCTGCACAAAGCCCAGCACGGGCGTCACGCGGTAGCCGCTGATCACCAAATGATCAGGCATGTAGCCAAACACGGAAACGAGCTCCGGCGGCAGGCCAATTTCCTCCTGCGCTTCGCGCAACGCTGCGCCTTTCGGGCCCGCGTCGCCCGGATCGACGCGCCCGCCGGGGAAACTGATCTGCGCCGCGTGATTCTTGAGCCCTGACGCGCGCTCCGTGAGCAACACGGTGAGACCTGTGGGCCGTTCGACCAAGGGCACGAGAACCGCCGCGGGCACTGGATCTGTTGGAAAATGCCGTCGCAGGCGCTGGCTCTGTCGGGGATCGAGACCGGCGAGCCGCCACTCGGCGATTTCGTGGGCCGGCTCGGACGCTTGAAAGCGCTCGAGGAGCCGCATGCGCCAGTCGCTCATCCGCCGGCTCCGCCGCCTGCCAACCCGCCCTGCGTCAAGCGCGCGGGATCTAACAACTCGCGCAGTTCAGCGTCCGACAACGTGGTCATCTCACGCGCCACGTCGAGCACGGGGCGGCGCTCGGCGTAGGCCCGCTTCGCAATCGCGGCAGCTTGGTCGTAGCCGATCCGCGAGTTGAGCGCCGTCACCAGTACCGGGTTCATCGACAGCGCCCGCGTCAACGCCGCAGCGTTCACGGTGAAGCCGCGTAATGCCTGGTCTGCGAGCGCGCGGACAGAATGCGTCAACAATCGCAGACTGACCACGAGGTTCTGACCAATCAACGGCAACATCACATTCAACTGAAATGATCCGGACTGCGCGCCGATCGCGACCGCCGTGTCGTAGCCGATCACTTGCGTCGCAGCCATCGCCACGGCCTCGGGAACCACCGGGTTCACTTTGCCCGGCATGATGCTGCTACCCGGCTGTAGCGCCGGCAGCGTGATCTCGCCGAGGCCCGCCAACGGCCCGCTGTTCATCCAACGCAAGTCGTTGCAAATCTTGATGAGGCTCGCAGCCAGCGAACGCGCGTGGCTCGAGAACTCGAGCGCGGCATCCGGCATGGCGAGTGCCGCGAAGTAGTTGCTCGCAGGCTCGAATTGCATTCCTGTTTGGCGCCGCAGCTCTGCACATACGTGGGCAGCGAAATCGGGATGGCAATTGATGCCCGTGCCCACGGCCGTGCCGCCTTGCGCGAGCGCACACAACCGTGGCAACGCGCTCGCGAAGCGAGCTCGCGCCGCATCGAGCTGCGCCCGCCACGCCGACAGCTCTTGCCCCAGCATCAGCGGCATCGCATCCATCAAATGCGTACGCCCCGTTTTGGCCGTGGCATGGAACTCGTGTTCGCGCTGCAATAGCACCGAGCTCGCGTGCATCAGCGCGGGCTCGAGCGATCGCTGCCAAGACAGCGCCGCGGCCACTTGGATCGTCGTCGGAATCGTATCGTTACTGCTTTGGCCGGCGTTGACGTGATCGTTGGGGTGCACCGGTCGACCCAGTGCTGCACTCGCCAGATGCGCGATCACCTCGTTGGCATTCATGTTGGAGCTGGTGCCGCTGCCGGTTTGAAACACATCGACCGGGAAGTGCGCATCATGCCGACCCGCAGCGACCTCGAGCGCCGCGTCGACGATGGCGTCGGCGACCGCTTTGTCGAGGAGCGCCAAATCACCATTCGCACGCGCCGCTGCGGCTTTGACGAGACCCAACGCCTCGAGCAGCTCGCGCGCAAGCGGTTGCCCGCCGATCTTGAAGTTATCGACCGCCCGCTGCGTTTGCGCGCCCCACAATGCACCGCTGGGCACTCGCACTTCGCCCATGCTGTCGCGCTCGATTCGGTAGCTGTGGTCTGACATCGTCGTTATCATTGCGGATTCTACACGCTAGCCCGCACCCGCATGGATTTAGACCCCCTTCTCGCGCTCTCTCCCGTCGATGGGCGCTACAGCCGTGCCGCCGATCCTTTGCGCAATGCGCTGAGCGAAAGCGCACTCATTCGCGAACGCATTCGGATCGAAGCCGCTTGGATCTTGGCGCTGCAAAAGGAGCTGCCCCAGCATGCCGCCGCTCAGCTCGCGCCGTCCGTGGCAGCCCGAGCCGCAGCCCTCCTCGCCGACCCACCCGTCGATGCCCCTCGCGCCGTCAAGCAAATCGAAGCGCGCATCAACCACGATGTAAAGGCGGTCGAGTACTACGTCCGCGAGCAACTCGCTGCGGCGGGCGCCAGCCCTGCGACACTCGAACTCGTGCATTTCGGCTGCACGTCGGAAGACATCAACAATCTCGCTTACTCCCGCATGTTGCGGCACGCGCGACTCGTCATGCTGGACAGCGTCAACACGCTCATTGGCGACTTGCGCAGCCAAGCACAACGGTTCGCATCGCTGCCGATGCTGGCGCGCACCCACGGTCAGACTGCGAGCCCCACCACGCTCGGCAAAGAGTTCGCGAACGTCGTGGCACGTCTCGAGCGCGCACGGCGGCGCTGGCTTCGGGTCGACTTGTTAGGTAAGTGGAATGGCGCTGTCGGCAATTACAATGCGCATGTGGCTGCACTGCCAAAGACCGACTGGCCGGCCGTGAGTCGCCGCTTCGTCGAATCACTCGACCTCACGTGGAACGAATACACGACGCAAATCGAGCCGCACGACTGCATCGGCGAGTACTGCGATGCGGTCGCCGCACTCAATGTCGTGTTGATCGATTTTGCGCGCGACACCTGGGGCTATATCTCGCTCGGCTATTTGCAGCAGCGCGCGGTCAGCGGCGAAGTCGGTTCATCGACAATGCCGCACAAAGTTAATCCGATCGACTTCGAAAATGGCGAGGGCAACCTCGGCATCGCCAACGCGCTGTTACGCCACTTCGCTGAGAAGTTGCCAGTATCGCGCTGGCAACGCGATCTGACGGACTCCACGGTATTGCGCAATCTCGGGGTCGCACTGGGTCATTCGTTGATCGGCTGGCGCTCGATCTTGCGCGGCCTTGGCAAGATCGACGCGAACCCCGCCAAGCTCGCTGCGGATCTCGACGGGGCTTTCGAGGTGTTAGGCGAAGCCGTGCAAACCGTCCTGCGCGCTGCAGGCGTGCCGAACGGCTATGAACTCCTCAAGGATTTCACACGCGGCCAGCGGATCGACGCTGCAGCGTTGCAGGCGTTTGTCGCGACGCTGCCGATCGCAGCTGCAGAACGCGAGCGCCTCGCGGGCCTGACGCCGAGCGCGTACGTCGGGCTTGCGCGCGAGCTCGCACACAAGATCTAACGCGCTGCGGTGCAGTAATGTGCACCGCAACTTAACCAATAATGTGCGACGCACGGCGCGTTTTGCCCGAGGTCGCGTGTGACTGGACAATATTTCGTGATCTGTCGCGCATTTTCTACGCCCCCACCGCGCCTATCCTGACAACGCGCGGCCTTCTCCGCGCGATCGGCACAGGTCTTTTTTCGACCGTTATGACGACCGGGGAATTCGAGCTAGACATTTTGACGCAGGGAATCGCGGCGGCGCAGGCTTCGCCGGTGCCCGCGCGTGCGCCTGCCGTCGACATGAGCGGCTCCGTGGAAGTCATCGAATCTCTCGACGAGATGCGCAACGCAATTAATCGCGTGGCCTCGAGTGCGCAGCGCTTGATGTCGATCTACACGCCCGATCTCGAGCCGGAGATCTACGACCAAAGCGCGTTCCTCGAAATCGTCAAACGCTTCGTGTTAGCGCGGCGGTTTGCGAAGGTGCGCGTATTGCTCGATCATTCCGCGCGCCTGGTGCGCGACCAACACCGTTTCATCGCGATGAGCCGTCGACTGACGAGCTATATCGATTTGCGCGTCGCCCCGCGCCCGGGTGAGCAGCGCGCCGCCGCGTACATCATTGCGGACGACCGCGCGATCGCCTATCGCGTGCAGGCCGGCTCCTGGGACGGTGTTGCCGACTATAACAACCCGCCCGTCGCACGCATGCACCTCGCGGAGTTCGATGCCGCGTGGATCGCTTGCGAGCCGGACCGCGCAGCCAGAACTGCCAGTCGTTAGTCCGCGCGCGACGCGGTAGAATCCTCAGCATGCCGCTGCAGCCTGATATCACCGTCGCAGCCGTTGTCGAATCTGCAGGCCGCTTTCTCGTCGTCGAAGAGCGGATCCAAGGCCGGCTTGTCATCAATCAACCCGCCGGTCATGTCGAAGATCGTGAAACACTACTCGCGGCCGTGATTCGCGAAGCCCGCGAGGAGACCGCGTGGGCTTTCACGCCCGAGGCACTCGTCGGTACCTACTTGTGGCGCCATCCGGAAACGCAGGTTTCATTCTTGCGCTTTGCGTTCTGCGGCAGCGTGGCCGACCATCGTCCGACGCAACCGCTCGACCGCGGCATCGTGCGCGCCGCATGGATGACTCGCGCCGAGCTCATGGCGACCGAGCACCGCCTGCGCTCGCCGCTCGTACTGCGTTGTATCGATGACTTCTTGCGCGGCCAACGATTCGCGCTCGATTCCGTCGCACACATCGATTTGGAGTCGGCACCGCGCGTCCGCGCGGTCATCAATCTGTAGCGCTCACCGGCGCGCGACCAACCCCGCGTACAATACGCCCATGCAGTTAGCTCGTGGCACACGCGTCGTGGTAGGCATGTCCGGCGGGGTCGATTCCGCCGTCGCCGCGCTATTGCTGTGTCGCGCTGGCTGCGACGTCCAGGGGCTTTACATGAGCAACTGGGACGAGGACGACACCTATTGCTCGAGCGCCCAAGACTATCAAGACGCGCGCGCCGTCGCCGCCGAGTTGGGCATCCCGCTACACCGCGTGAGTTTCGCAACCGAGTATCGGGACCGCGTGTTCGATTACTTCTTGCGGGAGTATCGTGCCGGACGCACACCGAATCCCGACGTGCTCTGCAATCGCGAGATCAAGTTCGGCGTGTGCACCCAGCATGCGCGGCGCCTCGGCGGCGAGTGGTTCGCGACCGGCCACTACGCACGACTCGCGCACGACGGGCCCCGTCCGACATTACTGAAGGGTCTCGACCCAGACAAAGACCAGTCTTACTTCTTGCACGGCGTGCCGATTGCCGAATTTGCCCGCGTCGTGTTTCCGCTCGGTGAACTCCACAAAGCTGACGTTCGTCGGCTCGCGCGCGAGGCCGGGCTCCCGGTGTACGACAAACCGGACAGCACCGGAATCTGCTTCATCGGCGAGCGGCCATTTCGCGAGTTTCTGTCGCAGTACTTGCGCCCAACGCCTGGCTGGATCGTCACACCCCAGGGAGAACGCGTAGGTGAACACCAGGGGCTCGCGTTTTACACGCTCGGGCAACGCGGTGGTTTACACATCGGCGGCCAGCGAGGTAAGAGCGAAGCGCCTTGGTTCGTCGCGCGCAAAGACGTGGCGCGGAATGAGTTGCTCGTCGTGCAGGGCCACGACCACCCCCTGCTCGCGAGCACCGGCTTGGTCACCGGACCGTGCAATTGGCTGGTGCCGCCAACGCAAGCGCGATTCGAATGCGGTGTGAAAGTGCGTTACCGACAAGCCGACCAGCGCTGCAGCGTCACGGTGCGCGCCGACACGGCAACGGCCGTCGAATTTCATGCGGCACAGCGCGCCGTCACGCCCGGGCAATTCGCGGTCTACTACGACGGCGACGTGTGCTTGGGCGGAGGTGTGATCGAGATGGTCATTCCGCTGGAACGTGATGGCGCGGAAAGCGCGCGCGCCGCTATAATTGCGGGCTGATTCAAGCGCTTAATCGACGCGGAGGACTCATGACGGACAGCTTCAAGGCACGCACGAATTTGACGGTGGGCAATCGCTCCTATCAGTACTGGAGCTTGAAAGCGCTGCCTGCCGACAAGGTCGCCCGCCTGCCGTTCTCGCTCAAGATTTTGCTCGAGAACCTCCTGCGCTTCGAAGACGGTATCAACGTCACGCGCAAGGACATTGAAGCCATCCTCAACTGGGATCCGAAGGCCGCGCCGTCCTATGAGATCTCGTTCACTCCCGCGCGCGTGATCATGCAAGATTTCACGGGCGTACCGTGCGTCGTCGACCTCGCTGCGATGCGCGAGGCAGTACAGAAACTCGGCGGCAATGCCGAGCGCGTCAACCCGCTCGCGCCGGCCGAGCTCGTCATCGACCACTCAGTGCAAGTCGACGAGTACGGCACCGCGCAATCGCTCGCGGCTAACAACCGCATCGAGTTCGAGCGCAATGGTGAGCGCTATGCGTTTCTGCGCTGGGGCCAGACCGCATTCCGCAACTTCAAAGTGGTGCCGCCGAACACGGGTATCGTGCACCAAGTCAACCTCGAGTATCTCGCGCGTGTCGTGTTCCACAACGACAGCGACGGCAAGAACGATGTCTACCCCGACACGGTCGTCGGTACCGACTCGCACACGACGATGATCAACGGTCTCGGCGTGCTCGGCTGGGGCGTGGGCGGCATCGAAGCCGAAGCAGCCATGCTCGGACAGCCGGTGACGATGCTGATTCCGCAAGTGATCGGCTTCAAGCTGACGGGCCAGCTGCCAGCGGGCGCCACCGCAACCGACCTCGTGCTCACCGTCACTGAGATTCTGCGTAAGAAGGGCGTGGTCGATAAGTTCGTCGAGTACTTCGGCGACGGTCTCGCCAACCTGCCACTCGCCGATCGCGCCACGATTGCCAACATGGCGCCCGAGTACGGCAGCACCTGCGGCATCTTCCCGATCGACGAAGAGACCATTCGCTACCTGGAGTTGTCAGGCCGTACGGCCGAACAAATCGCGCTCATCGAGGCCTACGCCAAAGCGCAAGGTATGTGGCGCGTGAATGGGGCGCCCGTGGCCCTGTACACCGATGTCTTGGAACTCGACATGGGCACGGTGCAACCGAGCCTCGCCGGGCCGAAGCGCCCGCAGGATCGCGTGCTGTTGTCCGATGCGCAAAAGGTGTATCGCACCTCGCATAAGTCGATGAACGACGAGCGCGCCAAGAAAAATCCGTCGGCCAAGGGTGCCGCGGCTGTGAAGCTCGGCAGCGACCAATTCGAGGTCAAGGATGGCGCCGTGCTGATTGCGGCCATCACGAGCTGCACGAATACGTCTAATCCATCCGTGATGCTCGGCTCGGCCCTGCTTGCGCGCAATGCCGCCAAGCTCGGCTTGCGTGCCAAGCCCTGGGTGAAAACGAGCTTGGCGCCCGGCTCCAAAGTGGTCACCGACTATCTCACCAAGGCGGGCCTCCTCGACGATCTCGCGGCCGTGGGCTTCCATCTTGTGGGCTACGGCTGCACCACGTGCATCGGTAACTCAGGCCCGCTGAAACCCGAGATCAGCGCAGGCGTGAAGGCCGGCGATGTCATCGCCACGTCCGTCCTCTCGGGTAATCGCAACTTCGAGGGCCGCGTGCATCCCGAAGTGAAGATGAACTTCCTCGCCTCGCCGCCGCTGGTTGTCGCTTATGCGCTCGCTGGCACGCTCGATATCGACTTGCAGAACGAACCGATCGGCACGGGTTCGAACGGCAAGCCGGTGTACTTGCGCGACATTTGGCCGAGCCATCAAGAGGTGGCGGATGTTGTCGCGAAGTCGCTCGATTCGAAGATGTTCCGCGGTAGCTACGCCAACGTCTTCGCGGGCGATGCGAATTGGTCATCGATTAAAATTCCGGCGGGCAAGATCTACGCTTGGGATGAACAGTCCACGTACGTGCGCAATCCGCCGTATTTCGAGGGGCTCACGATGACGCCCGGCGCGGTCACCGACATCAAGGGGGCGCGTGCGCTCGCCGTGCTCGGCGACTCCGTCACGACGGACCACATTTCGCCAGCCGGTGATATTTCCAAGACCAGCCCGGCGGCGAAGTACTTGGTGTCGAAAGGCGTGCAGCCTGCCGACTTCAACTCGTATGGCGCACGCCGCGGTAATCACGAGGTCATGATGCGCGGCACGTTTGCCAACATTCGGCTGCGCAATCTGATGGTGCCGGGCGTCGAAGGCGGCGTCACGGTCCACGTGCCATCGGGCGAGCAACTATCGATCTTCGACGCGGCCATGCGTTACAAGACCGAGAAGACTCCGCTCGTAGTGCTGGCGGGCAAGGAGTACGGCACGGGCTCGTCGCGTGACTGGGCTGCGAAAGGCACCATGTTGTTAGGCGTGCGTGCAGTTATCGCGGAGAGCTTCGAGCGCATCCATCGCTCGAATCTGATTGGCATGGGCGTTCTGCCCTTGCAGTTCCTGAACGGCCAGAACGCGCAAAGCCTTGGCCTCACAGGGAAAGAGACCTTCGATATCGTGGGCGTCGCCAATGAGTCGGCGCGCACCGTGCAGGTCGTCGCGACACCGCCGAGCGGTGCGCCGATCAAGTTCGAGGCGCGCGTCCGCATCGACACACCGAAAGAGCGCGACTACTACAAGCACGGCGGCATTCTGCAATACGTGCTGCGTCAGCTCGCCGCACAAGGCAACGCCGCGTAGTTGCCTACGCGGCGTTGAATCGCACCAGCGAACCCCGGGCAGCCTAGACGGCTGCCCGGTTCGCGCCGACGTTTGACCAGTCAAACTTGCGCGTTGCAATCATCAGCACTGCCAGCACACCGAAGAGCATCAGTGCGCCCATGATGAGTGAGTAGTCCTCCGAGACGAGGATCAGATAGAGCAAACCGTAGAGTGCGCCGAGCGCAGCGCCCGCAGCGAGCGCAGCGCCGAGCCGCTTCAACACACCAGTCAAGTAGATTGTCAGCAGCAGCACGAGGGCCGCCGCCGCGCTCGAGTACGCGAGCCAGAAAACGATCTGCTCGGATAACGCTAACAACAACACATAGAACACAGCGAGCGCCAAACCCACGAACAGATACTGCATCGCATGGATTGGCATGCGCCCGACGTGCTCGACCAAGAAGAAGGTCAAGAACGTGATGCAAATGACGAGCATCGCGTAGTGCACCGCGCGGTAGTTGCGGTGGTAGACGTTGACCGGCTCATACTGCTCGACACCGAGCGCAGCCGCGTTGAAGGCCGCGTGCGCCGCAAGACCTGGCCGCACCTCCTCCCCCACCCAGACCTGGCCGAAATCGCGCGCGAGGTCGAGCGTGTTCCACTCCGCCTTGAAGCCGTCGCTTCGGATCTCTTGTTTGACCGGTCCTTGCCGGCCTAACCACTTGGGATGCGCCCAAGTTGAATCCATCGAGACCGTTGCCGAGCGCGCAAGCGGCAGCACGCTCAACGCCTCGCTGCCGACGAGCGTGAACTTGGCGCGAAATGGGATGTCGCCGGTGCCACGAATGAGCGCGGCAGGCACGGCACCCGTAACTCCCGCAAACCCGAGCTGACCACCCGGCTCACCGGCAATTGCCTCACCGCCAATGTTGAACTCATCAAAGGCGCGCAGCGTGCGCGCCTCCGAGTTCAGCACGGTCAAGCGCATTTCATCGAGACTGATCGTTCGATCGGACCGCTCAGCTCGCACCGTCGCCAAATCGCGCGCCGCGAATACGCCGCTCACTTCGACGTGCGCAACATAGGCTGGAATCGAGTACAAACCCGAACGCCGAATGTCCGGCGCCCAACTCACGTGCATGCGCAAAGCATCCGGCAGTACATACGCGGTCTCGTAGACAATCTCGGTCTCCTTGTCGACGGTGACTGTACGCATCGTCGGTACGCTGATGAGAACCCCGCCCGCCACTTGCGCGCCGCCGACGGACTCGCGCACCCGCTCGACGGCCGCGTCGCGGTAACCGACGCGCTCGTGAATGAGCGAACTCACTTGCGCGAGCGCAATCAACAGAATCAGCAGCAATGCGCCAATGGTGATTGCCTTGACGAACAGCGGCGAAAAGAAGCGCGGCCGCGTTGTCGTTCCCACACTAGACATAGATCTCTCCCAAACAACTGATGACCGTTCGAGAGCATGCAGGGTGAATCTGGCGGCACACGGGCGCCGTTTGTGGCAAATTGTGGCACTGCCATGCGACTAGCTGTTTTCGACCTGGACGGCACGATTACGCGCCATGACACCTTGTGGCCGTTCGTCACGGGGTATCTCGCCGCGCGTCCGCTGTCCTATTGGAAGCTCATCGGCGTTTTGCCTGCGCTCGTGCGCTTTGTGTTCGATCGCGATCGTGGCCGACTCAAGGAAGCCTTGATGCGAGCGACACTGCGCGGTGCGACGCGGACCGAGATCGCACAATGGGCGGAAGCGTTCGCGGCACAGACGGTCAAGCACCGTCTCCACCCAGAAGCCCGCGCGGCGATCGAGCAACATCTCGCCGCCGGCGATCGATTGATATTGATGTCCGCGAGCGTCGACTTGTACGTCCCGCAAATCGGCGAGCGCTTGCGCTTTCACGAGACCATTTGTACTGGCGTGCGTTGGAACGGCGATGTGCTCGACGGCGCGCTAACGACCGCGAATCGACGAGCGGAAGAAAAGGCGCGTTGCTTGCGCGACCTCGCGGCGCGCTACCCCAATGCCCCGATCACGGCGTACGGCAATTCCACGTCGGATCTGCCGCATCTCAAGATTGCCAATGAAGGCGTGTACGTCAATGCCGCGCCGCGCGTGCGCGTACTGATCGAACGACTCGGCATCCGTTGCGTGAACTGGCGCTGACCGCTACCTCGCTACATTGAGGTACGGACCGACCACAACTCCGGGAAGAACTTCAGTTCGAGCGCTTTCGCGAGGTACGAGACACCGCCTGACCCGCCGGTTCCAGGCTTGTAGCCAATCACACGCTCCACCGTCTTCAAGTGACTGAAGCGCCACAATTGAAACTTGTGATCGAGATCGACGAGCGCCTCAGCGAGCTCATACAAGTCCCAGTCCTTCTCAGCGTTGTGATACACGCCGAGCCAGGCTGCCGTGATTTGCTTCGACGGCGCATACGGCTCGGCGAAGTCGCGGGTCAGATACTCGGGTGGCACACCATAGCCGCGTCGTGACAACAGCCGTAACACTTCGTCGTAGAGCGACGGCCCGTCGAGCGCGCGTTGCAATCGCTGGTAGGCGCTAGCATCGCGTTTGTGCACGACGATCATGTCGCGATTCTTGTTGCCGAGCACGAACTCGAGTTCACGATACTGCGCCGACTGAAATCCGGAGGAGCGCCCGAGCGCATTGCGGAACGCGGAAAACTCGAACGGCGTCAACGTCGCGAGTACGCCCCAGGCGCCGATCAACTCATCTTGTACGCGCGACACTCGTCCTAACATCTTGAACGAAGGATCGAGATTGTCGCGCTTCACACAGTCGATCACGAGGCTGAGCTCATGCAGCATCAAGCGCATCCACAGCTCCGACGCTTGGTGCGCGATGATGAACAACATCTCGTCGTGTTCGAGGCTGTTAGGCGACTGCGCGGTGAGGATCTTGTCGAGCTGCAAGTACTCGCCATAGGACTGCGACGCACCGAGATCCCAATGGATCGGCTCGTCGCTCAAGTCGACACGCATCCGCTTGTCTTCATCGGCCATCGTGCTACTCCTCGCCGAATACCCAGGCGGGCACGGTGCGCCAGCCCTCCAGCAACCGTCGATCAAGCGCGCGCCAGCCCGGCTCGAACCGCTCGACGGCCGCCCAAAAACGGCGCGAGTGGTTCATGTGTACCGTGTGCGTGAGTTCATGGACGAGCAAGTAACGCACAACCTCGGGCGGCTGGAAGACCAAGCAGGCATTCAGGCTGATTACGCCGCGAGTCGAACAACTGCCCCAGCGCGTGCGCTGGCGGCGCACGTGCACCGCGCTGAAACGCACACCCATTTGTTGCGCCAGCGGCGCAACCAGCGGTTCCAACGCATCGCGTGCTGCCACCAGTAACCAGCGCCGCAATAGCGCACGCAACGTTTCCGCCGACACTGTGCCGGTCACGTGAAGCAATCCGCTCGACGACTGTATCCGCGGCCGACCGGTGCCGCCGCTCAGATGCAACCGCCAAGTCGTGTCGTTCACCTCGAAGCGCACTTGGCGCGGCGGAAACGGACTGGGCGGTGGCGCATGGCGCTGCGCGAGCGCTCGTTTCGCATCGATCCACTCGCGATGCTCTGCGAGAAAGTGCGCCACCAAACGCGACGGCGTACGGCGCGGCACGACTACTTCGACCCGCCCGCTGCGAAACACACGCACCGAGAGTCGGCGCGCCTGCCGACTTTCACGTATCTGGAGTGCGTCAGCGCTCGACAGCGTCGTACTGTCCCATAACTCGCGCTGCTGGAATGGCGTGTCCATGCGATCGAATCGTTACAGCCGCGCTGCGAGCGTCGTGCCGTCCCGAATCGCTCGCTCGGCATCGAGCTCCGCCGCAAGCTTGGCGCCGCCGATCACATGCACGGATTTGCCGAGCGTTTGCAGCGCCGCGACCAAGTCGGTGACGGATTCTTGACCCGCGCAAATGATCACAGAATCGGCCGGCAGCACTTGCTCGCGCTCGCCCACCGTGATGTGCAGCCCCGCATCGTCGATGCGGCGATAGTTAGCACCGCCGATCATCTCGACACCGCGGTTCGCAAGCGTCGCACGGTGGATCCATCCGGTCGTGCGTCCGAGATCGGCTCCCAGACGCGATGACTTACGTTGCAGCAGCCACACCTTGCGTGGCGCGGGCCGCTTGTGGGGCGCGATCAAACCACCGGCCACCTTAACTTGCGGATCGATGCCCCATTCCTCGAGAAACTCGCGCGCAGCTTCTGCCGCACTCGCGTGCGTTGGCGCCGTAAGGAAGGTCGATACGTCGAAGCCAATGCCCCCCGCTCCGATGACGGCAACTTGCGCCCCAGCCACTTTGCGACCGGACAGCAGGTCGGAATACAGAATTGCTTTGGGGTGATCGATACCCGGAATCTGCGGCACACGCGGAACGACCCCCGTTGCGATCACGATCTCATCGAAACCCGCCGCGGCCAATTCTGTCGCCGTCGCTTTCGTGCCAAGCCGCAGCGTCACGCCCGTCAGATCGAGACGCTTGCGAAAGTAACGCAGTGCATCGCGGAAATCTTCTTTGCCGGGGACTTCACGCGCGTAGCGGAACTGGCCGCCGACTTCCAGGTCCGCTTCGAACAACTCCACTCGGTGACCGCGTTCGGCGGCAGCCGCCGCGCAGGCAAGGCCGGCGGGACCCGCTCCCACGACGGCAATTCGCTTCGGCGCTGCGACTTTGTGCAGCACGAGTTCGGTCTCGTACGCTGCGAACGGATTGACCAAGCACGTCGCGCGTTCCCCCAAGAACACTTTGTCGAGACACGCTTGGTTGCAAGCGATGCACGTGTTGATCTCATCCACGCGACCCGCCGCCGCCTTGTTAGGCAATTCGGGATCGGCTAACAATGGCCGCGCCATCGACACCATGTCGGCGGCGCCACTCGCCAGAATACCCTCCGCGACGCCGGGCTCGTTGATGCGGTTCGTGGCGATGACGGGTAATGTCGCGGCAGCCTTGATCCGCGCTGACACCCAGGAGAACGCACCGCGCGGCACCATGCCTGCAATCGTTGGAATGCGCGCTTCGTGCCAACCGATACCCGTGTTGAGGAGGCTGGCGCCGGAGCCGTTGAGCTCGCGCACAAACCAATCGATCTCCTCACCGGTGAGACCACCCTCGACGAGATCCAGCCCCGACACGCGAAAGATGATGATGAAGTCGCGCCCGACCGCCGCACGCGTGCGACGCAAGATCTCGAGCGCAAAGCGCGCGCGATTCGCGAGCGACCCGCCCCAGTCATCGGTACGCTGATTGGTCCGCGGCGCGAGGAACTGATTGATCAAATAGCCCTCGGAGCCCATCACTTCGACGCCGTCGTAGCCCGCTTCGCGGGCCAACTCAGCACACTTCACGAAGTCGGCGATCTGGCTTTCGATGCCACCCACGGACAATTCGCGCGGCCGGAATTTATTGATCGGCGCTCGCAACGGCGATGGTGCCACTAACAACGGATGGAATGCATACCGGCCGGTGTGCAAGATCTGCATGCAGATTTTGGCATCGTGCGCATGCACAGCGTCCGTCACAAGCCGATGCCGCGCCACCTCGCGACGTGCCGCCAGCTTGCCCGCGAACGGCGCAACCCACCCCGCACGATTCGGCGCAATCCCGCCGGTCACGAGCAGCGCTGCGCCACCCCGGGCGCGTGCTGCAAAATACGCCGCGAGCTTGGGGTAGTCGCGTGCACGATCCTCGAGCCCCGTGTGCATCGACCCCATCACGATGCGATTGCGCAAGCGAGTGTGGCCGAGATCGAGAGGCTCGAATAACTTCGGGTACGGGGAAACTGCAGCAGAGTTCAAGGTGGGTCGCCTTTACAAGTGCTCGACATCTTCGCGGCGCACTTGCGTGGGCACATTGGGCCAATCACTGAAGGGAAACGGCAGCCGCTCGGAGTTAAAAGTCAAAAACTCGATCAGTTGTTTGGCGTAGATCCCAAGACCTGCGCCGAAGCGCGTGAGATCGGCATTAGCTCGCTGCGACACCAGACTCAATACCAATTGCGCAATCGTCGTGATCGCGAGCGCCCAGCACAGAATCCAGAACACGAAACCAAACAGAATGCTGTACAAAATGCGGGCACCGATTCCCAAAGGTGTCGGCAGGGTCGCCGGGACTTCGCTCATAGATCAACCTCGAGATGTGATGCGAGCCGCCCAGCGGCGCGCAGTGGAATACTCAGGTGCAACTAACAAGGCCTGCTCAAACGCCTCACGGGCGCCGAGCGCATTGCCTTGATCGAGCAGTGCGCGCCCCAGATAGACGTACGCCTCCGCAGCGCCCCAGCTCGGCACACGCACGGCGCCGCGACGCTCGGCTTCGAACAACGCCACCACATCGCGACAACGATCGACGAGCCGACCACGCGCGGCCTTGTCGTTCGTGACTCGATCGAATTCGAGTGCAAGTTCGATCAACCGCACGCGCGGATTCTTCGGCGCCGCACGCAACGCGCGCCGCAAGTGATTCGCGCTACTCGAACCTGCGAGCGGTGCCGTCACTCGCGTGACCACGGCGACAACGCCAGCACAAGCCGCACGGAGCGTTTTTGCTTCGACGAACTTTGGATCTTGCTCCTCGACTTGCTTCGCCGTATCGGCGCAACGATCGGCAGCCTCCTTGGCGACGCTCGGCTGCTTCTCGGTCGCAATCTGCGCGCGTCGATAGTCCGCCAGCGCCCCAAAGTACCGCGTCAGCGCGTCGGCCTCGGACGCGCGCGTCTCACGCGCCACATCTTCGAGCGCACGCAGATCTTCCGTGAAGAACGCGTACTGCACGCGTCCCTCCAAGTCGATCATGGCGCTCGTCGGCGCGTCATCGGCCAGCGCGTCGACACCGACCCACATCGTGCAAAAGACACCGGCCCACACAACTCGGGAAATCATCATCCGGCTCGCAATCCCGACACGATCGGCGCGCGCGCGGCACGAATGCCCGGCACGAGGCCACCGATCGTGGTCAGCACGAGTCCGTACAAGATGCCGGTCGCAACCAAGCTCGGTGTCACGGTAAACGCGAACGTGATCTGACTGAAATTCTGCCAATTCAAAGTCGAGCTCCGCATGCCGTTCAAGAATGCATACGCCAGTATGCCACCCAACAGCCCGCCGATCGCGCCCAGAACGAGGGCTTCAACGAGCACGGACACCACCACCGGCGTAGCGCCAAAGCCCATCGCACGCATCGTCGCAATTTCACGCACGCGATCCGCAACCGCGTTGTACATGGTGTTGAGCGCCGCAAACACGGCACCCAAGCCCATCATGACCGCGAGCGTCCACCCCGCCGAACTCACCAGTGCTTGCAGAAACTGCTGCTGCTCGGCATAGAACACGCTCTCGCGCTCAATGCGCGCGTTGACGCGCGGGTCGCGTGCGACTGCCTCCTTGAAGGTGTCGAAAGCACCGGCATTCTGCAGCTTCACGCGAATCGACTGGTAGAACGAACCGCGATTGTAAGCTTGCTGCACGACACGCGAGTCGCCCCACACCTCGGATTCCGCAACGCCCCCGCCGTCGGTGAACACACCGACGATGCGCCAACGACCGGGACCCCAATTGACTTGGCTGCCAACTTCAAGCCCCTCGTATTGCAACGCTGCGCCGCGCCCGACGACGATCTCATTCGTACCGGGCTCGAACATTCGCCCCTCGATCAAGCGAAAGTTCTTGCGAATGCTGGGCGCGAACGGGCCCACGCCGCGAAACGGAACGTTCGCAGCGCTCGTCTTGCCGCGGATCTGCGCGTCAACGACGACATACAACTCGGGCGACACCACAGATTGGCGCCCACCGAGGCGCAGCACGCTCGGCGCATCGCCTACGATCGGAATGAGATCTTGGGTAATGCCACTCGTCAGCTCATCCGTCGAGCCCGAGCGCAACAGGATGGCGACATCGTCTGAACCCGATTTCTCCAGCGCCGCACGAAAGCCCTCCGCGATCGACAGCACGGCAACCAGCACGAGCGTGACACCGGCGACACCGACGATGGCAACGAGCGAAGATGCCCACCGCGCCGGGAGGTTGCGCAGATTCATGCCGGTGACGGCGACAACTTGCTCGAATGCCGTGGCCATCGTCTAGCTCCGCCGCAGCGCCTCCGTGATCCGGAGACGCATCGCTGATAGCGCAGGCCACAGGCCGGAGAGCACGCCCGTCGCCACCATCAAGACGAGTGCGACTGCCGTGATGCGCGGCGTCACCTCGAAGATCGGCACGAACTGACGAATTGCCGGACCGACCGCCTCGACTGCAAGGAATCCTAGTGCCAGTCCTAACAACCCGCCCGCGAGCGCGAGTGTCACCGATTCTGCCAGCACCAGGCCAAGTATCTGCCGCGCACTGAAACCCAGAGTCTTCAGCACGCCAATCTCACTGGTGCGCTCGCGAATCGCTTGCGCCATCGTGTTGGCGGTCACGAGCAACATTGTAAAGAACACCGCGGTCACAACCGAGATCAGAATCGTGCCGATGCTGCCCACCTGATCCGCGAACTGCTTCGCCATGGCCTTCTCGGTGGACGTCTTGGTCTCCGCCGAAGAATTCCGAAACAACTCATCGATCCGCCGCGCCACGTTGAGCGAGTTCGCCGGGTCGCTCACTTCGACCACCAGCCACCCCACCTGGTCGCGCCCACGTCGAATCGACTCGTTGAAATAGTCATAGTGAAAGAACACGCTCGCCGTATCGATTCCCGCGCCACCTTCCCGCAAGCGGTAGATGCCACGAACAACGAACTCCCACGTGTCGCCGCCATCGACTTTGCGATAGATGGCCGAGCGTATCGGCAGCTTGTCACCGACTTTCAAGCCATAGCGCTGAGCGATGCCCTCGCCGATCAGCGCGCCCTGCCGGTCGGCGATCCACTGCAAGCGTTGTTCGCTCGGCAAATCGATCTCAGGGTACATGCTGAGAAACCGCTTCGGCTCGGTGGGGTAGACAGGAATCTGCGTTTTACCGTCGCGGAACACGCCCCCGAACCAACTGAAGGACGCCACTTCTGCGACACCGACGACGCCGCGCACGCGCTCGACATAGGCGACTGGCATCGGCTGGATGATCGACACCTTGTTGAGCGTCATCAACCGTGAATTGCCCACCATATTGACCGACGTCGCGAATCCAGAGCGCAACGCCTCCAGCAACGCGAACATCGTAAAGGCGACGACGACCGACGCCAATGTCAGCACCAAGCGCATCGGCCGGCGCTTCAAGTTCGCAACGACAAGCGGCAGCCACGCTAACAACTCACGTCTCCTCGCGCTCCAAGCGGCCTTTCTCCAGATGCAAGGTGCGCTTCGCTCGCTCGGCGGCCCGCGGATCGTGGGTCACCATGATGATGGTTTTGCCAAAGTCGCGATTGAGCGCATCGAGCAGATTGAGCACCTCATCACCCGATTTGCGATCGAGATCTCCGGTCGGCTCGTCACACAACAGCAGCGTCGGGTCCGTCACGATGGCACGCGCAATGCCTACGCGTTGCTCTTGACCGCCCGACAACTCGCGCGGCTTGTGTTTGGCGCGATTGGCGAGCCCCACGAGCTCGAGCGCGACATGCACCCGCTTCATGCGCTCGGCCCGCGGCAAGTTGGTGAGCAGCAACGGCAACTCCACGTTGCGCTCCGCCGTGAGCACGGGTAACAAGTTGTACATCTGAAAGATGAAGCCCACGTGATCGGCGCGCCAACGCCCGAGTGCAGCGTCGCTCAAGCGATCGATGGCGAGCCCATCGACCTCGATGGAACCTGAGGTCGGTCGATCCAGGCCACCCAACAGGTTGAGCAGCGTCGTCTTGCCCGAGCCCGACGGGCCCATCAAGGCGACGAAATCCCCGCGCGGCAGATCGAGATCCAGCGCTTGCAGCACCTTGACGACTTCGCCGCCGCGTTCGTATTGCTTCGTAACGCCGCGAAGCCTAACAACCGGTACGGATGAAGTTGAGCTCATTCCGCTTGTTTACGCCGCACGCGCAGTCCCGGCGCGAGGCCTTCGACCACCGGCGCCACGACCCACTCGCCGGCCGCAAGGCCCGCCTCGACAAGCACCGCGGCGTCGCGCTCCACACCCAACGTGACGGGCCGTCGCTCGACGCGTTCGTCTTTCAGCACCCACACGAAGCTCGCAGCCCCTTCGCGCACCACCGCACTCACGGGTACTCGGGCCTTGGCCACGGCTTGTGATGCAGGCTCTTTCGCTTCATCGAGGAAGCGCACCTTGATCCCCATGTCCGGCAGGATGCGCGCATCGAGTTGGTCGAAACCGATGCGAACCCGCACCGTGGCCTTCTGACGATCCGCAGTGGGCACGATATTGATGACGCGGGCTGCGATCGGATCCTCCGGATACGCATCGAGCGTCGCTTCGACGCGCTGACCCGGCGTGACGCGATTGATGAAGGACTCGTTCACGTCGACCTCGATCTCGCGTGAGTCCATATCGACGATCGTGGCGATGCCCGTGCGCGTGAAGCCGCCGCCCGCCGAAATGGGGGACACCGTCTCGCCCGGTTGCGCATCCTTCGACACGACAACACCGGCGAACGGCGCGCGAATTTCGAGATCCGCGAGATCGCGCCGGCGCAGCGCCACGCCGGCCTCGGCCACCTTGCGCTGCGCTTCTTGCGCGGCGAGTCTTGCCGTCAATGCAGCGACGTCGGCGCGTGCCGTATCGAGCGCGGTTTCGCTGACGAGCGCTTGCGCACGCAACGACTCCGTGCGCGCCAAGTTGCGCTTTGCCTCCTCGAGCCGCACCGAAACTTCGGCCAAGTTCCGGCGCGCCGCCTCGAGTTCGCGTTGCGACAGCTCGGCTTGCACAAGCACCGAGGCAGGATCCAGCCGCGCCAGCAACTGGTCCTTCGCCACACTGGCACCCTCTTCGAACAACACTTCAGTGATACGCCCTGTCACCTTGGAAGACACGGTCGCCATGCGGCGCGCGACGACGTAGCCCGACGCATTCAGCACCGCACCCGCCGGCCCGCCGCCGCCCACGGCTTCCGCCGCGACTACATCGACAATCGGCCCGCGCGGCTGCAAGGCGAACGCAGCGATGATGAGGGCGACAACGCCGAGCGCGATCCACAGCCAACGCTTCCGCGGCTGCTTGGATTCGTAGCGGTCGCCCGCGACGTCGCGCTCGATACGCAAAGATTCGAGAGACTGGTTGTCGAGCGGCATGCGCGATTCTCTACTCGTTGGAACGCTGGGATCGGCTAGAATTCGGGCGAATTTCGCCGCAGAAATTATATCAGCGTGACCGCGTCCGCATCCGCCCATCCCGACCCGCTGATCGACATCGGGATCAATTTGGCGCACGACAGCTACGACGCCGATCGCGATCACGTGATCGCGGCGGCGCGAACCTCTGGTGTCGTGCAAATGGTGATCACCGGTTCGTCGCTCGCCGGTACGGCACGCGCGCTCGACATTGCGCGTGCGCAGCCACACACCTTGTTTGCGACGGCGGGTGTCCACCCACATCACGCGACCGAACTCACCGCCGAGCAGCGCGCGGCGCTCGAAACACTGGCCGCGGACCGCGGCTGCGTGGCCGTGGGCGAATGCGGCCTCGACTACTTTCGCAATTATTCGCCCCGAGAAGCGCAGCTGCGTGCGTTCCACTTGCAGCTCGAGATTGCCGCGCAGGTGCGCAAGCCCGTGTTCTTGCACCAGCGAGATGCGCATGACGACTTCGTCGCCGTACTACGCGAGCATCGCACCAAACTTGTCGGCGGCGTGGCGCACTGCTTTACCGCAGGCGCGAAGGAACGCGACGCGTACCTCGAACTCGATCTCGCCATCGGTATCACCGGGTGGATTTGCGACGAGCGACGCGGGACCCATTTGCATGCGATCGTGCGGCATATTCCGCAAGGAAGGCTCATGCTCGAAACCGACGGACCGTATCTTCTGCCGCGCGATCTCAAGCCCGCACCCAAGTCACGCCGCAATGAGCCGCAGTATCTGCCGCATATCGCGCGCACCGTGGCACGGGCTCGCGGCGAATCTGTGGCCGAACTCGCAGCCCACACCACGGCGGCCGCGCGTACGCTGTTCGGGCTACCCGCGCCGTGAGCGCGCAGCGCGATGCGATAATCGAATTTAAGTATTTCTATTAAGGTATTGATAATTATGGCTTTAGACAAAGACAAACTCTACGCGAACATCGCGCGCCGCTACGACGAATCGATCTTGCCCGTGCTGTGCGAGTACATCCGCATTCCCAACAAGTCGCCGTTGTTCGACGCCGATTGGCAGGCCCACGGCCACATGCAAGCAGCAATCGACTTGCTGGCGAATTGGTGCCGCCAGCAAGCCGTGCCGGGGATGAACGTCGAGATCCGCACGCTCCCACAGCGTACGCCCGTGTTGTTAGTGACGATTCCGGGCGATGCTCCGGGGAATGTCTTGTTGTATGGCCATCTCGACAAACAACCCGAGTTCACCGGCTGGTTGCCCGGCCTCGGGCCGTGGGAGCCGGTCATCCGTGACGGCAAACTCTACGGTCGTGGCGGCGCCGACGATGGCTACGCCGTATTCAGCTCGCTCGCCGCCATCCTGGCATTGCGTGAGCAAGGCGTCGCCCTCCCGCGCTGCACGCTGCTGATCGAAGCCTGCGAGGAAAGCGGCAGCATCGATTTGCCCGCGCACCTCGATGCGCTCGGCGATACGCTCGGCACGCCCGACCTTGTCATCTGCCTTGATGCGGAAAGTGGCAACTACGAGCAACTATGGTGCACCACTTCGCTGCGCGGCATCATCGTGGGTACACTCAAAATCGGCGTCTTGTCGGAGGGCGTGCATTCGGGCATGGGTACCGGTATCGCGCCGACCCCGATGCGAATCGCCATGGAATTGCTGACGCGGCTCGAGAATCCGGTCACCGGCGACTTGCTCCTCGATGCACTCATGACGCCGTTGCCGCCCGATCGGCTCGAACAAATCAAGCAAGCAGCCGCCGTACTCGGGCCTGAAGTCGCCGCCAAGATGCCATTCGTGGCGGGCGCGCGCGCCGTCAGTAACGACCCGGTCGAGTTGTTAGTGGGCAGTACCTGGCGTGCAACGCTCGCGATCACGGGCGCGCAAGGCTTACCGCCCATCGCACAAGCGGGCAACGTGCTGCTGCCCGAACTCGCTCTGAAACTCTCGCTGCGGCTCGCGCCCACCACCGACCCGCAACGTGCCCTGGCGGCCGTGAAAGCGACGCTCGAGCGCGATCCACCCTATGGCGCGCGAGTCGAGTTCGATGCGGCGCCCGCGACGAAAGGCTGGAATGCGCCTTCGTTTGCCCCGTGGCTCGAGCGCTCGATGGCACAGGCGTCCGACACGTTTTTCGGGCGAACCGCTGTGCACATCGGCTGCGGCGGCAGCATCCCCTTCATGGGCATGTTGGGCGAGCGCTTCCCGCGCACGCAATTCCTCATTACCGGCGTGCTAGGCCCCCACTCGAACGCACACGGGCCCAACGAGTTCTTGCACATCGAATACACGAAGAAGATCACGGCTTGCGTCGCTTGGGTGCTCGCCGACTTCGCACGCGCACCGCGACACTAACAAGTCGCACACCGTGACCGGCTCGACCGACGACCAGCGCCTCGGACTCGATCAGCCGATCAGTCGGCGCGATTTCCTCGACGGCGCAGCCTTGGCGATCGGCGCTGCTGCGTTGGGCGGTTGCAGCGAACCCGCTGCTCCCACGGCGACTGCCAGCGTTACCCATCCACCACGCCGCCTCGGCGACCGCGGTCATCATGCTGGTAGCAGTGACGTCGCGCATGCATTGCGCGACGGGACGTTCTGGAAGTCGGTGGGTAGTGTTCACGACACGGGCGAAAGCTACGACCTGGTCGTCGTGGGTGGTGGGATCTCGGGACTTGCAGCAGCGGTCGAGTATGCCCGCACGGCGGGCCCCACCAGCCGCGTGCTCGTGGTCGAGAACCACGACGATTTCGGCGGCCATGCCAAACGCAACGAGTTCGTGACGCAGAGCGGCCGAGTGATCATCGGCTATGGCGGCTCCCAGTCGTTGCAAACGCCGTCGTATTTCTCTCCGGCTGTGACTGCGCTCATCCGCTCACTCGGCATCGATTTGCAGCGCTTCGCCACGGACTATTTCGACAGTGGCTTCAGCGAGCGCCATGGCCTCGGCAGCGCGCAGTTGTTTTGCCACGAACGGTTCGGACGCGATGTGTGGATCCGCGAATCGGACTCGCCCGCCGCTTGGATCGCGCGCACGCCCCTCAATGAGCGAGCGCGGCGCGACCTCTTGGCCCTTCTGACAACACCGCGCGACTACCTACCTGGCAAATCGATTGCTGAAAAGCGTGCGCTGCTTGCCGCAATCACCTACCGCCAGTTTCTACTCGACTACGTGCGGGTGGACCCCGAAGTCGTCCAGGTCTACCAAGATTCCACGACCGGCTACTTCGGCGTGGGCAGTGACGCCGTCTCGGCACTCGATGCGTGCGCGAATGGCAATCCCGGCTTCGAGGGCATGGCCCTCGGCGCGCTCGCCGACCGCGCCATGAGCCCGACAGGTCGGCTCGCCTATACCGATCCGGATCGATACGTTTATCACTTTCCGGATGGAAATCATGGCTTGGCACGCGCGCTCGTTCGCGAACTCGTCCCCGCCGCGCTCGCCGGACGCACGGTAGAGGATTTGGTGACCGGCACCGTGGACTACGCGCGGCTCGATGCGGCAGGCGCACCGAAGCGCCTGCGCTTGCAATCGACCGTCGTGCGCGTCATCGAGCGCGGTGGCAGTATCGAGGTAACGTACGCACGCAACCAACGTATCGAGTCGGTGACGGCCAAGCATGTCGTGCTCGCTTGCTGGCATCGGGTGATCCCGTACATCGTCCCGGGCTTACCGAGCGCGCAAGTCGCGGCGCTCCAAGATCAACACAAGGTGCCGTTGATCTACACGAACGTGTTGTTGAAGAATTGGCGTGCGTTCGCGCAACTCAAAGTCGACGGCATTCAAACGATCGGCCACTTCTGGCGCGGCGTGGAACTCGACTTCCCCGTATCGATCGGCCGCTATGCCTTTGCGCGCTCGCCCGACGAGCCAATCCTCGTGCATCTGCCGACGGTACTCACCGAGCCTGGCCTGGCGCCGCGCGAGCAAGCGGCAGCGGGGCGACGTCGGCTCACGCAGCTGTCATTCGCAACACTCGAGCGCTCGATCCGCGATCTCTTGCAACGGGCGCTCGGTGAGGGTGGTTTCGAGGCCGCGCGCGATGTCGAGGCGATCTGCGTGAATCGCTGGTCGCACGGCTATGCGTATGAGTATATGCGCCCGTGGGACGCCTACTGGCCTGACGGCGAGCTACCCATCGAGCGTGCGCGCCAACGCTTCGGCAACATCGCTATCGCGAACTCGGACTCCGGCGCGTATGCGTACGCGCACAGCGCCATCGATCAGGCCATCCGCGCCGTGCGGGAGTTGTTAGGTGCGGAAGCGAACGCGCCGCGCATTGCGATGCGTCCGGGCCCCGAGATTCCGCTGTTCGAGGGCTAACCGCCTGGCACGATGACGCGCGGCAGTGCCAGTTCGCGTGCCGCCGCCTCGAGACGCGCAAGATCGTCGGCACGCAAACTCGCAATCTCCCGCTCGATTGCTGCGAGCTCCGCGAGATTCCGCTCTAGCTCCTCGCGCTGCCCTTGCGTCGGTGCATAGTCCGACGATTGCACATCGGAATACAGCGGCGCGAGCTGCGAGTACAACTTAGCGCCGCCACCATGCCCGCGCAGCACGTCGTATACGACCTCCGCCTCCGGATTGTGTAAACGGCTTTCAATCGCGTCGCAGCGCGCCAGCAGCGTCTTGGCACTCGCTTGCAGCGCCTCCGCACCCACAAGCTTGGCGGTGCGGGTCTGCAGATCTGCCGTTTGCGCGCGAACCGCGCGAATGGCTTCGATGTGATCGGCGACCGTGTTCAGCGCGCCGCGAACACGCAGTGCGAAGTCGTGATTCTGCTGAAGTTCCGCCGCGGCAACCGGCGAACGCGGATCGGCCGCGACCTCCCCTTGCGCCGTGTAAGTTTGCCCCGCCACGTGCAGCTTGAGCGTGTACACACCGGGCAACACGACCGGCCCGTCGTCCGGATTCCCCGCATCGATCTTGGCGTTCTCGAGCCGCTTCGCGCCCTCGTGCCGCAGATCCCAGTGAACGCGGTTCAACCCTTTATCGCGTGTGAGCTCAGGCTTGTTCGGTTCCTCGGGCTCGTCGGGATCGTCTTTGCCGTAGCGATGGGGTTTAGCCACCGAGCTCAACGTCCGCACGAGCGTGCCTGCAGCGTCGAGGATCTCGAGCTTCAACTGGTTCGAGTCGTTAGGCGACGCCTTGGTGCCCGGCGCGGTCTTAGGCAGTTCGTCTCTCAGCCAATACGTGACAGACATGCCGCGCGGCGCATTCTCGCCGTGGCCCTCGAGTCCGTCATCCCAACGATAGTCGCTGCGTACGCGATACGCCTTGCGCGACGCAAACAAATGCGCGGGCTGACTCTTCACCGCAGGCGTGAGTGCACGCAAGGCGGTCAAATCATCCAATATCCAAATGCCGCGTCGCGTACCGAGAATGAGATCGTCGTGCTTGACCTCGATATCGGCAACGCCGATCGCCGGTAAGTTGTTACGCCAGTCGATAAAGCTGGCGCCGCCGTCGCGCGACAGAAACAAGCCCCGCTCGGCGCCGACATACAGTAGGTTGGGATCGGTCGGATCTTCGCGAACCACGAACAAGTGTTGATCCGCCGGCAATCCCTTGGTGAGTTGCTGCCACGTCTTGCCATAGTCGCGCGTGCGGAACAGATAGGGCCGAAAGTCGTCGAGCCGACGCGCATCGACCACGACATACGCCGTGCCGGCCGCGTGACGCGAAGGCTCTAGTGCTTCGACCGTGCCCCACATGGGCAGCTTGGCCGGCGTAACATTCGCCCAGGTTTTGCCGCCGTCGCGCGTGATATGGACGAGGCCGTCGTCGGTGCCGACCCAAATCTCGCCCGCCGTGAGGCGCGACTCCGCGACCGAAAAGATCGTGTTGTAGACCTCGACGCCAGTGAGATCGCCCGTGATCGGGCCGCCCGTCCACTGCTGCTTCGACTGATCGTTCCGTGTGAGGTCCGGGCTGATCGCTTCCCACGTCGCCCCGCGGTTGTTAGTGCGAAACAGCACGTTGGCGCCGTGATAGAGCACGTTCTGATCGTGCCACGACGGCGCGATCGGTGCCGTCCACTGGAAGCGATACCGAGCTTCCTTGGCTGGCGTTCCCGAGAAGTTCCGCGGATAGATGCTGATGTTGCGGAAGTTCCCTTTGCCCTCTTCGTAATGCGAGATGTAGCCCGAGTACTCACCCGCATAGATGTGGCCAGGCGCGCCCAAGTCGTAGACGAAGTCGCCCGCCTCACCGCCACCGACCGCATAGAAATCGCCGAGGCTCGGGCCACCGCCGCTATCGCCACTGCGGAGCGTGAACGCGGGCCCGCTGACGGTACCCCAATCTTGGATGGTGCCACCCACGTGGTAGGGCCAACGATCGTCGACATCGATGTTGTAGAACTGCGGCGTCGGCATTGGCGGCGCCGTCCATGTCAGGCCGCCGTCCACAGAAATGCCGACGCCACCATCGTTGCCGGACATGACGCGCCGCGGATCGCGCGGATCGATCCAAATGTCATGGTGGTCGCCGTGAATCTTGGCATCCACCGAGATGATCGTCTTGCCGCCATCAACCGTCTTCAACAACGGCACTTGCGGGAACCAAACGATGTCGGCATTTCGCGGATCGACGGTCAGCACCGTGTAATACCACGCACGCTGCCGTAGCGCTGGATGCCCGCTCACGCGCTCCCAGCTATCGCCGCCATCGTCAGAGCGAAACAGTCCGCCTTCCTTCGCTTCGATCAATGCATAGACGACCGACGAATTCGACGGCGCGACCGCCACCCCGACTTTGCCCCATTCGCCCTCGGGCAAGCCGTGGTCCTTCAACTGTTTCCATGTCGCCCCTTGATCCAGCGAGCGATACAAACCACTCCCGGGACCGCCACTCGTGCTCTCCCAGGGCCGCCGGCGCGCTTGCCACAACCCAGCAAATACGATGCGCGGATTGTTAGGATCGATCGCGACATCGGAGGCACCGGTGTTCTCATCCTTGGCGAGTACTTGCTGCCACGTCTTGCCGCCGTCGGTCGTGCGGTACACGCCGCGGTCTTTGTTAGGCCCGAACGGAGACCCCAGCACTGCGGCATAAGCGACCTCCGCCGTGCGTGGGTCGACCGCCATCGTGCCGATCTGGCCGCGAGTCTTCCAGACGTGTTCCCAAGTCTTGCCCCCGTCCGTTGAGCGGAAGATGCCGCTACCCACCGAGACGTTACCGCGAATATTGGCCTCACCGCTGCCGACATAGATGACATTGGGATCGGATGGCGCAATCGCGAGCGAACCGATCGCGTTCGTCGGCTGATCATCGAAGATCGGCTGCCAATGCCGGCCACCGTTGACGCTCTTCCAAACGCCACCTTGGGAATACGCTGCGTAATAGGTCAACGGATCGCCCGGGACACCCGCGACGCGCGTCACGCGACCGCTGATCCAGGGGCCGATCGAGCGGAACTCAATCGCTCCCAGTTCAGACTTAGGTTTTTCTGCGTCGTCGGCTGCGCCGGCTCCGCTCGTGATGGCTAACAAGATACCGGCAAGTATTGCTCGGCATGCGATTGTGGATCTGCTCATGACAACCCCCGGTGCGTGGCCGCAACTTAACACGGAGGCACAGAATCCGTCAGCGAACCGAACGCGCCGAAAGCGCTCGGCAACCAGATAACGGCAAAGGTGCTTAGACGATCGCTTTGGAGTTGTGCAGCGAGCTCGGCTGTACCACGGCCTTGAGGCTATCCCACGGCTCGCGGAACTTGGCGAGCGTCGCCTCGCGCTGCATGCCGTCCATCGCCGGGAACTCTGCGCCCATCGAATCGAGCTTGAGCGTGAATTTCGGAAAGCCTTTGGGAAACTGGCTGCGGCGCGAAAACACCACGCGCCCCTCGACGGGAACATCGCGCACGATCGCCTTTACGGATGCAATGCGGTCATAGAGTGCGCTGTGCGGATTCGGAAATGTGTAGCGCTCGCCACTGTTCATGACCGTCCACTCGGTCATTTGATCGCCCCCGAACACGTTGCCACGCACGTTGCGAATGTCGACCACGACGATTCCGCGCGCAACCAACAGCAAGAAATCGCAATGGAAATTGCCACCATTACCATCGGGAACGAGTACGTTCTGCAGGTACTCCGCCGCTCCGCCCGTGATGAGCGCGAGCTTGCGCCTCTCGGCGGACCGCGCGCGCAAATGCCGCACGACGAAAAACGTGATCGCGCTCAGCAGCACGACCCCGACGGCAACCAACGCCAGCTCCGTTTGCGAAAGATCCTCGAAACCTGTCACTCGTTAGACCTCAACCGCGCAATGCCGATTTCAGCGCCGCAAAGCTCGGCTGCAAGTCGGTCGCTTGTGTGGGGCGATCGAACAACGCAGCCAAGGTTGCCGGGATTGCTAATTTTACGGCAATCAACGGCTCCACGATCTCACGAAATTTTGCCGGATGGGCCGTCGCGGCCAAAACCCAGCGCTGGTCGCGTTCGGCAGCCGGCAAACGCGCGTAAACCTCGGACGCCGCTGCCGTATGTGGGCACCAAGTCTGTGCGTAATCGCGATAATCCGCCTTGATGCGGTTCGCAATCGCTGCATCATCGACGCTCTCGGCGCGCACGGCACCGCGCAGGGCCGCTAACTCGGGAAACAACGCTCGCAAGCGCTCCATATTGCTCGGATTGCCGACATCCATCGCAGAGGCCAGCGTCGGCACGCTCGGCCGAGGCTGCCATTCGCCCGTCGCAAGAAAATCCGGCACCGTGCTGTTGGCATTGTGCGCAAGGACAATGGCACCGATGGGCAGACCTACTTGTCGCGCCCATGCGCATGCGACGCCGTGCCCGAGATTGCCCGCGGGTACGACGAATGACGCACGCTGCCCGGTTTCGCGCCACACCTGCAAACTCGCTAGCGCAAAATGCACCGCCTGCGGCAACAAGCGCCCGAGGTTGATGCTGTTTGCCGAGGACAAATCGAACTGCTGCTTGAGTTCGTCGTCGACAAAGGCTTGTTTGACGAGGCGTTGGCAATCGTCGAATGTCCCAGCGACCCGAAACGATTGCACATTGTCACCCCAGCACGTGAGCTGACGCTCTTGCGTGGGAGACACCAAGCCCTTCGGATAGAGCACGGACACGCGAAAACCGGGGCGGCGATGAAAAGCCGCTGCCACAGCGCCGCCGGTGTCGCCTGAAGTTGCCACCAAGATATGCAACTCGCGCGCCTGACCCGCCCGCACTCGACTCAAAGTTGCCGCCAGAAACCGCGCACCAAAGTCCTTGAACGCGGCCGTCGGACCATGAAAGAGTTCGAGCACGCGCAAGCGACCGTCGGTCGTTACAGGCTTGAGCGGCACCGGGAAGTTGAATGCATCACGGCAAATCTCGGCCATATGCGGCGCGAGCGCATCTCCCGCTGCGAATGGCGCTAACAACCGCGCTCCGACATCGGCCTGCGTTGTGGCGCCATCAAACGCTTGTAGCCCGAGGTGCGGCCAGCTCGCGGGCACGTACAAGCCGCCATCGGGTGCCAAGCCCTGCTCGATAGCCGCACTAAAGCTTGCGGTCACAGCCGCATTGCGAGTGCTCTGGTAGTGCATCAGCCTTCCGTGCCGACGATACGCGCGCCGTGCGATTCGATCGCAATGACCCAGGAATCCACTTCGATCTTCTCGGCCGCGAACTCGCGCACCATCGCATCGCGCACGGCCTGTGCACCCGACTCGAGGCTCCACGCGAAAATCGTCGGGCCTGCGCCAGAAATCGAGCAGCCCAGCGACCCCTCGCGCAGCGCCGCCGCGCGCACGTTCGCAAAACCCGGAATGAGGTTCTGGCGTTGCGGCTCGATGACGACATCCTCGAAAGACGCGCGAATCATATCGAGATCGTTCGTATAACAACCCGAGATGAAGCCAGCGAGATTCGCCGTTTGCCACACGAAGTCGGACATCTCGACGGACCGCTTCAAAATGCCGCGCGCCTTCTTGGTCGACAAAAACATGTGCGGATGCACGAGTACGGCGCGAACGCCGGCCGGCACCGGAATTTGCTTGACGCGCGGGTTGTCGATGCCAACCGTCAATACCAATCCGCCGAAGAGCGATGGCGCAATGTTGTCGACATGCAGTGAGCCGCTCGCCACGGCCTCGCCTTGCATCGCGAACTTGAGCAGCTCGATTTTACTGAGCGGAGTATCCAGCAATCCATTAGCGGCCACGACGGCTGCGACGGCAGATGCCGCCGAACCCCCGAGCCCGGAGCCCAAGGGAATTCCCTTGTCGATGTGAAGCTCTATCCCAAAGGCCGGCTTGACGCTCTCGAGCAACGCCGCGACCGCGCGACCTGCGGTGTTCTTATCGGGTTGTCGCGGGATGTTAGTAACGACGCCGCTCGATCCCGTGATCTGCACGCCCGGCGTGTCGGAGCGAGTGGCAGTGACGTGATCGCCCAGCGCATCAACCGAGAAGCCGAGGATATCGAAGCCGATGGCGACATTACCCACGGACGCCGGTGCGAAGGCCGTCGCGCGACGCGCGCTCACAGCCGTGCACCGAGATACGCGGACAAGCGCAACAAGTCGGCGAATACACCCGCTGCCGTGACTTCCGGGCCAGCGCCCGGGCCCTGCACGATGAGCGGATTGTTGTTGTAGCGCGTCGTCGCGAAGCGCACCACGTTGTCGGTCAACGCGATATTGGCAAACGCGTGTTTCGTGTCGACCTCGGTGACACCCACGGTTGCTTTGCCGTCGGCAGTGAGACGCCCCACGTAGCGCAACACTTTGCCACGACCGCGCGCAGCTTCGAACCGCTCGCGCATCGCGGCATCATACTTCGGCAGTTGCGCCAGGAACTCGTCACTCGAGCCCGACTCGAGACCGGGCGGAACGAGACTCTCGACGACCACGTCCTTCATTTCGAGCTTGAGACCCATCTCGCGACCGAGAATGATCATCTTGCGCGCGAAATCCGTGCCTGAAAGATCGTCGCGCGGATCGGGCTCCGTGTAGCCGCGCTGCTTGGCGTCGCGGACGATCTCGGAGAACGGTGTCTTCCCGTCGTACACGTTGAACAAGTAGGCCAGCGTACCCGAAAAGATGCCCTCGATACTCGTGATGCCATCACCCGTCTCGCGCAAGTCGCGCAACGTCTGGATGACAGGCAGACCCGCGCCGACTGTTGCCTCGTACAGATAATGCGAGCCACCCGCGCGTCGCGCATCTTTGAGCGACTCGAAGTACTTCAGGGGCCCGCTGTTGGCTTTCTTGTTAGGTGTAACGACGTGAATGCCGGCCTTCAACCAGTCAGCGTAGTGCCGCGCCACCGATTCGTCGGCCGTGCAATCAATGATTACCGTATGCGGCAAGTAGTCGACTCGGACGTGCTCGACGAACTTCGCGAGATCCGCGGGTTGCTTGGCGGCGTCGAACGCGGCTCGCCAACCATTCAATGGCACCGCCTGGTCCGCTAACAACATTCGCTTGGACGACATGATGCCGCGCAAGCGGAGGTCGAGCTTGAACTCGGTCCGCAGCCGCTCACTCTCGGCGGCGAGCTGATCGAGGAAAACGCGTCCCACCGTACCCGGGCCGATAACGCCAATCGAAATGGTGTGCGGCGACAGATAGAAACTGGCATGCACGGCGCGCAACGCTCGCGTCGCATCTTTGCCGTCTACGACGACCGAAATGTTGCGCTCCGATGCACCTTGCGCGATTGCACGCACGTTGACGCCAGCGCTGCCCAGCGCGCTAAACACTTTACCCGACACGCCGGGCATCCCGGCCATGCCGTCGCCCACGACGGCGAGAATCGCGAGATCGCGATCGACCTCGACATTTTGAATCTGCCCTTCCTTCAACTCTCGGTCGAAGGCGCTCCTAACCACTCGCGCCGCACGCTCGGCCTCAATCTCCGGAATGGCGCAGCAAATCGAGTGCTCGGAGCTGCCTTGCGAAATGAGGATGACGGAAATGCCCTCCTCGCGCAGCGCGCCAAACAAGCGGTGCGCCGTACCCGGCACACCGATCATGCCCGCGCCTTCGAGATTGATCAGCGCGATCTTCTCGATGCTCGTGATGCCCTTGACGGGCAGCGCTGAATCAGGCTCCGCACAAATCAACGAGCCTGGCTTCTCGGGCGCGAAGGTGTTGCGAATCCAAATCGGAATGCTGCGTCCCACGGCGGGCGCCATCGTCTGAGGATGAATGACCTTGGCGCCGAAGTACGCGAGTTCCATCGCCTCGTTGTACGACAAGGCATCGATGACTTTGGCATCGGGCACGCGACGCGGATCTGCGGAGAGCACGCCGTCGACATCGGTCCAAATGTGAATCTCGCTCGCGTCGAGCAGTGAGCCGAAGATCGATCCAGAGAAATCGCTGCCGTTCCGGCCCAACGTCGTTTGTACGCCACGACGATCCGCGGCAATGAACCCCGTGATGATCAATGTACCGGTAAAGCCAGGCGCAACCGCGCGATGCATGCGTGCGCGTGACTCGTCCCATTGCACGGCCGGCCCTAGCGGACCCCACTCGACCACGACAACTTCGCGTGCATCGATCCAACGGACGGCACCCGGGCGCTTGCCACGCGACTCGAGAAATTCCTTGAAGAGCTTGGTCGACCAAATCTCGCCATAACCCGCGATCAAGTCGCGCACGTTCTGCGCGGCTGAGCGCGTCAGCTTCACAGTGTGCAACACGCCTTCGATATCGTGACGATCGCGATCGAACGCGGCGAGATAGAGCTTTGCCGCATCAGGCTTCAACACGCTCTCGGCGATCTGCGCGTGACGCGCGCGCAAACGATCGAGCTCACCGCGATACGCTTCGTCCTGCGCCTCTGCGAGTGTGACGAGATTGAGCAGCACGTCGGTCACGCCGCGGCACGCGGACAACACGACGCCGAGCCGCGGCTGCGGCATCGACTCCAAGATGGTGGCGACGCGCCTGAAGCAATCGGCATCAGCAACCGACGAACCGCCAAATTTATGCACGACCCAGGCGGCCGGGTCTACGGCAGGCATTGCCACGCAAAAGTCCGGGAAAATGTCGCAAAACCGACCCCTGAACTGTACTCATCGCCGCGCGGCGAAGCAAGCAAAAAGCGTAATTAATCCAATTGCTTGCGAAAGCGAGCCGCCGCGAACAACACGGCGAACGCTAGCAATGCAGCAAGTTTTACAACCGTTCCGCCGCGTGGCATGCGGTCGAACGCGAGCACGAGCTCTGACAACAACAGCGATGAACTAAGCGCTCGCGACATACAACTACTGCGCACTGCCGCGAATCGGCATCTCGAACGAGCCATTGCCTAACAGCAAGGTGAACGTGGTTCACGCAAAACCGAGCACGAAGAAGGGTGAGAGCATGCAGATCATCAACGCAAGTGACTTCACGGGCGTGCAGGTGAGCAGTTCAAGGTTGCCAAGCTCGCACTCGCGAACGAGCACGCGCGCCGCCGGCAATCGGGCGATCACGGACAACTGCGCGATGGCATAATTTCGGCGTGACGACATCGTCTTTGCATCGCCTCATCGGTCTCTTCGAGCGCGCCCGCGCGACGGGTGCCCCCACCGTATTGGCCACGGTCATTCGCACTGCGGGTTCGACTTACGCGAAGGCCGGTGCGCACATGCTGATCGCTGCCGACGGCGAGTATGCCGGGCTACTATCGGGGGGCTGTCTCGAGGGCGATCTCGCGGAACATGCGGCTCGGGTACGAACCCACGGCGGAGCGCATGTGGTGAGCTACGACATGCGCACACCCGATGACCAGTTGTTTGGCTTGGGCTCCGGTTGTGAAGGAGCGATGAGCGTCCTGCTCACTCGTGTCGGTCCTGCCGAGCAGTGGCAACCGCTCGCCGCCATGATCGACTCATTTCGCGCCGGCGCGCCGCTCGTCACCGCTTTCGTCACTGCCACACGGTCGCCCGCACTCTCGTTGGGCCAAGTGTTCTGGCGCGGCGCCCGAGCATCAGCACCCGACGCACCCGCCGACATCGCCGCATGGCTTGCCACTGCGCCTGCGATGCCGCGCCAGGTGGATCTCCCAGCGCTGAGTTGCGAATTGTTAGTCGTACCACTCGAGCTTCCGCCACGACTGCTCATTGCGGGCGCTGGCCCCGACACGCGCCCACTCGCGCAGCTTGCGGCGTTTCTCGGGTGGCGCATTACCGTCGCGGACCATCGTTCAGCATACTTACAGGCCCAGCATTTTCCGGCGGATGCCGACTTGGTCGAGACGCGGGCCGCTGCGATCGGTGAGCGACTCACGCTCGACACATTCGATGCGGCCGTGGTGATGAGTCACCATTTACAGTCCGATCTCGAATACCTGCGCGCGCTCGCCGGTTCGAAGGCGCGCTACATCGGCTTGTTAGGCCCGACGGCGCGGCGTGACAAATTGCTCGCCGACTTGGGACCGACCGCAACACAGTTGGCCGGGCGACTGCGTGCACCCATCGGCCTCGATATCGGTGGGCGGGCGCCCGAATCGATTGCGTTGTCGATCATCAGCGAAATCCACGCCCATTTGGCTGGGCGTGAGGGCCGTGCCTTTTCGCAGACGGCCGGCGCCACGAGTTTGGCGCCTTCGCCATGAGTTCATCCGCTGAAATCAGCGCGCCCTACTTCGAAGACTTCTCCCTCGGCCAAGAGTTCGACGCGCCCGCCGTTACGCTCACGACAGGCCACGCCGCGCTGTACCAAGCAATCACGGGCGATCGATTGCGCCTACCCCTCGATCACCATGCCAGCCGTGCGATCAGCGGCAGAATCGAGCCGCTGGCACACCCCATGCTCGCAATCAATCTCGCGATCGGGCAAACCACGTGGGCTTCGCAGCGGGTCAAAGCGAACCTGTTCTATCGCGGTCTCGTGCTACAGCGTCCCGTATTCATTGGCGACACCTTGAGCACGCGGAGTCGCGTCGTCGGGCTGCGTCAAAATCGGACGCAACCGGGTCGCGGCGCGACAGGCATCGTCGCGCTTGAAATGACCACACACAATCAGCACGACGAGCCGGTGCTGCACTTTTGGCGCTGCCCGATGATCCCGTGTCGCGCGAGTGACGTCGCAACGGGCCACGCCGATGACATCGACCGCATCGGCAACCCCGTCGACTCGGTGGTCACACGAGCAGCGATCCCCGCTGCATGGCAACTCGAGCCGCCTATCGCTACTTGGCGGGGCGTTCGCGCGCGTGATCTGCAAGTCGGCGCGCGAGTCCGCATCGAGTCGCGCGACACGGTCACGCTCGCCCCCGAGCTCGTGCGCCTCACGCTCAACATGGCGATGGCCCACACCGACGCCTCGGTGTCCTATCTGGGTGAGCGGTTAGTGTACGGCGGGCATACCATCGCACTCGCGTTCGCACAACTCACGCGAGCGCTGCCGAATCTGCTCACCTTGATCGCGTGGGACAGTTGCGACCACGTCGCGCCAGTGCTGGAAGGCGACCGGATCCGCAGCGAGTTCGAGATCCTGTCGCTCGAGCCCGCCGGCGCTGGTGCATTGCTGGCACTGCGCGTGGAGGCATTCGCCGCGCGCGGCACACCCGAGTCCGAGACACGCGTCTTGGATTGGCGGCTACGCGTATGGAGCGCCTAGCGACTCTGCGACACCGAGATGACAGGCTTCTCACCTAACGATCGTGTAACCGGCGCCCTCGTGGCCCACGTCGTCGCGAGCCGCTACGAGTCGTTAGCGCCCACAACGATTCGAGCTGCCAAGACGTTCATAGTCGATTCGCTGAGCGTTGGCCTCGCCGGTACGCGGCTGCCAACGACGCTGACACTGCACGCGCTCGCTCGCACCTGGGGTGCTGGCACAGATGCGCGGGTGTGGGGCACGGGAGAGCGCGTGACGGCATCCGCGGCCGCATTCTTGAACAGCTACCAGATTCACAATCAGGAGTGGGACTGCCTCCACGAAGCCGCCGTCGTACACCCCATGGCGGTCGTACTGGCCACGCTCGTGGCCTATGCCGAAGCCGCGCCGCGCGCGCAGCGCCTATCGGGACGCGACTTGTTAGTCGGCTGTAGCGTTGCGGTCGATGTCGCAGCAGCGATCGGTGCGGCGGCGACCAATCGGTTGCGGTTCTTTCGCCCAGCAATGTGCGGCGCGCTCGGCGCGACGGCGGGGATCGCCGCGATGCGCCACTACGACGCGGCACGTACGGCCGATGCCCTGGGTTTGTGCTACAGCCAGCTCTCCGGCACGATGCAAGCGCACCTCGAAGGCTCGCCCGTTTTGCCGATGCAGATCGGCTTCAATGCCCGAGCCGTCTTGAATGCCGTGTGGCTCGCCGAACATGGCGTACAGGGTCCGCGCGATTTCCTGGAGGGCGAACATGGTTACTTTGCGCTGATCGACACCGCGTGGCGCCCGGAGACCCTGCTGGCGCATTTGCAGCAACCGCAGATCGCGCAGCTTTCACACAAACCGTTCCCTTCCGGTCGTGCGACGCACGGCGGCATCGATGGCGCGCTGGCACTCCAAGCGCAGCACGGATTCGCTGCGCATCACGTGCAAGCCGTGCGTGTACTTGCGCCGCCACTCGTGCTGCAGTTGGTCGACCGTCCATCGTCACCGACGATGGCGCCGAGCTATGCGCGGCTTTGTTTGCCGTACGTCGTAGCCACCGCGCTCCTGACAGGCGATGTCGGCGTTGAAGATTTCGAGCCCGACGCGATCGCGTCACCGGAACGCCAAGCACTCGCTCGCTGTGTTCGACTCGTACCTAACGACAACTCTTCGCTGAATGCATTGGCGCCGCAACGCGTTGAGATCGACCTTGCGGACGGCCGCACGGTTTACCTCGATCTACCGGCCGTCTTGGGCGCACCACAGCGCCCCCTGACCGAAGCTCAACAGATCGCGAAAGCCCGACGGGCGATCGGGTCGGCGCGCGTACCACTGTCACCCGCTGCGATCGATGAATTGCTAGCGGTGGTTAGTCGGTTGGAAGCCGTCGACGATGTCGCAGCCCTCGTCGATCGCTTGGTCGTTACGCCGGAAGCCACACGCTGAGCCTCGCGAT
>CAYUIT010000005.1:48880-120629 GCA_964444835.1 uncultured Steroidobacteraceae bacterium
GCCCTCGTCGATCGCTTGGTCGTTACGCCGGAAGCCACACGCTGAGCCTCGCGATCGATCGTGTTAGTGGTACTCCTCGCCGCCCGACACATTCAGCGCTTCGCCCGTGATGTACGCCGCCTCGCTCGACGCGAGGAAGACGCACGCCTTTGCAATATCGTCTTGCAACCCGGGGCGTCCGAGCGGGATGCGTGCCCGCATATCCGCTAGATACTGCTCCTCGGAGCGACCGGTGGCCGCACTGAAGTACTGGTTCTGCCACGCTCCGAGACCCGTCGTGACGTGGTTGGGGCAAATCGCATTGACGTTGATGCCATGTCGCCCGAGCTCAATCGCAGCGGTGCGGGTCAAGCCCACGACACCATGTTTTGAAGACACGTAGGCGGCCGCATACGGAAAGCCCGACTTCGACGCTTGGCTGCCGATATTGATGATCCGGCCGCCGCGGCCTTGCGCCATCATTTGCAGCGCCGCGTGCTTGATGCCGAAGAACACGCCTCGCAGATTGACGCCTAACACTGCGTCCCAGCTCGCCGCATCGGTCTCGACGATCGGCTTCATCAGATAGCCGATGCCGGCATTGTTGACCATGATGTCGAGCGCGCCGTAGCGGGATACGGTCGTGCGGATCAAGTCTTGAACTTGCGACTCCTCAAGCACGTCGCAGACGACGCTCGTCGCCTCGCCACCCGACGCACGAATCTCCGCGGTGACACGTTCGAGTTCTGAGCGCGTACCGATAGCTTCCGCTGGCATTTCGTTGCCGCGAGCGACACCGATATCGCTCAGCACGACTTTGCAGCCTTCGGCGGCCAGCCGTCGCGCCATCGCCTCGCCCAATCCGCGACGCCGCCCCGCGCCCGTCACAATCGCGACTTTGCCCTGTAAATCGCTATACACCGCGTCACACTCCGTTCATTCGATACTCACGGCGACAAACTCTCGACGAATGTCAGCGTCGCAGCTAACGACTCGCGCGGCGCTTCCTGCACCGCCATATGGCCAACACCCGGCAAGACAGCGAGTTGTACGCTCGGCGCTTGCGTCAGTAAGCCGCGCAACTCCTCGGCTTGCTCAAGCGGCGTCTGCGGATCGCGTTCGCCCCACACTAACAAGACCGGCGAACGTACGCCTGCGAGCTGTGCGTCGATGTCGGTCGCCTGGTACTGCCCGAGGCGTTCGAGGATCGCCTTGCGATTACCTTCGTGACGCCACATCTCCCACCACTCGTCCACCATGTCATCGGTTACTTTGCTGGGATCGCCGAACGCATGCGTCAGCAGATACTTCGCGGCCGCCCGCGGCGTATAGACGGTGAGAATACTAGCCCAACCCGGAATGCGCTCGCGTCCCGGCCGCATCCGTTTGCCTTCGATTGCACCGGGGTTGATCAGCACGAGCGCTCGAACACGTCGCGGCTCCGCCGCAGCCAAACGAATGGCCGTCGTGCCGCCGATTGACGTGCCCACGAACACGGCTGAATCGATCTCGCGCGCATCCAAAAAGCCTTGGAGCAGCGCCACGGTGCGCGGCATACCGTAGTCGCCCGTCGGGTCGGCACCGGTCAGCCCGTGACTGGTCATGTCGAGACGAACCACACGATAGCGGTCGCGCAACTCACGTGCCCACGGCTCCCACATCACGAGGCTCGCGAAGTTGGCATGCAGTAACACGACGGGCGGCCCTGTGCCCTCGTCGCGATAGTGAAGTCGCGCGCCATCAATCTCGATGAATCGGGAAGCTGGCGTGCCGTACTTGCCGAGCAATTGCTCGGTGGAAAGATCGCGGTGAGCGAACGCAAGCCACCCCAGCCATGCACACACAGCCAGCAAGATCCAACTCGCAATGCGGAGGCTGCGGCGCTTCATGCTTTTGGCCCGAACGCCTGCCGTTGGGCGAGCGATCGCCGCGACCCCGCCATCCGGAGCCGCGGCGAGCTCACATCAATTGCCGAAGCGATACGAGAACCGGATCCCCACGATGCGCGGATCCGGCAGCGTCACACCAATCGTATCGGCCGGTGAAAAGTTCGTTGGATCGAACAATGCTTGATCCACGTCACCGGGATTGCTGTTGGCGGTAAGAACGGTGTCGTCGTCGCCCACATTGTTCACATACAAGAGCGCATCCCAGCGCTCCGACGTGATCCCGAGTCGGATATTGCCGAGGACGAAATCGTCGAGCTTGGTGCGATTCCAGATATCGACGTAGCGCTCGCCTTGCACTTGCACATCCGTCTCGATGAACCAGCGCGCGTCTCCCGAACCGAACAAGCCCGCAAACGGACGCGAGTAGCGCGCCAATCCGACGAACGAGTGCTCCGGTACGCGCTCCAGCTGATTGCCCGCGAGCTGAATCTCGCAGAGCACGTAGCCAGTGGCCGCTGAGCGCGGGCACGAGCCGAAGCGCACGGCGTCCGTCGAGGAGGCTGAGCTGAATGCGAAGTCGGTGAACTCGCTATCGAGATAGCTGTAGTTCAACGAAAACGACAGGAACTCGCTCGGACGAAAATCCGCTTCCAGCTCGAAGCCACGGATCTCGGCGGCGCCCGCATTGAGCAGCACGCCGTTCAGAATCCCGGACGGTGTGAGCTGCTGGGCACCGACTTGCTTGTCTTTATAGTCCATGAAGAAGATCGCTGGATTCAACCGAACACGGCCATCCGCGAGCGTGAACTTGCCGCCGAGTTCGTATGACGTCAGCTTTTCATCGGCAAACGTCGTCTCGTTGTAGTTGCCGTCGAAGTTGGCGTCCTGCCATGCGCCGCCGGCGACTGTCGAGATGCCGCCCGGCTTCACCGCCTTCGCGACCGTGAGGTAGATCAAGGCATCGTCGTTCGGCTTGGCCTCGATCGTCACGCGCGGCGTCACGAACGACTGACTCGAGCTCAACGTCGTCGTCACGCCGTTCGCTTGCGTTGGGAACATCGGCGTGCCGAGTCCGAACGGCGCTGGCGCGACGGGGTACAAGAACGTGATCGACGGACCGAAGACAGTGAACCCGGAGCCGATCAGCGACCAGTCGCCGCAACGCGTGCCCGCGAAGCCTGGGAATGGGAAGTTGGGCGGCAACGTTACCGTACCCGTACCAGCAGGCACCGGCACCGTCGCGCCCGCGGCACTGGCCGCAGGAATGTTGACCGACGGTGCGCAGTCCATCGCGCGCACGGTCTCTTCCTCATCCGAGAAACGCGCCTCGGCGGAAATGCGCCAAATCGAGCCAAATTCGAAATCTGCCATGCCGTAAAAGGACTTCGATTCGATCTCGCGCCCATTGTCGCGCGGGATGACGTTGGTCAAGCCGAGGACTTGATTCGCAGAGCGCGTGCCGCAGCTCGCGGGTAACGCGGGCGAGCCAGGCCCAAAGGCATTCGCCGGCAACGGCGGAATGCAAATGATGTTGATTGCGCGCGTGTCCTGATCGGCATCTTCTTTCCAATACTGCCCACCGACCGCGAAATTGAATGGGCCATCCAAGTCCGACTCATAGCGCAGCTCTTGATTGAACTGCTTGGTGTCGTTGCGATAGTCGAACCGCGCTGCGCGCAGAGCGATATCCGTGGTGCCCGAAAATGCCGAGTCGTAGTCGCCATCCTCGAGGAAATCGAAACTGGCATCGGTGTAGCCAGTCCACGACGTGAACGTGCCCGCAGCCAGGTTCCAACCCACCCGCACCGACGCGCGCGTAACTTGGCGCGTCGTGCCTTCGTAATCGGCACCCGTGTCGGGATTGGGGTCGAGGCGCACCGCCAGCGCGTCCGCATCTGGCAGCGCGCCGACCACCGTCAGCACCGCATTGCCTCCCGGGAACGGGCCAAACGTGGGCGCATACACGCGTACGCCCATCGGATCGGCAAGACCGGTGACGGGATTCAAACGAACCGCACCTTCGGCCGGGCGCGACGCCACGACGTTGTGCCGGAACTGGGCAATGGGATTAGGCCCAAAGCTGTCGTCACTGAACTCGAGCCGCGCTTTGACATCGATCGATTCGCTGGCTTCCCAATTCGCTGTGAGCGCCGCGCCCCAACCGTCGCCATAGCCGACTTTCTTGCCGGTGTTTTGGTTGCGATACACGCCGTCATCGTTCCAGTAGACGCCATTGAAGCGCAGCGCGAGCGCGTCGCTCACCGGCCCACCAAAGCCGGCACTGAGTTCATAGCGCCCGAAATCGCCATAGTCGGCGTTGAGTTCGCCCTCGAACTCCTTCGGCGCGTCCTTGGTCACATATTGAATGGCGCCCGAGAAGGCGCTGCGTCCGTACAACGCGGATTGCGGGCCCTTGACGATCTCGACGCGCTGCAGGTCTAACAACCGATTTGTCGCTAACAAGGAGCCGCCGCCGAACGCGATGCTTTCGCTCGTCGTATCGATGCCGTCGATCAGTACGGCAACGGTCGAACGGCCGCGAGTCGGCGACAGGCCGCGAATCTGAATGCGATTGTCCGTGGCGGAATAGCCACGATCGAAGATCAGCGAAGCGTCAAACGCCGCCACGTCTTTCACCGAATTCATACCGAGCTGCTGGATCTGCGTCTCGGACACTGCGGTGATGCTGAGTGGCACGTCCTGAAGGTTCTCTTCCTTCTTGCGCGCCGTGACGATGATTTCCTCGAGTGCGACTTCACCAGCTTCGTTGGCGATCACAGGCGCCGCTAACGAGACAGCAATGACGGACAGGACCGCAGACTGAGCGCGGCTGAGCCGCTTGTGACTAGGAATCATGACCCCCCCAAGTTGGCCGCGACATACTTGTGCCGCAGCGTATGAATTGTCCATGACAACTTTCTCGCGATTGCGCGTGTCTCGTCAACGCCATCCCAGCGGCGCCCAGCGCTTGTACAAGATATGTTCATCTTGTGGTTGAGGTGCCTTAACGACTAACGTAAGGGCGCGACATAAACGGGGGTCGCCGAATAAATGCGTGGAGTTCCTACGCGAGGCCGCGGGCAGTCGGGCCGAACGAAGTCTGAGCGGGCGCTGCTGCGAGCGTTCGAAACACTATTGCGGCGCAATGGGCCAAATGGCATCGGGGTCAACGCCGTCCTCGAGTCGGCGAAGGTTGGCAAGCGGCTCCTCTACGAATACTTCGGCGATCTTGATGGGCTCGCGCTCGCGTGGGCTCGCCATCGCCATGATCCGCTCGGTCTCAATGGTGGGCGCGCCGCGCTTCGCTCGCGCGCTCAAAGCGTTTCGGCGGCACGCCGTGTCGCAGTGGTGTTAGCCGATTACGCCACTCGCCTCAAGGATCATCCATGGGCAGCCCAGATACTGCTCGCGGAGATGCACCAACCGCACACCTTCACGCGAGCGCTGCGCGAGATTCGGCGGCAAATGGGCATGAGCCACGAGAGCCTGCTGGTGGACCTGCGCTCGTTCGAGAACAAAGACTTGGTCGCGCTCAGCTTCGTACTGAATGCGGCCGCCAGTTATTTGGCACTGCGCGCTAAATTCGCACCCGATTACCACGGTCACGACCTACACTCGCGCGCAGGCTGGGAAGCGGCGCTCGGCATGCTCGACCAAGTCGCCGCCACGATGAAGGTCGCTGGGCCACCGCGCCGACGCGCCAAAAGCGAGCTATCGCGGTCGACACAGCGCCGTCTGCGCACGGCGAGCACAAGCCGACGAGCACGCGGTGACACCGTGCAGCCCGGCTCCGGACAGCGCGCAACGCTACATCGTTAAGTCTTGCGGCTAGCCTCTGGCAGGCCAGCCAGTGGTCACCGCGGCTCCCGCGTACTTACAATGCTCCAATCGCTCCCGTAAAAGCGGTCAAGACTCCGCTTCGGCCGTGAGAACCCACGCATGTACATCAATTTTTGGTACCCCGTCGTTCGCTCTGTCGATCTCACGAACACGCCACAACGCGCCCGCATTCTGCTGCACGACTTCGTCGCGTACCGCGACCATCAAGGCAAAGCCGTCGTGCTGTCGGATACCTGCGTGCATCGCGGCGGGTCTCTGGCAGGCGGCAAGTGCAAGGAAGACGGTACCGTGCAGTGCCCGTACCATGGCTGGCGCTTCAACGCGGATGGGGTCTGCACGCGCATCCCGTCGATCGGGATTCACGCAAAGATTCCGCCACGCGCTCGGGTTGATAGTTACCCGGTGCAAGAGAAGTACGGCGTGGTGTTCGCCTTCTTGGGCGATCTGCCGGAGGCCGAGCGCCCGCCCATCATGCCGATCGACGAAGAAACCGATCCGAATTGGCGTTCGACATGCATCACGTTCGATGTGAATTACTACTACGAGCGCTCGATCGAGAACGGACTCGATCCGGCACACAATGAGTATGTGCATCCGACGCACGGCAATCAGGGCATGAAGGAAGAAGAGTATCGGATGGATCAGCTCGAGCCGCACCGCATGAACCCGTACGGTGCGGGATTTATGGCGACGTTCGACCCACCCGCTTCGAAGAGCCCGCTGATGCGCTTAGCGCGGCGCGACGGTGAAAAGATGCAAGCAGGCTCGGGCACGTGGGGGCCGAATCACATGTGGACGTTCATCAATTTGTCCTCCACCAAGGCGATGCATCAGTACATGTTCGAGGCGCCGATCGACCAGCATCGCACGCGCATTTTCTTGGTGAATTTTCGCAATCTGCTGTTTTTCAAACGCGGCTTTTGGACCTTCATGAATGGCTGGCTCGATGAGAAGGTGAACGAGCGCAACAAGGTCATCGCCGCTCAAGACATCAAGGTGATGAACCACTTGAAGCCTGCGCTCACACCACCATCGACCGCCAAAGAGCTATTGATGCCGCACGACAAGTGCATCATTCAATATCGCGACAAGCTCAAGGAGTTCGAGAGCAAGGGTTGGCGCATCGACGTTGAAGCTTTGAAGGCGGCACACGATCGCCAGGACGTGATCTTTGCGATCCCCTCGCCTGCGCGTCGCGAGAGCAAAGCATGGGTACTCGATGCCGTGCCGCTCATCGCGCCGGCCACAGGGCTATCCGCGTCGCAGCTCGCGGCAGGATAAAAGCGCGAGCAATGGATAGTGCGCCGCACGAGCTGCATGTATTAGTCCTAGCGGCCGGCGCATCAGCGCGCTTTGGCTCACCCAAACAACTCGTACGAGTCAACGGGCGCCCATTGCTGCACTCCGCCGTGAGCCGGGCTGTCGAAGTTACCGGCCATGCCGTCACGGTGGTCCTTGGCGCCAACGCAAATGAGCTCTCGGCGTTGCTCAAGCACACGCCCGCGTCGATTACGATCAATCGCGACTGGGCCGAAGGCTTGGCAAGTTCCATTCGCGCCGGTATCCATGCCGTTCCCGGCACAGTCGATGCTGCGTTGGTGTGTCTCGCCGATCAGGCAGCCGTGACAGCGGAAGACTTGCGGCGCCTGATCGGCACCTGGCGTCGCAATACGGATTCGATCGTCGCAGCTCTTTATGCTGGCGATATCGGGGCGCCCGCCATCTTCCCGCGCTGGTGCTTTCGCGAATTGTTAGAGCTGCGCGGCGATCGCGGCGCGCGCATGCTCATGCAGCGCCATGCCGACCGCCTCGTCAGAGTGCCGATGCCGAGCGCAGCAATCGATATCGATACGCCAGAGGACTTGCTCAATTTGGAGAACGCGCGCGCAGCCGCACGTCCGGAGCCAGATGAGGCGCCCTGAGTGGGGCTGCGAGTCACAGGCCTAACGCCGCTCGGCGCGGGTCGGAGTGCATCATGACGACCGCATACGCAACGACAGGGACGCGGCGCTCGCGATAGCACGCCAAGACACGCGGGTCGCGCTCCGTCGTCGCTAACACTGCGGGCACGAACTGCGCGACGAGCGGCACGATCAGTCGCTGGCAGTACGACACGCGAATGCTAAGCGTATTGGCATCGAGCAAGGTTTGGCCAGAACGCGCACCGCGCCGATCCCCGTGAAACTCAAGATGCTGATTGGGAATGCCGCGTACACCGGCGTGCTCGCGCTCGAAGTCCGCGAAGGAATCTCGCGTTGGGTTCAACACGTCGATTTGTAGAACATGCGGCCACGCCGTATCCGCACGCGCTCGCGCATACGCCGCAATCACGGGGGCCATGGCAGTGGCGTCAGCGGCCGCGACTGAATCGGCATAGAAAGGAACAAGCGTACGAGCGACCTCCGCACGCATCACAGCGATGCTGCCGTTCTCGACCGCCGCAGCACGCGCTGCCATCAGCGCGGCCAAGTTCACAAGATCCTTACCTACTCCTAACAACGCCAACTGCCAACAAGCAAGGAGTAACGGCAACAGGAGGGCCGTGACGCCGATCAGGAACTCCGCGATCGCGGCTCCCCGCGCGCGCCGAGGTATGAATGAGTTCATGACCCGAAACCTCGCGACAGTTGCATCACGATCGGAAAGCCCAACACGAGGAACGTGCAGGGAAAGATGCACAGAATGAGTGGGCCCAACATCTTGACGGGCGCCTCCATGGCGAGCTTCTCCGCGCGCGCAAATCGCTCGGCACTCCGTTGCTCCGCCTGCACTCGCAAAACCGGTGCGACACTGGCTCCGGTCCGTTCGGCGTTGATTAACGCCATCGTCAAGGATGTGATCGCGGGTAGGCGCATCCGTTGCTCAAGATTGACGAGTGCCTCGGTACGCGTCCGTCCCGCGCGAATCTCGCCTAACACGCGCAGCAGCGCGCGACGGAGCGGACTGTCGTTTGACTTTTCGATGCACAGCGTGAGCGCCGTACTCAAGCTCGCACCCGCCTCGACCGTGAGCGCGAGCACATCGAGGTATGTCGGTAGTTCGCGTTGCACCGCGGCACCGATCGCGGCCTGCCGTTGCCTGAGCCAACGCCCAGACGCGCCCCACGCAATACACGCGAGACCGAACACGAGCGGCACGAAATTCCCGCCCCAGATGATGGCGATGCCGGCGCCGGTTGCACTCGCAACGAATGCGCCGACTGTGCGCGAGGCGAGCCATTGCTCGGGGCCAACAATGTGGTCCAGATCTGCCGCTTGCAGACCCTGCAACAGTCGGGCGCGCCGTGCGACCGGCATTCGCGGCCCGAGTTCTCGCGCCAAGCCCTGCGCGGGCCGCCAGACTACTAACAACCAAAGGGGTGTATCGGTGGCAAGGTGCATCGGGGGGCTCGACTGGATCCACTGCCCAAGGAGCCGTTGCGCCCAGATTGCAGCAAGCACGAGCGCCGCGGCGGCGGTCGCCGCGAGCCAGTGAACAAGGGGGTACGCTTCCATGACGCAGACACCTACCGATCACACTTCGATGTGGACGATGCGCCGAATCAACCAGTAGCCGACCCCTTCGAGCGCAATCACGGCCCCAACCGTGGCCCAACCAGCCGGGGTTGAAAACAGCGGCTGCATCGCAGCTGGCTGTAGCCAGAACAGCGCTGCCATCACGAGTATTGGCAACGCCGCGACGACGATTCCCTGTATGCGGCCTTGCGCCGTGAGCGAGCGAATCTTGTCGTGCATGGCAAGCTTGCGGCGCTGATTTGCTGCAAGCCGATCGAGCGACTCGGCAAGCGAGCCGCCACTTTCACGCGCCACTCGGACTGTGGTCGCCAGGAGCGCAAACTCCCCAAGCGGCACGCGAGTGACCAAACCTTGAAGTGCTCGATCGAGTGGCACACCTACGCGCTGCTCGCGACTCATTACCGCGAACTCTTGACCCAAGGGGGCCGGCTGCTGCTGCGCGAGCTGAGCGAGGGCCTGATTGACGGACAGCCCCGACCGCAAGGACATCGCCCAACCATCGAGCGCATCCGGCAACTGCCGCGCGAGGCGCTCGAGACGGCGGCGCCGCAAATGGCGAATGATCAACGATGGTAACAACCACGTGGCGCCAGCTAAAGTGATTGCGAGCATCACATTTCCAGTCACTAACAACGTCAGCAGCAGGACAGCCACGAAGGCGGCCGCGCACCACCTCACAAGACGCGCCGCGTCGATGAACAAAAAGAGGCTCGCGAGATCGTGCACGGTTTGCTCCACGAGCAGTTGCTCGTGGCGCCGCGCGTGTCGACGCAGTAGTTGGCCCAAGGCCAGCACCGCACAAGCGATCGCAACCGAACCGAAGGCTGTATAGAGTTCAACCATGTCGCTCATCCTCGGCGCGATTGAAGATGGCTCGATCGAGCGCGATCCCCTCGCCTTCCAATTGTTCGTAGAACGAGGGCACATAGCCGCAGCCCTCGAAATACCCCGATACGCGTCCCTGCGCGCAGCGGCCCTTGCGAACGTAGCGAAACACATCTTGCGTTTGGATCTTGCCCCCCTCGGTGCCGGTGACCTCGACGATGTGCGTCACTTTGCGAGTGCCGCACGAGAAACGCGTTTGCTGCACGATCACGTGCACTGCCGACGCGATCTGCTCGCGAATGGCGGCAACAGGCAGATCAACGCCTGCCATCAGCACCATCACTTCGAGCCGTGCGAGTGCGTCGCGGGGTCCATTCGCATGCGCTGTAGTCAAGGAACCGTCGTGGCCCGTGTTCATCGCTTGCAGCATGTCGAGCGCTTCGCCGCCGCGACATTCGCCGACGACGATTCGATCGGGCCGCATCCGCAGTGCGTTTCGCACGAGATCGCGAATCGTGACCTGACCACGCCCTTCTGCGTTACGCGGGCGCGCTTCGAGCGAAACCAGATTGCTTTGCTCGAGTCTGAGCTCCGCGGCATCTTCGATCGTGACGATCCGCTCGGCGCCGGGAATGAGCTGTGACAACACATTGAGCAATGTTGTCTTCCCGGCACCGGTGCCGCCCGACACCACAATGTTGCGCCGTGCGTGTACGCACACCGCCAAGAAATCCATCATCGCTGCTGAGAGTGAGCCGCCCGCAACCAGATCCGCTGGCGACAGCGGTCGGCGGGCGAATTTTCGAATCGTGATGGCAGGGCCCGACACGGCAATGGGTGGGATCACGACATTGACGCGCGACCCGTCGGCGAGTCGGGCGTCCACCATCGGCGACGACTCATCGATCCGCCGTCCAACACCCGCCACGATGCGCTCGATCACGCCGTGCAGCGCGGCCGTGCTGCTGAACTGGAGCGCGACGCGCTCCAAGCGCCCGGCTCGCTCGACGAATAACTCGCCCTCACCGTTCACCATCACCTCGCTGATGGTCTCGTCGCGCAGCAGTGGCTCGAGCGGCCCGAGACCGAGCGCCTCATCCAAGACGAACTGCTTGAGCACAGTGCGCACGTCTGCGTCTTTGGCTTCGTCTGCCAGAATCCCATCAAGCAGCTCTGCCGCTTGCTCGCGTAAATCCGCTTCGCGCAGCGCACTGATATCTCGCCGACGCAAATCGAGGCGCTCGATGAGAGCTTGGTGCGCTCGGGCGGCAACGGTTGAGCGACCTTGACGCGGCGCCAGACCAGCGGGCGCGCAAGCGGCAGTGCGCGTGGAACTGCATTGGCGCCAATCCACCGATCCCACGAGCTTGTTAGCAACCACGGAGCGCAAGCGGAGCGTGTAGCCGCCGATTCGGACCGCATCGCGCTCGACGATCGGGCCGTAATGGACGATTCGCTCACCATTGACCCACGTGCCCTGAGTCGTGCCCAGATCCTGCACAAAGTAGCTTTGGCTTGCGGTATCGCGCACGAACTCTGCATGGCAGCGGGCGATACCTGGCCCATCCAGGCGCACCGTTACGTCGGGCGACGCTCCCACCGTAATGGCACCGCTACCCAAGGGAATCGCACGCGAACCGCTCGGTCCGTCGACCGACAAGAGCAATGCAGCCATCGTGCTATCTCCGCGCCGGCGTTGCGATCTGCTCGCGCGCGACACCGAGCCGTGCCCGTTGAGCCGCCTCGAAATCGGCGGCGGCACTCGGGTTCGCCGGCTCCGGCGTGACGAGCCGTGGCGTGAGGAAGATCACGAGCTCCGTCGCCTCCTCGCGCGCCGCCCGCGCGCGGAATGCTCGACCAATGCCCGGCGCTCGGCGCAGCCCCGGCACGCCCGATTCGGCGTGGCTGCGCAGCCGATTGACGAGCCCCGCAATGATCAGGGTTTCGCCATCGCGCAGCGTAATGTCGGTTGCGCTACGTCGCTTGAGGAAGCCGGGAACGCCTAGCACGCGCTGCGCCTCATCGATCTGACTGACTTCCGTGTCGATACGTGCAGCGATGCCGCCGTTCGCGTCAGCAACGGGCCGCACATCGAGAATGACGCCATACTCCTTGTACTCGACGTCTGTTCCACCCAGTTTGTCGATGACCGGGATCGGTACCTCCCCGCCTGATACGAACCTTGCGGCGCCGCCGCTGCGGCAACTCAACGTCGGTTCCGCGACGACCGTGGCATCACCGGATTCTTCTAACAATCGAATTCGTGAATCGATGTCCGTCAGTAAGCCGAGATAGGCCTGCGCCGGCCGCGTCTCGAGCGATCGCGGACTCGCGGTATCCGTGGCCACTCGTGCCTGAGGGCCATTGATATCGGATCGCCAGCGGATGCCCAAGTCGCGCAAGGTTGAGCGCCGGACTTCCACGAGCTTGACCTCGAAATGAATCATCCGATCGAGGCTTGCCTTGCCCACCAAACTGACGGCGACGCCCGGATAGAGCGACGCCACCGCCGCCGCGCGCTCGGCAGCACGCTCGCTGCTCACGGCTGACTCGAGCACGAGCCGCGTGCCCACGGTACGCACCTGCAATTCGGGTACGTCACGGATCATCGATTGAACAGCGACTAGCGCGCTGGCGAGATCCGTTTCCGTCACGCGCACTAACATGCGATGGCGCGTGCCGTCGTGAAACCACAACTGCACAATCGTGGAGCCCACACCTTCGCCGAGGAACAACAGGCCGTCGGATCCGATAGCGGAAACCGACAATACTTTGCCGTTGCCGACAGCGACTCGTTTCGCCGTCGTGCCGATCACGCGGCTGTCGCCCACGAACATATCAAGCGCGTCAGGCAAACGCTCAGCCGAGTGACACGTCCAGGCACTCCCTAACAACCACGCGATAATACAAGCTCGACGAACGCATCCGTTCATGATGAAGGCACTCCGCTAGGGGTTACGCAGCGGCGCAACCGCCAGCCGCTGGATGGTGGGTAGACCGCCGCGACCGCCAGTGATTAGTTCCATGGCGTGAGGCAGCGCACGCGGCACGCGTTCTCGCGGCGACCGGCCTTCGAGCGCTAAGATATCGAGCGGCGCCAAGCCAAGTGCCGCGGAATCCTGCGGATGACGCAACGTTGCGACCAGCTCGCCCGTACGCTGCGCGAGCGTGATGAGTTGCGCCTCCGCCGGCGTCACGCTCAACGTTGCCGTGCTGAACGATGAATCGACCGCTTGTGAGGAGCCATCGGGACCTTGCACGAGCGTGCGGCGAGTCGCACGACCTGTCGCGAGCACAGGCACGGATTCCAACAGCACTTTGACGGCCGGACCGCGCGCGCTGGCAGTGCCAGGCAGCAGGCCCGCATGGGCATACAGTAAATCCACATGATCTCCCGGTGAGAGCAAACCGTCGAATGCGCTCACTTCATCAACCGGCACGGTTACTGCGCGTCGGCCCTGCTCGACTTGCTCCGAGAATGGCGGGGCGGTCGCCGACACTAGGACGGCTGGCACTAACAAATCGCCAGCACGCACTGCTTGACGAAGCACGCGGCCTAACAGCGACGCGGGATCCTCGCCGCGAATGGCATCCTGCGGTACGTAGGCCCGCGGCATCGAACGCACGGCCAACGCATTCGCGTCCAACGTACGCCCCGCCGGCAGATCGCGGGCGGCGACGATCATCGGCTCGAGCGCGAATCGCTGAGCTTGCGTCTGCCGCTCTCGATCGATCTCTGCAGCGACGTGTCGCGTGACACCCCAATATGCGACTGCACCGAGTGCTGCGGCCGCGACGAACAACAGTGTATTCAGTGAGGGCTTCCAACGAGGCCGTTCCATGGCTTCTCCCAAGTTCCTTTGACTTACAACATCGCGATGATTCGAGCGAAACCTCGCCAGAAGTCTTCCATCGCACTCAATATCCGGCTGGCCGCGGACTCGCCTGCCCCAAAAGGTACGCACAGCGCGACGACAAGCGACACGCATACCACGACGTACTCCACGGCGACGGCACCGACGCACGCTCGCACGGCCCGCCACGGCCGCTTGCGTGGCGCCGGCGTCACTCGGGCTCACCAAGAATCAGCACTAGCGAGCCCGCCTCAACATCGATCGCGGCCACGCGAAACGCCTGTGCGCCCCGGATCCAAATCGCTTCGCCACTGCCGCGCCAGCCCTCCGCTCGCCAATGTGCGGCCAGTAACTGCATCGCTCGATGCGGCCGATGACGCGACGCGTAAACGCATTGGGATGCGGCTGCGCCAGCGACGGTCGAGCGGCTGTGTGAGCGCAGACGAAAATCGCGCGGGACCGACGCGGGGCAGCCCAGCGGACGCACGCGGCCGCGCAGATCGAGTCGGCTGAAAGTGATGCGCGTGCCGCGACTCGGGTGCGCCGCGAACGTCGCTGTGTCATGCCAATGCCGGAACTGGCGCGATACGAGATACTGCCCGCCGAGACGCTGCGCCGAGACGGACGGGGACGTCGTGCGCCACAGCGCTGTGAGTCGCTCGCTTGCCGCTTGCGGCGTGATGGCGGTGCTCGCCACTGCAAGGCGCATCGCAATGCCATTCACATCGGTCGTACCCGGGAGCACCTCGATCTCGAACTCGCGCGGAATCGGTGCAACCCACGCTGCGCTCGTTGCAGCAACATGCGTGGCGACAAGCAACATCGCCACGACGGCACTGCAGGGGCGAATCAGGGACGGCATGCCGGCCTCCATGACGTACGCGGTAACGAGGTAGAGCCGGCCAGGCGATCCGGCGGCAGCACCTCCGGATCGACGTGGCCCACACAAAGATTGCGAAACTCCGGCTCGAACACGGATATCAAGTATTGCAACGGTGTAACGAGGTCTAACAACCGACCGACGCCGGACGACGGCATGAGAGATTGCACGCGGGACTCCGTGTGTCGCGGCCCGCTGACGCTCCAAGGATCGGCTAGCAACGAGACTCGATCAGTGAGTTGCAGCGCGCCGTCGCTCAAGGCCCCAGCGAATGCGTCCACGCGGTTGAGTCGGGTCGTGGCGGTCGCGCTCAGCAAGTTTTCGTTGCGCAAATCGAAGCGCCTTTGCGCTAACACACCAACCGCGCGGGTGGCCGCAAGCGCCACATCCAGCGTTCGTCCTGGCGCTCCCGTGAGTGAGCCGTTGGCAACGGTCACCGTGACGCTCTCAGCAGTTTCGATTAGGCGTGCCTGCGTCGCCGGTGCGCGCCAATTCGGGCTGAAGCCGGCTGCAAACGGTTGCGCGGTCCAGCGACCGCCAACGGCTGCCACACCGACATCGGGAGCCCAGGTACGGGCCAGTGCGAGGTCATTGAGCACCGCAGCGGAACGACTCGCTGGCGCATCCGCGCGCAGGAACGCGGCATACCGCGCGGTGGAGATCGTACGCGACTCGAGGTCGTGGAGCCGCGCTAACAACACGACCGCACTGAACATCGCGACGACCCACGGCAGCGCTGCCAAAGTTTCGACTAGCGCCTGGCCGCGCGCAAACCGAGCCCTACGCGGTGCATGTGCCATGCGGCTCATGGCACGAGACCCTGAGAAGGATCGACGACTCCATTTGCAGCCGCAGCGATTGCGCGCGACTCTCGCGACACGGGTGCGAGGCGAGCACGCCAATAGGGATTGAATAAGGTTGCCCGCTCGACGCGCCCATCGCGGCGTCCCTCGGGTGCATCGAACACCACGCGGGCCTCACTGATCGCACGCACGGTGTCCGCTCCGCGATCGAGGCGAAATGCCGCGCTGCGCCCTGTGAGACTACGCGCCTGCGCGCCGCGCAAAGCACGATCCGCAAGCGCGAGGCTCTCAGCGGGGCGCGCCACCTCGATCGCGATGCGTAGCTCCGTCACATCGGCCGTGGCCCGCTGCGGCGACACATCGCGCAGCGCCGGAATGCCACGATAACCCACTCCTGCGACCGTGCTTGCCGCAGCCCGCCGCGAGGTTCGCGGGTTGGTCCGCCATGATCCACCGTGCTCGCCACGTTGAAACGACTGCTGACCATTCCGCGCGCCACCCCAGCCGATCGACAGCGCTTCGCGCCAGCCGCCGATGAACCCAAAGCGACGGCGGTGCACCGCAAACGTGTCCATGGCTCGCCATTCATCGTAGCCCAGTAGATCGGTGCCGCCGCGCTTAGACCAGCGCGTGAGCCCGGCGTCAATTACGGGCCGCGGATTCCAAGGTCGATCGCGCGTGAATCGATCGAGCGTGCGCACGACGAGATCCGCTTGGCGACCGCGCGCCGTGCCTGCGAACCGCCGCGTAAGCTGCCCGAACTCGCGCACATTGCGTGCAACCAGTGCAGCCCCACCTGGCGTGACCTGCGGCGCGCCGTGCGCTCGAGACGCAACCGCCTCGATTACGGGCAGTACGTTAGCCGCTGTCGAGGCATGTAACAGCTCCGCCGCGGCGGCAAAGCCGTGATCCAACTCCGATGTGGCGGCCTCCGCTAACAGCAGAGTCGGCTGCACTTCGGCATCGATGCGCCACCAGATCCGCGACAGTGCTCGTGTCGCCGCTCCGATGTAGGGCAGAAACTGGAGAACGGAGTTGGCGTTCGTAAGCGTGCGATTGAGATAGGCGGACCATGAACGCAGACTCACGGCTTGAGCGATCGCGGCCTCGTTCGCGATGACCGCACGATTCAAGTAAGCCTGGTAGTTGAGGCTCCGCGCCTCCCAAACGGCGGCACTGTAAGCTGCCGCATCGGCCGCATTGACGAGGCGCTGCTTGCCATTGATGAGCTGGCCTACATTGAACACGAGGAGCACCGCTGCCACCAGTGTGGCTGTCAATGCCAACGTGACGATCGTCGCCTGACCCGCTTGCTGTTTCACATGGCCTCCCCGCCACGGTGCGCATCGCCGCCGCTGACGATGCGCACCGCATCCGCGTACTAGTTAGCGCCACCCGCATCGTCACGGAAATCCTGCAGTGTCACGGCGCGCTGACCTGTGGAATTACTGCGCTCCTGCGCCGCATCGACCAAATCTTCCGCTCCGCCCGAGTCGCGACCGGCCAGCGCCGAGGCCGCGACCGACGTTTGTCCGCGAACGATGTCGCCGAATGCTTGGTAGATGCCGATCGCCGCGATCGCGATCAACGCGACGATGATGATGTACTCGGTCATTCCTTGACCGCGCTGCCGAGAATAGGAACGGTTCATGCTGTCCTCCTTGACGCGACGGACGATCGTCGCAGGAGATATCTCAGCAAGAGTTCGCGCCGCAGAGAACCGCGGAAACGCGCGCGAGCGCGCAGAAAGACAGGCGAAACGCCGTCGCGCTACTTCATGGTCGGCATGACGAACTCCGCGCCCGTCGCGCCGCTCGGCCAGCGCTGGGTGACGGTCTTGAGGCGAGTGTAGAACCTGACCCCTTCCATACCGTGCATCGCATGATCGCCAAACATAGAACTGCGCCAGCCGCCAAAACTAAAGAACGCCATCGGTACCGGTATCGGCACGTTGACGCCGACCATCCCCACTTCGATCGTACGCACGAAATGCCGCGCCGCGCCACCATCGCGCGTGAACACCGCAGTGCCATTGGCAAACGGATGCGCATTGATCAGATCGATTGCCGCTTGCACACTCGGCACCCTAACGACTACCAACACGGGCCCGAAGATCTCCTCACGATAAATGCGCATCTGCGGCGTGACGCGATCGAACAACGAGCCACCAAGAAAAAAGCCGCGCTCATGGCCCGCGACAACATGGCCGCGACCGTCCACGACGAGTTGCGCACCCTCTTCGACGCCACTCGCGATATAGCCCATCACGCGCTCCCGGTGCTGCGCCGTCACGAGCGGCCCCATGTCGACACCCTCGCGATCCGATGGGCCGATCTTGAGACTGCCGACCCGCGCCCGCAATTCCGCCACGAGCGCGTCCGCCACCTTGTCACCCACGGCGACCGCCACGGAGATCGCCATGCAGCGCTCGCCTGCCGAGCCGTACGCGGCACCCACCAAAGCATCGGCTGCCAGTGCGATCTCAGCATCGGGCAGCACGACCAAATGATTCTTCGCGCCGCCGAGCGCTTGCACGCGTTTGCCGTGCTCGATCCCAACGCGCTGCACATACTGCGCGATGGGCGTCGAGCCGACAAAGCTCACCGCTGCCACAGCGCGATGCGTCAGCAACCCATCCACTGCAGCTTTGTCGCCTTGCAAAACGTTGAAAACACCATCGGGAAGCCCAGCCTCTTGCAGCCACCGTGCTAACAACAGCGACGCGCCGGGATCACGCTCCGACGGCTTGAGAACAAACGTATTGCCGCACGCGAGCGCCACTGGAAACATCCACATCGGCACCATCGCGGGAAAATTGAACGGCGTGATGCCGGCGACGACGCCGAGCGGCTGACGCAAACTGTAGCTGTCGACTCCGGTGCCCACATTGTCGGCCATCTCGCCCTTCAGCAGATGGGGCGCACCACACGCGAACTCGACCACTTCCAGCCCGCGCGTCACCTCACCCAAAGCGTCGCTAACCACTTTGCCATGTTCCATGGCGATACAGCGTGCCAGTTCCAGTCGACGCGCTTCGACGATCTCCTTGAAACGAAACATCACGCGGGCGCGCTTCAATGGCGGCGTCTCGGCCCACTCCGCTGCGGCACTCGTGGCGCTGTGTACCGCCGCATCAACGTCGGCGGTGCCGGCTAGCACGACCTGCGCGGCCACTTGCCCCGACGAAGGATTGAACACGTCCGCCACTCTGGCCGACGCATCACTGACCACTTCTCGACCTTGGATCCAATGCGAGTAACGCTTCATGGTGTTGTGAGTTCCATTGCAATATCAAACGCGGCCGCTTCGAGGGCATCCAGACCCGGATAGCGACCATCGCCGGCGGGCGGTGCAGCCGCATAGCCTGTGACGAAATAAACTATGGTCTCGTGGCGCTGGCTGTCGTGCAGGGCGCCGCCTTTCAACCCATACGCTTCGGCGAAATGCCCGCACCATTCGCGGTTCGCCATCGACTTGGGCTGCGCACCGACACCGAACGCACCGTATAGCCCAGCCTCGGCATCGCCCGTGATCGCTGCATCCGACCCGCCGTACACGGGACGACACAGCAGCGCGCGCGTTTCCGGGCGAATTCCGAGAACGGCTTGCGTCGGCGCTGCGGGATCTAACAACAAGCGCGTGAAGCGTGCGACGGCCTGCGGCTGAATGCGCAAGCCGCCCTGCGGTGAGAACAGTGTCGAGTTACTACCCAGCTCGTAGGGTTCGGGCACCTTGGGGCTGCGCACCGTCGTGTCGAAGGCATCCACTTGCGCACGCCAGGGCAGCGTCGCATCCCAGATCTCGCTGTCGGGCTCGCGCTTGCGATAGAGCACCGCCACTTTATCTAGCGGTGCGTCCTCGATCTGCGACCAATTGAACCCAGCGCGAATCCCCGCGGGCCGCAGTATGAACTGATTCACGTACTGGTCGAAGCGCATACCAGCGCTACGTTCGATCAGCGCGGCAAGCACCGGAAAGTTCACGTTGGCATACTGAAAATGCCGCCCCGGCGGATGCTCAGGCGCAAACCGGCCCGGCTCCCCCAATAGGTCGCGCAGCGTACCAGGCGGCGCGATCGAATACCGAGCGCCATCGCGTAATGTCGACGTGTGTCCTAACAACTGCCGCAGAGTGATCGGCTCATTAGGATGTGCGCTGTTGCGTACTGGATAACCCAGGACCTCCTGGATATCGCCATCGAGCGACAGCTTGCCCGCATCGACCAACTGCAGCGCGGCGGCTGCCACAAACAACTTCGAGATGGACGCCACTCGCATCCAATGCTCAGCGGACAACGGCGTCACGCAACGCGCGCCATCCGCTGTGAACCGAGCACATCCGTGCGCAGCCGCGAACTCGCGCCCTTGCCCATCGATACGAACCACGACGACTCCCGCCGCTGCGACACCCTCTCGACCTGCCACGACCGCCTCGAGCGCGCTCGCTACCTGCGAAGGTGCGCGCGTGCTGCCGGGCGTTGCACAGCCCGCAGCAATGCACGCGGCCACGAGCCCGAGCACCGCTCGGACGCCCGAGAAACTGGGACCGCCTGTGGGTCGTCGTACCATATCCAACTCTCTGCCGCCGTCCTGTCGCTCAATTATCGCTCAAGCTCGCGCGCCGAATTCGCTATCCTCACGAGAATCATGCGAATCGACCGACCAGTCATCATCGCAGGTGCAGGGCCTGTTGGGTGTGTCGCCGCCTTGTACCTTGCCCAGCACAATATCCCGGTTTTGCTGCTCGAAGGCGCTCGCGAGCTCCCCACGACACTGCGTGCTTCGACGTGGCACCCGCCGACGCTCGATATGCTCGAGGAGCTGGGAATTGCGCAGCACGTCATCGATCTCGGACTCGTCGCGCCTCGCTACCAGTATCGCGACCGTCGTACCGGCGATATCGCCGAGTTCGATCTGTCCTTGTTGAGCGACGTCACGCGCCATCCATACCGCGTCCAGACGGAGCAATGGCGCGTCACGCAACTCATCTGGAGCGAGCTCGAGCGCGCGTATCCGCAGGTCACCTGCCACCTCGACCACGCGGTGCGCGGCGTGTACCAAGACGCCCATGGCGTCGAGGTATTGGTGCGAACGAGCGCGGGCGAGAAGCTCTTGTCTGGCTCGTACCTGATCGGCGCGGATGGCGCCGACTCGGCGGTGCGCAAAGCCGTCGCAATCACCTTCGAAGGCTTCACTTATCCGGAGAAGTTCCTGGTCGCGTCCACCCCGTTCCCGCTCGAAACCAAGTTCGAGCGCCTGGCGGCCGTCAACTACGTGGCCGACCCGGATGAGTGGTTAGTACTACTCAAGACCCGCCAATTGTGGCGCGTGTTGATTCCGACAGACCCGGCCGTCGACGACGACGCGCACTTTCTGTCCGACGACTGGATTCAAGCGCGCCTACAGCACATGGCTCCCCATTCGACGGCCTACGAAATCACGCATCGCACGCTGTACCGCGTTCATCAGCGCGTTGCGAAAACGTACCGGCGCGGGCGCGTGCTGATCGCAGGCGATGCAGCCCATCTGAACAACCCCCTCGGCGGCATGGGCATGAACGGCGGCATCCACGATGCCTGGAACCTCGCGCAACGTTTGGTGCGCATCCACACAGGTGCCGACGCAGACGCCGAACTCGATCAATACGACAGGCAACGCCGCTTGATCTGCACCCGCTTCATCCAGGAGCACACCAAAGCTAACAAGCAAATGCTCGAGGCGAAGGATCCGCAGCTACAACGCAAGCGTCAGGACGAGTTCATGCGAACGGCGGCAGATCCCGTGCTCGCGAAGCAATTCTTGCTCAAGACGTCGATGATTCAGTCGCTGCGCGACGCGGCCGCCATCGCCTAACGAGCCAACGACTCGCGCAGCTCAAGCACGTTGCCTTCCGGATCACGCACGATGACCAAGCGTCCATTGAACATGGGCATCGTCACTACAGGCCCGGCACTGCCAAGCCCCGTTGTTCGTATCCGCGCCAATATCGCATCGAGTTCCGTCACCTCGAGCCCTAAGTGATTCAAGCCCGGCTGATTGATGCGCTCCTTCGAAACGCGGCGGCCATGATTCACGTACTGCAGCAGTTCGAGAAACATTGGATGCGTTTGGTCATCGACATGGCGAATCCGGAGCCGGATGCGCTTTAGTCCGAGAAGCTGATCGAGGCCCGGGACGCGCAGTTCCTGCGGCCCCGCGCCTGGGGTCGTAGGCTCCGATGTCGTGAGGTCGGTAACCGGTTGCAACTGCAACACCTGCGTATAGAACGCATGCATTCGCTCCAGGTCCTGCACCACGATGCCGACGTGCCAGAACTGTGCGCGTGGCGTCACCGCCGCTGGCGCATCGGCCGCCGCCGCGCCGACGCTTGCAATCCCCAGCATCGCGCAACACGCCAACCGACTCAGCCGCGCGGCCATCAAGCTATTCGCCTTCATCGTCCCCTCGATTCAGTCGTGATGAGTTCGCGCCGTCGCGACGATCTGCAGCAGCGCAGCCACTTCCGGCCGCGCAAAGATCGATTCGACCGACTCCGTCATCGTCCGCCGCCAATTGGGAAACTCCGTGTGAGTCCCGGGCACATTGATCGGCTGCGTCATGCCAATCAAGTCTTCGATTTGAACTGCGACGAGCGCGGAGGCGCTCGCCGCGAGATAAGCGTGTATCGCAGCCGCGAGTTCATCAGAGTACGCCACTTCGCTCGGCTCGGTAGGGCCAGACCATCGGCCGCTGGCAACGAGCGCACGGAGCAGTCGGCCACGGTCCGCAGCACGCTCGTCGCGCAAGAGATGCGCCGTTGCTTCACTCGGATACAAATTGAGCCCCGCGCGCAATGCAATGTCGTCCCCCTGCCACCACGCGCGCAAAGTCGGCAAGTCATGAGTCGTCACGGTCGCGAGTGCGCGGGGTTCGTATCGAGCTGGCGCTTTGAAGCCATCAGCATCCCGCTCGAATAGCAAAACCTTGTAGTGAAAAACGTTCGACGACTGCATCGCGTGATGCATCTCGACCGGCACCGTGCCCAAGTCTTCGCCGACAATGAGCGTCTTGGCGCGCTGACTTTCGAGCGCCACGATTGCGAGCAAGACTTCGATGGGATAGTGCACGTAACCACCGGACGTCGCGCCGATTCCATGCGGCACCCACCATTGGCGAAACAAGGCCATCACGTGATCGATGCGCAACGCCCCGCAGGCCTGTACGTTCTGGCGAATCAAACGCACGAATGGTTGGTAGTGCGCTCGCTCGAGTGCGGTCGGATCGAGCGGTGGTATGCCCCAGTCCTGACCCTTCAGCGCAAGCTCGTCGGGTGGCGCACCGATTCCAGCACCCAAACAATACAGCGATTGATCCGACCACGTTTCCGAACCCGAGGCATTCGCGCCAACGGCGTAGTCGCAGTACAGACCAATCGCCATTCCCAACTCGCGCGCGAGCGACTGAGCCCCTGCGAGCTGCTCGTGCGCTAACCACTGCAAATAGGAATAGAACTGGACGCGCTCATTGAAGCGCTCCTCGAACTTGCGCACGGCAGCCGACTCCGGCTGGCGATACTCCGGCGGCCAGTTCTGCCACCCAGCTTGTGTGCCGAGCGTACGCCGCAGGTGAGCATCGAGCGCATCGAACGTCGCGTGCAAACGCAAAGCGGTGCCGCCGCGGATGACAAAGGCGCGGAACGCCCGCCCGCGAGGCGTATTCGGCGCAAGGTGCGCCTCGCGGAACTGCGCGAACATCCGCTCGAACGCCTCGAACTTGAGCGCAGCCACCGTCTCGTAGTCCACTCGATTGCCGCCGCGCGCCCGCTTCAACCGTGCTTGAAAGTCCGTCGATTGCTCGAGCTGTCGCAGCGATTCGCAATCTGCGTACTCTGGCGCGAGCGATGGCGCGATATACATCACATTCAACGCCAAGCGGCTCGAAGCACTGTATGGACTGCATTGCTGCGGATCAGAGGGGAACAACGCGTGCAGTGGATTCAAACCGACGAACGCTGCGCCGTGCCGCGCGGCATGCTGCACTAACAAGCGCAGATCGGCGAAGTCGCCGTGACCCCAATTCGTTTCAGACCGGAGCGTGTATAGCTGCGCTACGATTCCCCACAAACGCCTCCCTTGCGTGAGCTCTTGCGGTTCATAGCAGCGTGCCGGGGCACAGATCAGCGTACTCGTCGTAGGCTCACGGTCGCCGATGCGCACAGTCAGCTTGTGATAGCCGAGTGGTAGCTCGGCAGGCAGTGCAATCTCGCGACGCACCCATTCTTGTCCGAGATGGCGACGCGCAATCTCCGGCAGCGAACCAATCCGACCATCGACCGCGAGCGTACCGCCACCTTCTAACTTGATGCTGACGTGTAATGTGATCCAATCCGCCTCGCTCGGCGCGACGAACGGCAACACCAAGCGATCAGCTCGAACGGCCACCACAGGCGCTACCAACCGATTCCACGCACTCGTCTCTGCGTCATGCGCAGCGGCCGCCAACGCCGCGCCATCCAGGACCGGGATCCGCATTGCGCGCAGCAAGGCCGCCTTGGTTTCGACAGAGAAGTGACGGAGCTCCCCTCGGTAGTCGTGATATGCACTCCCAATGCCGCGCAAGCGAGCCAATTGCTCGATCGCATCGACATTCATCGTGTTGGCGTAATCGCGCGACATTTAGGCATCACCTTGCTCGAGCGCCACCGCCGACCGCGGCGCCACCTGGAATACACGATCGCTGATCGCATGACCGGCGATATCAGCACCACTCGAAGTATCGAGTATCGAACGCCATACGCGCGCCGCGCCCGACGGCGGCAACGCGAACTGGCAGGGCGTGTCCACCGGATTTAGCAGTAACAGCAAATCGACCGCGCTGCCGTGAGCGCCGATAGCGATGCCGAACGAACGTAGACCGGGATCGTTCCAATCGTGCTCGGTCATCTCATGGCCACGCGGATGCCACCACATGATGTCGCGCGATTGACTCGACACGCGCGAGCCTTTGAGAAACGTGTCGCGTCGTAACTCGGGCCGATCCGCCCGCAACTGCGCCAGCTTGCGCACGAACTCGAGTAACGAAGCGTTTCGTTTGGCCAACGACCAATCGACCCAGCTGATCTCGTTGTCTTGACAGTACGCATTGTTGTTACCGTGCTGCGTGCGGCCAAACTCGTCGCCGCTCAACAGCATCGGAACGCCCTGCGAAAAGAACAAAGTGGTTAGCATGTTGCGGATCTGCCGCGCTCGCAGCGCCTCGACATGCGGCTCCTCGGTCGGGCCCTCGACGCCACAGTTCCAACTGAGATTGTCTGCATGACCGTCGTGATTGCCTTCACGATTCGCTTCGTTATGGCGCTCGTTGTACGAGACGACATCGCGCAGCGTGAAGCCATCGTGCGCCGCGAGGAAATTGATGCTCGCCGTCGGCCGTCGCCCTGCGCGACGAAACAAATCGCTCGATCCTGCGAAGCGTTCGGCGAACGATCCCAGCATCCGGCTGTCACCACGCCAGTAGGCGCGAATCGCGTCGCGGTAGCGATCGTTCCACTCCGACCAACCCGCCGGAAAATTGCCCAACTGATAGCCGCCCAGGCCGACATCCCAAGGTTCGGCGATCAACTTGACGTAGGCCAACACGGGATCGGCGCGCAGCGCTGCAAAGAACGGCGCATTCGCGTTGAATCCGCCCCAATCACGCGCAAGCACCGGTGCCAGATCGAAGCGGAAGCCATCGACATGCATCTCTTCCACCCAAAAACGCATGCTGTCGAGAATCACGCGCGACACTTCAGGTTGGTCGGCCGCGATCGTGTTGCCGCAGCCGGTCATATTCTCGTAGTGGCGCCGATCGGTCGGACGCAAGCGGTAGTAAGTGCGATTATCGATGCCGCGCCAACTGAGCGTGGGCCCGCGCTGGTCCCCCTCGGCTGTGTGGTTGTAGACCACATCGAGAATCACTTCGATGCCGACCGAATGCAAGGCGCGCACCATTTCGCGAAACTCGGCCACAGGATCGTGCACCGCGTACGTGCGCTCCGGCGCACTCCACGCGATGGAGTTGTAACCCCAGTAATTCGACAATCCGCGCTCACGCAGGAACCCTTCGGTGGTGAACGCCTGCACCGGCATCAACTCCACCGCGGTTACACGTAGCGACTGCAAATGCGCCAGCACCTCAGGCACCGTGAGGCCCAGGTACTTCCCGCGCCACTCGGGTGGCACTGCCGGGTGCCGCGTCGTAAAGCCCTTGACGTGCAACTCGTAGATGAAGGTGTCGCGCCATGGCGTTGCCGGCAATCGGTCGCCGCGCCAATCGAACGCGAGGTCGACGACGCGGCAGCGTGGCATCGCGCCGGCGCTATCCACGGCATCGGGCTGCGGCACCTCGGAGTCGTCGGCCAATGCGCCTTGCAACACAGAGCCCCACCGCACGTCGCCAACGATTTCGTGCGCCGCCGGATCGATCAGCAACTTGTTAGCATTGAAGCGATGCCCTTCGCGCGGCTCGTACGGACCCTGCACGCGCAGACCGTACAAGGTGCCCGCGGCAGCGTACGGCGCTGGTACAACGCCGTACCATACATTGCCCGCGCGACTGCCAAGTGAGTAGCGCGCTGTTTCCCGGCGGCCTGTCGCGTCGTACAAGCATACGTCAATGCGCTCTGCATACTGCGAGACGACAGCAAAATTGACGCCGCCCGCGACGACGCTTGCCCCGAGCGGCGTCGGCGAACCAGCCGTCGCAATCTTGGCGGCGCCCATCATGCCTCGCGCTGCAGGATCAAGCCTGCGAGCGGCGGCACCTGCACTCGCAGGGTGTATGGCAAGCCATGACACTCTTGCGCAAATGCCGTCACACTTCGCTGTTGGCGATAGCCGGACCCGCCGTAAATGACCGCATCGGAATCGATGTGTGCGGAGTAAGTGCCGGCGTCGGGTACGCCGACCCAATAGTCATCGCGCGGCACGGGCGTCGCGTTGAACAAGCAGACAAGCGGCGCCCCACTGTCGCCGCGCGTCGCGAAGCGCAAGAACGCGAACATACTGTCGGCGGCATTGTGCAGGTCGATCCAGCGAAACCCGTCGCCGTCATGGTCCGAGCCGTGCAGCTGCGGGCGATGCTTGTAGAAGCGCGTCAGATCCCGAGCGAGTCGTTGCAGACCTCGATGTTTCTCGTCGGCTAACAAGTGCCAGTCTATGCTCTCCGACTCACGCCACTCGTGCCACTGCCCCCATTCCTGCCCCATGAACAGCAACTTCTTGCCGGGATGCGCCGTCATGAATGTCAGGAACAACCGGTAGTTAGCCCGCTTCTGCCACTCGTCGCCGGGCATCTTATCGAGCAATGATCGCTTACCGTGGACCACTTCGTCGTGCGATATCGGCAGGATGAACTTCTCCGACCACGCATACACGAACGAGAATGTGATCAAGCCGTGCTCGAACTTGCGATATACGGGGTCTTTGGCGAAGTACCGTAGCGTGTCGTTCATCCACCCCATATTCCATTTGAAATCGAAACCGAGGCCGCCGTGATGAACCGGCGTCGTGATGCCCGGAAATGCCGTCGACTCCTCCGCGATGGTCAACACCCCTGGGAAGCGCCCGTGCGCCACCGTGTTGAACTCGCGCAGAAATGCCAACGCTTCGAGATTCTCGCGTCCGCCGTACTGGTTCGGAATCCACTCGCCTGGCTTGCGGCTGTAGTCGCGGTACAGCATGGATGCGACGGCATCCACGCGCAGGCCATCGATGTGATAGCGCTCGAACCAAAACAGCGCGTTCGCTACGAGGAAATTTCGTACCTCGTGTCGACCGTAGTTGAATATCTTGGTGCCCCAATCCATGTGCTCGCCTTCGCGCGGATCGGCGTGTTCATACAACGCGGACCCGTCGAAGCGCGCTAGGCCATGCCCATCTCTCGGAAAGTGCCCGGGCACCCAATCGAGAATCACGCCGATGCCAGCCTGATGACAACGATCGACGAACTGCATGAAATCTTGCGGCGTGCCGAAGCGCGCGCTCGGCGCGAAGTAGCCCACCACTTGATAGCCCCACGACCCGTCGAAAGGGTGCTCGGCTACGCCCATGAGCTCGATATGGGTATAACCCATTTCGAGCACGTACGGGATGAGCCGCTCCGCCGCTTCCAACCACGTCAAGAACGGTGGCTGCCGATCTGCGGCATGTTGCCACGAGCTCAGATGCACTTCGTAGACGCTGATCGGCTCGCGCAACGGCTCCCGCGTCGCACGTCGAGCTAACCACTCGGAATCGTGCCACTCGTAGCCCTCCAGCGAGGCGACGAGCGAGCTATCCCCAGGCCGCAACTGCATCGCGAAGCCATACGGATCGGCCTTGTGCAACAACTCATCGTGTTGACCACGAATCTCGTACTTGTACTCTGTGCCGACGCCCACGCCCGGAACGAACAGTTCCCAAATGCCTGAACTGCCGCGTGGTTGCATCGCATTGCGACGCCCGTCCCACAGATTGAAAGGCCCCACCACACTGACACGTTTGGCGCTCGGCGCCCACACGGCAAACGCAGTGCCTGCAACACCATCGCGCACGGTGGGATGCGCGCCAAGCTTCTGGTGGATACCGTAATGCTTGCCCTCGCCAAATAGGTACAGATCGAAATCAGACAACTCAGGCGCGAAGAAATATGGATCGTGCTTACTAACAACCGTGCCATCGCCGTAGGTTATCTGCACTTGGTACGGCACCAGCGGGCGGCGATATGGTACGCGTCCTTCAAACAAACCTTCCGGATGCAAGCGCTGCAAGGCCACGCCGCGCTCGCTCGACTCGTCTTCCCAGTGCACGAGCACCTGCGTCGCACCGGGCTCGAAGATTCGCACTAGGCAGCGCGGTGCTCCGTCGGTCGTCGCATACTCGTGATACCCCAGCACCGAGCGCGGCGAGCTATGCACGGCACCGAGCAACGCATCCACGTCCGCTTTCGAGAGAGTTGGCAGGGCGAGAGCTTGCATACAAACCGCGCGTGTCAGATGACCGGGCGGATCCTCCAGATACGCTCCGCATACTCGCGGATGCTGCGATCGGAGGAAAACGTCCCCATGCTCAAACAATTCAAGATCGCACGCCGACTCCACTCGTCAGGGTCCCGGTACAAAGCATCGACGCGGTCTTGCGCCTCCGCGTAAGCCGCAAAATCCGCGAGGACGAGAAACGGTTCGCCATCTGACAATAGGCGATCGACGACGGGCTGCGCGGCATCCGGCTGCTGTGGATTGAAAAAGCCGTCGCGGATCAACGCGAGCGTCTTCTTCAGTTCGTCGTTGTTCGCGACATACTGATTCGGCCGATAGCCGGCCGCTTTGATATCGGCTACCGCTGGCGCAGTTAGGCCGAAGATGAAAATGTTCTCCGCACCGACCGCATCACGAATCTCGATGTTAGCGCCGTCCAGCGTCCCGATCGTGAGCGCCCCGTTTAACGACAGCTTCATATTGCCAGTACCGGACGCCTCCATTCCGGCCGTCGAGATCTGCTGTGACAGGTCTGCTGCCGGCATGATTTTCTGCGCCAGCGACACATCGTAGTCCGGCAGGAACACACACGCGAGTTTGCCTTGCGCCACTGGATCCTGGTTGATCACAGTCGCCACGTTGTTGATCAAGCGGATCACGGATTTCGCCATTGCATAGCCTGGCGCGGCCTTACCCGCAAACATAACCGTGCGCGGCACCACGTCTAGTTGCGGATTGGCACGAATCCGGTTGTAGCGCGTAATGACGTACAACAAGTTCAACAGCTGCCGCTTGTACTCATGGATGCGCTTGACTTGCACATCGAACATGGAATGCGGTGACACGTCGAGGCCCGTGCGCGCATCGATTTCTGCCACGAGCCGTTGCTTGTTAGCAAACTTGATCTCGCGGAAGCGCGCGCGAAACGCGGGATCCTCTGCTGCGCCGATCAAGCGATGCAGCTCTTCGAGATCGTTCTCCCACGCCGAGCCGAGCCGCTCCGTGAGCAATTGTGACAGCCCCGGATTCGATTGCTTCAACCAGCGACGGACGGCAATGCCGTTCGTCACGTTCGTGAAGCGGTTCGGATACAGCGCCGCGAAGCCCGAAAAAATCGTCTGCTGCATCAAGTCCGAGTGCAGCTTCGCCACACCATTGACCTTTTGGCTGCCAATGACTGCGAGGTGCGACATGCGCACTCGCCGCCCGTGAGTCTCGCCGATGATCGACAACGCAGTCTTCGCGGCATCGTCGCCGCGCCAGCGCTTGCCGACTTCATCGAGAAACTCCGCGTTGATGCGATAGATGATCTCCAGATGGCGCGGCAAGAAGCGCTCGAAGAACGCCACCGGCCAGGTCTCGAGCGCCTCGGGCAACAAGGTGTGATTCGTGTAGCCGAACACACGCCGACAAATACTCCAAGCCGCGCTCCAATCAAGATCGTGCACATCGAGCAGCAGGCGCATCAACTCCGGAATCGCGAGCGTCGGATGCGTGTCATTGAGCTGGATCGCGATGGCGTCGGGCAGCTCGTCGAGAGTCCGGCCTTGCGAGATGTGCACCGACAACAAGTCCTGCACGCTCGCACTGACGAAGAAATACTGCTGCTTAAACCGCAGCTCCTTGCCCTGCGGCGTGGAGTCGTCCGGATAGAGCACGCGCGACATGTTCTTGGCGTCGATCTGGTCCTCGACTGCTGCGGGATAGTTGCCCGCATTGAAGTCCTCGATATGAAATGGCGTGATCGCACGCCCAGACCATAGCCGCAAATGATTGACTGTCGGACTACGATTACCTGGGACTAGATGGTCGAAGCCCACCGCGAGGATGTCCTGCGTATCCACCCAATGCTGCCGCTCTTTGCCATCGGGATCGACGCGACTAACCACTCGCCCACCGAAACGCACGACGTAGTGCGCATCGGAGCGCGGCGTCTCCCACACGTTATGCAAGCGCAGCCAAGTGCTCGCTTGCTCGCGCTGCCCACCTTCGGGGCCGATCGTTTGGGTAAAGATCCCGTAGTCGTAGCGAATGCCATAGCCGACCGCCGGGTATTGCAACGTCGCTAACGAGTCGAGAAAGCACGCCGCCAGTCGACCCAAGCCACCGTTGCCCAACCCCGGGTCGACCTCGAGCGCGACCAAATCATCGAAGTCGAGGCCCATCGCTGCGACGGCCGCGCGCGCCTCCGCGACGAAATCTCCATCCAAACTCGATAGCGCATTGACGAGTGAACGCCCCGGCAAGAACTCCACGGACAGGTAACACACACGCTTGACCCGCGCGCGCGCCACACGTCGCTGCGTTGCGAGCCAACGCGCCGTCAATTCTTCCCGCACCGCGAGCGACAGCGCGTCGTAGATGTCGCGCGGCGTCGCAGTGTCAGGATCCTTGCCGAGTGAACGCGTCAGGCGCTCGAACAAGGCCGAGCGCAAATTACCAGGGCGCAGCGCGGACGCTGCCGCCAGCGCGGTGTCGTAGGCTTGTGTGCTTGTCATCCCTTATTTCCGAACTTCCATCATCGACCGATCAAGGGCGATATCATAGGCAAACTAGTGCTGAGCGACGAGAAAAGTGGCATGAGACGGAACGCAATCGGTGTCGACATCGGCGGCTCTTCGGTGAAGAGCGCGGTCGTGGATCTCGAGCGCGGCGCACTGATCGGAACACGATATTCCGTCAAGTCGCCCGCTATGGGTGCGATCGATGAAATGTTTGATGCGGTTGCTGCAGCGATCCCCACGAGTGAGCGAGGCTCCCCGGTCGGCATCACCTTTCCTGGCGTTGTGCAGGGCGGTGTCGTGCGAACGGCCGCGAATGTCGCGAAAGCGTGGGTCGGTCATCCGCTTGCGGAGGCGGCAGCAGCGCGCCTTGGCACACCGGTCGTCGCTCTCAATGATGCGGATGCAGCAGGCCTCGCCGAAGTCACATATGGTGCAGCCCGCAACGTACCTGGCACCGTCTTAGTGCTCACGCTCGGTACGGGCATTGGTAGCGCGTTGTTCGTCGATGGCCACTTGGTCCCGAATACCGAATTTGGTCATTTAGAAGTGGATGGCCTGGAGGCGGAGGCGCGTGCCTCCGGGCGCGTGCGCGTCGAGAAAAATCTCGCGTGGGATGCTTGGCTCGCCGAACTGAATCGCGTGATTCAACGGCTACATTCGTTGTTATGGCCGGACTTGATCGTGTTGTGTGGTGGCGTCACGGAAGACAACCCAAACTTAGCGCAACAACTAACATGCCCCTGCCGCGTGACGCTCGGCGCGCTCAGAGCCGATGCGGGGATCGTCGGCGCGGCGCTCGCCACGACACTAAGCGGCGGCGTATGGCTACGATCGGCCCGTGCTTAGCGTCTGCACCGCCACGGAGTGCAGGCGAGCATCACCGACTGCAACCACGCGTCCGTCACTACGCAAGTCGAGTGGCCGCCCATCCCAGTCACTGATGACACCACCGCTACCGCTCACGATCGGCGCGAGCGCAGCGAAGTCGTACACCTTGAGACCCGCTTCCACGACGATATCCAGCCAACCACTCGCGATGGCCGCATAGGCTGTGCAATCTCCGCCATAAACACGACTCGCGGTCGCACCGCGAATAGCCTCCCATGAATACGTATGCGCGGCAGAGAACAATTCCGGGCTAGTCGTGCCGAGCACCGCAGCGCCTAATTCGGCACACGGCCGGGACGCAACGGGCGCACCATTGAGGCGCGTGCGCTGCCCCTCACAACCCAACCAACGATCGCGTGTGATTGGCTGGTCGATGATGCCGAGCACAGGCTTGCTGCGATAAGCGACGGCAACCAGGGTTCCGAAAGTCGGACGGCCCGCCATGAACGCACGCGTCCCATCGATCGGATCGATAATCCACTGCCAGTCCGCCGTGGCGTTGTGCTCGCCATACTCCTCGCCAATAACGCCATCGGCAGGCCGGTTCTCTGCCACGAGCTGCCGACAGGCCTGCTCGACCAGACGGTCGACTTCCGTCACGGGACTCGAGTCACTCTTCGCTTCATGCGTGAAGGGTCGCCGATAGCGAGCGCGAATGATCTCGCCGGCGGTATCAGCGATACGCTCAGCGAGCGCGACGATCTGTGGTGTCAAGGCACTTTGCATGACTAACGACTTCCAGCGCGTAGTTGTTGCGGTGCGACCGACCTGCCAGCCTCGGCAGGCGAACCGAATTCGCCCCTGAAGTATCGGGGAGTAGCGCGCGCCTGCCTAGTCGGTCGACAGCAAAGCCGAGCGGTACCGCTGGATGGCGCCCCGTCTTCGACCGCGAGATTGCGCACAACGCGTATCGACGGTACGAGATACCTCGGGCATCTTGAGCTCGCGCTTGCTGCCACGCAGGAGTTTCAACATGCGCCTTGGTCGCACCCGCTTATGAAGATTCACAAGATACTTGCGGCCACCGACTTCTCGCCGGCTGGCGATCGTGCCGTGGCCGAGGCGGCACGCATCGCGCGCCAAGAATGCGCCGCACTGCGCGTCATCCACGTCGCACCTCCCAAATCGGTGCTGGGCCAGTCCTGGGGAATCCCAGAGGCACGGACCCGCGGAATCTACCGGCAAGCAACGGAGGCGTTACAGGCAGTCGCAGCACACGTCGACCCCAGCCATGAGACGTCAGTCTCCACAGGCTTGCGCCTCGGACGCGCGGGGCGCAAGGTGCTGGAAGCGGCACATGAGTTCGCCGCGGACTTGTTAGTGATTGGCGCACGTGGTGAACACGACTCTCCGGAACAACGCCACGCGCTCGGCGGGACAGCAAGTCGGATCGCCCACGCGACCACGATTCCGTTGCTGCTGGTACGGCGACCGCCCGGCGACGCGGCCAAGCCGATCGCACTCGCCGCTGTGGATTTGGGTGCGCAATCGCGTGCGATCGTCCAATGGGCGATCAAGCTCGCGCGCGGCGGTGTGGCACATGTATTTCATGCCTACGAACCCCCCTTTACGCGACGGTTGCTAGCCTACGGGCTCGCTCACGAAACGATCGCGGTGTACTCGCAAGACGAACAAACGCGGCGTGCTAACGAGTTGGCCGCGCTCTGCGCTTTCTGTCCGCTCGAAACCACTGTCCAGCCGACGCTGGAGCGCGGCGAAGCAGCCGCCGCCGTATTGCAGCACGCCGAACGCATCCATGCGAGCGTCATCATTATCGGCAAATGCGACGCCGCCTCGACGGGCCCACGCGCGAGTACCTACGGAAGCGTCTGTCGCAGCATCGCGAGCTTTGCCACCGCGAATGTCTTGATCGTCCCCCGCAAGCCTGGAGCAAACAAATGAGTAACCGATCCGTCGACAAGCCGCCTAACACGCGCAAAGCACCACCAGCGCGAACCCGCGCACTGACTACGGTCCGCAGCAAATCCATGCCGGACAATCCGCCGAATTCCATCGTCACCCGTTCCGCCGCGTTCATGGAGCCGGACGAACGGCTCGCGCGGATCGCTGAGGCTGCCTACTACCACGCCGAGCGTCGTGGCTTCGACCCCGGTCATGAACTCGACGACTGGTTAGCGGCCGAAGCGGAGATCGATCAGGCGCTAACGAATTCGATACAGCCCACGCTCTGCGGCTGAACGCGCGCGCGCAGTCGCGGCGCGATGCATCGCGGTGAAGTGCTGGATGGCCTCGAGTAGCGTCGTGGTGTCGGCAGGCTTCGCAACGAGCATGAGTGGCGCGCCTGGCATCCACGGCACCTCGGCGTTTGCAAGGTCTGCCGTCAGCATGATGGTCGGAACCGGGTACCCGAGAGCGCGAGCGATTCGCTCTGCCACATCGGTGCCGGTTTCCTCCTCGGCAAGTCGATAGTCCATCAAGAGTACGTCTGGTCGCGCACCGTAGCGCAGCACATGGTTGATCGCTTCTTCGGAAGAAGTTGCGGTGATCGTCACAAAGCCGGCTGCAAGCAACAACGAACGCAAGACAGCGTTTAGAGCGACGTCGTCATCGAGATGCAACACGACGCTCGGAGCAGGTGCTGGGGCGGAGCTGGGGGTTATCGTCATCGCGACACGCTATGCGCGCGGCGCCCGTCGGCCCATTCGTACTCGCCGCAGCCCGGAACATACCGCGCACCTGCGCTACCATGATCTACGGGTATTCTCGTACGCTGCTTGACCTCGCCGCCGTGGAGTTTCGGAACGAATGCACACCTTGGCACGACTCAGCGCTATTGGGTTCGTTCTCAGCACGCTGGCGGCATGCCAATCGCTCGATAGTTACGTGACGCTAAAGCTGGCCGCTGCGCCGCAGCGGGCCGACGGCACGCTTGAGCCACTCGGCACGCGACCCACATCGTTCACACACGAAGCACTCGCCGCCAATGGGCTACGTTGGCGCGCGAGCGATTGCAACGCCATCTTGTCGCAGCTTGCCACCGCCCCGAGTCCCGACGCGCAACGTGCGTTCGCCATCGCGGAAGTGCATTTGCTCGCTGCCCAAGCGCCTGCCTGTCGACGCGATCGTACTCGCTCGTTGATCGAATCGGCCCGCGGCGCGTACCAACTTCTCGGTGCAGCGACCGGCGATCATGCGCCACCCACGCCGCTCGTGATCGCCTTGTATAACCGGGCAGTCGCGACGCTCTTGACCCAGCCAGACTGGCTGCGTGCGGCGCGCGCGTCTAACAGTGCTCAAGATAGTGCAGCGTTCCCGCTCGAAATCACCCCTGCCGTGCGCGCACAGCTCGCGCAGTACGACCGACTGCTCGATAGCGAACGCATCACCGTTGCGGGTCTCCTCGAGCATCATCGGCGCGCAGGGCTTGGTGCAGCACTCATCGCGACACAATCGATGGAACACATCCATGGCATCGCGGCAAACTACTTTCGTCGCGGCGCAGCGCTGCCCATCACCGCAATCCTGCATTTCGACACGACCCGCCCTAGACTCGAGCTTTTCCCAGGCGACGAGCATTCGTCCGTGCAAATCAACGCGACCGAATGGCCGCTGCATGCGGACTTCACGGCGCCGTACGCCTGGACTCAACACGGCTCCAAATGGCGACGTGCCGGGCTGCTCAGCGCGTTCTTTCCACGACGGCTGGCTCCCGCGCGCGGTGTCTACCTACTCGAGCCGCCGTCGGCCGAGAAAATTCCGATCTTGATGATTCACGGATTAGCGGCAGGTCCGCAGGCGTGGCGAAATATCACCAATGAGTTGTTAGGCACTGAGGATGTGCGCCGACACTACCAAGTTTGGCATTACTTCTATCCAACGGGGCAACCGTATCTACAATCCGCAGCCGAGCTGCGCTCTGACTTGGCAGCGTTGCGCGCCAGTGTGCAGCAACGCTTAGGCCGCTCGTTGCCACCGATCGTTGTCATCGGGCACAGCCAAGGTGGCTTACTCGCCCGCGCACTCGTCACAGCACCGGGCGCGACGCTCTGGAATGTGGTCTTCACGGTTCCGCCCGAGCGCTTGTCGGTGACTGAAGCCGATCGTGACGCATTCCGCGCAGCGCTGCTTTACGAGCCTACGCCTGCAGTGGCGCGCATCGTGTTCATGGAGACGCCGCACCTGGGTTCCGCTGTGTCCGATCGGAGCGCCATCCTTCGCCTGCTCGACTTGTTCGTCGATGTGCCCGACGAATTGGCTAACAAGCTACGACATCTTGCGCGCACACATGCAGAAGAACTGACCCCCTTTGCGCGTCGGATTGCGCTCGCGGGCGGGCCCTCGCCGTTGAATTCGCTCGCCGCGAGCAGCCCACTCACGCAGGCGTTTGGACGGCTGCCGCTAGAGCCGCCCACTCGCTACCATTCGATCATCGCAGCTCGTGATGAGTACCTCACGTATGAATCCGCCCACTTGGCTGGCGTGGAATCCGAGCTGGTGCTACCCGCGCGCCACCAAGAAACGGACGGCGCGGCCTCGCTGGCCGAAATCGTTCGCATCCTGCGCCGACACCGGCTCGAATCACCCTAGTATCGCGGGCCGTCGGAATATACGTATTCCGGTACCTGCAGTTTTGTGCTTCACTGCTCGCGCCGCGGCGTCCCTACGACCCTGCGTCGCTTATCTTCGCTAACAACTGTGCTTGTCACGGCGCGTCGTTTGTAGCCCTTGAACTGCGCGCGGGCGCCACCACAACGGGAGCGAGATGCTGTGCCCTCGACGAATCCAAAGACGATTCTCGACACGCATCGCCCCGTGGGAACGAGCGTCTTGAGCCAAGCGACTGCACCACTTGATGAATCGATGTTTCGACTGCTCGCCGATGCCGTCGACGCCGCATTCTATGTTTTCGATAAAACCCAACGGTGTACTCTGTACGCGAGCGCCGGATTCCGCCGTCTTTTTCACTTAGACCCCGATTGGATCATGCGCGCGGACGCGCCCTGGCTCACACTCGTTCATCCCGACGATCGACAATGCCTCCACGACAATGAAGCGGCGTTCATCGATGGCGGCGTTTTTGACGCGGAATATCGCATCGTGTTGCCCGATGGCCGCACGCGCTGGGTCCACGACCGGGCGGCAGTCGCGAGTCGCAGTCCAGCTGGGTCTGTGGAGCGCGTAGCCGGTGTGATTACCGAGGTGACGACAAGACGCGAGTATGAGAACGCGCTGGCGCTCGCGCAGGAGCGACTGAGCGTCGCATTACGGGCGGCACACGCTGGCGCCTGGGCGTGGGACGTGAAAGCGCGCAGCGTGGAATGGACGCCAGAGCAGTTTGCCCTCTACGGCATTACGGACACCTCCAGCGCCCCCACTTACGAGCGATGGCTTGAGCTTCTCAACCCGGAGGATCGCGAGCCGATCGACAGCTTATTGCACGATACGCTCGAAGGCCGTGTTGACTCGTGGCACGTCAATTTTCGCGTCCAGCATCCGACACTCGGCGAGCGCTGGCTACTCGGGCTTGGCGAGGTCACGCGCGATGCAAAAGGACGTGCCCTCCAATTGGCAGGAATCAATCTTGATGTAACCGAGCGCCGCCATACCGAGCTCGCATTGGAAGCCGCCAAGCGCGACGCCGAGTTGGCGAATGCGTCTAAATCGCGATTCCTTGCCGCAGCCAGCCACGACCTGCGGCAACCGCTGCAAACGATCAACATTGTCGCTAGCTTGTTAGCACGCACTAGCGATCCTGCGGCAGTCCAAGCACATGTTCAGACGCTGGCGGACGCGGCACGCTCGATGGACGATCTCTTGGCCGCATTGCTCGACATCAATCGGCTGGAGACCGGCGCGATTCAGCCACGCCAAGATGCGTTCCCGTTGGAGACGGTTCTTGCGCCGCTGCGCTCGAACCTGGCGTTTGCTGCCAAGAGCCGATCACTCGAACTCGAAATCGGCGAGTGCCATACGCACGCACTCACTGACCCAGCGCTGCTCTCGGTCATCCTGCGCAATCTCGTCGGCAATGCGATCAAGTACACAGAGCGCGGCTCGATCACCGTGACTTGCACTGCGTATGATGACGATATCGAGATTGTGGTGCGCGACACTGGAATCGGTATCTCGTCGCAGCATCTCGACCGAATTTTCGAAGAGTTCTATCAAATCGACAATCCGCAGCGCGATCGACGGCGCGGTGTTGGCCTTGGCTTATCGATCGTGCAGCGTGTGTCTGCGCTGTTAGGCCTCAAAATCTTGGTGCAATCCACCGAAGGTGTCGGTACGGTGTTCTCAGTCCGGGTGCCCCGCGCACCCTCGGGAGCATCTGTAGCACCCAGAACCGATTCGCAAGTCGTCAACGCGCCAATCGCGCGAGTCGTAGGCTCTGTCCGAGTACTACACATTGAGGATGACGTCGCGATTGCGAAATCCATGCAGATGCTATTGAAGCTCGAAGGCTACGACATTACGTCGGCGAATACACCGGAAGCGGCCATACAACTCGTCGCTGAGCATGGCTACCAGCCAGACCTGATCATCACGGACTACCAACTCCAGGCAGGCGCGACCGGCATCGACGTCACCCGAGCAATCGCCAAGCACCTCGGCCGGAAGCCGCCGACGATCTTACTGACGGGAGACATTTCCGAACGCTTGAAGAACGACGCTGCCAACGTTGCCGACCGCGTGCTGCCCAAACCTGTCGATATCGATCAGCTCCTGCGGGCGATGAATGAAATGAGGGCGCCCTCGCGGACGCCCTCTTAACCGACGGTCACTGAAACTATGAAATTAGTGTGCTGCGCGCCGGCGCCGCACGCCCGCGATTGCGAGCAAGCCCAGCCCTAACAAACCCAGGGTCGCGGGCTCAGGAACCGCAGCAGAATGAAACAGCAAGTTCTGCTGATTTCCGTTGCCGAGACTATCGACGAGCACGAACAGCTCATCGCAGTCGATCGAACCATTCAGGCTATCGAGCCAGCTTTGCGCCAGCTCACGAATACCCGCCCCGCTACCCACGAGCGCGAATGCACCGCCATCAAGACGATGAGCCGTGTCGCTCGTATCGTACGCGAGCTCCCACACCGCCACCTGAAATGCAGCTGCGCTTTGGTCATCGACAATGGCGCCGCGATAGCGGCCCCACAATTCCGAGATCGACGACGAGTCGTAACCCGCACCACTGACGGTCTGCACAGTGGCCGTCGAGAACGGCGTTAGCGGCAAATTGGGCTCGAGACAGAACGCCAAGAACTGCTCCCACGCGGATCCCGCTTGACGCATATCGAGTACGAAGACACCGGCCGACGTGCGTTGGAGAGCGCCCCCGTTGAGGCTGAACTCGACGGTCGCGAAGTACCCGTTGTCGGGACCGGGTGTGAATACCGATCCTGCGCGATTCGCGACATCGACCGTCTCCCCGATGGTGATCGGACCCGCCTGCGCCACCGACGCGAAAATCGTTGCAACGCCCGCGACCCACAACCGACTCTTCTTCGATTCCACGCTCTTCGATCCCTTCAAACGCGCCAACCGTGGCACGCGCGATCACAAGCAATTCACGAATCGGGCCAGCACGCGACACGCCTCGCCGCATCAGGCACTTACGACTCCGCGCAGCTACGACAGTCGCTCCGCGACTCGTCAGCGCACGAACTTGTAAGAAGCCTCGACGAATCGAGACGCGGGGCACGCGTTAAGTTGCATCGCGGCTGGTAGCGACACCGCAAGCAGTGGTTATTGTTTAGACGCCCGAGACGAAACGTGAACCACGTCACGCATAACGACTAACAATCGAGTGCGTTCACGTAAAGCCCACCGACACGAGCTGGCTCATTCGACACGGCGCCGAACGCGTGGCGCGGACATAAAGGGGACCCGACAACGCTGGCAGCGCTCGGCCCTGCGGCACCAACCTCAAGGCCGGTGCCGCAGAGCCCGCATGCGCGGAAGAAACTCCGTCAGCTCTTTGCCATCAATGCGCAGCGGTCGAACCGAGCGTGTCGCGAAGCAGCTGACGCGCGTCGGCCGGCAACAGGTAGCGATCCTTGACGTTGTTAGCGACGCCCTTTGCGAAGCGCGCTACGAACGCGCCTCGCGTTGGGTAGAGCTCCGCTAGGCGCTCGTCCGTGAACGGGCGGAATCCGCCGTACAGGCCACAAAACCCCGGACCGGTGTTCGACTCCAGGTAGGCACCGGTGGGTGCCTGCAACTCAGGAGGCCTCACCCCACCAATCACATTGCCATCCGCATCGCGCGCAAGCGTAATCGTGCCCGTTGGCGACGTGGTCAATTCCATGAGCCGGCTCGGCGGCGGTGCCACGCCACGTGCAACCCAACGAGACAAATTGGCAATGGCCGCAGCTTCATAGTAGCCCGTACGGAGTGGGTTCTTTGGATTCGCAGGCGCGGGACAGAAGCTCGGCGGCAGCCCGAGATCACGTACGAGGGCCTGCCCACCTTCGCGGTCGCGCCACACGTCGACGTGTGATCCCCCAGCCACTTCATAGAGCCGCAGCAAGGGGAAATTCACGCTGTCTTGCCGCGTTGGATACGAGGGAAAGTTGACCACTTCCGTTTGCGTTTGGAACTTCACCACCGGCGCGTCGACTCGAACGATATTCCGCGCATCGCCCCGTGGCAGGTTCTCAGTCGCGGCTGTGGCGCCCGTCACGTGCTTTGCGGACGCACCGCCCGCAGAGATGTAGTAGCCATCGTAAACCGACGTACCGCTCGGTAAGCGGGCCGCTGCATGAAACGAATTTGCATACGTAGTTTGATAGGCAGCCGACTGCGAGTACCCGACCATCAGCAAGCGTTCGACGTCATAGTGTTGCAGCGGGTTGTTAGTGTCGCGTTTGGACTTCAGCAGAGTGCCCACTTGCGTCAGCATGTCCCACACCTGGCCAAATGCCGGCATCGACAAATTGGCATAGCGACTCGCGTTACGCGTCGGCCACGGCGCACGACCCCAACGGTCACGCAAGAAATTGACCGTGACGGGCTTGGTCGATACGCCAACCCATACGGTGCCGGATCTCGTGATGTAGTCGTATGTGCCATACCAGATCGGGTCGCCATCCCAACCCGCCGTGGCATTCATCACTTCCACTAACACGGTGCCATTAAAACGCGAGGCATCGCAGGGCTTGCGCACGAGAATACGCGTGACATACGGAACGTTGGCCGTCGCGACCCTAACATCCGGCCGTTGTGCAACCTCATCGACGTACTCGTAAATGTTGGCGTTGCCCGCGACTAAGTACTCTTCCTCCACATAGCCGACGTCGGCGAGGTCTCGGTACCATGCGATAAACGGCGTAGACCTTGTCTCGACATCGCCGGCGACAACCGGCAACAAGGTGGTCGTGACACGCGCACGGCCCTGGTCCGCCTGTGCGAGAGGCGTACCTACCAAGATAATGAGCGCGGCGCAGAACGCCGATGTCATTGCTTTTCGAATAGGAAGAATAGTCATGGTCCCCCCGAATGTTTGTTTTGACTAGGGCGGGCAGCAAAGCGGCCCGGAGCCTAGCTTCGCGAAAACAGTCAAGACTGACTGTTTTTCAATTATGACAGGTTGCAACGACCGCGACAACGACGGCGTGCAACTGTGCAGCGTCGCGCGAACAGCCGTTTTTCGCTGCGACCGATAAGGTGGTGGGCCCTGCGCGACTCGAACGCGCGACCAACTGGTTAAAAGCCAGCTGCTCTACCGACTGAGCTAAGGGCCCTGCGAGATGAGGCTCGAAGGCGGCGCCGACTGCGGCGCTAGTTGCGGCCTGCCAGCGGCAGTCCGAAGCTCCCCACGAGGGGGCGCAAATGGTACACGAACGCCGCGCCGAATGCCGACCTTGGCACTGTGCCTAGATGCGGGCGCTTTGGTAGCGGGTCGGATCAGCGACACCTGCGGCGAAAAACCCCTCGCGGCGCAGGCGGCAAGAATCGCACCGACCGCAAGCGCGCCCAATCTCGTCGGGCTGGTAGCACGACACGGTCATCGAATAATCGACGCCGAGCTCTGTACCGGCAGCAATGATCTTTGCCTTGGACAGCTTGATGAGCGGGGCGTGCACCGTCATTCCGGCTCCTTCGACTCCCGCTTTGGTCGCCAGACGTGCCAAGCGCGCGAAACCCTCGATGAACTCGGGACGGCAGTCTGGATAGCCGGAGAAGTCGACCGCGTTGACACCGACGAAGATATCGCGACTTCCTAACACCTCGGCCCACGCTAAAGCGAGCGACAACATGATCGTGTTGCGCGCGGGCACATACGTCACGGGAATCCCAGCAGTCGGTGCCTCTGGGACGGGAATCGTCGGATCGGTGAGCGCCGAGCCGCCAATACCGGCCAAGTTCACTGCCATCACCCGATGTTCGAGCGCACCGAGTGCCAACGCAATCCGGCGCGCCGCTTCAAGCTCGACACTATGTCGCTGGCCATAGTCGACCGACAGCGCAAAACAATCGAAGCCGAGATCGCGAGCCATCGCAAGCACCGTCGCGGAATCGAGCCCACCTGACAGCAAGACGACAGCTTTCCGCATCGATCGCGCTCCTCACTTGCCCGGCACGTTGCCCCACAAAACTTTGTGAAGCTGCAACTGAAACCGAACGGGCAGGCGGTCCGCCAGAATCCAATCGGCCAGGTCGCGCGCTGGCAATTGCTCCGCGCTCGGGCTAAACAACACTGTACAGCGATTCGGCAGATCGAGCTCACGCATCTTGGCGCAGCTCCATGCGAAGTCGGTACGATCGCAAATGACGAACTTCACTTGATCGTGCGGGCGCAGCCCGGCCAACTCGGCGTAGCGATTGCGCGCCTCCTCACCCGAGCCCGGCGTTTTGACGTCAACGACCCTAACCACTCGCTCGTCGACCGCTTCGATCGACATGGCACCACTCGTCTCGAGCGACACGCGCAGGCCGAGATCGCACAACCGGCTCAACAGCGGGAGACAATTCGGTTGCGCGAGTGGCTCACCGCCCGTAACGCACACGTGACGCGTGGCAAATTCGCGAACGCGCGCGACGATCTCATCGAGTGTCTGCCAGGCGCCGCCATGAAAGGCATAGGCGGTGTCGCAGTACTGGCAGCGCAGCGGACAGCCTGTCAAACGCACGAACACCGTGGGGAAGCCCACCGAGTCCGCCTCGCCTTGCAGCGAGTGGAAAATCTCCGTGATCTTGAGTCGGGCTGGCGCGCTCTCCAGCAGCGCGCCCATGTTAGCGAGCGTCAGGCGGAATGCGCTTCAGGCGCTCCGCCGCCAAACGCGCCGCGTCCGTGCCGGGATAGCGCACGCCGACATCCGTGAGCGTGACACGTGCCGCATCGAAACGCTTTTGCTCGAATTGCGTAAACCCGAGCTTCACGAGCGCATCAGGCGCTTTCCGTGCATCCGGCCAGTCGGTGACGACTTTCTGAAACGCAGCGGCTGCATTGCCATAGTCACGCGTGACGTAGTACGCCTCTCCTAACCAGTACTGCGCGTTGCTCGCTAACGAGCTTTGCGGATACGTGCCCAGGAACTGCCGAAAACCGCTGATCGCTTTCGGGTAGTCAGCCGCCTTCAACGCATCAAATGCCAAGTCGTAACTACGCTGCTCGGCACCCGACGCAGCCGAACCTGTCGGCGCTGCGGCTGTTACGCCGCCGACCGGCGGGGTGGTCGCCGCAGTTGCGCCGGACTCGAGCGCTGCCAATCGCCGATCGAGATCGGCGTACAAGGAACGCTGCTGATTCTTGCCACCTTCACTCTGGTTCTCGAGCAGCTCCACCTCACCGCGCAATTCACGCACTTCAGCTTGCAGCCGGTCTAAGCGCTGCGCGAGTTCCACGAGGCTCTGGTTCGTCAGCACGCGCTCTACGCGCGCCAGCCGCGCGTCGAGATCGTTGAGCCGAATCTGCACCGGATCCTCTTCCGGTGGCGTCAGCGAACACCCGGCTAGGCAAGCCGCCGTCGCGAGCGCCACGAGCGCCGTCCGTGATTTCGCCATTACCTCCCCCACTCGCCGCATCCCAATCACTGCGCGTACACGATTTCGACGCGACGGTTCTGCGTGTACGCCTCCTCGTCGCTACCCGCAACGGCCGGCCGCTCTTCCCCGTAGCTGACGGTGGCCAGTTGCACCTCGCTAACACCTTGCAGTAGTAACGCGCGGCGCACGGCCTGGGCACGGCGCTCGCCCAAACCGATGTTGTACTCGCGCGAGCCGCGCTCGTCGGCATGACCTTCGAGTCGGATACGAGTGGCGGGGCTGTCGACCAAATACTTGGCATGGGCGGCAACGATCGACTGCGAATCCGCACGGATTTCGGCGCTATCGAAATCGAAGTAAATCACGCGGCGTGATAACAACTCACCACTGGGGCCCGCAGCCGCAGTATCGGTGCCCACGGTTCCGGCATTCGCCGCATCCGTGCCGCTCGACTGCGCCGCATCGGCCGGTACGTTGGTCGACGCCGGCGCATCCGGCTTCGTCGCACGCTTGCCGCAGCCTGCAATCATCAGCACCGCACTCATCGCGGCCACCCACATCCACTTGTTCATATGACGACTCTCCACAAGCTGACTCCTGAATTGTGCCAAATCAAGGCAAGAACGGGCCCCACACAGGCTCGCGCACATCACCGGCATCGGCCTTCAAGCGCTGCGATGTGGCGCCGTCCGACGCCACCGTCGCAAGGACGCCCTGGCCGCGCTCGCGGCCCGCATAAATGATCATCGCGCCGTTGGGCGCAAAGCTCGGCGACTCGTCGAGCCGACCGCGCGACAACACACGCAACGTGCCGGTGGCGAGATCTTGCACGCCCACCCGATACGCACCGCCGTCGAGCGTGAGGAGCGCGAGTTGTTTGCCATCGGGCGACACGCGCGGACGCGCGTTATAGCCGCCTGAGAACGTCACGCGCTTCGGCCGTTCAGAGCTACCGAGTGTGAGGCGATAAACCTGGGGGCCGCCACTACGATCGGATGTGAAGTAAATCTGCGAGCCGTCAGGCGAGAACACCGCCTCGGTGTCGATGCCGGGGTCGTCCGTCAGCCGTTTGAGACTTTGCGTCGCAAGATCGAGCAGATAAATGTCGAGATTGCCACCCTTGCCCGACAATGTGAGCGCTAACTGTTTACCGTCCGGCGACCACGCAGGTGAGCCGTTGATGCCGGCGCGCGCCGACACCATGCGCCGCTCGCCCGTGCGAACTTTCTGCACATAAATCGCTGATACACGCCGCTCGAACGAGACGTAGGCTAACCACTCCCCATCGGCCGACCAAGCGGGCGACATCAACGGTTGCGCGGATTGCAACACCACGCGCGGATTCTCACCGTCGGCGTCGGCCACGAGCAGTTGGTAGCGCTGCTTGGGCGGGCGACCATCAACGGACACGTATGCGATTCGCGTCGCGAAAGCGCCGCGCACGCCCAAAATCTTCTCGTACACCAAATCACTCACGCGATGCGCGGCGTTGCGCAAGCCGCGATTCGTGGCGGTGAACCGTTGCGAGAACAAGCGTTGGCCGTTCAAGACATTGACGAGTTCTGCATCGATCACGGCTTGGCCGTCGGGTGTCGCACTGACGCGGCCCACGACGATGTAGTCATTGCGCTGCTGGCGCCATGTCGCGAGATCGATGTCATCGGCGCGCGTCGGCAACGCCACCATGTCGGTGCGCGGCATCGATTTGAAGCGACCGCTGCCGTCCAAGTCACCTTGAACGACCGCCGCAACGTCGATCGAGTCGACGCCGGCGCCACGTGCAAACGGCACCACGGCAATCGGGATCGGATCGGTGACACCGGACGTGATCTCGATCTTCAATTGAGCCGGGCTTACTCGTGCGAGCAGCAGCGCGCCGAGGGCGAATAGCAATAGTTGAATGGACTTAGTCATTGGGTCTGAATGTTAGCTGCAAATGACGTTCAAAGAGCGACGGATCCGGCGGCGGCGGCAAAGGCGAGGCACGGTATACGGCGGATTCCACCGACGACCGCAGCGCCTCATCACCACCCGTACATTGCTCGACACGAACACTCACGACCTCGCCCCCCGGTACTTGCGTCACGGCGACATCGCACGATACACCGGCGCGCGCCGATGGCGGGCGAATCCAAGCACGCTCGATTCGCGCCCGAATCTGCGCCTTCCAGCGATCCGCCTCGCCACTGGCTCGCATCGCGTCGGCCCGCTCCTCGGCTTCGAGACTCTTGCGCAAGTCGGCTTCGCGTTGTGCACGAATTCGCGCCTCCTCGGCTGCGCGTTTGTCCTCCGCTGCCTTTTTGGCATCGGCGGCCTTCTTGGCCTCTGCCGCCCGCTTCTGCTCGGCAGCGACTCGCTCGGCTTCTCGTTGCTTCACACGTTCCGCTTCCGCCATTTGCTCGGCCTTCTCGCGCGCCTCCTCGGCCTCACGGCGCTCGCGCTCCTGCGTTTCGCGCTGTTGCTTCTCGGCCTCGGCTTTGCGTCGTTCGGCTTCGACATCGCGCTTCGGCTCGGGTTCCGGCTGCGACTCCGGTGGCGGCTCAACGGGCTGAGGCTTCGGTGGCGTCGGCTGCGGCGCTTGTGTGGCCGCACGCAGCACCTTGGCATCGACGATCGTCGCTTCGATCGCCAGCGTCTGCGGTGGCGACGGCGAGCGCGTGAACCACCAAGCGCCCACAGCCACGACCGCTAACAGCACATGCAAGCCGATCGACATCAAATAGTGGCGCACGCCGCCGCCTGCTTGACGTGCCACGACTAACTATCGCCCCCGGCTTGGCCGTGGCGGCTCCGTCACGAATCCGACTTTGCTCGCGCCAGCGTTCTGCAACAACACCATCGCATCGATGACGCGACCGTAGTCGACCGCGCGATCGCCTCGCACCAGCACTGTCGTGGCGGGCGCGCGTCGCAACACCGCCGCCGTGCGGCTCTGCACCTCCTGCGCATCGATCGGCACGTCGACCTTTGGACCGTAGTTGAGGTAGTAGCGCCCATCTGCATCGATCGTGAGCACGATCGGCTTCTCGTCCTTCAGCAATTCAGGGTCGAGTGGTTGCGAGGCCGCCTTGGGCAGCTCGACTCGAATTCCCTCGGCAAGCAACGGCGCCGTGATCATGAAAATGATCAACAGCACGAGCATGACGTCGATGTATGGCACGACATTGATCTCGCCCATCAAGCGCCGGCCGCGTTGCGTCGTTTGCACGTCAGTGCCCCGTGCCCGTCACGCGTCCCGAGGCGTAGCGCTGCAAGATCGTCGAGAACTCCTCGGCGAAGGCGTCGTAGCGCATCTCGAGCCGCGTCACCTGATCGGCATAGCGGTTGTAGGCGATCACCGCAGGGATCGCGGCGAACAAGCCGATCGCCGTTGCCACGAGCGCCTCGGCAATGCCGGGCGCCACCATCGCGAGGGTGACCTGCTGCGCAGCCCCGATCGCGACGAAGGCACTCATGATGCCCCACACCGTGCCGAACAAACCGACGTACGGACTGATCGAGCCGATTGTGGCGAGGTTCGCGAGACCGTCCTCGAGCCGGTCGATCTCCTTCAACTGCGCCACTTTCATGGCGCGGCGCGCGCCGTCTAACAATTGGTCGGCGGCGCCGACACTTTGCCGCAAGCGCGCGAACTCGCGGAAGCCGAATTCGAAAATGCTAGCCATGCCGGTCGCATTCCCCTTCGACTCGACTTGGCGATAGAGCCCAGTGAGGTCGCCGCCTTTCCAAAAACTCGCCTCGAACGCATCCGCATCGGCGCGCGCGGCACGCAGCAAGGCTCGCTTGCGCAAGATGATGCCCCAAGAGAACACCGACGCGAGCAACAGCAGCAACATCACGGCTTGGACGACTGGACTCGCTTCGAGAACCAACCTAACGATCGAGAGGCTCTGCCCCATCAGTTCAACCCCTGCAAAATGACTTCCGGCACCCGCCGCGCCTTGAACGTCGCAGCATCGACGCACGCCACGCGAACCGAACCCTCTGCCAACACCTCATCGGCACGTTTCACTTGTTGCGCAAACCGCAAGGTTGCACGCCCTTCCGCTTGCGGCAGACAGGTAACGGTCAACGCGTCATCGAGCCGCGCGGCCTTCCGATACGCCAACTGCAATTCGACGACGGTGAATAGGACACCCAGCGTGGCGGCAAGTTCAGCCTGTGAAAAGCCTCTGGCGCGTAACCACTCGGTGCGCGCGCGCTCCATGAACTTGAGGTAGTTAGCGTAGTAGACGACTCCACCGCCATCCGTATCCTCCCAATATACTCGCGCCGGCCACGAAAAGTCGGTCACGGAGCGTCCTCGAATAGCGACAGATTGCCGAGCGCTCGCTCCGGCACACGCAATCCGAAATGCAAATATGCCGAGCGCGTTGCCATGCGACCGCGCGCGGTACGCATCAAGAATCCTTGCTGGATCAGGAACGGCTCGATCACATCTTCCAACGTGCCGCGCTCCTCGCCGATCGCAGCAGCGAGACTTTCAATCCCGACCGGACCACCGTCGAACTTCTCGATGATCGTCAGCAAGAGCTTGCGATCGAGTGCATCGAACCCTTGGGGATCGACTTCGAGCAAGTCGAGTGCGGCCGCCGCCGCATGCTCCGTAATCGTGCCGGAACCCTTGACCTCAGCGTAGTCGCGCACGCGGCGCAGGAGACGATTCGCGATGCGCGGCGTGCCCCGCGCACGCTCTGCGATGCGCCGCGCACCACCCGCTTCAATCGGCACCTGCAGGATGCCGGCCGATCGACCGACAATGCGCTCCAAGTCGCCGACATCGTAGAACTCGAGGCGTTGCACGATGCCGAATCGATCGCGCAACGGCGACGTCAGCAAACCGGCGCGAGTCGTCGCGCCCACCAACGTGAACGGTGGCAAATTGAGTTTGATCGAGCGCGCTGCAGGCCCCTCGCCAATCATGATATCGAGTTGGTAGTCCTCCATCGCGGGATAGAGCACCTCTTCCACCACTGGCGACAAGCGATGAATTTCATCGACGAATAGCACGTCGCGCGGTTGCAAGTTCGTGAGGATCGCGGCCAAATCACCTGGCCGCTCAAGAACGGGGCCGGAAGTCTGGCGCAGATTGACGCCGAGCTCCGTCGCCAAAATATTGGCGAGCGTGGTTTTGCCCAGCCCGGGCGGCCCGAAGATCAAAACGTGGTCGAGCGCCTCGGCGCGCTTCGCGGCAGCCGATACAAAGATCTCGAGCTGCGCTTTGACCTTGTCCTGCCCGACGTAATCCGCGAGGCGCTTCGGCCGAATCGCACGGTCCGCCGCGTCGTCTTCGCGGCTAGCGGCGCCGGCAACCAAACGCTCGTCCGCACTCATGGCGCGCGACCGCTACGTTGCTCACGCATCCGGCGCCACTCCTTGCAAGGCTCGGCGAATGATGTCCTCGGTGCTCCCGTGCGAACCCGCCGACTTCAACATCCGAGTGGCTTCCGCCGGCTTATAGCCGAGCGCGACCAATGCACCGAAGGCTTCGCCTTGCGCACTGCTATCGGCCAACACGGTGCCGGCCGGCGCTGCCAAGGCATCGAGCCGATCGCGCATTTCCACTAACAACCGATCCGCCGTCTTGCGACCGACGCCCGGAATCTTGGTCAGCGCTGCGGCATCTTGACTTTGAACGCAATGTGCGAAGCCCTCGACACTCACTCCCGACAAAATCGCCAGCGCAATCTTGGGCCCAATGCCCGACACGCGCAGCAAGCTGCGAAACAGCCGGCGCTCGTCGTCGCTGCCGAAGCCATACAAAATGTGCGCGTCCTCGCGCACGACCAAATGCGTGAGCAAGCGAACGTCTGCGCCCACCGGAGGCAAGGTATAGAAAGTGGACATGGGCGCTTCGAGTTCGTAACCGACGCCACCCACATCGATACACAACTGCGGCGGCGTCTTGCTCACGAGTTTGCCGCGGACAAAACCGATCATGGCCGCCTCACGCCGAAACCGCGCGCTCGGTGAGCGCCAGCAAGCGTCGATGATTGGCGTGACAAATCGCGATCGCCAACGCGTCGGCCGCATCCGCTTTCAGCCGCCCTTCGAGCGCCACAAGTTGCATCACCATGTGTTGCACTTGCTGCTTCTCGGCACTGCCCGCACCGACCACGGATAACTTGACCGCACGCGGTGCATACTCGAATACATCGACCGATGCGGGCACGGCAGCAAGCGCGGCACCGCGCGCCTGACCCAGCTTCAACGCACTATCCACATTTCGATTCACGAACACGCGCTCGACTGCGACCTCGTGCGGCTGGTAGCGCTCAAGCAGTGCGACGAGCTCGGCATGGATACGCCGCAAGCGAACGACGAAATCCTCGCCTTTGACTTGGATCGCACCATGCGCAACCCAGCGTAGATTCGGCCCATCGACATCGACAATGCCGAAGCCCGTGTTCAATGAACCCGGATCGAGGCCAAGCACGCGCACCACCGCCGCGGGGCTCCGCTTGGCTGGCACCACGGCCAGGCGTGTCTGTGCGCCGGGTTGAAAGGCGCGCCACGAGCCTGCACGAGCTTTAGCGGTCGAGCGCCGGGCCATCGTGATGGGGTCGATCCTTGCGTGATGACGGCGCCGAAAAACCGCGCCAATGGGCGCGTATCATAGCGTTAATCGACGCCCATCTCACGTCGCTATCGACCCTGCACACGTTGCAAACGCCTCAGGTCATCGCTGCTGAATTCGTGCCGCTCGTCAGCACGGCGAGCGCTCTCGTGGCGCCGTTTTCAGCCAGCCCACAGCAGGTCGCGCGTGCCGAGGAAGTGGCCGGGATCGTTGCCAGCCTGACGCAAGATCCATTGCTGACGCAGGCCGTGCTCGTCCGCGAAACACTGCCGAGCATTGCGCTCGACCAAACCGAAGTCGCGCGCGCGCTCGGTCCGGACGTCACCACGCTCGCACGTGAATTGCACTCATTCGGCAACGTCGCGCTCGCCCATCGCGCCGGCACGACTCGGCGGCTCGACCCGGCCCAGGCGGAGGTGCTGCGCAAGATGTTGCTGTCGGTCGTCAGCGATCCGCGCTTGGTCATCGCACGCATCGCGCGCCAACTGGTGCTCATGCGACACGCCAAGACATCGTCAGCCGACGACCGCTTGACGTGGAGCCTCGAGACTCGCGAAGTCTTTGCGCCGCTCGCGAACCGCCTCGGCCTGTGGCAGCTCAAGTGGGAACTCGAGGACCTGGCGTTCCGCTTTCTCGAGCCGGATGACTACAAGCGCGTAGCGGCTGCGCTGGCCGAGAAGCGCGTGGCCCGCGAGCAATACATCGCCGATCTCGTCGCGCAACTGACCGCACTGCTCGCCGCCGAAGGGATACGCGCCGAGGTCTACGGACGTCCGAAACACATCTACAGCATCTGGCGCAAAATGCAGCGCAAACAGTTGGCTTTCGATCAAGTGTTCGACGTGCGTGCCGTGCGAATCATTGTCGAGACCGTCGCAGACTGCTACGCAGCGCTCGGTGTCGTGCATGGACAGTTCACCTACCTACCGGGCGAGTTCGACGACTACATTGCAACGCCGAAAGGCAACTTCTATCGTTCCATTCACACAGCCGTGATCGGCCCGCAAGCTCAAGCAGTCGAAGTACAGATCCGCACGCGCGAGATGCACGAACAAGCCGAGCTCGGCCTCGCAGCCCATTGGCGCTACAAAGAAGGCGCCGCGCGTGACGTGTCCTACGATCGCAAGATCGCTTGGGTGCGCAAACTCCTGGAACCGACCAGCGGCACGTCGGATGCTACCGACCGCGACTTCCTCGAAGAAGTGCGCGCGGAATTGTTCGAAGATCGCGTCTACGCACTCACACCGAAGGGCGAAGTCGTCGATTTACCCAGCGGCGCCACGCCGCTCGACTTCGCCTACCAAGTGCACACCAATCTCGGTCATCGGTGCAAAGGTGCGCGTGTGAATGGCCGAATCGTGCCGCTCACGCGCGCGCTGCAGAACGGCGAGATTGTTGAGATCATCACGGGCAAACAACTCGCGCCGAGTCGCGATTGGTTGGCGCCTGACCAGGGCTTCCTTGTATCGCCGCGAAGCCGCGCCAAGGTGCGCGCATGGTTTCGTAAACTCGACGAAGGGGACCATCGGGCAGCGGGCCACGCGGCCGTCGATCGCGAGCTCGCGCGCCTCGGTGGCGGGCCGGAACTTCTCGCAGCACTGGTGCAAGAACTCAAGAGCGGCGACGCCGATCGTTTGTACGTCCTCGTGGGCGAAGGCGAGATCGGCAGCGGCCAACTGACACAGGCGATCGAACGTTTGGTAGCGCCCGTCAATCGGCCTGCCGCGAAATCGCGCACGCGCGCCAAACCTAAGCGCGCAACGAGTTCGCCGGTGGAACTGTCGGGTGTCGGGGACTTACCCATCAGTTTGGCGCGTTGCTGCGCCCCCGTGCGACCGCAATCCATTGCGGGCTACGTCACACTCGGCCGCGGCGTCACCGTGCATCGCAAAGACTGCGTTGGCCTCAAGCGCATGCTGGCAGCGCACCCCGAGCGGGCGCTCCCGGCCGCCTGGAGCGCGAATGACGGCGCCCTGCCCGTTCAATTGAGCGTGGAGGCTTGGGATCGCCGCGGGCTTGTCCGGGACATCTCGGAAATTCTCGCTGCGGCGCAGCTCAACATCGAGTCGATGCAGACCACGACTGACGCGGCGGCCGGCATCGCGCGCATTACCGTGAGCACAGCCGTCCAACACATGACTGAACTCGAGCAGTTGTTGACGCGCCTCCAGCGTGTGCCGGGTGTCACACGCGCGCGACGCTCCGGCTAGCGGCAAGTTTGGTCCACTTTACGTATTACCGGACCAACTACGTCAAAACGTGACGGACTCGGGCGCGCCGGTAAGGGTCGACTTTTTAAATTAACGCGCGTTTATGCCCCCCTTTTTCGAGGTCTCGAGGACCCGATGCGCGTACTGCTCGTAGATCATGATGCTGCCGCCTTGGACAAGGTCACACGGGCGTTGCGTGGCGTCGTGGAACTCGATTGCGTCAGCACGAAAGCAGACGCGTTGATGCTGCTGAAGCAGAAGTCCTTCGATGTGTTGATCGCGTGCGAGCGCGCCGCCGACGGTTCCGGGCTCGACTTGTTAGGTCGTATCGGCAAATCTGGCGGCGATCTCAAACGGATCTTCTCGGCGGCTCCCGAGCGGCTGCAATTGCTCGGTACGCGTCTCCAACCGTTCAACGTCACGCGCACGATCAGCTATCCGATCGACCTCGAAGAACTCTGGCTTGCACTCGCCGCCGTCACGACGGGTGAGGATCCCAGCATCGAGGGCACGATCGAACACATCGTCATGGATGAGAGCGGCCAAGCGCCATCGCGCCCCGCCGCACGTAACTCGGCCCCGACGGCCACGAGTGGCGCGGTTGCGCAACCCACGACTGCAGCGACTCCGACCGTTGCGGTCGCCCAAGGTGCCGCCGCCCGCAAGATCGCAACGGAGGTCGAGCCCGAACCGGTCCGACGCGCGCCGCCAAATCCGACCACCGCGCCGACAGCCCGTGCTGCCGCTCAACCCACTGCGCGCGCACCGGCTAACAACTCAAGCACACCGCCAGCGCCGGCTCGGTCTGCAACACCGTCCGCCCGGCAGCTGGCGGCACAAGAGATCGCTGCCGCTGCCGCCGAAGCGCTCCAAACGCCGCCGCCCGTACCGAAGTCGCGACAACCGTCCGGTGCACTGCTCGGAGGCATCGTTGCGATCGTCGCGCTGGTAGGGATTGCAGCCGCGCTGGTACTGCGCGAGCCGGCACAACCGGTGGCCATTGGCGAACCGCCTGCGGCGCCAGACCGTACACGCGCCGAAACGTCCGCCTCCACCGCTGGGCAAATTGCAGCGCTCGAGGCACGAATCGAAGACGCGCTATTGCGCGATGATTTGGCAGCCGCCAGTGCCGCGAACGCTGAGCTTGCAGCGCTGGCACCGTCTCATCCGCGGCTCGCGTTTTTCACGGCCGCGCTCGAACGAGCCAGCCAAATGAACACGCTCAACCGCCCGGCGAGCCGCACTCCCGCGGTGCCACCAACCGCGGCACCGTCCGCGCCTGCGGTCGCTGCAGTGGAAGTCCCGCCCAGTGAACCTGCCACCGAGGTCCCCGTGACCCAAGCGGCTGCGGCCACGCCTCCGCCGGTGGTCGTCAATGAAACTCCGAGCCCGACCGTCGAAGCACGCACGCCTAACAGGAAGCCGCGCGCTGAAAACGGTAAGTTCCAGGGTCGTACGCTGGAGGAGACGAGCGCTACGCGCAAAACGAGCGGGACAGCAGCGCCACTCGTCGCCCCCGTCGCCGAGCCGCCGCAAGTCACGGCAGACGCGGCCACTGCAGTCGAACCCGCGTCCGTGACGGCAGCCAAGCTTGTGAAACGTGTGGCACCCGAGTATCCGCCGTCGGCCGCCGATCGAGGTACCGAGGGCTACGTCCTCGTGGAGTTCACCGTAGCTCCCGATGGTCGCGTAATCGATCCCGTGATCATCGAGAGTTCACCGCGTCGCACCTTCGATTCGGCCGCACGCGATGCTGTGCGGCGCTGGAAATACGAGCCGGCGCGCCAGGGCGACGCGGCGATCGCCTCCACCGCCCGCGTCCGCCTCGAGTTTCAGCTCGCCGACTAACGATTCAAGGAATCGATCGCGCGCTTGTCCGCGGCAAGCGCAGCTTCGTGTAGCGCTTCTGACAGCGTCGGGTGTGCATGGATCGTGCGCTGCAGATCCTCGGCGGCCGCCGAATACTCCATCGCCAGCACCGCTTCGGCAATCAACTCACCGGCCATCGGGCCAATGATGTGCACGCCAAGAATCTCGTCGTCGTCTTGTGCCGCGATGAGCTTCACGAAGCCTTGCGACGCTTCCATCGCACGCGCCCGCCCGCTCGCCATGAACGGAAACACGCCGAGCTTGTAAGCGCGCCCGCTCGCCTTGACCTGCTCTTCCGTCGCACCGACCCATGCGATCTCCGGCGCCGAATAAATCACCGACGGGATCACTTTATAGTTCACCTCGCCGTACAGGCCTGCGATCAGATCCGCGACCATGACGCCTTCTTCTTTCGCCTTGTGCGCAAGCATGGCGCCGCGCACGCAGTCGCCGACCGCCCACACGTTCTCGGCACCCGTGCGACAGTGCTCATCCACTTGGATGAAACCTCGCTCGTCGATTTGCACCCCGGTGCCGTCGCCGAGCAAGCCGGTTGTGAACGGCTTGCGCCCGATACAGACGATCACCTTGTCGACCGTAATGCTTTGCACAGCGCCCGCGGCGTCGGTGTAGCTGACCACGACCTCATCACCGCTAACCACTGCACCAGACACCTTGGCGCCAAGTCGAATGTCGAGTCCGAGCTTCTTGAAGTGCTTATGTGCTTCCTTGGCGAGTTGCTGATCGGCCATCGCGAGAAACGTCGGCAAGGCCTCTAGCATCGTCACTTCCGCGCCGAGCCGTCGCCACACGCTACCGAGTTCGAGACCGATGACGCCCGCACCGATGACCGCCAAGCGCTTCGGCACGGCCGTGAACTCGAGCGCGCCCCACGAGTCGACGATGTGCTTGCCATCGAACGGCGCCGTCTTGAGCGGCGTCGGCACCGAACCCGACGCCAACACCACGTGCTTCGCCAGCAGCTCCTTCTTCGAGCCATCGTGCGCGGTGAACTCCACGCGTCGCCCTGCTAACAACTTACCATGCCCCTGCAACGCAGTAGCGCCCGCGCCCTTTAGCAGCGCTTGGATACCACCGGTCATCGTCTTGACGATGGTGGCTTTACGCTTTTGCATCACGCCTAAATCAAACTCGAGCCCGCTCGTCTTGATGCCGTGCGCCGCGAACTCAGCGTGCGCCTTGTGATACAGCTCGGATGACTCCAGCAGCGCCTTCGACGGGATGCAGCCGGCATTCAAGCACGTACCGCCAAAGGCCGTACTGCCGTCGTAATTCTTCCATTCGTCGATGCAAGCCACCTTGAGCTTGTTCTGTCCCGCTCGAATGGCCGCGGGATAGCCCGCCGGGCCGCCACCGATGACGACGACGTCGAATTCTTCAGCCATGGAATCAGTTCCTTGCAGCGAGTGAGCGCGCGATCAAACCGAGAGCAACATCCGACCCGGGTCCTCGAGGCAGTCCTTCATCGTAACGAGGAACTGCACCGCTTCGCGGCCGTCGATGATGCGATGGTCATACGTGAGCGCGAGATACATCACGGGGCGCGCGACGATCTGGCCATCGACGACCATCGGCCGCTCTTGAATTTTGTGCATGCCGAGAATGGCGCTCTGCGGCGCATTGACGATCGGCGTGGAGAGCAAGGAGCCAAACACGCCGCCATTGGTAATGGAGAATGTGCCGCCCGAGAGATCTTCGAGGGAAATCTTGCCCTCGCGCGCACGCACCGCGTAGGCGCCGATTTCTTTCTCCAAGCTCGCGAAGCTCTTGATGTCGGCATCGCGCACGACCGGCACCATCAGGCCACGATCCGTCGACACTGCCACGCCGATGTCGTAGTACTCGTGGTACACGATGTCGGTGCCGTCGACCGAGGCGTTGATGATCGGATACTTTTTCAAACCTTCGATCGCCGCTTTAACGAAGAACGACATGAAGCCGAGTTTCACGGCGTGGTCCTTCTCGAACTTGTCTTTGTAGCGTGCGCGCAGATCCATCACCGCCTTCAGGTCCACCTCGTTGAAGGTTGTTAGCAAGGCTTGCGTCGACTGCGCCTGCACCAAGCGCTCGGCAATGCGCTGCCGCAAGCGAGTCATCGGGACGCGTTGTTCGGCGCGTCCGACGGCCGGTGCGGACTCCGCGGCCGCGATCGGTGCCGCAGCAGCGGCCGGCTTCTGAGCGAGATGACCGACGACGTCTCCCTTGGTGATCCGCCCGTCTTTACCCGAGGCGGCGATCTTCGCTGGATCGAGTTGGTTTTCCTCGACCAGCCGTCGAACGGAAGGACTCAGCTTGGCAGAGTCGGCCGCCTTGGCGGCTTCGGGAGCTGCGGCACTCTTAGCAGGGGTGGCCGCCGGGGCCGCTTTCGCCGCGCCCGCTGCGCCCTCCTCGAACACTGCAAGCACTTGGCCACTCGTCACCGTCGTGCCAGCCGCAATGCGCAGCTCCTTCAACACGCCATTCGCGGGTGCCGGCACTTCGAGCACCACCTTGTCAGTCTCGAGGTCGGCGAGGTTTTCGTCGCGACTCACGGCTTGTCCCGGCTGCTTGTGCCAGGTCACGAGCGTGGCATCAGCCACCGACTCTGGCAGTTGCGGAACACGAATCTCGATCGTCATGGTCTACAGTCCTTCAATGCGGTAGTCGTTAGCGCGTCGTCGCTGCCGCCGGTGCGGCTGCTGGCGCAGTCGTTAGGCGCGTCGTCTCGCGCGCGGAATCTTCTTTGGCTGTCGCCGAGAGGGCCGCTGCGATCAACGCTTGCTGCTCGGCATCGTGCACCTTCGAGATGCCCGTGGCGGGTGCAGCCGCCGGCGCACGGCCGGCGTAGAGCAACTCGCGGCGTCCGGCGAGCGGCTCAGCGAGCCGGTGCCGGATCTGGTACCACGCGCCTTGGTTTTGTGGCTCTTCTTGGCACCAAACGACCTCGCGCGCTTGCGGGTATTTGCCGAGCAGCGCCTCGTATTCCTGGGCAGGGAATGGATACAGCTGCTCGAGGCGTACCAACGCGACATCTTTGATTGCGGCTTGGCGTCGCGCCTTCAGCAAGTCGAAATACACCTTACCCGAAGAGAACACGACACGACGCACGTGTTGCGGCACGAGGTCGTCCATTTCGTCGATGACACTGCGGTACTCGCCTCGCGTCAGCTCCTCGAGCGCCGAGACTGACAACTCGTGACGCAGCAAACTCTTCGGTGTCATCACGATCAGCGGCTTGCGCAAGCTCCGCAGCATTTGCCGGCGCAGCATGTGGAACATCTGTGCTGGCGTCGATGGCACGCACACTTGCATGTTGTACTCGGCGCACAACTGCAAGAAGCGCTCGAGGCGCGCCGAGGAATGCTCCGGTCCTTGTCCCTCGTAGCCGTGCGGCAGGAACAACGCGAGACCGCACAGCCGGCCCCACTTCGCCTCACCCGAGCTGATGAACTGATCGATGACGACTTGCGCGCCGTTCACGAAATCGCCGAACTGGCCTTCCCAAATGACGAGCGCATTCGGGTCGGTGGTCGAGTAACCGTATTCGAACCCGAGAACCGCTTCTTCTGACAACACGGAATCGTTCACTTGGAAGCGCGGCTGGCGTTCGAGTAGATGCTGCAACGGAATATGGCGCGCGCCCGTTTGCTGGTCGTGGAACACCGCATGCCGATGGAAGAACGTGCCGCGACCGACGTCCTGTCCGGTGATGCGCACCGAGTACCCTTCTTCGAGCAAGCTCGCGTAGGCGAGCGTTTCAGCGCAACCCCAATCGAGCGGCAACGAGCCGGAGATCATCTTGACGCGATTCGCGACGACTTGCGACACGCGCGGATGCAACAAAAACCCTGCGGGCACCGTCGTGATGCGCTCGCCGAGCGACTTCAGGCGCGGCAACGCGACTCCGCTCTCGATGCGCTCCGACCAATCTTTGGCGGAGTAGCGACTCCAATCGACGGTGTATTTATTACCGATCATGCCGAGCGACGCGCGCGCTTGCGGCCGACCTTCATCGAGCCCTTGGCGGTACTGCTCGACCATTGCGTTAGCCTCAGCCTCACTAACAACTCCACCGACGATCAACTGATCGGCATAGATTTTGCGCGCGGTCGGATGTTTACGAATTGCTTGGTACATCACCGGCTGCGTGGCTGAAGGCTCGTCGGCCTCGTTATGACCATGGCGCCGATAGCACACGAGGTCGATCACGACATCTTTGTGGAACCGCTGCCGATACTGCAGCGCGAGGCGCGCCACGAAGATCACTGCCTCGGGGTCGTCAGCATTGACGTGGAAGATGGGCGCTTCGAGCATCTTCGCAACGTCGGAGCAATACATCGTCGAACGCGCGTCGGTGGGTTCGGAGGTTGTGAACCCGACTTGGTTGTTGACGACGACGTGAATCGTGCCGCCCGTGTAGAACGCGCGCGCTTGCGACAACTGCAGCGTTTCCATCACGACGCCTTGGCCGGCAAACGCGGCGTCGCCATGGATCAAAATGGGGACGACTCGCTCGCCGCGGGAATCGTTACGACGCTCTTGGCGAGCGCGCGCCGACCCTTCGACGACCGGGTTCACGATCTCGAGGTGCGACGGGTTGAACGCCAACGCGACGTGCACGTTGCCACCCGCAGTGCGCAAATCGGCTGAGAAACCCTTGTGATACTTGACATCGCCGGAGCCCTGCAGGTGCGCCGTGTCGTACTTGCCCTCGAACTCGGAGAACAGCACGGATGGCGACTTACCTAACAAGTTCACCAGCACGTTCAAGCGGCCGCGGTGCGCCATGCCGATGATGCACTCCTCGACGCCGCTTCGACCGCCCTGCTGGATCAAGTCGTCGAGCAACGGAATGAGCGCATCGCCGCCTTCGAGCGAAAAGCGTTTTTGGCCGACGTATTTCGTGTGCAGATAACGCTCGAGGCCCTCGGCGGCCGTGAGCTGCCACAGAATGTTCTTCTGCTCCTCAGCGCTCAACTTCGTCAGCAGACGGCCTGCCTGAAACTCATCTTGCAGCCACAGCCGCTCCTCCGTTTCAGAGACATGCGCAAACTCGGCGCCGATTGGCCCGCAGTAAATGTGCTCGAGCTGCCCGATGAGATCGCGCAACTTGGCGCGTTGCGCCACGCTGGTGGTGCGCGAACCGGTATAGAACTCGCTGTTCAAATCCGCTTCGCTCAAGCCGAAGTAGCTCAGCTCGAGCACGCGCGGCCGTGGCCGCTTGGTGAGTTCGAGCGGATCGAGCTTGGCGATCAAGTGCCCGCGGTTCGCGTAGATTTGGATCAGCCGCGAGACGGCGCCTTGCTTTGCGGTGTCGTCCGCAGGTTGCGCTGCCGCCGACTGTGCGACCCGCGGCGCTTTGGCGCGCGCCGCGATTTCAGCCACGATTGTCGAGTGGACCTGCTCTGCTCGCGAACGATCACGCAACGTGGCGAAATAGGCCCGCCACTCGGCATCCACCGAGTTGGGGTCCCGCAGAAACTGTTCGTAAAGTTCCTCGACGTACGGAGCATTGCCGCCAAATAGCGGCGTGGTGGCGGCGAGATCGGCGAAGCTTGCGCCCATGAGCGGTAAAATCCTTCCGGTCCGCTGAAAAAATCTAACGGACTCAATATCCTAGAGCATGAGATCGGGCTCATTATGGTAGCTCACTCGCCCCGCTGCTGGAAGGCGAAATGAGTCCCAAAACCACGCTCTAGGCACCTGCCATACGCGCTGCGATCCGCTCGAGAAGCCACAGCTCATAGCCGATGAGCACCACGTAGATCGCCAGCACGGCATACAACAATATGCCTATCGGCAGGCGACCGAACAGCTTCAGTCGGGCGAGCAGCGTGAGTATCACGACCCCACTCGCCGTGAGCGTGAGCTTGACGAGCGCGAAGCTACGGCCCGTACCTGTCACGAGAGGCTGCATGAACGGGTTCAGCTCCTGGGCACCTAAATGCAGCAGCGTCAGCGTCAGGAACGCATCGGCACACGACAGCAACAGGATCAGGATCGAAACCGCCAGCCACTGCGGGTGATGCCAGTCCACCGACGCCACACCGCGATCTGAATCGCGCCGTGGGCCCAAACGGCGGCGCGCAAAACTGCCCACGAAAAGCGCGCGCCAATGCGATTGGCGCCGATCGGAGCTCGCGCTGCGGCGGTCTTGATCGAGGGACTGGGACGAGGAAGGTGTAGACACCAAAGCATCTTACCGACCGCTGCTGCACTGCTGTCGTGCCAAAACTTGATGCGCGTCACATCGCCACGCGACGGTTGTCGCAAGCCGCATGCGCCCGTGCCGGGCCCGAGGCAATGAGCACAAGTCCGTATCGAATGATCAGCCCGGGCCGTGGTTTGCTGCAGGCAATGGCTGAATCGAGCCGACCTCCCCTCGCTTGGCTCGCGCATCTCGCACTGCCAGGCAGACTCGCCTTGGCAGGCGCGATCGGCGCGCTGTGGGATGAACACCTGCGGGCGGGCTTTTCCACCTGGCAGACGCTGTGCCGCAGCGGATCGCTCGGCGCACTTGATTCGCTCACCCTCTACGCGCAACTTCTGCCTTGGTCGACGCTCGCAATACTAACAACTGCGCTCGTCTCGCTGGTATTCGCCTCGCCACGGCATGCGAGTGGCGCGCAACACGCACTGGTCGCACACATCGCCTGCTGGCTCGCGATGCCAGTCAGCATTGCGCTGTGCGTCCGGGTTGTGCAGTGGGATGTGGCGAGCCGCTGGAGTCTCGCCGTGATGTTTGTCGTCGATTTCGTGCTGATGGCAGCGGCGGCGGCGACAATGCGGTGGCTGACGCGCCCCGGGCAGGAGTTGAACCTGCGACCCCTCGCTTAGGAGGCGAGTGCTCTATCCACTGAGCTACCGGGGCCCGGGATGCTGTTGCGAGAGAGTTGGTGGAGCGGAAGGGGATCGAACCCTCGACCTTCGCATTGCGAACGCGACGCTCTCCCAGCTGAGCTACCGCCCCAACCCGATTTGAAGGCCGCGGATTCTAGCATCGCGCGGCCGTCCTGCAACGTCCGATTCGTCGCGGCGTGACTTCGCTCGCCTGCCCGCCTATCATTTCGGCCGCGTGGTCGGCCAGGGCTGGCCGCCACAATTCACCGTAGGGAGCTCGACCAAGGGATGTTGGCGGTTGGTGATCGTGCCCCAGAATTCACCCTACCGGATCACGACGGTAAGGACGTCTCGCTCACTTCATTGCTGCGGCGGGGCCCTGTCATTCTGTACTTCTACCCGGCTGACTTTACGCCGGGTTGCACAAAGGAAGCCTGCAGCATCCGCGACCTGCACAACGACATCGCAAGCGTTGGCTTGAGTGTCGCTGGCATCAGCCCGCAATCGGTCGAGAGCCACGTGCGATTCCGCGCCAAATACAACTTGCCCTTCACGTTGCTCTCGGACGAAAAGAAAACCGTGATCAAGATGTACGACGTCAATGGCCCGCTCGGTTTTGGCGTACGACGCGCCACGTTCCTCGTAGATCAGAGCCGCTCGATTCGCGGCGCCGTCCTTGCCGATTTTCGCATTGCGGAGCACGAAGCCTTCATCGAGAAATGCATCGCGATTGCGGAAGGCGCTTACAAGTAACGCGCAGCGCCGTGCGCTAGTACTTCATCCTCACGACCGATGCAGCGCCCCACGCGGGAATCGACACCCAGTAAACGGTGTCGTACTCAGTAGCCTCCACGATCTCAGGCACCGGCTCGACACTGGCGAGTTCGGCCACGAGCGCAGGCACCGTGTTGCTGTGACCCACGACGAGCACGGCACGGCCGCGCTCCTCGCGCAAGATCTTCCGCGCGAGTACTTTTGGCGGATCGTCGGCGATGATGGGCGCAACCCCGAGCCGTCGCGCGAGTGGCGCCGCGGTTTGCTGCGAGCGCCGCTTGCTGGTCACGTAAATCGCCTGCAAACGCGCGAAGGGCTCGCGATCGCCGAACATCGCGGCCAAGCGTTCGGCACGTTGTTCGCCCGCCGGCGTCAGCGGCGGGTCGTCGATCGTGCCGAGCTGCTTCTCGGCATGGCGCACCAAGATGACGGTCGTCGTACCGATGTCTCGGGAGTGCACGATCGCACCGATCACCACGATGACGGCAAACGCCGCCAGCGCACCGAGCAGCCAGATTGGCGCGAAGAACGGCCGGCGATGGCGTGTGAGCGAGGGCGATTCCACACCTGAATCATAGCGCGCGAACGCCACCTGCGCGCACTACAATTACCGGTGTGCGAGCCCACTACGCGGCCCGCGAGACGAGGGTACTCCATGGTCAGTTTTGAACGCGGCGCGCGTGAGCTCGATTTAGAAAAGCGAACCCGGGCGTTCATTCGCGAGGTCGTCGTCCCCTACGAGCGCGATCCACGATGCACGGCGCACGGCCCCGCCGATGGCCTGATTCGCGAGCTCCGCGCGCAGGCGAAAAACGCCGGGTTGTTAGCGCCGCATGTAAGCCCGCGCTGGGGCGGCCTCGGCTTGAACCACCGGGAAACTGCCACGGTCTTTCGCGCGGCCGGTTACTCATTCCTCGGGCCTTTGGCTCTCAATTGCATGGCCCCCGACGAAGGCAACATGTTCCTGCTCGAGAAAGTGGCGACACCGGAGCAGCAGACGCGTTTTCTGGCGCCGCTCGCTGCGGGCGAAACCCGCTCCGCATTCTTGATGACCGAGCCCGATGGCGCAGGCTCCGATCCGGAACTACTAACGACCGTCGCACAGCGCGACGGCGATCACTGGGTCATCGACGGCCGCAAATGGTTCATCACCGGAGCCGATGGCGCCGCCTTCGCGATCATCATGGCGCGCACCGGCGAACACGCGACGCTGTTTCTCGCCGATATGAACACGCCCGGCATCACACTTGAGCGACAACTCGATACGCTCGACGAATCGATGCCCGGCGGTCACGCGATCGTGAAGCTCGAGGGCGTGCGAGTTCCCGCGTCGCAAGTGTTGGGCGCCGTAAACGAAGGTTTCAAGTTTGCGCAAGTGCGACTCGCGCCGGCGCGGCTCACGCACTGCATGCGGTGGTGGGGCGCAGCGGAGCGTGCGCAAGAGGTCGCACTGGAGTATGCGAAGCGGCGCCAGGCTTTCGGCAAGGCGCTCATCGAGCACGAAGGCGTCGGCTTTTTGCTCGCGCAAAACGATATCGACCTGAAGCAAACGCAGTTGATGATCGACTACACGGCGTGGGTTCTCGACCAAGGCCATCGCGGCACGTATGAGTCGAGTGTTGCGAAATACGCCGTCTCGGAAACTCTCTTCAAGATCGCTGACCGCTGTGTCCAGGTGTTAGGGGGTCTTGGCGTCACCCACGAAACGCCGGTCGGGCGTATCTTCCAAGACTTGCGCGCATTTCGGATCTACGACGGGCCGTCCGAGGTACATTTGTGGTCAATTGCGAAGCGATTGCAACGCGGGCCACGTAGTTAGGGCGCAGCGCGCCCGAGCTGGCGCACCGCCATCGACTTGCCGCGCAACACACCGTAGAGGAACTCGAGTCGCTCGACACCGCGCACCTTGCGCGCCGTGTCGCGCATCGCGCCGACGAGCCGCAGCAGCACGAAGTGGCCCTGCGCGTCTTGCGCCGCCGTGTACGACGGCTCCACAGCGAGGTGCACTACCAGAAAGCGCGCCGGCAAGTCGCGGCAAAACACCGCGCAACCGACCGGTCTGCCACTGGCGTCGAGTGCAAACAAAGCTTGGGCCTGCGGTAGTTTCTCGACCGCGACGGACACCTTCGCGCCCGACGTGCGCAACTCCACGGTGCCGAATTCCTCCACCACGGCCTCCAAAGACTGACGCACAGCCGACTGACCACTGTTGAAGAACAACAGTGCTTCGAGCGCAGGACGCCAACGCTCATCGACGTAGGAGCTAAACGTGAGGCTCATCGGAGCATGTGCGAGACGGGTTAGGAGTGCGATACGTACGACGACTGGAGTGTAGCTTAGGCCCGTGACGCAAGCGTACGTGGCGGAAGCGGTGAGATTCGAACTCACGAACGGATTGCTCCGTTGCCGGTTTTCAAGACCGGTGCATTCAACCGCTCTGCCACGCTTCCGCCGAGCTTGCGAATTGTACCGGACGCGCGGCGCTACGCCGTGATTCGCTCCGCACCGCCTACGTAGGGCCGCAACACGGCCGGTACCGTGATGGAGCCATCGGCATTCTGGTAATTCTCGAGCACCGCAACCAGAGCCCGTCCCACGGCAACGCCCGAGCCATTCAACGTATGCACGGGCTCAGGCTTGCCCGTTTCCGGGTTACGCCAGCGCGCTTGCATGCGCCGCGCCTGGAAGCCCTCGCAATTGCTGCACGAAGAAATTTCGCGGTACTTGCCTTGCGACGGCAGCCACACTTCGAGGTCGTAAGTCTTGGCGCTCCCGAAGCCGATGTCGCCGGCACACAAAGCCACCACGCGATAGGGCAGTTCCAGGCGCTGCAAAATCGACTCCGCGTGCGAGGTCAGCTCTTCCAGCGCACGATAAGAATCGGCCGGCCGCACGATATGCACCAGCTCTACTTTGTCGAATTGGTGCTGCCGAATCATGCCGCGCGTGTCTTTGCCATGGCTACCGGCCTCGCTGCGGAAGCACGGCGTGTGTGCCACGTACTTCAAGGGCAACTCAGCCGCTTCGACGATGCGATCGCGCACGCAGTTCGTCACCGGCACTTCAGCCGTTGGGATCAAAAAGAACCCCTGCTCGCCCTGCACGCGAAACAAGTCTTGCTCGAACTTGGGAAGCTGGCCGGTGCCTTGCAACGCGGCGCCGGCCACCAGGTACGGAACATACAACTCGGTGTAGCCGTGTTCGCTCGTGTGCACGTCCAACATGAACTGGGCCAGTGCACGATGCAGACGCGCTACCGCGCCGCGCATCACGACGAAGCGCGCACCGGAAATACGTGCTGCCGAATCGAAATCGAGACCGCCGAGCTTCTCGCCTAACTCCACGTGGTCTTTGGCCACAAACCCCAACTCACGCGGCGTGCCACGACGGCGCACTTCGACATTGGCGCTCTCGTCGCGCCCGTCAGGCACGCTCTCGTGCAACGTGTTAGGCAAGCCGAGCTGCCAAGCATCGAGCTCTGTCTGCAATGCTGCCAACGCCGCATCGGACGCCGCTAACTCGCGGGTCAATTGCTCGGCCCGCGCCAGTAATGGCGCGGCGTCCTCACCCTTACCCTTGGCGATACCGACCGCCTTGGCATTGGCATTGCGCTCGGCACGCACGCGATCAGCATCCGTTTGCACTTGCTTACGCCGCTCTTCAAACGCCTGAAAGGCAGCGACATCGAGCGCAAAGCCGCGCCGCGCGAGATTGCGCGCGACGGCCTGCGGATCCGCGCGCAGTTGTTTGCTATCTAACAATCGACCTCCCGAAATTCGTATGGCGTGCTACTACCACCACAAGGCACCTAACGCGCGCCCGGCGAATGCCAAGGCAATGCAACCCACCACAGTGGCAACCACGTACGCGAGCGCGAGCCCCACACTGCCTGCGCTGCCCAGCACGCTCGTTTCGAGCGCGAACGCCGAAAACGTCGTGAAGCCGCCCAGCACGCCAGTCATCCAAAACAGCCGCGCATTCTCGGCATTCGCGCCGCGCGCTGCAATCCACGCGTACAACAAGCCAATCGCGAAACAGCCGAGCCCGTTGGCAAGCAACGTGGCACTCGGCCAGCCGCCCGAGCCCATCGGCATGAACCGCGCCAAGGCATACCGCAGCACGCCCCCAACGGCGCTACCGAGCGCCACGAGCCACCAAGTCATGACTTGGTTTCGCCGCGCAGCCGCGCGAGCGCTTCGGCAATCTTGATCTCGAGGCCCCGCGTCACCGGACGGTAGTAGCGCCGATCAGGCATGGAATCGGGAAGATACCGTTCACCGCGCACGTAACCCTCAGGCTTGTCGTGTGCATATTGGTAGCCCGCGCCATAGCCGATGTCCTTCATCAAGCGCGTGGGCGCATTGCGCAAGCGCAGCGGCACGTCGAGGGTGCCGAACTTCTCGACGTCGGCGCGCGCCTCGCCATAGGCGACGTACACGGCGTTACTCTTCGGTGCGCACGCGAGATAGACGACGGCCGTTGCGATCGCGAGCTCCCCCTCGGGGCTGCCAAGACGCTCATAGGTATCGCACGCATTGAGCGCCACTTCAGCGCCTCGAGGATCGGCCAAGCCGATGTCCTCGAACGCCATGCGCAGCACGCGACGGGCCAGATACAGTGGGTCGCAGCCGCCATCTAGCATCCGGGTGAACCAGTACAGCGCCGCATCGGGATCTGTGCCGCGAACCGCCTTGTGTAAGGCCGAAATCTGATCGTAGAACTGCTCGCCGCCTTTATCGAAGCGGCGTCGCCCGCCCGTCGCGACCTCCTCTGCCTCGCGCAACGCAATCACGCGCACGCCATCGCGAACGGTCGCAAGATCTGCCGCGATCTCGAGCATGCCCAACGCGCGTCGCGCATCGCCGTCGGCCGCGTGGGCGAGGAGATCGAGCGCTTCACTATCGATTTGCACGCCGGCCTTGCCGAGCCCACGTTCGGCATCGGCAAGCGCGGCTTGCAGCAGCTTTTTCATGTCGTCAGCGCCGAGTGCGCGCAGCACATATACCCGCGCGCGCGATAACAACGCACTCACAACTTCGAACGACGGATTCTCGGTGGTCGCCCCGATGAACGTCAGCGTGCCATCCTCAATGAACGGCAAAAATGTGTCTTGCTGCGACTTGTTGAACCGATGCACTTCGTCGAGGAACAAGATCGTGCGACGGCCACGCTCGGCGCGCGCCGCCCGCGCACGCTCGACCGCCTCACGAATATCCTTCACGCCAGCTAACACTGCCGATAAGGCGATGAAGTCCGCCTCTGCACGCCGCGCCACGAGCCGCGCCAACGTCGTCTTGCCCGTGCCGGGCGGTCCCCAAAAAATCATCGAGTGCAGATGCCCACCCTCGAGCGCTTGACGCAGCGGCTTGCCAGCGCCGACGACGTGATCTTGGCCGACATACTCCTCCAACGTGCGTGGCCGCATCCGATCCGCGAGCGGCCGATCCGCAATTGGCTCAGCCGAGTCGCGCAGCATGTCACCTTGGGCTGAAGTGCCGCGGCTCACGCTTGTTTGCCCCTCGGGAGCCACCCATCGAGCCACAGCGGCCAGCGGCTCAAGCCCGCCGCCGCGATCAGGAAGCCGAGCGCAACGCCGACTGCGTTGGCGAGCACATCGCGCCAATCGCCTGCCCGACCAAACGGCGTGAGGGTCTGGACCACTTCGACCATGACACCTAACAACATGAGTCCGAGCGCAAGCCACGGCCAGCGCTTGCGCTGCACCAAGCCACCGAACCACACGGTGAGTGCGAGATACGCTAGGAAATGATTCACCTTGTCATTGAAGCCCTGCGTGGGCAGCGCCGCACCCGGCAACACGCCTAACACGAATACCAGTGCAGCGAGACACGCGCCCAGTGTCCACCAGAGTGCACGAAAGCGGATGATCGGATCGGGCGCGCCCACGAATCAGAGCACGGGCTTGCCGATGACATCGGCGCCCGCAGGCGGCGTAAAGCTCACCTCGGTGGCAGGAACGGTCGGGTTACGCGCCGCTCGCTCGAAGACGAGCGTTGCGGTTTGGCCTAGCTTGTCCTTCAGGACCATTCGCTTGAGCTCATTCTTCGCAAACGCCAACCGCGCCTCGCGGAAATCTGCATCGGCGCGCAGCGGCTTCACCAGCACCCAGTCGAGACCCTCGCGACGTCCCGAACCCGAGATGGCGAACACAGCACGCAGATCGCCGGTGCTCGACAGCAACGCTGCAGGCGTCGCTGTGAGATAGGTACCCGCCGCCCGCACCGAGACCTGCTCGAGGTCGCGATCGTAGAACCACAAGTTCTTGCCGTCGGCCACCATCAACTGCGGACCGATGCCGCCGACGGGCGTGAGCTCCCACCGAAATCGACCGGGCCGCAAGACCGTCAGCGTCCCCGTGGCTTTCTGCACGATGCGACCACCGGAGTCCGTCAGCGTCTGGTTGAACTGCAAACGCAGGCTGGTCAGCCCCTTGAGATAGTTATCGAGCGGCGTCGCACCCGAGCCTTGCGCGCCGCCGAGCGCAGGCGCCAGCACTAACAACACACACAAAATGAGTCGACGCATCGTCAATCCTGGGGCGCTGCGGGCGCTAACACTTCGCGCGACCCGTTCGATTGCAGCGGACCGACGACACCGGCAGCCTCCATAGACTCGAGCAGCCGCGCCGCGCGGTTGTAGCCAATCTTGAGCCGCCGCTGTACGTACGAAATCGACGGCTTGCGCTCCGTCGTGACGATCTTGACCGCCTCGTCGTACAAAGAGTCCTGCTCGCCCTCGCCGCCCAATGGATTGCCCTCGCCGTCTTCGGCCGGCAGCCCTGGAATCGGCGTCTTCGGACCCGACAGCACCTCGTCGATGTACGACGGTGCTGCATTCTTCTTCAACGACTCGACCACGCGATGCACCTCGGCATCGCTCACAAAGGCACCGTGTACGCGTGTCGGCACCGACGTGCCTGACGGCAGATACAGCATGTCGCCATGGCCTAACAACGACTCGGCACCCATCTGATCCAAGATCGTCCGTGAGTCGACGCGTGCAGAAACTTGGAACGCGATGCGGCAGGGAATGTTCGCCTTGATGAGGCCCGTGATCACGTCGACGGACGGTCGCTGCGTCGCGAGCACCAAGTGAATCCCAGACGCCCGCGCCTTCTGCGCGAGCCGGGCGATGAGCTCTTCGACCTTCTTGCCGACGATCATCATCAAGTCGGCCAGCTCGTCGATGATCACCACGATATAGGGCAGCGGCGTGAGGTCTTGGATTTCGCGTTGGTCGATGCGCGGGTCGTTAGCCGCCCGCTGCAACATCACAGGATCCTTGATCGGCTTCCCTTCGTCGTTCGCATCTTTCACGCGACGGTTGAAACCCGCGATATTGCGCACGCCGAGCGCCGCCATGAGTTGATACCGCCGCTCCATCTCCGCCACGCACCAGCGCAGCGCATTGGCGGCGTGCTTCATGTCCGTGACCACGGGCGCGAGCAGATGCGGGATCCCCTCGTAGACCGACAGCTCAAGCATCTTCGGGTCGATCATGATGAGGCGAACGTGTTCCGCCGTGCTCTTATAAAGCAGCGATAACACCATCGCATTGATCGCGACCGACTTACCGGAGCCGGTGGTGCCGGCGATCAACAAGTGCGGCATCTTGGCGAGGTCGGCGCACATCGGCGCACCACCGATATCCTTACCAAGCGCGAGCGCGAGCGGCGAACCAATATCGTCGTAAGACTTCGACTTGATGATCTCGCCGAGCGTCACGATCTCGCGCTTCTCGTTCGGAATCTCGAGACCCATGACCGACTTGCCCGGGATCACTTCGACCACGCGCACGCTGATCGCCGACAGCGCGCGCGCCAAGTCCTTCGCGAGCGCCGTGATTTGGCTGACTTTCACGCCCGGCGCTGGCCGCATTTCAAAGCGTGTCACGACCGGCCCCGGCTGCACGGCCACCACTTCGACGTCAACGCCGAAGTCCTTCAGCTTGAGCTCGACGAGACGCGACATCGCCTCGAGCGCCTCTTGCGAGTACGACGCCTCCCGCTTCGGCGCGTCATCTAACAACTGTAGCGGAGGCAGCTCGCCCGACTTTGCCGCATCGAACAGCGGCACCTGCCGCTCCTTCTCGACGCGCTCGCTCTTTTCAACCACCGGCGGCGGCGCCTCGATCCGTGGCTTGGGACGCGCGGCCACCTTCGTCTGCTCCGCCTTCACGGCCTCCGTACGCGCCTTTTTGGCCTCGACACCGACGGCAACGTCGCGTGCGGTCGCGCGGCGCGCTTTGAGCCACGCAATGCCGTTCCAAACCGCCGCGCCGAGCTGATCGATTACAGTGAGCCAAGACACGCCGAAGGCCAACGACACGCCCGCCATCCACGCCGCGAGCATCAACAGCGTCGCGCCGAGAAAATTCATCGAACCGGCGAGCCCGCTCCCGACGACATCACCGATCACGCCGCCTGCGGTTTCGCGCAACGGTTCAGGCGCCCAATGCAGCGTGGCCAATCCGCAGCTTGTCACGAGCATCAGCACGAACCCGCCAACGCGAATCGCCGTGTTCGTTCGCGAGCTGGCCTCGGCAGCATCGCGCTGTCGGAACATCACGAAACACGCCACGCCGAGCATGATGGGAAACAAAAACGCTGGCCGACCGAACAGAAAGAACAACACGTCGGCGAGCCACGCACCGAATGGCCCGATACGATTTTGAATGTCGACCGCTTCACCGGTGAAGGAGAATCCGGGATCGCGCGGGCTGTACGTCGCGAGTGCCACGAGCATCACGAGCGCGACGACACCCAACGCCAAGATCGCGCTCTCGCGCAATCCGCGCGCGACGGCTGATGACAAGCGGGGTGCAGCTGCTTTTTCGGCCAAGGCTCTAACTCACGTTAACAAAACGCTTTAAGTATATGCTTCCAAAAGATTATTCTGAAGGCCAATCCACCGCTCTCAATCGCCAGAGCTGGCGGCTGCACCGCGTGTGAGGCGGCCGAACGCTGGCATCGTTGCGGCGGGTGCCACGCTTGAAATTGCGCGCGCGGCGCTTCATAAAGGCGCGTTACCTGGAAACAAATTATACATGAGCAACTCTCGTCACAATCGCCTCATCATTTTGGGCTCGGGGCCTGCCGGCTACACCGCAGCCGTTTACGCCGCGCGCGCTAACCGCTCGCCGCTTCTGATCACGGGCCTCGAGCAAGGTGGCCAGCTCATGATCACAACCGACGTGGACAACTGGCCAGGCGATCCGCACGGCTTGCAAGGGCCGGCGCTGATGCAGCGCATGAAAGAGCATGCCGAGCGCTTCCACACGACGCTCGTCAACGATCACATTCATACGGTCGATCTTCGCGCACGCCCGTTCCGCTTGACCGGCGATGCCGGCGTTTACACCTGCGACGCGCTGGTCATCGCCACCGGCGCCTCTGCCAAGTATCTAGGCATTCCATCGGAAGAAAAGTTTCGTGGCAAAGGCGTTTCGGCGTGCGCCACCTGCGATGGATTCTTCTTCCGCAAGCAACGCGTCGCCGTCATCGGCGGCGGCAACACGGCGGTTGAGGAAGCGCTGTATCTCGCCAATATCGCCGAGCACGTCAC
>CAYUIT010000006.1:0-4431 GCA_964444835.1 uncultured Steroidobacteraceae bacterium
GTGCGGCGGGTTTTCGACTGGTCCGACGCGGTGCGCGCACTTCGCGCGGCTTATTCTTCATCCGACGACGCGAAGCGTTTCCCGGCACGCACGATGGCCCGCGGTGACGGCGTGTGGTTACGCACGCTGTCCGGCGTGAGCGCCGACGGCAAGCTCATGGGTGCGAAGTTGATTGCAGCCTCGCCGCGCGCCCAGCGTGCTTCCTACCTAGTCGCACTGTTCGACCAAGCGAGCACTGAACTCGTGGCATTGCTCGACGGCAATGCGATCACGGGCTTTCGAACCGCTGCTACATCGGCTCTCGCCGCCGACTGCTTGGCACGCGCTGGCGCGCTAACAGTTGGCATCATCGGTTCGGGCTTTGAAGCGAAGAATCACCTCCGCGCGCTTGCCGCTGTGCGAGAACTTCGCTCGGTTCGCGTCTATAGCCCACGCGCAGAAAGTCGGCAGCGTTTCATTGTGGAATTGAGCGATCTCGGTCTCGACATTACATCCGCCAACGATGCGCGTACTGCTGTCGATGGGGCTGACGTGGTCGTCTGCGCCGCGCGGTCGAGGGACGAGAGCCCGACGTTGTACGCAGACGGCCTCGCGGTGGGCGCAACAGTGCTCTCGATTGGATCGACGCTGCCTGAGCAACGCGAGGTCGATGTCTCCGTGATAGCAGCGTCGAAGCTGATCGTCTCGGACATGATGGAAGAAGTGTCGCACGATACAGGTGACATGTTGGCGGCCGCGACGGCAGATATCCCGTTCTCACGAAAAATGATCTCGTTAGCTGCTGTTGTTAGTGGGCAGCATGTCGGGCGCCAATCCCACACCGAGCTAATCCTCTATAAATCGGTGGGTGCCTGGATTCAAGACCTGGCGGTTGCTGCCGCTTGCCTTGCGCGCGCGACGGAGCAGGGCATCGGATTGGTATCCGCACCCATCGTTATACCCGTCGACAAGGGAAAATCATGAGCAAATATCGTAAGAACGAGGCGCGCGAATGGGCGCGCGAGAATCTGGTCGGCGTCATCAACTGCACGATTCCATCGTTCACGCGCGATTTGAAATCGATTAATGAGAAAGCGATTCGCCACGACACGCGACTCGCAATCGAGCACGGCTTCATGGGCACGCTGGGTGTGTCAGAAGTGTCGATTACGCTACCGGAGTATCTCGAGTTCCTGCGGATCATCAAGGACGAGGCGGGTGCGCGCCTGATTCTGACCCATCACGCTAGTTGGAATGACCTCGAGCAGAACCTTGAAGCAGTGCGTGGTGCGGAGGCCGCAGGCGCGGAGTTCGTGCTGTTGTCGTATCCGCCTAACTTCTACCCGGAGTCTGAGCAGGACATCTACGACTACACCAAAGCCTTTTGCGACGCGACCAATCTCGCTGTGATGTTGTTCCCGATGTTTTTGTGGGGGTTCTCGACGCGCATCCACCCGTCCGACATTCCAACGCGATTGATCCGCCGCCTGATCGACGATTGCCCCAACGTGGCTGCGATCAAAGCCGAAGGCGGCTTTCCCTCGATACAGAGTGTGATCGAGTGCGATCGACTGTTCGGGAAGGAAGTCGTGATTTCGATGCCGATCGAAGGCGAGCTGATTCCGCTTGCGCAGTTGATGCCGATACAACTATCGGCAACCAGCGACCACGAGTTTTGGGGGCCACTGATCCCGCAAGTGTTTCGCCTGTTGCGCGAAGGCAAGTTTGCGGAGGCGACCGAGATCTACTGGCGAATGCACCCCGCACGCAAGGCTCGCCAAGCGCTGGCGCCGCAGTTGCACGGTGGCGCATTCTTGAATCGGCAGGCGTGGAAATTCCAGGGCTGGCTGCAGGGCTATAACGGCGGTCCGCTGCGAATGCCGACGCAACGCATCCACGATCCGCAAATGCAGGCGCTGCGAAAAGCTGCAATCGACGCGGGGCTAAACCCCAGCATGGATCCGTTCCGCGAGTTCTTCATCGGGCGTCATCCGGCCTGAGGACAGACGGGGCTGACAGACCTGCTGTAGTGGCGACTCTGGTGCTCAGCACTAACACCTCGAATCGATCCGGTAGTAGAGTGTTCGGTGCTTATCACTGCAACCGTGGAGCCTCCGTGCGTATTCGCCCACTAACAATTCTTCTGGCAATTCTCCCTTTTTCCGCTGCCGCAGTGACGCTGGGCGGTGGCGGCGACCCGCGCGCTGTCGATCTCTCTAAGACCTTCGACTTCGCTGCAGGCGCAGAAGCTTCGGCTGCCACCTATGTTGCGACGCAAGCCGAGGGCAAGCTGAAGAACATCAAGCGTGTGGCCATTACTAACTTCTGTGTGCAGTTCGTATTCGCGAAAGGCGCGTCGGCGGTCTCGGGTGGGTACTGGGCGGTGTACAACCGCTCGACCACGGGCAGCATCCCGGGCGGCCTCGATCCGCAGAAGCTGCAGGCCATAGCCGATGGTTTGCTTGATCGCATCGAAGCGGATATGAAGTCAGCGGGTATCGAAATCGTGCCGTACGAGGAGTTGGTCGCTAACGACCAATACGCGAAGTTCACAGCCAAGTACGACACCGGCGTGCGCATCGGGACACGGAAGCTCGAGGCGGGTAAGGGTGGCAGCATCGAGGAGGCCGTAATTTACGTGAGTCCGCGCGGACGGCCGTTTGCGCCGGATTGCGGCACGATCAGCCCGCAGTCGACGGGCACTTTCGTGCGCATGAGTTATCCGCTCAACGCGGAGTTCCTCACGGGCAGCGCCGTGATCGACCTCGGCACAGCGACCGCAGGTGGGAAGTTGTTCACCCAAGCGAAGGCTGATATGCAATTCGCGGAGTATCTCCGCCCCGGAGAATCGCAGTATCAGTTCGTCGGCAAAATGGGGCCTGGCGCACGGCTCTGGCTCAAGCAGGCGATTGTGCCGGCTAACAACCCATTTACGATGGGTGGCGTGAGTGACGCTGTGAAGAGCACGACGACCGAGGACACCGGCATCAACACGAGTTCGAAAACCTATAGCACCACGACCTCACAAACAGTGTCGTTCGATGAGGCGCTCTACTACGACAACGCAGTGCGTTCGCTCGATGCGATGCACCAGATGTTCATGTTGAAGGTGGCCGGGGCGCGCTGAGTCCGGCTCATTTGTTGAGGCCGAGCGCGAATTCCTGGGCGAATACCTGCCCGTAGCATTTTTCTCGGAAGTTGCTCGCATACGTCGTGGCGACCTCAATAGCGTCGTGCCATTGTTTTCGCATGTGCAGTGCGCTGGCCTGCAGCGAAGCGATCTCCGCGATTACTCCGGAGGATCCACAGAAAGGTTGCAGCGTGCATTGTGAGTACTCGCCGCGCTTTACGTGCTACTACCGATGTCAAACGCGTACGCATAGGCGCATCGTGAATCGTTCATGGCAGGTCGAGGAGGGCTATGCAATGGATTCTCGTGGCGCTTGCCTTGGTTTCGCTCCCGGTCAGCCTTACGGCGGCAACGCTCATGCGCCATCCAAGCCGCTGTGCGCTGGGATACAAACTAACAACCGTTCTTGGCGGGCCGTCGTAATCACATTCTTAGCCCTCGGCATCGCTGGCAAAGCGAGTGCCGCTGACGAGCTGATGCAATCCGCGCAGGCGCTGTTCAAGCCCATTCCGAGTACGGCGCCCGCATTGCCCGGCAACGCCGCGACACCCGCAAAGCTGCAGCTCGGCAAGATGTTGTTCTTCGATCCGCGTTTGTCGGCCAGCCATTCCATTAGCTGCAATAGCTGCCACAACGTGGGTCTCGGTGGCGTCGATTCGCAGGAGACTTCAATCGGGCATCACTGGCAGCGCGGTGGGCGCAATGCGCCGACCGTGTTCAATGCGGTGTTCAACACCGCGCAGTTCTGGGACGGACGAGCGAAAGATCTCGAAGCGCAGGCCGGGGGACCGATGGTGAACCCGATCGAGATGGCTTCGCCCACCGCGCATGTGGCAGAGCAACTGCGCGCTATTCCCGGTTACGTCTTGGCATTCAAGGCTGCATTCCCGGGCGAGTCGGCACCTGTCACCTTGGCCAACGCGCAAAAGGCGATCGCGTTATTCGAAGCGACGCTGAATACGCCGAATGCAGCGTTCGACAAGTTTCTGCGTGGCCAAAGCGATGCGCTCACTGTTAGGCAGAAGAGCGGACTGAAAGTTTTCATGGACAAGGGCTGCGCCGCCTGCCACAACGGCATCAATGTGGGTGGCGGAATGTACGCACCGTTTGGTGTCGTCGAGAAGCCGGACGCTTCGCTACTGCCGCCCGGTGATGCGGGGCGCTTCGTTGTGACGAAAGCGGAAGGCGACAAATTCGTCTTCAAAGTTCCAACGCTGCGCAACATCGCGCTGACGGCGCCGTACTTTCATAGTGGTAAGTCGTGGGATCTGCGCCAAGCGGTGGCCGTGATGGCGACGAGCCAGTTAGGCACGAGCCTGAGC
>CAYUIT010000006.1:4531-104916 GCA_964444835.1 uncultured Steroidobacteraceae bacterium
GCGTCGACCAGTTGCAGCATTCGACCGGTGGCCGATTGCACCGCGAACTCGTCGATAGCGGGTGTCGTGGTATTGGCCATCGCCACCACAACGAACGTGCCGCGGTTATCGCTCTGCACCAGCCATGAGTGCGTGAGCACGACTAGACCGCTGCCATTGTTCAGGCTGCCGCCCTTGTACCAGACGCGCTCCCAGCGATTGCGTACGCCGGGTTGCGCGGCTTGTGAGCTCAACGCCTTGTCCATCACTTGGAAGCCCGCCGTGGCGTCGTTGAACTTACGGATTCCCGCGTAGGCGTTGCAAATGTCGATGGCGCTCGATTGCCAAGTCGCTGTTAGGTAGATGCCGGTGTGATTGAAGAGCGTCGGGCCGGAGCCGACGGTCAACGGTGCTAACACCGTATCAACGTAGTTGCGTTGAAAGGCCTCTGTGCCATTGATGTACGCTTGCGCGTCGACCAGGGGTACGCTTTGGAGAAGACCGAAGTTCTCGTTGAGCGACAGGAACGGCGTCATCAGATTCGCATTCGCGTGATTGAAGGTGCCGAGGATGCCTTCCAAGCGCGAACGACCAACGAGTTGATGCAGGTGATCGGTTGCAGTGTTGTCGCTGTTACCCATCATCAACGTCGCCATGTCTTGCAGCGGAAAGACCGTACCCAATGGCTCCGGCGAGAGCCCGCTGTTGCGCACCTTGTTAGCGGCGACCAATGGGATCGTCTGCGTTGAGCTGATCACGCCGTCGTTGACCGCTTTGCCGAGACCGCCGAGCACCAGCACTTTGAAGATCGAGGCTGTGGCTCGGGGCGTCGTCGCAGCACGGGCTTCAATCGGCACGCATTGATTGTTAGTGATTCGAGCGACGAGTACTGATGAATTCGGCGCGAGAGTCATGAACTTATCTGCCGCCTGCGCCATGGTCAAAGACCGGTCGGCGTTCGAGATGACCGAGCCATCGAGATTGAACTGGCTGGCGCCTAACGAGGTGATCAGATCGCTCGCGTAACCTGTCGACAAAGTCAGGAATTGGCCGGAAGCGGGATTACTCGGCGTGCCGATCAATGCCGTGACTGAAGTTGGAGTGGCTTGAATGAGGTCCACCACAATCGCATTCGGCGAGGCCGTTCGCAGACTCTGAAAGAAAGTCTGCCACTGCGTCGCGGGAATCGCTGCCAATGCTGCCGGAGAGAAGCGCGCATTGATCTCGGTGGTCGATGTGCTGCTGGCCGCGAGCTGCTGCAGAACCCAGGTCAACTGACGCGTCACCGGGTAGTTTGGCAACTGATAGACGCCGCTGACTCGCGGGAACGCCGGGGTGATTGCCACCGTGCGCGCGGGGTCTAGCGGGAACAGGTCGCTGGCGTCTAACACGCCGTCGTTGTCATCGTCCGGATCAGTCGCATCGGGCAGGCCATCGCCATCGGTGTCGACCAGTGGCGGTGCAACCGTTAAGGCGTAGTTTGCCGGTGCAATCGTCACGCCGGTTGCGGTGCCCGTGATGCTGATGTTGCTTAAGCCTTGTGCGGCTGTGGAGGCGACTGCCACGGACACCGACTGCGTCGTAGCCGAGCTGCCAATCGTGCCGCCTGTCACCGTGACGCCGGAAGGCGCGCCGGAGCTTGCGATCGTGACCGGGCCCGTGAAGCCGCCGCCGCGTACGATGGTCGCGGTCAAGGTGGCGGAAGTGCCCGCGTTGACGGTTGCTGAGGTTGGACTGAGCGACAGCGTAACCGTGGGCGTTGGCGCAGCGATTGTTAGTACGTAAGTTGCGGGCGCAATTGTGACGCCAGCCGCTGTTCCCGTAATGCTGATATTGCTAACACCGGCCGTGGCGTTCCCCGCTACGGCCACGGAGATTGACTGCGTGGTTGCCGCGCTATCGATCGTGCCGCCTGTCACCGTGACTCCCGCAGGCGCGCCGGAGCTTGCAATGGTGACCGGGCCCGTAAAGCCGCCACCGCGAACGATCGTGGCAGTGAGTGTGGCCGATGCCCCGGTATTCACAGTCGCTGAGGACGGGGAGATCGATAGGGTGACTGTTGGCGTGGGAGCGGGAGTTACTGGAGCGGGTGAATCGTTGTCATTACACGCGCTCAGGAGCGCGAGCATTATGACAGAGGCGGTTTTCTTGTAGAAATTCATCGTCGACATGCACGGAATCCTTCTGCTAGACCTGAAAAATGGAGTTCTCAGGCCTAGAGGCGTTTTCTCGTGGCAAATCGTCTCAGCGATCCCAGAATATTTTTTATAAGGGGCGCGGTGGTTGCTTAGGTGCAGGAAAACTATGCAGTTAAGACTTCGCCCGCGTACGCACAATCTTCGCCTGGTTGTGCTCTGCCCACTCCACTAGCCCGGAGAGTGGCTGGAGTAGCGATTCGCCGAGTGGCGATAAGCGGTACTCGACGCTCGGTGGTTTGGTCGGAAACACCTCACGTGTTAGCAGGCCGTCGCTCTCGAGGCCGCGCAAGGTCTGCGTGAGCATGCGCTTCGAGATGTCCGGGATTGCTCGGCCGAGTTCGTTGAAGCGGCGCGGGCGTGCCGCTAACGCGATCAGAATGAGCATCGACCATTTGTCGCCGATGCGGTCGAGCACGCTGCGAATCGGGCAGCGGTTGGCATTCAACCGTAACGACTCCCATTGAGCGAAGCGTTCAACCAGCGCTTTTGCGCCAACGTCCATCGTTAGGTTACCTCGTTGTTACCTACCGCCATTTTGGTGCCTCCTTACGGGCGGAGGAGGCGGTTCCTATAATAGACCTAGATGCTATCGGAGACTACTCATGGCCCTCGCACAACAAAAGATTCTCGTAACGGGCGCGAATGGCAAGCTCGGCCGACGCGTCATTGAGCTACTCACCGCAGCAGGCGTCGCGGGTGTCGTAGCCGGCAGCCGCGATCCAGACAGATTCTCGGCGCACAAAGGCGTTGAGACCCGACGCGTGGATTTCGACGATGCGGCCTTGCTCGAAAGAGCGTTCAATGGCATCGATCGTGCGCTCATCATTTCGACCGATCGAATCGACGTACCGGGCTTGCGTATTCGACAACACCGCGCCGCGGTGGACGCGGCAAAGCGCGCCGGCGTGAAGCATGTGTTCTACACGTCGATGTTAAACCCCGAAGGGTCGTTGATTCCGTTTGCACCGGATCACTACGAAACGGAGCAAGCAATCGAGCGTAGCGGCCTCGACTTCACGATCCTGCGCGTGAGTTGGTACGCGGAAAACCTGTTAGGTTCGTTGCCGGGAGTTGTAGCATCGGGGAAATGGTTTACCTCCGCAGGCAACGGTCGCATCAACTATGTTGCGCGCGAGGATGTGGCCCGCGCTGCAGCCGCGGCACTAGTGACCCGCAAAGGCACGCGCGAACGCCTCGATATCACGGGGCCGGCGGCGCTCACCATCGCTGAGCTTGCGGCCATCGTGGCCGACATCTCCGGCAAGTCAATCGAAGTAGTGCAACTCTCTGACGAACAACTCGCTGCGGGTGTTCGAGCAGCCGGGGTTCCAGAACCGTTCATCCCGCTTGTCGTGGGCACAGACGCCAATATCCGCGCTGGGAAGTTCGATGTCGTGAGCGATGCGGTGAAGAACCTCACGGGTACTGCCGCAGAGTCTGTCCGCGCATTCTTGAGTACTAACAAGGCGGCGTGGCCAGCCGCTCAGCGATAGCCCAACTCAGTCCCTCTGCGCGGCAGAGACGCGATCAATCGGACGTTCGAGATTAAGTTCTCGCGCGCGACGGATGATGTTGTGCATCTCGACTGGGTCGCACTGCACGTCGTTAGGAGCGGGCCATGCGCAACTCGCCTTTAGCGAGTGCATTGTGGCATGATTACTCGCCGATCAGTGTCCAGTTCGCGGTTTCATTTGTGCTGCCGCAAGTGCGCTGATAGCTACCTGTGACTTCTCGGACATTCGTAAACGTGGTGACGGTGCTTCCAGTGCACTGCGGAACAGGGTTGTTAGACGAACTCACAGGAATGACATAGGAAGAGGGGCAGCTGCGACGACCCTCGCTCGGCGTGCAGCTGATGCCTACCGTGGTGAAGGCGCTTAAACTGAAGTATTGGGTATTGGGCGATTCGCTGATGCCGAGACCCGCTTCCGCAGCACCGCTGCCGCCGGTGATCGTACACTGGCAATTCGGCAGCGCCACTTCGCCATCCGTGATGGTGAGCGTCCCGGACAAGGTGTAGTCGCCTGTACCGCCACCTTCGCTGCGGTTACCAGCAATCTCGTAGGTAGCTGAGTACTTGAGGAGGCTCACTGCAGAGCCTTCGCCGCCAGATGTGTGCGATATCGTGCCTGAGCCAGTGTAGCGTTGCGGAAACGTATCCTCAGGCGCCGTATTGTCCTCAGACACGACTGTCACTTGTGCGAGCAGAACCGTCTTGCTCATGCGGTTACCTGATTCGCGATGATGCATATCCACACTCACGGTCACAGGGTTAGGTGAGGGAACCTTGTTCGGTGCGGTGTAGTACATCGAGGGCCCTGCAGTGACTCGACCCAACGTAGCATTCCCGCCGACGACACCGTTGACCGAAGCCGCGTACAGAATCGGCGTCACATCGTCTGAGTACTCTTGGCAGTCATAGGCTGCTGGGAAGACATCGGGGTCCCTATCGATGTCGCAATTTTGGACGGTGAACCGCACCGACTCCTTGACTGCTACCACAGCAGAGGCCGGTCGAATCTGCTTGCCGCGGACCAACGACCAATCAGACAAGTGGTCAGTCTGTGCAGATACGGTCTGTGCGCTTTCATCAAGCAATGTCACGGGACTAAGCCAGCGACGCTCCGCATCTTGGTAGGCGATTCTGAAAAACGCAGCATGTGAGCCGACCACATCAGCCTCGGAGTACTTGAAACGGACCGTTACCTTGTTGGCAAAGGTTCCGCCATCCGGCCCGAGTCGATAGCTGACAAGGCCGCCGGGGCTTGTCGGTTCGATCGCCGTCACGGAGAACTCCGTTGCTTCGCTTACGGCGTCCGCTGGCACGATCAGCGTCAGCTTGCCGTCGGCGCTAACGACAGTGCCACCCGCGGAGTCGATTGTGGCACTCACAGGAGCGCCGATCGGTGCGCCAACTGCAGTGACCGCAACGACGCCAGGAGGAACGGCCTTCTCGGGCTCCGCCTCGGAACTGCATGCTGCCAGAATGACGAGCAAGGCGGGTATCGCGGTCCATCGGCCGTAACGCATACGCATAACTCGTACCCTTAACGGATGACGCAGTGGATCGTAGCACTCCCATTGTCGAAGGAACGATCCTATCTGCCGCGTTTGCATGGGCTGAGGCTGTCTGTGTCCCGCACTTGAGGGACACGCGCGGCTAACCTGCGCGCGAGCTTGCTAGTTGCTAGTCACCAGGGGCCAGCCGCAAGCTTTCGCATGCTGCACGTAGCGCGCAATCTGCGGCCGCATCTTGGCGAATTCAGGTGCGGGTGTCTCGCGGATCGCTAACAACTTGTAGATCTCCCATCCAAAGATGCCGTCACGCGCTTGCGGTGTAAACTCCCCAGGGCGTAAGGAGTCGAATAGCCGCAGTTTCTCCACAGTCCAGGAGCCTGGCGCGTCGAAGTCAATCACACCGTCCGGAAACTCTTTTGCTTCCGAGTGCTGGTTGGCGAGTGCTGTGAACGACTCGCCTTTCTTGAGGCGTGCGATCAGCGCGTCAGCCTGCGCTTTGGTCGCGACCCGGATGAAGCCGACGCGATAGCGCCGCTGAACCATCTGTCTTCGAACCCATTGCTCGTAAGTTCGCTCGAGTTCGGCTTCAGTCGCTAGCGCCGCGGGGCGCTGACAAGTACAGCCGACGCCGGCAAGGCCTTTTTGCAGACCGTTCAAGGGTGCGATGAGCGCAATGCGACCGAAGTCGGTCGTCGCTTCGACTTCTCGCAAGCTACGCTGCGGCCGCATCCCGAGCGACGTGCCGTTGTCGTCGAACTCCGCAGCACTGATGACGCCGGTAGCCCCCGTGATGCAATTGACGGCCATCACTTCGAGTGGCAACGAGTCTTCGTGCCGTTCGCCATCTTTCACCGCCACGAATCGCTGCGCGAAGATGGCCCATGGCCCGACGCGCCGCAGCGAACTTGCGTGGCCCTCGCGCTGCAGATACGCATCGTCGCTGCCGAGACGATCGAGAACAACCCATCCGGATGAGGACGCGGCGAGCGCTGCAATCGATGTCGCAGCTACTAACCAGATGAAAGCTGCTCGCAGCATTCGCACCGGATCCGTACGTCAGTACGCCCGCTCGATGTCGACCACCGATAGCATCTTTTCCCCCGCAACATACCGTCGCACGTTCTCTCGCACCACGCGTAGCTGCGCTTCAATGCCGATATCGGTGCTGCCGGCAACATGCGGCGTGATGATCACGTTGCGGGCCTTCCAAAGCGGATGGTCGGCGGGCAGGGGTTCGGGATCGGTGACATCGAGCCCTGCACCTGCAATTGCACCGGACTCGAGGGCTGCGATGAGATCCGCGGTGACGACTGCACCCCCGCGCGCCACATTGATGAAGTAGGCGCTACGCTTCATGCGGGCGAACATTTGCGCATTGAACAGTCCGCGCGTGGCCGGCGTGAGGGGCGCGGCCATGACGACGACATCAGCCTCGGGAAGCATCGTCGCGAGCTCCTCGGGCTTGCCGACGCGACGCACATAACTCGGTGCCGGCCGATCTGAGGCGCGCGTGCCAATGACGCGCATCCCGAGAGCGTCAGCCCGCTTTGCGACCTCGGTGCCGATGCCGCCGAGCCCGACGATGAGCACCGTCTTGCCGCGCAGCGTGATCGCACGCCCGTCTGCTTCGTCTTGCCGCCACGCGCCGCTGGCTTGATTGGGAATCGAAACATGTAGGCCCCGCGCAAGCGCGAACATGAGAGCGATTGTATGCTCGGCAATAGCGGGGGACCCCACGGCACGCATGTTAGTGAGTAGCACGTCGCGCTCAAAGCGCGCGCGCTGCGGCAGGCAGATCTCGATACCGGAGTAAATCGTCTGAGCCCACCGCACCGCGTTGTTAGGTGCAAGAACGGCGGGGTTGCACACGAATCCCGTGCGCCCGATGACCGCATCGGCATCTTTTGCGGCGGCCGCCATCTCCGCTGGCGTGCTCGCACCCACGAACTGCACGCCTGGCGCGCTTCCTTCGAGCCGGGCCAGAAGGCCGGGCACACCCGCATCGACCACAATGCGTTTGGGCTTACGCCAATTCGCGCGCACGGACACGGGCTGCTCCGCTTCCCGTAGACCGAACTCCGCGATCAGTGCTGCTGCATCCGGCGCGGGCTCTGCAGAGCACAGCGATGCGGCGCTGAAGATGCAGAGGAACAAGGGAATCGCGATGGTTCTCACGAATAATCTACCTAAAGCTGATGAGGAAGAAAGTTTTCGACGGGCCGACAGGCGCAGTGCCTAACAACGATTCTAAGGAGATGATCGCAGATGCGCTACTTCCGGCAGCACCTCGAACTCGATGTGCAGTCCTGCGAGTGCGCGCATATTGAAGTGAAACAGATGCGCTGGCCGCGGTTGATCGTGCGCCAGCCGAATCGGTCCGAGGCGTTCGAGTAACCGGCGAGTCGCGATGGTGAGTTCCGCCGTGGCAAGCGTGCGACCAATGCAGCTATGGATACCGTAGCCGAATGCCATGTGTCGGTTGGCATTGGCGCGCTCGAGGTCGAGCTGCGCAGGCTCTGGGAACATATTCGGATCGCGGTTGCCGGCGCCGTACATCATCATGACGATCGCACCGGCCGGTATCCGCACGCCACCGAGCTCGAAGTCACGTGTGCAGCGCCGGTACAGGCCCTGTGCCGGAGATTCCAGCCGCAGTGATTCGTCGACAAACTTCGTGATCAGCTCTGGTCTCGCCCGCAATTGCGTTTGCAGTGTCGGGCGATCGCACAGCATCAACATCATCGACAACAGGTGATTACGAGTCGTCTCGCTGCCGGCCACCATCAACTGCGCGCACAGGGCGAGGTAGTCCTCGGTGCTGAGCGGAGCGCCGTCGTCGCCGCGCGTCGCGACCAGCATCGATAGCAAGTCGTCGCCGGGCCGCTCGGTCTTCTTCTGTCGCCACGCAACGAAGTAGCGCTGGAATTCCAGAATAATGCGGGCGAGCGCGAGCTTCTGCTCGGCGGTGATCGTCGGATCGAACGAACCGATGAAAGCGTCGCTCCAGCGACGCAGCAGCGCTCCGTCGGTGCGCGGCAACCCCAGTTGATCGGCGATCACGTCCAACGGTAGTAGCAGCGCAAACTCATTGAGAAAATCCGCGCGACCACGGCGCTCAAACGGAGCTAACAACTCGAGTACATGCTGGTCGAGGTAGGCGTGCATGCGCTTGACGACGGGACCGGTGAACAGTCGCTCGACCATCTTGCGGAATAGGGTGTGGCGCGGCGGGTCGACTTGCGAGAGCACATCCGCTACTAACCACCCTTCGCGCCGGAACAGCTCATCGGTAGCGCTCGGGTCGACGGTTGACACATCGCGTCGCATATCAATATGGCTCGAGAACACCTCCCACTGCTGGGATGCCGCGACGATGTCCTCGTAGCGCGTGACAAGCCACAGTCCCATCCGCTCGTCGTAGTGCACCGGTGCCTCACGGTGCATCTTCGCGTAGTAATCGTAAGGGCTCTCATTGACAGCGGGGTTCGCCATCGTCATGCCCTGCAGCGATACCGGGCAGGCGTAAGGTTTAGCGCTCATCAGTCGGTCTACTCCACGCCGGCTCACCGATCGCGGGACGAAGCGCAAGTGTTAACGCTGCCGCGTACCCACCGAAGCTTGTAGGTGCCATTTACATTGTTAGCTTATCCCACTGGAACTCGTCCCGGGCATCGCCATAGCGCTTTGCCAGATCATCCAACATCGCGTCAAGCGTCACGCGGTCTAGCCACCGGCCGTCCACGAATACGCCGGCAATCTCGCGAGTATTCGCAATCGCCTCGAGCGGATTCTTGTCGAGCAATACGAGGTCGGCGCGTTTCCCTGGTTCAATTGTGCCACGGTCTACATTGATGCCGAGCCACTCGGCTGGGAGCCGTGTTGCTGACACCAACGCCTCCTCGTTCGTAAGCCCCGCATCTACTAACAGCTGTAGCTCTTCATGAAGCGAAAATCCGGAGATCACACCGGACGCGAGCGTATCGCTACCCGCGATAATAGGAACGCCCTCGGCCTTCAGTGCTCGTACCAATCGTTTGTGGAAGAGAACCATTCGATCGAAATAGTCGATGAGCTTGGGCGACGAATTGCGGTTGTACCGATTGGCGACAATCCATTTGCTTTGCAACAGCGGGTGCATGTATTTCAAATGAGGCGATGCTTTCACCTCATCTAGCGAGCGAGTTTGGCTGGCGATCCAGCGCATGACGACAAGCGTTGGTGATACCCAGCTGCCATTCTGCTTGGCCATGCGGGCAAAGCGCACTGCATCGGCGTCACTAAACTCAGCCGACTGTTTGGAGAACTCCTCGGCGTGCGCCACCATCGAAAAGCCCGGAACGAATGCGCGTTCGATCTGGCCATCGAAGGCCATGGGTATGTGTCCCAAGACCTTCATGTTGCGCTTGTTAGCTTCATCGACAATAGCCAGAAAAGTCTCGATGCTGAGGTCGGAATACACCTTAATGAAATCGTAGCCTTCCGCCTTGAGGTTGCGGACAGTCTGGCGCCCATCGTTCGGCGTATTCGCCGTGCGTCCATTGCCGAATCCACCATTGACCACCGCAGCCAGTGCCATATGTGGACCGAGCACGCGGCCTGCCGCCACTTCGTTCCGCTGCCCGATTGACGCAGGGACAGCTTCCAAGTTCAACAGCTGCGTGACGCCGTTAGCGATGTACGGCGTCATGATGTCCTGAGTATCGATGAATAGAGTGGGGGCTTCGGTCGGATACTTGGGTGGGCGCAGATAGCTGTCCGACGGCAAATGAACATGCATGTCCATCAATCCTGGAATAAGCCACTTCCCCTTGCCATCGATTCTCCGCGCATTGGCGGGTGTAGGGCCTTGCAGCGAGACGATTCGACCTTTGTCGACCACGACAACAGCATCCACAACTGGAGTGTTGTTAGTGGTCATTGGCAATACGGTCACGTGCTCAATTACATAGAGTCCCTGTGCGGGAACTTGAACATGGGATTTCGCGACGTCTGCCATGGCTGCTGGTAGCACAAGTAAGCCGATGCTCGCGGCTCCAGCGAAGCACAGCAAGCGCAAGGACATCCCACGCTTCCCGAACAGGCTGTCGATCATCTTCTGCGCTCCTCTAGGCCTAGGACGTGCCCCAAAGTGACACGTGTTTGTAAACAGGATGCCGTAGTTCGCCCGAGCTCGCTGGGTCTTTTCGCGGAGACGCTGAGTCAACAATCGACTCGGCGTACAATTCATGCCACTTAACGATGACCACGCCAACCCAACCGTACAGCCGATCGAAAGCTACCGGCGCCGGATCCCTCGGTGGCATGGCCGTTGCGGTTTGCGCCGTCGTCGCTTTCTTTACGATCGCAACGAGCTCTTCGCCGCACTACTGATGCCATTGTCTAATGACGCGTGAACACGCTTTCGCATCGCCATCCGCAGTCACGCTCACTTTGTATTCAGCGTCTTGATGCTAGAGCTGCCCTGAGAGTTTCAAGGTGGTCGCGGAGCGCATCGACGAGCTCGTCCGATCGCGGGACGAATTTCGCGCGCGTCTCAACGCCAAGCTGATCCACGTAGCGCAATTCGGCGAGCGGTGATGAGCTGGGCGTAAATCGCGTGATCCACACAACTTCTCGGATGTCATGCATTCGAACGATGGTCCGATAGCCCAATCTTCCGATCTCGAGCTCGTTGCCGTCAGCGATAACGCGAAACACCGAGAGCTGCTGAAGTAACTTCGGTAGAAAGACGACATACATGACCACGCCCAGAGCCAAAATCACCTGTTCTTCCCGTGAGGCTGGCGTCGGTACAGAACCTGCCCACATCTGAGCCGCAATGAACGGCGGCAGTACGACACCCACTGCGATCAAAATCGGAGTTGTGTACTCTGACCAGCGGCTCGACAGTCGCACTTTCTTGCCTAGTCCGAAGACGGGATCGGCTTTGGCGGGGAGTGCAGTGGCACGTGCAGCAATGAGCTTTTGATAGTTCTTTGGGTAGCGCTGCGAATCAATTCTCCGCAGCGCCTCCTCAACCTGCTCCCGAGAGTACTTCGATACATCAAGATCGCCATCACGCGGCATAGAGCCTTCATCCCCAACGCAGGTATTCCATACTGTCCGGAACTCGCGCATGCTAATGGGAATCTGAGAAACCAGTTAGTACTCGATGCATCAGCAGCTCGCCGTCACTCTTCGCCTATTCGTAGCGCTCGCGCTGTTCGTACTGGCGCTCACGCTCTGGCCGATCGCAACGCACGCACAAGTGTCGCTCGACGATTTGGAGTCGCGCATCGTGACGGAGGAGCGCGCTCAACGCACCGGCGAGCGACGCAAGTTCGCCGAGGCACGCTTGGCAGCGGAGGCGAAGCGGCGCGCGCAGCTCCCCGGAATCGTGCACAAGAACGAGCGCTTCTGGCTCGACAAGCAGGGCATGAGCACTGGGCGCGCATTGTTCGAAGGCCGCTTTGCCGATGTCGATGACGAGGCGCTCTCGTTGTTCTTGGTGGAATTCGTCCTGCGATACTCGGCTGATTGCGGCAAGGATGTCGGCCGTGGCATCTACCGAAAGTTCAAACTCACGCAAGGCGATTCCGAGTGGTATGCCTACATTGAGTCGGAGTTCGCTGATCGCTTTGTCGAGTTATGGACGGAGCGGTATGCCGAGCGTAAAGCGGAGCAGGACTTTCTAGAGGAGCTGATCAATCGGCCGGAGAGCTTGGCGACGAGCGGCCTCAGTGTGGTGCGTAACCGATTCGAGCGCATGAGATCGATTCGTGCCTTCAATAGCAGCGGGTGCAATTCGGCCACGTCCGCGCAGCTACGCTGGAATCTGTTTCGTCGGATGCACAATCTGCCTAGCGTGCAAGCGCGCGGCTCGATACCCGGTGCAGCAGCGGAGTCTGATCCGCTGCCCGACCTGGCGAGCTTCCTGTCGGTGAAAGACTCTTGTGTCGACCATCATGTAGGCAAAAGAGAGGACTGGTGCGGCTGCGTCGACGAGCATGCACGCAAGCAGTTTGTGTACGACGACTATCTCTACTACGCCGATCGATTCGAAGCATTCATCGCCGATTCGCGCGAGCCGTCGCACGGCGCGCGAGCGGTTATCCGAGCATGTCGATCGTGAGAGGCTAACGACTATGCACCGCCGCCAACTTCTACAATCCACCCTCGCCATGTTGCTCGCCGCACCAACACTGACGCGAGCGCAGTCCCCCTTGGCGAAGGGTGTCGTGATCGCGTTTCCACCGCCGCTGCCCATGCAACCGCGGTTAACCGCCGCGTTGCAGGCGCGATTCTCTGGTCCGTACAAACCGGACAATATCAGCGGTGGCACGGCACTCGAAGCCCTCGAGCGAGCTGCGTTACGGGCGGCGCTTGGGCCCGATCTCGACAAAGGTGCCTTCACCTATGGATTACTAACAACCAGTGAGAGTGTGCTGTTCGATCCGTTGCGCGAGCCCAAAAGCCGTATCAAGCCTAACGACCTACGCGCCGCGTATCTGCTCGGGACGCCACCCTGGGTGTTGGGTGCGGGACGTGGGCTCAAAGTACGCTCCATTCCAGAGTTGCACGCACTCGCCTATACTCGCAACCAGGCGGGTAGCCCCATTGTCATCCATGTGTCTGCCGGTCTTGGTGCGCAGTTTGGCAACGGGCTTGCGCAGCTGTTCGGTACGAAGCTCATTCGCGACATCACCTATGGGACATTGCAGCCCGAGAAATTTGCCGACAATCCCGACAGCGAATTGTTCGTGTTGCCGCTGTCGCCACGGTTGCTCGCACGAGCGGCGGAGGGGAAACTTCGGATACTCTCCGCGTTGACCACGTCGCGCGAAGCGCTGCTCGCGGCCGGTCAGAGCATGTCTGTAGACACCACGCAAATTGCGCATCTGCCGAAAGAGTTCGACAGTCTGGATGTGCCGAGAACACTCGGGTTGTTTGTCAGCAATCGCGAGCAAGAAGCAACGGTGCGCGCGTTGTACTCGGCTTGCGTCGAGGCATTCGCGGAGCCGGGTGAGCTCAACGATTTCTACTTTCCCTTGCCTGAGGCTAACAGCTTGTCTGGGGTGGGCAAGATTGAGCAGCGCATTCGCCTACGGTTCAAGGCACTGTCCGTCGCGTGAGGGTCCGAGCGAGTAAGGCAATCGTACCCATGCGCCCAATAATGCGTTATGCGATGTAGACTGTGGCTGTGGGGCTACTGCTGACAACAAAGGTACTTACAAGACCGACGGCTACACGCTCGAACTGCGCCGATAGCGGCAAGGTGTACCGCTTCCCGATGTTCTGGCGGGACACCGGCAAGTACCGCGACTATCTCGTCATCAACGGGACTACTTACTCACTGCCCTGATTTGTCGGCTTCTATTCGTTCCGAAGCTCTCCACCTGTCGCGATCTTGTCGACCACATTTCCGTGTACGACTATTGCAGACGCTAAACTCATGGCCGCGGCACGACGTTGCGAATGGTCAGCATCAGTCGGGCGTTTGAGTAGGTGTTCGTGCAGGCATCACTATTCGTGTGATCGATGCCCGAGCCGTCGGGTTTGCGATGCACTAGTAAGAAGCCATTGTTAGGGCTGCGGCCAAGCCGCCACTGCTGAACGATGTTAAGAACGGCGACCGAAACTTCGTCCGAGCTATCGGTGGCGAGCAGCGGCTGGCGCATGACGGGCCTACCGCGAACGGCCGCGATATCGGCAGTAGCTGCAGGCCCTGCAACATAGGGATCGAGCCAAGCAGTCGCAGCGCTGCGAATCTCCAAATTGCACACTTCCTTGGATGTGTCTGGAAGTCGCCACGCAGTCTCGCTGGGCTGACGGTCCAAGACCAATACGGCACCGACCACCACGGCTTGCGCGGGAACGGCAGACAAATCGAACTTGATGAGTCCCTTGTGATCGTAGAGATCCCAGTAATCAGTACAGCCGAAACCAGGATGGTCGCGACGCTGATTGTCAAAGCCGACGTTGATCTCGTTCGCGCTCGGTGGCGATTCGCGGTGGCTTGGTAGCGTCTCCCCCGTAAAAGGACAGACGCGAGTTCCTGTCGAGCTGCCACTTTCCATGATGACTCGCGTTCCATACTGCGCAGGCAAGATGCCCGGCAGATTCTCTTCCGGGCCCAAAGCCGTAGCACAGCCTGAGAGTGCGAGCGCGCAAGCAAGAAGCGAGATCGTACGCTGCGAGACCTTGTTCATGTCTAGCTCCCTACAGTTGCTATAAAAAGAATAGCGGGTTGCCGACTGTAGAATTTGCTGCGACTGCGGCTCGATTGCAACTACTTTAGTGAGCTTGTCAAAGCACCATCCTGATACACGCGCTCAATCTTCCGCGTATTGCGAATATCCGCAACAGGATCCGCGCTCAAGATCACGATATCGGCTCGCGCGCCAGCTGTTAGCGTACCGAAGTCGCCGGCGCGCCCGAGGGCGCGAGCGCCGTTCGCTGTGGCAATCTTCAGCACTTCGAGCGGCGGGATACCGGCGGTTGTTAGTAGCTCGAGTTCGCGGTGTAAGCTCGTACCCGGCGCGAGCCAGGGCATTGCGAGATCGCTGCCAGCCGTCATGAGCACGCCAGCCTCGTGCAAGCGACGCACGAGCTCAAGCACGCGCGGGAATGCCGCGGCCGCGCGTTGGTAGTCCTCGGCGGACCAACCCATCGTCAACGAAAAGCCGGAACGCCAATCGCGGGATAGGGACTCGGGTACACGCTCAATCTCAGGGTTGTCATGGATGCGCGGCTCGTTCCCGAAGAACATGGACTCAATCGCCACAAGCGTGGGATCCAGGCTAACACCGCGCGCTGCCATTACTTGGTAGGTGGCGCTCATTTCAGGGCCTGCGAGATCAGCAAACTCGAACCAGCGATACATCGCCTGCAACGTCATGGCGTACGGCGCAAACGCGGCGCGGCGGTCAGGCGCAATCAAATTCGATGACATCGGCATCGCATGCACGATGTGCGTGACGCCGAGTTCAGCCGCCTCGCGCCAATCCGTGAACCAAGAGTGCAAGATGGTGGGCGTTTGCGAGCGGCGCGCTGCGTCAACGCCGGCTTGGATCATCGGCGGTGTGAGTGTCGCGTAGAACTTCACGAAATCCACCCCCGCTGCAATCTGTGCGCGAACTTCAGCACCCACGGCATCCGGAGCGCGCGTCACGGTACTCAGGCCTGCGAACGGAACGCGATCGATGACGTTCCCTGCGGTATACATGCGTGGGCCCTTGATGCGACCCGCATTCAGTTCCTCACGTAGCGCCACCGTCTCAGCGGTCGGGCCGGCCGGATTGCGTATCGTCGTGATGCCCCACCGCAGTAGCTCGCGCGACATCGCTCGAGCGGCATCCATGTCGTAGCGGAGAGTCATTGACGGGACACCATTCTCCTCGCGGTACGTCACCGGCCCAAAGGCCACGTGCGCATGCATGTCGATCAAGCCCGGAATGGCAAAGCGGCCACGCAAGCTTTCGCGGCGTGTACCGCGCGGTACGCTCACGGTCGCCGTAGGCTGCACCGCAGCGATGCGACCGCGCTCAACTACGATGCTGTAGTTAGTCAAGGGTGCGGCGCCGCGCCCGTCGATCACCGTCAAATGATCGAGAACGAAGCGGTCAGCAGCCGGCGACGGTGCGGTGATGAGCAGCGCGGCCGCAGCCGCAATACGAGCGAATCGTTCGATGAGAGTAGAGCGGTGGAACGTAGACATCGGGACCTCCTAAGCACCTGCTTGCTCTCAATAGTCCCGTGTGGCGCGAATTTCTTTCGGTGCTAGCCAGCGATTTCGTTACGACGTTGTTCGAGCACGTGTCGACGGCGCTGCACGCGCGCGGCGAAGCGCTGCCCGACTGCCGTGGCAATGGCGACCGCTAACAACGTGATAGCTGAGACTCCGAGCACTCGTCGCAATTGCGCAGGGCTCGTGTCGAAGTCAGCAGCGGTCACGAGCATGACCACACCGAGAAACGCCATGGCAGCCGGAGCCATCGTCGTGAATGCGCGAGCCCAGTTTTCCGCAGCGCGCTCGAGCGCGATCGAGGTGTCGAGCGCATCGATCACGGTTCCGGTGGACGTCTGCTGCCGACTCCGCGCACCTTGCCACGTCAGCCAACCGCCAAAGGTCGTAAAAGCGAGCGCGGCAAGGCCGATGGTGATACTGGATGGCGTGCCAATGAAGAGCGACCAAATTCCAATGCCGCCACCCAACAGGCAACTCGCGACATCGAGTGCCGTACGCCATTGGGCGGCGCGGCGAGCTCGCGCAATCTGCGCTCGCACGGCCTCCAATTCCTCCATGTCCATTGTTCGTTGAGACTGCCACGCTTGCTGCAGTTCGCCCCACTCGTTTGTCGAATCGCTCATCGCGGTTCCTCCAACCGCTCGCGTAGCGCCTCTCGGGCGCGCGTCAAGCGGATCGATATCGTGTTGGCATTGGTGCCCAATACATCGGCGATCTCGCGCGGTGTAAAGCCTTCCAAAGTGAGTAGCACAGGCTGGCGCAAGCCCAATGGCAACGCTGCTACTGCTGCTAACAACTTCGTCGCGCGATCCGCTTCTTCGATGGTGTCATGCGGTCCTGCGCCGTCGTTGGCCCACTCGGGATCGAGGGGCGCATGTCGCGGTTCACCCGCTTCCTTTGCAACATGTGTAGCGGCACGGTTGTGTACGACACGCGCCACGAATGTGCGCAGGGATGAGTCGCCACGGTAGGTCGGCAAGGCTCGCCACAGCGCCAGCAGAATCTCTTGCTGCAGCTCTTCGCGTCGCGCCCGATTGAACTCGTACGTCGCCACCCATCGGCCAATCATCGCGCCGTACTCGCGGACCACCGCCTCGAACGAGGCCGGTGTACGGGGTACGTCGGGCGTTTCGGACACGACAGGCTCTCCGAGAGCTGGGCGAATGGGTCTATAGTCTCAGTATCCTGCAAATCCTTTCATCGAGTCGCCGCGAACGTTTCGCTTGATGTGGCTGCATACAGTGCGGTGCGCACGCCGTTACTGGTTGGACAGCCAATAGTGCGCGAAGTAGCCTGCGCGCTGGAGGTGCCCTGTGCAAAAGTCTGTCACTCTTTATCACTGCCCGAAAACTCGTTCAGCCGCGGTGCTTAACTTGCTACTCGAGCTCGAAGCGCCGTATGAACTCAAGATCATCAATCTGAAGGCTGGCGAGCATCGGCAGCCCGCATACCTCGCTGTGAACCCGATGGGCAAAGTCCCTGCGCTGCACGACGGCGATACGCTCATCACCGAGCAAGTCGCCATTCTGCTGTATCTCGCCGATCGCTTTCCTAACAAGAAGCTCGCGCCCACGCTCGACGATCCGTTGCGCGGCTCGTATCTGCGCTGGATGGTCTTCTATGCCGCTTGCATGGAGCCGGCATGTATCGATCGCGCGCTGAAGCGCGATTCGGGCGAGCAAGGCATGTCACCGTATGGCAGCTACGACACCACGATCAGTGCTGTCGTGAGCCAGTTGACGCGTGGCCCCTGGTTGTTAGGCGAGCGCTTCACGGCAGCCGATGTGCTGTGGGGAACGGCGCTGACGTGGATGACAGGTTTCGGTATTGTGGAGCCCGTACCGGTGATCAAGGCCTATGTCGATCGCTGGAGCGCACGCGAGTCGGTCAAGCGCGTGGCCCAGATCGATGCCGAGCTTGCTGCGAAACTGCCCGTTGCGTAACGGCGGCGGAGTCGTGTCGCATACGCGTGACGATCATGCAGTCTCCATCGCTTGAACTCCGGCAGACGCTCCTAGAGCTCCAGCGCCGTGACTTGGAGATGCGCGAAGCTTTGGCCGCGGATGGCACGCTATTCGACGGCTACCACCCCCGTATGGAAGAGGTGCATCGCGACAACGCGAAGCGACTGCGTGAGTTGATCGATCGCTTCGGCTGGCCGAACGAGCAGTTAGCCGGAGCGGATGGCGCAGAGGCAGCATGGCTGATCGCGCAGCATGCTATTGGTGAACCTGACTTCATGCGCATGTGCCGCAAGCTGTTGGAAGTAGAGGTGGCTTCCGGCGCTGTGCCGAGGTGGCAGCTCGCCTATCTTGATGATCGCATTCGTGTAGCGGAAGGCCGATCACAGCGTTACGGAACGCAATTCGAGATTACACCCGATGGGCCGCAGCTGTGTCCCGTCGAAGAGCCGGAGTCGCTCGACGAACGGCGCACGGCAGCAGGCCTGGATTCCATCGCCGATAGGATGAAGGGTTTGTGCCACGGGCCGCTCCCCGCCACGGACGATTATGCTGCGCGAAAGCAAAAGGAACGAGCGTGGCGAATCAAGGTGGGCTGGCGCAGCGACTAACTACAGTCGGCTAAGGTGGCGCTAGCTTTAGAAGCGCATAGTCGCCTCCGTGCGGGAACGCGGACTGAGTGATGGGTGTTCGCTCAAACTACTTAGCGCTTCGCGCGGCTCTGTGGGTTCCTAACTACGGAATGGATCGCGCGATTGATTCAGGGCGAAACAAGCCAGAATGCAGTAGCATTCGTAAATGTCTCAAGAGCCAATCGCGCGCATCCCCGCCTCGGTAACCCTCTCCTACGGCGTGGGCCAACTCGGTGCGCAATTGTTTCGCGACACTCCGGCGGTTCTGCTGCCGATATTCCTAACGACCATGCTCGCGGTGCCGGCGTGGTTAGCCGGCCTTGTGGTGCTGGTTCCCAAGCTTTGGCTCATTGTGTGCGATCCCTTGGTCGGGGTGTGGTACGACCGAGCGAAGGAGCGCACGGGGCGTACGCCGTTTCTGATCGTAGGAGGGCTCGGCACAGGTATCGCGTTGGTGGCGTTGTTCTCGATCACGAGCTATCCCAGCCCATGGGTGGCAGCGGTTGCGGTTTGCGCGATTTTCTTTCTGGGTTCGACAGCGTTCAGTGTCTTCTCGGTGCCATACCTGGCCGTCGCTTCGGAGTTATCCCGCGATCCGTTCGAGCGCAATCGCATCATCGTCATGCGCATGATCTTTGGCTCATTGGGCGTGCTGATTGGCGTGGGCACGTCGCAGCCACTCATTGCTTACTTCGGAGGCGGCGTCGCAGGCTGGCACTTCACAACGGCCATCTTTGCGGCCATTTGCCTCGTCACGATGATGATGACGGCGATCGGCCTGCGGGGTGTGCCGGCGATCGAGGCGACAAAGACTTCGGGTACCTTGCGCGAGCAGATGGTAGTCGTTTCGCAGAACCGGCCGTTTTTGGTTCTGTTGTTAGCGAGTTTCTTTTCGAATATCGGCCAGGCCGCGAGTTACACGGTTGTTGGCTTCATCTTTCTTTATAAGGTGAAGGCTGTCGGCCTGATTGCGCTCTACATCCTCGTCATGGCGTCCTCGAGCTTGGCTGCCAAGCCTTTGTGGCTGTGGCTGCCGAAGAAGATTGGCAAAGCGCGCTGCTACGTATTCGCCTCGTTGGTATGGATTGCTGTGACGATCACGTGGCTGTTCCTTGGCGCTGCGGGTGATAGCACGATGACCGTCCCGGGCGTTGGGCCGGTGCTGGTGGAGCATGCGCTGATCTTGTTGCGGGCCGTGATCATCGGTGTCACGAACGGTGGCTTCGTGCTGTTAGCCCTATCGATCATGACCGATACGATTGACTACCAACGTCGTCTGAACGGAATCGCGAATGAAGGGGTATTCTCGGGCATCTTCTCGGCGGTCGAAAAATTCTCGTTCGCAATCGGGCCCCTGATCGCGGGTTTCGTGATGAGCGGCTTCGGCTTCGTTGAATCGCAAGGCGGGGCTGTGGAGCAGTCTGCTACAGCGGTCTTTGGCATCGTGTTGCTCTATAGCCTCATCCCGGCCGGCCTCCAGTTGGCAGCGCTCGGGGTTTTCTCGCGCTACAAACTTCCCGCCAGTCGTTAGCTAAAGCGTTATTACTACTTTGCCGAACGCGCCACTCGCCGCGCGCGCATACGCCGTCTCCGCTGCATCGAACTCGAAGGTGCTGTCGATGATCGGCTTGAGTTCATGCTGCAGCATAAAATTCGTCAACGCGACATGATCCGCGCGAGACCCTACCATCACGGCGCTCACACGCAGTGCCGAGAAGATGAGGGGCAAGGCATCGAGTGTTCCGCCAAAGCCATCAAGCGCACCAATCAACGCGAGATGCCCGTTTAGCCCGAGCGACGCGACGGACTTGGCGAGTGTGCCTGTGCCGCCCAGCTCGACGACATGCTGCACGCCAGCGCCTCGTGTCAGCTTGCGAACTTCTGCGGGCCAATCAGGTGTATCGCGATAATGGATGCCCGCGACGGCGCCGAGCTTATTTGCGCGGGCGAGTTTTTCGTGGCTCGACGACAATACAATCGCTCGAGCGCCGGAGGCCGCAGCAATCTGCAGCGCAAACAGCGCCACGCCGCCCGTGCCAATGATGAGTACGTCGTCGCCCGCTTGCAGCTGGCCGAGAGTTTTGAGTGCAGCCCAAGCCGTGACGCCCGCGCAGGGCAAGCATGCGCCCTCCGCAAAGCTCCAAGAGGCGGGCAGTGCGACGAGGCCGTCTTGATTCAATATGACGTGATCGGCAAACACGCCCGGGCCACCTGCGCCGAGCGACGACATCACAGCGGGCAACGTGAGGCGGCCACCAGCATGATTCTGAAAGAAGGTCGAAGCGACGCGATCGCCCGCGCGCCATTGCTTAACACCTTCGCCGATCGCAACCACTTCGCCAGCCGCATCTGACAACGGTACGAAGTGATCAGCCCCATTCACGGGATAGGACAGATCGCGCACGCCAATATCGCGCCGATTCAGCGACACCGCGCGCACGCGCACGAGCACTTCACCGGGCCCGGGTGTTGGCGTCACAGCGTCGTCGCGATTCAAGGCATAGCCTGTTGCAGATCGCGTGAGTACGTAGCGGCGGTTGTTAGGCATGGGTTTTTCAGTTTTGACGAAGGAAAGAATGCTGCGCGCAAACGCGCCGGGCTGCCGCTCCGGCATCGCGAGGAAGGCAGGCCCGATTAACGCAACGGGAACGGATGGAAACTGCTCGCGAAAGCGTGTGAGCATGCCGTTCAAGGTCAAGGGATCATCGGCGGCCTGTACGACTTGCACGCGAACCCGCGGCACGACACGCTGCATCACCGCTGCAAAGTCCTGCGAGAAGATCGCATCGAACGCGCGATCGCGGCCGGCTCCGGCGACGAGAGCCCCGAGCGTTTCGGCGTGAACGAGTTCGGGCACCGGGTCGAGGAACAGACTGCGCATGAGATCGAACGTGGATTCGATATAGGCGCCTTTGAGATCGACTGCCGGAGCATTGCCGATATCGGCACGCAGGCGCACGCGCTCTTCAGCGGGCGCAAGCAACACGCCCGAGAGCGTGAGCGATAGAGCTCGCTCGGGAGCCGCCGCGGCTATCTCCGCCGCGAAGTGAGTACCCGTGTGGTGCGCCGCCAGATGAAACTGCTCGACCTGAAGTGAATCGAGCGCCTCTAACAACCAGCGACCATACTGCGCGGCGCTAGGTTGCCCTTCAGGCATGAAACTCTCGCCAAAGCCGGGCGTGTCGAGCGCGATGGCAGGCTGCCCAGCGCTTGTCAGGCAACGCATCACGGGCTCGTAGCCCGCCGAACTCACGGGCGTTCGATGCAACAGCACCACGGGCGTGCCCTTGAGAGACGTCCGGCGGCCGTGAATTTGGCCGCCGGAGGATTCAGCGTAGAACTTGTGAATCACGCGTTACTGGAACCTATACGTGAGCGTCAGGGCCCACTCGCGCGGACGCAGCGCAGAGAGCGCTTGCGTGCTGGTGTTCAGCAGATCGATGACGCCGCTCACATACGTGAGCTCGTCTGTTAGGTTGCGGCCGCTGATCGTTGCGGTCCACTGACCGTCAGCACTGGCAAGGCCTAGGTACGCGTCGTAACGCGTGTACGACTCCACCTTCAGGATGTTTTGGAGCTCGGTGAAGTAGCTGCTACTGCCGGCTGCGTCGGCGCCGAATCGCAAGTTCAGCTTCTCGTTGAGTGGCCGCTCGTAGGAGAAGCCCACCTGGTGTGTCGTCTCTGGCAGCAACGGCAGGTGCGTCGCACCGTAAAGCAGCGCACGTGAAGTGGGCACTAGCTCATCGTACTTCGCATCGGAATAGCCGAGGTTCGCATAGAGTTGTAAGCCATCGACCGGCAGCCAAGTGATCTCAGCCTCGATGCCGCGTACGGACGCATCACCCACATTCTGCACCGCGAACGAGCCCGCGCCTACCGCAGCCGTCTGTTGCAGGCCGCTGATGTCATTGTCGAATACTGCGAAGTTGGTGCGCAGGCGGCTATCCGCCCACTCGGCCTTCAAGCCAATCTCGATTGCATCCACTTCTTGTGGCTCATAGACCGCGCGGAACGCATTGGCATTGAACACGGCGAGGCCGTTGTAGCCGCCTGCCTTGAAGCCTCGCGAGAAGCTGGCATACGCGAATACATCGTCGCGGATCTTCCAGTCGAGTCCGATCTTGGGTGTTGTTGCGGAAAAAGTGCGGTCGTTAGTAACAACCGTGCGCGGCACTGGCGAGCCGAAGCCTGTCTGGATGCTGCCAAAGAACTGCTTGTCGTCCTCGGTGCGCCGCAGCCCTAAGGTACCGCTCAGTGCATCAGTAAACTTCCAAGTGGCTTGTGCATAGAGCGCAACACTCTCGGTGTTGGTGTCGAGCAATGTGGGTGCGAGATTGAACAGGAAGTACATCGGCAGGTTGTCACTGATCGCTTGCTCGGCATCTTCCTTGAACCAAAACGCCCCGACGATCCAGTCGAGGCGGTCGCTCGCGGCAGTGCCGAGCAATTGAAACTCTTGCGTGTACTGGGTCGACTTCGCATCGGATTGGCGATCGAACGCGGTGGCGTAGACATTGGGTGCCGTGATACGGCCGCCCGCGAGATCGAACCGGAAGTAGTCGTTCAAAGTGACCCATGCGGAGATCGAACGCAGCGTCACGCTATCGAACTCGCGAGTGATGTCCAAAGTGGCGGTGGTCGTCTCTGTCTCGCCCTTCGTTTCCTGCGGATACACCGTCACGTATGGATCGCTGCCGACGCGCGGCACGGCCTGATCGCTGCTCAGTCCTGCGGCAGCGCTCATGGGCACAGAGGGCGGCACGAAATTGACGGCGAGCGGAATCCAGCCGTCGTTCTCGTCATTCGAGTACGACGCAGAGAACTCGACTTTCCACGGCTCATTGCGAAATGAGAGTTTGCCGCGCACGAGCATGTTGCGTTCCGCACCCATGGTTTCGTTGCGCGCCGGATTGTAGATATAGCCATCTTGCTGATCGCGGTACATCGCGGAGAGCGACGCGCCCAATGTCTCCGAGATACCACCACCCCATGATGCGGCCAGCCGCCGCTCACTGAAGCTACCCACACCGGCAGACAACTCCATCCATTCATTGTTAGCAGAGGGCGTGCGCGTGACGAGTTTCACGGCGCCAGAAAAACTATTGCGACCATAAAGCGTGCCCTGCGGCCCGCGGAGCACCTCGACACGTTCAAGATCGCCGAGCTGCATGTTGGCGCCTTGCAAACGCGCACGATAAACGTCGTCGACATACAGTGCGACAGCGGGCTCCGACACGATCAGCCCACCGGTTTGTTCTATGCCACCGCGCAATCCCACCTGCATCGCGGATGGATTGGCGCTGATCGGCTGCATGACGAGATTGGGCACGCTCTTCGCCACGCTCTGCAAGTTCGTGATTCCTTGGTCAGTCAGTTGTGCGGCTGTGAGCGCAGAGACGGCCACGGGGGTTTGCTGCAGGCTTTCCTCACGGCGTTGTGCCGTGACGGTGATCTCCTCGAGCGTGCCAGCGGCTTCCTGCGCGTATGTGAGGGCTGTGGGCAAACACATCCAAGCAACGAATACGAGTGTCGGCGACTTCACAGGACTCATGCGGAACTCCCCAGATCGTTGTTATTCAGATTTGTCACGCGGGTGCAAACACCCGCCCAACCGCACCACTAACATCGTAGTGCCGAGTGAGGCCAACAACTCCTGCGCCGCTTTGACAACGCGTGGTTGTACGTTGGAATGTCTAGAGCGCTCGAAAGCGGCCGCCAACAAACAACAACGGTGAACCAGGCGAGGTCGTATAGCGCTCGACGCGCGCCAGAAGCAGGCGATGGTCACCGGCGCCGTGCGCCGCGTCGATTCGAGTATCGAACCGCGCCAGGGCATCTGCCAATAGCGGCGTGCCGTCTGTATCCCGCTGCCACGCTGCGGACAAAAATCGATCTACGCCTGGACTGGCAAAGCAGCGCGCGAGTGCTTCCTGATCCGCGCGTAACACGTGGATCGCGCACCGGCTGCCCACTCTAAAGAACTCGAGTAGTGGTGACGCATTTCGCAACGACCAAGCGACGAGCGGTGGATCGAGGCTGACGGAGCTGAAGGAGTTCACAGTGAGCCCGACAGGCTTGCCATCGAAGTCTGTGGTGGTGACGATCGTGATGCCGGTCGCGAACGTGCCGAGTGCACTGCGAAGCGCGCGGTGCCCACTATCCGACGTTGGGTGAGCGCTGGCGCCGATCACTGTCTCGGGCATCGTGTCGTCGCAGTCGAGGCTCATGATGCTGCGACGCTATCCAATGCTTGTAGTTGTTTGCCAACAAATTCGCGATTGAATCGACAGCTTGGAGTTGTTGGACTGGCCCGGCACGCACGGCTATCGTTCTGGCATGAAGTCATCCGCTCCGGCACGTTCGCTGCGCTTGCCGACAATTGCCCTGGGTTGCATGGGTTTTGGCTCGAGTGCTTGGCGATCTTGGGTACTCGACGAGCCCGCGTCACTCGATTTGCTGGCGCGTGCGCTTGAGCTGGGTGTCACGTTCTTCGACACGGCGAATGTGTACTCCACCGGCCGCAGTGAGGCGGTGCTCGGACGGTTTCTGCGACAGGCACAGGCGCGTGGTCGAGTTATCGTTGCGACTAAGCTGTTCTATCCCGTGGGCACCGGTGCCACAGGCCTTGCGCGCAGCAACATTCTCGCCTCGTGTGATGCCTCACTGCAGCGTCTCGGCATAGAGCGCATCGATTTACTGCAGATTCACCGGTTCGATCCAGATACGCCCGTCGAGGAGACGATGGCGGCGTTGGATGAGCTGGTCCGGGCTGGAAAAGTGGCGCACCTAGGCGCATCGAACTTGCGAGCGTGGCAGCTCGCCAAGATGAATTTTGTTGCTCGAGCGAATGGCGGTGCCGAGTTCGAGACGGTACAAGTGCACTACAACATGCTCTACCGCGAGGAAGAGCGCGAGCTACTGCCACTGTGCGTCGACCAATCCATTGCGGCGTTGCCTTGGAGCCCGCTGGCACGTGGGCGTTTGGCGCGCCCGCTATCACCGTTCGATTCAGCGCGCGGTCGCGTTGATGATGTAGCCGATACGCTGTATGGATCCGCTGACGATCCTGTGTTGCATGCACTTGCACGCTTGAGCGCCGAGACGGGCATTCCCGCGGCACAACTCGCGCTCGCGTGGCTGTGGACTCGTCCCGCAATCGTAGCGCCCGTCGTGGGCGCGACTTCCGTTCGCCACATTGAGCAGGCTGTTAGTGCCGCCGCCTTGCGCGTACCGCCGCACTTGTTTGAGCCTGTCGAGGCTGCCTACGGTGTGCGTGCGATGGTGGATTTGCCGATGAATGCACGCAACCAGACAGTGCTCAGTCCGAGCGCGAGCTAACGACTCAAGCTTGAGCGTTAGCTATAGCTGCGTGCCTAACACCGCCGCGCTGTTGCTAGCTGTCCCGGCTGAATCGATCAGCGGATCGCCTGTCGGCACTCCCAGCCGCAGCTTGCCGGTGGCCGACATGGTGTGATCCCAGTTGAGCTCGACGTGCATCGAGACCGTGCGGCAATCGCGATACATTCTTTGCACAGGGTTATCGGTCGCAAATCCGGTGATGCCCATCATTCCCGACAGGGAGTCGGCTGCTTCGACGCACAGCCGCGCACCGAGCGTCATCAATCGACGCATACGCAGCAGTTCTTCACCGCGAATTTCTTCGCGCGCTGCGCCAAGTGCATGCAAGCGGCGCATGATGTCGGCGAACATCATCTCAACGGTATCGAGATTCGCGACAGCCGCACCCACGCGCACTTGCACCGGTACCTGCGCGACAATCGACTCGTTCAAGATTCGCCCGGTGCGCGCTTTCGTTTGATCGAGATAGCGTTCGAGAGCGCCGCGTGCCGTGCCGAGCAGGGGGCCGCAGAACCAGCTCTTTTGGTAGGGCGGCGTGCGCACGAGGTGCACGTAGCTCTCTGCAATCGCGGCGCCCGGCGGCGTGTAGCTGGTGAACTGCGCCATCTCCATGACGCGACGCGCGGGCACGATGACGTTGTCGACCGAGACATCGTGACTGCCTGTGCCTCGCAAGCCCTCACTGTGCCACGTGTCGTGTACTTGGTACTCGCCCGGGAGCAGCAGAATGAAATGCGAGATGGGGCCCTCGCCACGCTCGCGGGCGACGACCATCAAGCCAGTCGACACATTGACGCCGCTTGCAAAACTCCAGCGACCCTGCAGGCGCCAGCCGCCTTGCTCACGGAACAGCGCGCCACGACCCGCCGATGCAGTGGCAAGCACGGGCTCGGAATCCACGCCAAAGAACTCTTCTTGGGCGGCCGGCTCGAACCGCCCAACGTACATGATGTGCGAGAACACTAACGACGCGAGCCAACCTGTGGAACCGCATTCGCGCGACAGCCGTTCGCCGGCAATGTAGTGCGCACCCCAATCCATTCCATAGCCGCCAAAGCGACGCGGCTTGTAGAGCCGGTGCAGGCCAGCCGCTTTCAGTGCGGCGACTACTTCGGGCACCGGATCGCGACGCCGTTCCGATTCGAGCGCGTTCGCACGCACGAGTGGCGCCAAGCGTTCGGCCTCACGCGCGAGATCGGTTAGCGTGGGAATGTGAGAAGGCGCGGCAGCGCGGGCGCTTACGGTAGGCATCGGCGAATTCCGAGGAGCTGTGGGTATGACGCCATGAGTACCGCGATGGCTTCGTGCTCGCCAACAACTTTGGCGCCGCATGGGCAACTAGAAGTTGTGAGCGTTAGCGCAGAGCCTCGCGCATGCCATCCAGGAACGACATCATTGCGGCAGATTTTGGCGCGGTTCGACGATAACCCGCCACGAGACTCCAGGCGGGGTCGGTCAGCGATACATCGAGCACGGCGATCTCGCCCGCCGCAACGGCGCGTGCCACGGCTCGGCTGGGCAAAGCACAAATGAAGTTCGAGCGCGCGACCCACGCGAGCGCGAACGAGGGCACCTCGGTCCGAACGCTCGCGATCGGTGGCTTGAGGCGCGCGGCCTCGAAGTAGCTCCGGATGTCCGAGTCCGCGCGTGGTAGACGTTCGAGCGCAATCCACGGCGTGCGCTGCAACTGCCGCGGCGTGGGCTTCTCGCGCACGAGTGGATGATCCGCGGCGGCGACCAATACGTTGTATTCGGCGCAAAGGCGATCGATCGTGACGGGATCCTGAACCGGCCCGACCGGCTCGGTGGATAGTATGACATCGAGCTCCCCGCGCAATAGGCGCTCGAGTAGCGTGTCCCAGTTCCCGGTGCTCACCGACAGCACCACGCGCGGATAGGCACGGTTAATCCGCGTGAGGACATCGGGTACGACATCGCCTAACAAGGTCGGCGTAGACCCGATGGTGAGTCGGCCTGAACGGCCACCGCGCACGGCATCGTGCTCGCTATCGAAGTGCTTCAATTCCGCCGTGATCGCGCGCGCATGCGGCAATAACAGCTCTCCGACCGTGGTGAGCCGCACGTTGCGACCCTCACGTTCGAACAGACGACAGCCGATGCTTTTCTCGAGTTGCGCAATACTCTTGCTGACGGCTTGTTGCGTGAGATTCACGCGCTCGCCCGCCAGACGAAAGCTGCGGAGCTCGGCGAGCGCAAGCATGTGCTGCAATTGGCGAAGTTCCATGATGCCCTCGGCACGACGTCGCAGTTGTGTTGGTAGTCGTTAACAGGTGCGAGTTCGATCGCAACCGAAACATTGTATGGCCGTGCGCGATTATGCGCGAGCGCTACTCGCTACAGCTTGCCGTCGACGAAATGCCGCTCCCAGAAGTCGCGTCGCTCACGCTGGAAGTCGCGTCGGACGATGGATTGCTGCTGCCCAAACTCCAGTAGCAGATCGGTGTTAGGCGTGAGTGCCGGCCAGCCTGGAAGCCCGTCGACGTTCGGATTGCCAGTGCGGGCGAACTGGATCCAGTAGGCGCGCACGCGGTCTGCGTACGCGCGATCAACGTCGTTGACGCGATATCCAAACGCGCCAGGTTGTGCGGCATTCGCCAAGCGTGGCAGCCCATCGAGCGTTCCGAATACATAGCGCGTTTCTGCCCCGTGCGCCGCGCCAGCGTACTCACCTTGGTGAGCATCGAGCACGCGTGCAAAGTGGTAGACGTACGTGGGCTGGCCAGCCTGCGCGTGATACTTCGCAAGAATTCGCTGCGAGCCGAAAAAGAAATCGGCATAGAGTTTGTTATTCAACTCGCGATCGTCACGCTCGGCGTACAGCGCATCCGCCTCGGCGCGCGAGATGCCCAAGATTCCGAGTACAGGATCGGCGGAGCGAGCCCACGCCAGCAAACTCCCTTCCCAGCTCGTCGCGCCGGTCATGTACGGTACTTTGTGTTGCTCGCCCGCACGGAACACTTGGCCCACGCTGCGCACGACGATGCGACCGTCGATCACTGGATTGAGTGAGCCGCCGACACCGATCGTATTGGTGTTCTGGAACGCCAGTAACTGCTGCATCGACAGTGCGCGCAGCTTGCGGGCGGCCTTCGGGTCATCACGCTCGATACCCAGCTTCTCAGCGATCTTTACGCCTTCGGTTTCAAGCGATGGAATTCCGGGTAGGTCGCGTTGCAGCTCTCGGTCACGCATCACGCGAATGCCGGAGCTTTGCGAGATGGCTTTATCGAAAAGCCCAGCACTCGCTGGGCTCGCCAAGTGATAGTTGACCGATACTCCGCCGGCCGACATCCCGAAGATCGTGACGTTCTTGGGATCGCCGCCGAAGCTCGCGATGTTCTCACGCACCCAGCGCAAGGCCGCGATTTGGTCCATCAAGTGATAGTTGCCGAGCGGCTCGTTAGCTTGCTCGCGAGTCAATGCGGGGTGCGCAAACAACCCCAGCAGTCCCAATCGATAGTTGAACGTGACGACGACCACACCGTCGCGGGCCAAAGCGCTGCCGTCATAGCGTTCCATCCCGCCGTCGCCAAAGAGAAAGCTGCCGGGCAGGAGCCATACCATGACGGGCATGCGCGCATCGGCATCAATGCGCTGCGTCCAGACGTTGAGTTGTAGGCAGTCCTCCGACATCGGCCGTGTGCCGAGATCGTGGAGTGAGTAGTCCGTGCGCAACTTCTGCGGGCACACAGCGCCGAACTGCGTCGCGTCGCGGATTCCCTTCCATTGGGGCGCGGGGAACGGTGGCCGCCAGCGGCGCTCGCCCACGGGTGCAGCGGCGTACGGTATGCCCCGAAAAGTGAGCACGCCATTGTCATCGCGGCCGCGGAGTGTCCCTTGCGGGAGAACGATGCTGGGAGCGGCGACGGTCGCAGCCGTGGAAGCTGCGACCGTCGCCCAAAGCGCCAGAAAGCTCGCGATGTTGCGCAGGCGCCTCATCGCGTTCGCAAACTACTCGCCGAACGAGTAGCTAGCTGTTAGACCAAACGTAGCCTTCTCACCCTGGCTGACGTTCGGCAAGAAGCGCAGCGGTGCAACGTTTGGCGGTTGGTTGATCACCGCGCTGACATACTCTTCGTCGAAGAGGTTGCGGCCCCACAGAGCCACATCGAGCGGGCCGCGCCGCAGGCCGATACGCGCATTCGCGACTGTGCGCGAGGGTATCGTCGCAATCGGCAGGCTCAGCACCGACGCCTCGCCCGTGTAGCTCACATCGCCGCGCGCATACAGCGACCAGTCGCTGCCAAGTTGCGTATCGAAACTGAAGTACGCACTAGCAAGCTTCTCAGGAGCACGCGGCAACGATTCGCCCGACACATCGGCTTGCAGTCTGCCGCGGAATAGCAGCGACGGACAGAAGCCTGCCGCCAAGCCGGCATCACCACCGCAGTAGCGCGTGACGCCCGGATCGATCGTGCCGTCGTCGAACTCCGTCGGCGAATAGGAGTAAGTCATGCCCACGCGCCATTGATCGGTGACGGCGTAATTCAGCGACAACTCAAAGCCGCGCGACGTGGCGCCAGCAAGATTCTGAATCAGATTGTTGACGAGCGGCGGCGGCGGCGCAGCCGAGATCTGGATGCCTGTGTAGTCGATGAAGAACAGCGCGAGTTCTGAACTCAGGCGACGATCGAGCCACTCGGCCTTCCAGCCAAACTCGTACGTCTTGTTCTCCGCGGGTTGGTAGGCGCGCAGTTCCTCGGGAACCGGCAGCATCGCGATCGCATCATTGGTTGGATTGAAGTAGCCGGAAATGACACCCTTCGCCGCCGACACGAAGAAGCGCTGCGAGGCCGTCAACTCATAGTCGACGTGCACGCGCCATGTCGTGTAATCGAAATCTCCTTCCTGGAGAGTGGAAGCAGGGTTCGCCGCGATGGCGCTGAACTGCTGCCGATCTTCTTGATCGCGACGCAGCTCCGCGCCGAACGTCCAGCGATCCGTGATGTCGACTTCGCCGGCGCCGAATACGGCACGCTGCTTGTCTTCGCGCACCAAGTTGGTAGACAACAACATGTTGTTGAACGGATCTGTGTAGGCGACACCACCGGGCACTGACCCAAAGCCAAACGCGTCGAGCGGTCTTTCGCCGACAGCCAGATTGCGACCGTCGAAGACGGTTCGGCCGAGGCTGTTGTACTCGTTCTTGTAATTGAAAACACCGAGCGACCAGCGTGCACGACCGTCCTGACGGCTCTCGAGGCGCAGCTCTTGGCTGGTGGTGTCGGTGCTGCCTTTACCGGAGCCGATGAAGTACGGCACGTTTTGCGTGCGCAGCACTGTCATCGGCGCCGCAGCGTTGACGATGCTGTAAACATCGCCGCGGCCATTGTTAGCACCGAGTGAGTAGTCAGAGAAGTTGTCAGTGTCGGCTTCATAGCGTGCGATTTGCCCTTTGATCGACACTGGGCCGAAGTCGTAGCTCATGTCGAGGGAGGCCAGCGTGACTTTGCGCGAGAAGGCGAGCGAATCCGGATTTGCCGCCAGAGTGCTGCTGGTGGGTACGGCGCCGCAGAACGCACTGAGTGGCAAGCCGGTGGGTCCGCAGGTGAAGCCCGATACGTAATACATCGCGGCGCTGTCGCGCTCGTCGTCGGTGTGATACCCGAACAACCGCGCCATGAAAGCATCAGTGGGTTGCCATTCGAGGACACCCGAGACGTTTTTCGTTTCAAAGCCGCCGAGGTTGTCGCCCGAATCGGCAGCGTTTTCCCACGTTCCGTCGAACGTGTTGTAGCTGAGTGCAATGCGACCGCGCAGCGTTTCGCCGATTGGCCCCGACATCATGAGGCGACCTTCGAATCGCTCGTCCGTGCCCACGGTCCCTGTGACAGTGGAGCGGAATGTTTTGGTGGGCGAAGCCGGCACGTAGTTGATGGCTCCGTTGAACGCATTTCGGCCGTATAACGCCGACTGCGGACCTTTCACCACTTCGATGCGTTCAACGTCGAGAATCTCGAGGTTGGTTGCGTTGAGGTTCGAGAGGTAAACACCGCCATAAAACACGGCGACGTTGCGGTCTGGGCTATTGAGATTCGTTTGCGACAAGCCGCGAATCACGGGTGTGCCGAGCTGATTCTGAATCGCATCGAAGTAACTCAAACCGGGCGTGAAGAGCGCGACATCTTGCAGGTTCTTAACCCCGCGCTCCTCGATGTCTTTCGCAGTGAGCACAGCAACGGCGACCGGCACGTCGATCAGCGATTCAGCGCGCTTACGCGCGGTGACGACGACCTCGTCGAGGCCGACGATCTCCGCATCTTCCTGCGCAATCGCTGGCGGTGCGCTCGCCGTAGCAGCGGCCAAACAGCCGAGCAATATCGATAGATGTTGTTTCCGACTCACGATGACTCCCCTAAACGCGTCAAATTTGGCGCGATGCAAAAGCTTGCGCTGAGACTCATTCAAGTATTACGTGAATCATTCAGTCCAGCGACATCTGTGTTGTCTGGGCAGCCACCGTGCGGCGCGCAATTGCTACTTTGTAGCAGGGGCGGTGGCCGACTCAGTTACGACGCCTAGTCACGCTCACCCGAGTGTTGCTCGCGACCGCCGTCTTCGTCGGCGGAACGGTGACACTCAGTGCACTGCTCGAAATCACGAATACCCTCTTCAACATGCTCGCGTCGAATGGTAGCCCGCGTGTGCTCGTGGCAGCCATAGCAAGTGTATGCCTGGTAGTTGTTTTGTCGATGGCAAGTCTCGCAGGCGACATTATGGTCACGATCGAGCAGGAAGTAGCGACTGTGGTCGAAAGTGGCCGGTAGCCATGCCGTGTCTCGATGGCATGTGGAGCACTGACCAATTGCCTTCGCATGGAACGGATCCTGCGGCGGAGAATGACAACTCGAGCAGTTAGTGCGTAAGTCGACGGCCAGCATGGCGTGCTCAAACTTATGTCGCAACTGTAGGCGCATGACGCCGGCGTGATCCGAGTGACAAGCCATGCAGTCGTTGTCTTTCAAGCTTTGGTGAAACGCAGGCTTGGCTCGCTTGCCGCCGATCGGCGCTCCGCGCGTGGTGACTCGTCCGATGTCGGTAGGTTTGTGGCAGCTTATGCACTTGTCGCTCGAGGTACCCAAGAGCGGTGCGTGACACGCAAAGCAGTTCCCGGCGATGTGCTGGTGATCGGCAATCACCGGGCCAGGAGCAACCATGATCTGCGGCCAAGTAAACACCGTCGCAGCGACAGCAACCAGCGTGAGCGCCAAGCCGATCTGAGTTTGCTTCTTCATCGCCAAGCCCAGAACAGAAAGATGCTCACGATGTGACCGAGCGCGAGCGTCACGAACAGCACGAAGATCGGAATGTGTACGGTGCGCCATTGGTTCATGACGCGAACCGCAGCGCTATCCCATAGAAGCTGCGCTTCGATCTCGGCGGGATCGAGGCCTTGCGCAGTGAGTGCCTGACGCCGATCGCGTACGAGTTCGCGCGAGCTTTTCAGGAGAATCTTTCCCACCAACCCACTCAGCACGTTGGCGCCCATCGCGATCGTGGCGAGCCAAGGCAGAATGGCGTTGAAGTGCATACCCGAGTGCAGCAGCACTAACAATGAGCCGAGCCAACCGCCCGCCTCATGAAAAGCGAGTAGCTTGGGCGGCTTTCCCCAGCCAATCTTCTTACGCTTGCGAAGTGAGTAGGTGAGCGAAGCTGCGATGAGCAAGGTACCTGGAATACCGAGGTACCGGCCTATCCAACCAAAACCCAGTCGGTGCAGCAGCCAGTCGCCGACGATCGTGGCTGCAGCCAACGCGCCGCTCAGGACGAAGAAGGGCACAACACGCGAAACGATCAGCCGTGCCGACATCGCACCAGAGCCTCAGTGAATCCTTGCGCAGAGTAGGTGAATGCCTGCGGCAATAACCTAAGTACAAACCACGGTAGGGACAGCCCGCTTCTAGGCCTAACAACCGCATGAATGGCAGGACGCCAAAGCGGCTACGCTCAAGCTGATGACGACAAGCGCGAGTAGCACTTTGCCATTCGAGGCGCCTTTCGCCATTATGCGCCGCAGGGCGGATAACGCGATCTCGTTTGGACCTCTCTGTGACCGATCCTTCTTTCGATGACGATCTGCGCGCATGCCTGCGAACGCTGCAAGCCATCGCTGCAGATCGCGGCGTGCTCGCGCGGCTCACACAAGAGCAGAGGCGCGAGCTGCTGATTCTCGCCGGCAGGATCACCAAACCCGATCGCGCGGAATTGCGCCGGATGGCAAAAGCATTTCGGCGCGCCGAGCGCGTTGCCGAGCAGCAGCAAGATCGCCAAGCGATCGAGCGCGCGGGCTTGCGCCAACAACGACGACATGAAACGTATGCCCCGCTGTGGTTGCCGCCTCCCGAGGCCGAGACGCCAGAGCGGCCGCCCCAGTTAGAGAATGCGCGCTCCTGCTATATCTGCAAGGCGGCGTATACCGAGGTGCATCGATACTACGATTCGATGTGCCTTGCTTGCGGTGATTTCAACTACGCCAAGCGTGAGCAGACCGCGAATCTCACCGGGCGCTACGCACTCGTGACGGGGGCGCGCGTCAAGATAGGCTTTCAGGCGTCACTGAAGTTGCTGCGTGCCGGTGCGTATGTGGTTGCAACGACGCGCTTTCCCGTTGACGCTGCGGAGCGCTACTCACAAGAGCCGGACTACGCAAGTTTCCGGCATCGACTGCAGATCCACGGTATCGATTTGCGGCACACGCCAAGCGTCGAGTTGTTTGCTCGTTGGTTGAGCGAACGCCTGCCGAGGCTCGACTATATCTTGAACAACGCGTGCCAAACCGTCCGACGGCCTGCTGGGTTCTTCCGGCACTTGTTGGAACGCGAAGCGCGAGGAGTCGACGCGCTCGCGGTTGAGCTCAGAGGCCCGCTTGAGCGGCACACAGAGCTTTGTCGCGGCCTGCTCAGCGCGGCGCCAGCGTCGACGAACGCGCTCGTCGAAGGTGCTGCTCGCGGCTATCCCGAAGGCCTCGTGCATAGCGCCGCGCTCTCGCAGCGGCATTATCTCGATGAGGACTATCTCGAAGGTGAGGCGCTGTTTCCGAGCGGGCGTTATGACGAGGATCGACAACAGGTGGACCTGCGCGAAATGAATAGTTGGCGCTTGCGCTTGCATGAAGTACAAACGCCCGAGTTGTTAGAAGTCCAGCTCGTCAATGCAATCGCGCCCTATATTCTCAACGCGCGCCTGAAACCGCTGATGTTGCGTAGCGGTGCGCGCGATCTGCACATCGTCAACGTGAGTGCGATGGAAGGGCAGTTCTATCGCACCACGAAAACCGACAAGCACCCGCATACGAACATGGCGAAGGCCGCGCTCAATATGATGACGCGCACAAGCGCCGCCGACTATGTGCGCGATGGGATCCATATGAACGCCGTTGACACCGGTTGGGTCACCGACGAGGACCCGGCCATTCATGCCGCACGCAAAGCAGAGCAGGGTTTCGCGCCGCCACTCGATATCATCGATGGTGCGGCGCGGATCGTTGACCCGATATTCGCTGGTGTGAACACGGGCACGCATGTTTGGGGCCAGTTTTTGAAGGATTACCGGTCGGTGGCGTGGTAAGCGTCTGACGTAGTCAATGGGGTGAGACTATTGACGTCGCGCGGACAGTGTTAGGGAGTAATCCCACATCACTGTTCGGAGAAATCCATGCTGATGCCCAATCGTGTTGCCCTCGTGATCATGGTTTTGCTTTGCATCGCGAACGCCCGCACTATCGCGGCGGCCGACCCGGCGACACCGAGTGCGTCGCCACGGGTACTACAAGAAGTCCTACGTGCGCCGAGTCCGTTGGACGGAGCGCAGGCAGCGCGTTTGGATGCCTACCTCCCGCAGGCTTCGGCCATCGACGTTGGTTCTGTACCGCTGCGACTGAAGCTTGCTGAGCTCGCAGCAGAGCAGGCCGGGTTGTCACAGTTCACAGGATCGAAGCGTATCGTCGGTGGTAGTGACGTAATGCCCCATGAGGCGCGGTGGCAAGTTGCGCTAGTCGTTCCCGCTACGCCGCCTGCTAGTGGGCAGTTCTGTGGCGGCTCGATCATTGCTCCGAACTGGATACTGACGGCAGCGCATTGTGTGGATAGCACCAGCGCATCGCAGTTTCAGATCTTCAGTGGATCACGTGATCTCGACTCGACCGGCCAAGTTGCGACCGTTTCACGTGTGCTGAAACACCCCAAATGGAATGCGGCAGACAACTCCATGCGCAATGACATTGCGCTCGTCAAGCTGTCCCAAGCGCTGATCATGGAGCCGGGAAAGCGCGAGATCGTAGCGATCCCTCAGTTAGTGACTACCCCGTCAGCGGCTCCCGGCGCGCTTGCGGTTGTGACTGGTTGGGGAGCAACGTCTGAGGGTGGCGTCGGTTCGCGAAGACTGAGAAAAGTTGTCGTACCAATCGTAGACAAGACGCAATGCAACGCAGCTGATCACTATAACGGGGACATCGCAGAGGGAATGATGTGTGCCGGAATTGGTGGAAAAGACTCGTGTCAAGGTGATAGCGGCGGTCCATTGGTTGACTCCCTCGCCGCCACACAGCCTCTGCAACTCGGTGTAGTTTCGTGGGGCTATGGTTGCGCTCGTATCAACAAGCCTGGCGTATACACGGACGTGGCCACATACGCCGATTGGATTCGTGAAACGATTAGCAAAAACTAACAGTACAGGTTACGGACAAGGGGAGTCGTCAAATGGTCAAGTTTAGTTCCTTGGTGCTGATGCTGTGGTCATGCGCATACGTCGCGGGATGTACGTTAGTGACGAGCAAGCAGCACGGTACGGAGGCTGGTAAGGACGCGGGTGAGGGTGTTGCGTACTACCTACCTAAGCGATTCTTCGAGATCACGATTGCGAGCAAAGTTGTACCGGTGACCGATGCGGATAAGTTAGAGAAAGAGTTGCAATCCTCAGCTGCGGCAGTCACGGCAGCACGTGCGCTTGCCGCAGATGCCCAGAAGGAATCCACCGCATTGGAGGCGATTGCCAAGAAGTCAGTGGGTACACCCAACGCAGATGACGCGACGAAAGCCGCTTCAGCAGCAACAGCAAAGTCTGAGGCGCTCAATGAAGCAGCGGTCAAAGCCGCCACGAACTTCGAAGCGGCAAGGCAAAACTATGTGTCTAGTTTGCAGCAGCCCGATGCATCTTCGTGTCTACGGCGCGTCTCGGTGGTCGTCAAGCCACTTGCACTTGTTCCGGACACGACACGGCGATATTCGGCGCAACTCAAGCATAGTGTGCTCCGCAGTGACGAACTCACTCTCACGACTACATCGTCTGGCTTGTTAGCAGGTGCTTTGGGAAAATCCCAAGACAAGTCAGCGGACATTGTTCTTGCGCTAGCCAATAGTGCGGCCGCGCGGCGAGCGCAAACTGCGGAGCTGCGTCCGTTTCGCAGTACGATTCCAACACAGAAGACCGAGAAAAGCTGCTTGGATGCCCAAGAAAGCATGATTACAGACTTCACGACTGATGGCTCGCAAAGCGCATCAGCGTGGAGTCACGAATCCGGCAGTACGGGTGTAACACTAACGCTTGATGCTAGCGCGCCACCGCCGCCCGACAATGTTTGTGAGCTTCGCTCGGCTTGTGTCGACAATGGCAATTCAGTGGCAAGCTCTCCCGAGAAAGGCGTGACCTTACGTGGACTTGTCTACCGGCGTGATCTCACACACCGGCTGACCGCGCGTGCAAAACAAGGCTCAGGCAACGCTGGTGTAGTCATTGCCCAAGCGTTGCTCACGATGCCAAACCTGAGTCCGACTGAGTTTCTTCCGCTGCGAACGGGAGCATTCACGGATGTGAGCTATACCGTTGCATTTGAGAATGGAATGCTGACAAGTGTCGCGGCCACGCGCCCAAGCGAGGCCCTCGGATTCGCCAAAATCCCCTACGATCTTGCGGTGGCAGCGGTGAAGATTCCAGCAGAGATATTCAAGCTGCGCGTCGATCTAACCAGTCAGAAAGCTGAGCTCGCGACCAAAGAAGCGGAGCTGATCGACAAAATTGAAGCGCTTGACGCAGCGCGTACGACGACGGTCGATGCAGAGCAGCCAGAACCTGCTAATCCCTAGTGCAAGATTCACGGACTGTCAGATGTCTAACATCAATCGACGAGCGGCGCTAAACCTACTCACCGCATCGGCTGCGGCCGCGGTAACTGGGTGTTGTTGGCGTGGCTATGCGAAGCCCAGTTCCACCGTCAGCGCCGATCTCGTGGGTGCTTCGGCATTGCCCGGATTCAAGTTGGACAGGAGTGGGATCTTTCAGGGACTCTCGGCCATCGATGCCCATGCGCACTTCTTCAACGCGTCGGATGTACCCGTCCGTGGATTCGTTGCCGAAAGCATTGGGCACAGCGCTTCGCCGTATCTTCGGCCGCTCGTTGCGGCGTTTGCCTTGATTGCGGAGCAGATTGCGAAAGCTGCGCCTACGGCGTCGGAGGAGCTTGTTGCGCTGCAGAGCCTGGCGATGAGGATTGGCGCTGCAGACGCTCAATCCCGTGAAGGCCTGGAAACGACGTTCTTCGCGTCCGCGCGTCGCGATGCCGCGAATCGCCTAGCTGACGTACTCAAGGGCACAAAACTGCTCGCTCAATTGCGACGGACCACAGTCGCGCGCGCGTCTATCGGCGCCCTTGATCTCGGCGACCGAGGACCCGTGACAGCAGAGCAGATCCTCGCAGTTGTAGAAGCATCCGAATCGGCAACCGATCAATCGAGGCAAGCTATGGGCATTGCCACGGACGATAGCCAAAGGGCCGATGCCGCAGGAGGATTTCTCGCATTCCTGTATTACATGCTGTCGTTCCGGCTGAGTAACCTGAAAACGTATCGCACTGTGTATGGTGGGTCAGCGCGATCGGTTCGCGTCGAACAGGTTATGGGCGCTCTCGTCGACTTCGACCGTTGGATTGATTGTCCGCCGTACTCCGCGCATGCCGACCAATTGCAGCTGCACGAGCAAATGGCACGGCTGTCCAACGGCTATTTGAAGCCATTGGTGGCGTACAACCCTTGGACCGACATCATCGAAGAAGGTGCTGGGCTTGCACGCGTCAAGCGAGCACTTCAATCGAAGCAATTCGTTGGCGTGAAGATCTATCCTCCGATGGGATTCTTCCCTGCCGGAAACACGCGCATTTCCGTCAAGTCTAGAAAGGAACGACCAAACCTTGACCAGTTGGATCGCGTTCTCAGTGCATTTTTCGAAGACCCCGATGTTCGTGCGGCAACTGTCATGGCGCACAGCTCCCACTCCAATGGACGCGATGACGCACACGATGACTTTGGTGGTCCACTAGGGTGGTCTCAGTTGTTAGCTGAGAAAGCAAACATCAGTCAGCTACCGAAGATCAACTTTGCGCATTTTGGCGGCGCTTGTGGACCAGGCTGGGGCGAAGAATTTGCCAAACTGATGCAGCAGTATCCGTCTCGGGGCTTATATGGCGATCTCGGCTTTTGGAATGAGACGAAGTGCAACGGTGGGCAACTGACGCCGGGTGAGAGGCTTCGTAGAGTCGTGACTCTCTCGGTCGGAAATGAGACGGTCGGCGACCGAATCATGTTCGGTACTGACTGGCATATGCTGTCAATTGAACCGGCCTGGTCGAGCTATCCTGATCGCGTGGCTACGATGATTCGGCAGATCGGAGACGAAACGCTTGCCCAAAAGATATTCGGCGGCAATGCACGCCATTGCTTCGATCTCGTGTCCTAACAAGAATTAAGGAGCTGAGAATGATTCAGTTACAACACGCACCAAGATTTTGCTTGATCAGCCTGATCCTGGCAGCTCCGAGCCTACACGCATTCTCGCAAGACGCTGCGATCAGCGCTTTCGATTGGAAAGTTGAGGTGGAGTCAAAGACATACGATAAGCCCCATGAGCTCGCTCGTGGCGCACTTGTTCAACATGTTTGGCATGCAAATCAGAGCCCGGCGTCGATGAACTTGAAGGTGACTGCCATAGATTCTACAAGTGGCGCTCACGAACTGGATCGCGTGAGCTTTTCACCGTTTTATTTGAAGGCGCCCATCTCTGGGCAGTGCCTCAACCCGAACTGGACAGATACAGAAGTTCTAGCGGATATACGCGACGCTCTTCTGCCTCATGACAAGAAAAGCGACTATCTCGTGTACTTCGGTGTTGGGAATTTGACCGACAGTCGCGGAACAACGGCGCACAGTCACTTGATCATTACGTTCCCCGTCTGGTGCACGGATAAGAAGGTTGCACATATGGCAATGGTGATTACGGATCCTGAGGCCCTTTTCGCTCCGAAAGCCGAAGGCAAGGCAAGCAGAAAACCACGCACGCATAACGGGCTGATCCATGGGCCAAAGCCTTAGTTGCCTGGCACGTATGCTTGTAACCTAACGCTTACCGGCCGACTTGTTGCTCAAGACTAGCTTTGACACGGAAGTTAGTTGCAGGTCGACCTTCCACGCATTCGCAATACGCTGGGCTGTGACCACAGTGCAAATGCGAGCAGTCCCGCGGTCATCGCACTGCTTTAAGCCTCTGGTCTAACAACCAGCGATACAACTCCGGATCAGCATACGCCGGTTCCCAGGAGTCATGGTTGACACCCGGGTAAAGCGTGGCACGCGGTGCGCCGCCACAGGCGCGAATCGCGTCGACCATAACGGTCGTCGCAGACGACGGCACGACGACGTCCTCGAGACCGTGGAACGCCCAAACTGGCATATCGCGCAGCGCGCAAGCTTGGGTTGGCTCACCCCACCCGCAAATCGGCGCGATCGCCGCAAACCGTTCGGGATGCCGAGCGGCCCAAGTCCATGTGCCGTGGCCACCACGACTCAATCCAGTTAGCAAGATGCGCTCGCGGTCGATCTTCAAATCGCGCACCACACGCTCGAGCGTGGCGTTCAGGCGCTCGATATTCCAATCGCCGTCGGCCTCGAGCTGCGGCGAGAGCACGACGAACGGAAAATCGGGTTGAGCGGCAACCAGCTTAGGAGGCCCATGGGCTTTGATGAGATCGAGATTCGAGCCGCGCTCACCAGAGCCGTGCAAAAAGACTAACAAGGGCCAACCGCGTGGCGACGGTGGTGTGGCGTAGCCTTGTGGCGTGAATAGCAAGAATGAGTACCCGCTCGAGTCTTTGGCAACGACGGGCACTTGCTTGCCAGGCTCAACTGACAAGTGAGTGCACGCCGCTGCCAAGAACAAGGCCACGACGATTAGTAGGCGCTGTAATGCACTGACTGCTAACTGCCGGGCTATCGCTGTCCTCATGCCGACGCGGGCCACACAAACTCGGGCCGCAACGCTTCGTACACCGGTCGCCCGTCGTTCGGCCGCGGCACGCCGGTCGCTGGATCGTAGAACGCGTGATAAGTCGCGGGCAGTTTGCCGCTGTCGTATCCCATCAAGTTAGGCACGATCACGCGAACGCGGTGCTGTTTGTCGTCAAGCATGATCGGCTGACCACAGGTTCCGCAGGTACACAACTCCAACGGCCCATTTGGGTTCTTCGCATTGAACGGCTGGCGCTTCAGCGCCGCGGGTTGGTCTACCTTCAGATCCGTGTACTTAAAGAACACGACATGCGTCGTAGGCTGTCCAGTGACAGCTTTGCAGACCGAGCAATGGCACGTGTGGTTGTCTATTGGATCGTGATCGGCGTGCGTGTGGATGTGTGCGCAACCGCCAGCAAATTTGTTTGACATGACTGTGAACCCCTCGTTTGGCGCTCTGGGACTGGCGCCTGCGCAGATAATAGGCAAACTCGTCGAGCAAGTGGGGCTCGTGTTGTACTCGGCCCTAGCAGCCTATTCCTTATCGAAGGGCGGCGCCGGTGCTGTCGCTGAAACGGGTGAGAGCTGCCCAAGAAACTCGCTAGCGCGAGCCGGCAGTACGCTGCAGATTGCTTGCTATTGGCTTAACAGCGAGTCGAGTAAGCGATCGAGTACCTGCCGCGCTTCGGCAAACTTCAAATGATTGCCGACAGCGAGTGTCGCTACGCCATGAGTGGCTGCCCACACGGCATTGGCTAACAACAAGCCACCATCCGCTGCGTTGCGACTCAGTGCCCCGACCGCGCCGAGCATCGTTGCGAAAGCGCTGGCGGCAGCGTTACTCGAAAAGCTGTAGTCCGGTTTGTCATTCACGACTCGCGTTGGAACACTGCGCTTCAAGGCCGAACCGAACATCAGGTTAAAGAAGTGCGGCTCTTCGACTGCGAACGCGAGGTAGGCATGAAATCCCGCGCGGACGCGTGCGATGGGGTCGGTATGGCTCTCGGCGGCGGCGGTGACGCGCCGCTGTAGCCGCTCAAAGCCGCGCTCTCCCACGCGAAAGAGCAACTCATCTTTATCCTTGAAATAGTGGTACGGCGCGCTGCGCGATACATTTGCGACCTTACCCAACTCGCGCAACGACAGGGCATCCGCGCCACGAGAAGCGACGATCTTCGCTGCAACGGTGAGCAGCGATTCCTCGAGGTTCTCGCGGTGGTAAGGGCGGGGGCGCGCTTTCATGCCACGATTTACGGACTTGTGCTTGACGGCGTCAAGATTGCTCCCCTAATCTTGACGCCGTCAAGATAAGGAGATGGCCGATGCGGAAGCTGTTGTGGGCGCTGATCGTCGTGGCGCTCTGCGCTGCGATCACGAGTTGTACCAACACCTACCTCGGTCGGATGATCTCGCTACGCGGTCCGGACGTCGGCGACTACGCGAAACTGCCGTCGCGTCCCGTCGCGAACGCAACGACGGCTAAACCTTTACCGCAGCAACTGCGTCCAACGTGGATGGCTGAAGCGGCACTCGCATTCGAAACGCGCGATCTCTCATCCCCCGAGTCATTCGATGCATTCGTCGCCGACGCCGATACCACAGCATTCATCGTTCTGCATCGTGGCTACATCGTCGACGAGCGCTACTTCAACGGCTTCACACGCGATTCGCTCTACAAATCGTTCTCGATCTCGAAATCGATCCTCTCGGCTGCTTTCGGCATCGCGCAGGCCGAAGGTCTGATCGCACGCACCGATACGCTTGGCAGTCACATTCCCGATCTCGAAAACGATGCGCTCCGCGCCGTGCCACTCAGTGCCTTGCTCGATAACGTCAGTGGCTTTGAGTATCAGCGCGGTAATCTTCCCTGGAAGCAACAACCGCGGATGTACTACACGACGGATGTGCGCGCGTACTTGCGCACGACAAAGGTGCTCTACCCGCCGGGTAAGAAGTTTGAAGCCGAAGACCTGAGCCCACTTTTCGTAGCGTACGCCCTGGAGTCTGCGATCCAACGTGTGCAAGCTAACGACACGCTTTCCGATTTCGTGTCGCGCAAGCTATGGATCCCGTTAGGCGCGGAGTACCCGGCACTCTGGAATCTCGATCACGCGGGCAACGGCCTCGAAAAGGCCGAGAGTGGCTTCACGGCGCGCGCAAGAGACCTCGCGCGATTCGGGCAACTGTTTCTCGACCAAGGCGTCGTCGCGGGCCGCCAGGTAGTGCCGAGCGCATGGGTGGAAGAATCGATTACGGCCCCACCGGCAAAATCCCCCAATCTCTTCACCGATGGCCACTACCACAATCTTTGGTGGGGCGCGCGACGCAGCGGCCGCACCCGACAAGACTTCTACGCCAATGGACATTTTGGCCAGCGCATCTATGTTGTACCGGACAAGCAGCTCGTGCTCGTGCGCTTAGGCCGCGACTCCGGAGGCGTAGACTGGACCGCATTCCTCGGCGAGATTGCTGATCGCTGGCCCAATTCATAACCGTTCACTTGTTAGTAAGGTCACACGGATGCTCAATCGTCGTCTCGTTCTCTCAGGCCTCGTAGCCAGCGCCGCGGCAGCATCACTGCCAAGAAGTGCGCGTGCCAGCTCCCAAGAGATGGCGAATGATGTTGCGATCGCTCGCCAAGCCATTGAGACGCTCCACCCCGGCCTGTACCGGTACTTGACACCGCGCGAAGCCACGCGCGGCTTTGAACGCTTGGCAAATGAATTCACGCGTGCCGACGATCAGGCCGGCCGCTACCTCGCGCTATCGCGATTTCTCGCCACGATCAAATGCGGCCACAGCTACGCGAACGTCTTCAATCAATCGAAAGCAAACCGCGCGCTGCTATTCGATCGGCCCACTCGCTTGCCGTTCGCATTCCTGTGGCTCGGCGATCGCATGGTGATCACCGCCGATCACGGCAGTGGCGTCAATCTACTGCCAGGGACCGAAGTGCTCCGCGTCAACGGAGTTCCAGTCGCCACGATGCTCCGCAAGCTAATGCCGTACGCCCGCGCAGACGGTAACAACGACGCGAAGCGCCGGCGCCTTCTTTCCGTCACGGGGGTGGATGAACTCGAGTACTTTGATTGCTTTCAAGGGCTGCTCTTCGAGCCGCCGCGCGGTGGCGTGCACCGACTCGACCTGCGGTTGCCCAACGGCAAAACTCGTACGACGGAAGCGAAGGTGATCAGCCTCGCCGAGCGGCAGGCTCGTCTACCGACGGCACGCGCCGACAATGCGCCACTTTGGACGTGGGAGATGCGCCCCGACGGCGTCGCCGTCCTAACAATGCCTGACTGGGTCACCTACCGCACTAAATGGGACTGGCGTGGTTGGTTGAAAGAACGGCTCGACAGCCTAACCAGCGCGCGCGGGCTCATCGTCGATCTCCGTGCCAATGAAGGTGGTGAGGATTGCGGCGATCCAATCATCTCGCGCTTCATCGCAAACGATTTTCCGTTAGCGGCGGAGTCGCGCTTGGTTCGCTTCCGGCAAACACCGGCGGAACTCAACCGCTACCTCGACACTTGGGACGATTCATTTCGCAAGCTCGGCGAAAACGCCACACCGGTCAATGAGCGATTCTTGCGTCTCGAGCGCCAAGGCAGCAATGTCATTCCCGCCATCGGCCCTCGCGTTACGGTGCCGATGGTCGTCTTGATTGGACCGCAAAACAGTTCTGCGACCTTTCAGTTTGCGCGACGCTGTCAGAAGGCCGGCATCGCCAAGCTGATCGGTGAGCCGACCGGCGGCAACCTGCGCGGCATCAATGGCGGCGCATTCTTCTTTGTCCGCTTACCAAGCTCCGGTTTGGAATTCGACCTGCCATTGATTGGTTACTTCCCCGATGAGCCACAACCGGATCGTGGCGTACTCCCTGACGTGTTAGTCGCGACGACCGCTGCGGATATCGGAAATGGACGTGATGCTCAACTCGAGCGTGCGCTGCAGGAATTCCGGTAGTATTGCTGCGGATGACAGCGCATTGCCGGCATGTTTCGCTCGCTCTAGCGAGGCCCGCAGCCTACCTACTCGCAGCTCTTTCGAATGTGTGCGCAGTGCGACTACGACGGGACCACAACCAACTGTAGTCGGTCGCGAAAGACGCGCGCTCATGGCGGTCCTTGCCCTATCAACGGTACGCACTCAGGGGTTCCGATGCAGACAACTCGCGATATCGGATGGTTTGCGAAGGCGCGGCAGCACTCGATTCGGCTGTTTGCGCTATCGATACTCGGCATGGCGCTGGTTGGCTGCGCTAGTGAGCGCGCGGTAGCGCCACCGGCCGAGTACGCCCCAGCATCCCAACAGCTCGCACCCGCGATCCGCAAAGCGCGGATTCTCGTCATTGGGGCCACTGGCAACAATGGCGGCGACATCGTCGCTGCACTCGATGCCGTCGGTGCCAAGCCGCGCTTGTTAGTCCGAGACTTGGCCCGCGCGCAGCAACGTTGGCCCGGTGACCGCGAGTGGGTCGTGGGCGATGTTACGAAGCCTGAAACCCTCGGGCCTGCGCTTCGGGGTATCGATGTGGTGATCAATGCTGCGGCAACGCGCGAGCTCGACGGTCCAAATGGCGTCGACGCTGTTGATCTCGGTGGCATGCGGAACTTGCTCGCAGCCGCGCGGCCAGCGCGCGTCCAACGCATCGTGCTGATCACTGGCATGACGGTGGGTCGGCCCGAGAGTGACTGGCCGCAAGGACCTTTCAAGCGCGGCTTCGCGGCAAAACGCGAAGCGGAGAAGTTGCTGATCGCGTCCGGTATCGACTACGTGATTCTTCGCCCAACCGGGATTCTGCCCCGGCCTGCGCATCGCTACGGCATTCGTCTCGCGGCACAAAGCGATTACCAGGCTTCGCTCGATGAGATTCGCATGCGCGCTTCGGGCGCGCCACCGGATCCGAATGCGCCGCCGCCGCAGGGGACGATTGGCCGCGGCGACTTAGCAGAGGTGGCCATCGTGACAGCGGTGCATCGCGATGCGAAACGACGAGTGTTCGTCGTGACGGGCTCACAGGAGCCTGCTAACAATCTCTGGGTAGATAGCCTCGCCAAAATGCCGCGAGACTAAGCTCTCGGCGATCGAGTGCGAGCGCTCTAGTTCTCCTTCTTTGCTTCGAAATGGCTCGCCCAGTAGCGATCCATCTCGGCGCCAAACCACGCTTGTGGCTTGGAGGCGGTCTGCTTCTCGGCTCGTTCGCGCGCCGTGATCGCGGTCTTCGCCTCATCGAAGGCGGCGCGCAAGCTTGCGGCCTTCGGCAGGGCATCGCGGAAGAACGCCTCGCCGAAGTAAGTGAGATTGCGATCGTCAGAACAGCCGAATGACGTTCGATCTGCGGCAGCGGCTGTCAATACGATCGTGTCTGCATTCTTGAGTGCTGGGATGAACGAGCCCGAGTGACACGCAGAGATGATCACGATTCGGCGGCGAATCCCGGCCCGCTCGAGCGCTTGCGCGACGCTCGCGGCGCTCAACGGCTCGAATGTGCGATAGAGATTCTCGACCGACAGTGTTGCATCTTCCGAGCCGTGGGATGACAGAAACAGCAGTAGCACGTCTTGTTCCGGGTCCATGCGCGCCCCCACACCTTGCAGCGCGCGCTCGAGCGCCGCGACCGACGCAAGCGGGAATGCGTCTAGATCGCGTCGATCATTGACGAGTAGCAACGACCGCGACGCAGAAGACCACTTCGCGCCGATGGTTCGTATCGCAAACTTGACTTCCTCTGCGAACACGCGCTCGTTGCCATAGCCTGCAAACCCAACGACAAACAAGTTCGGTTTGTCGGCGCTGCGCGGTTCGAGCTTGGCGACCGCTGCGTCGACCTTTTGCGCTTGATTGAAATGCAGTCGATCTTCTGGGATGTCTGCGATTGCGGCCACAGGCTCTGAAGCGGAACCCGCATACCAGTTGCGAGTGGTGAGGTTGGTGGCACTGGTGAAGATGGCAAACAAAAAGCCGAACGCGATGCCGACGGCTCCAGCCGGTATCCACACCGCTGACGACTGCAAGCGCATACGCCATGCGGAATACGTGGCGACAGCGACGACGCCGAGTGCGATCGGGACCCAAGATTCATAAACATAGGCGTCTCGTCCGAGATAGCCCCCCAAGAGTGCTAACACCGGGAGCGGCTCGAAGACAAACCGCAACACGCGCCGAAACGGCAGCGCCGCGCCGCTGAACCTGTGTAGGAGACCGGCCAAGCCCAGCGCGCCGAGTGCATACCACGCGATGCCGCCGATACCCATGCCGTACCACTCGCGATTCGGTCCTGCGGCCCAAAAGTCGACCGCAAGCAGGATCGCAATGGCCAAGACTGCGAGCGAGGGAATCGCCGTGGTGTCGGCCAACCACTCCATCGAACGTGGCCGAGTTGCACCCGCACCGAGGGCGTTTGCGCTCGGCTCATTCCATTGCCGCAGCTGCGCAACGAACTCGTTCGGCGCGAGTTCGGGCGGTAGTGAGCGTACGGGTACCTGGATCGCGGTGACGGTATCGACCCACAGGTATACGTGCTGCTCGGTGCTCGTGATGTGGCGGATAGATGCCCAAGCAAACGAACTTTGAATGCGCTCGCTCCTGATCTGCAAACCCTCGGGCGACAAGCTGAGTCGGTACGGTGCGTAAAAGCTGCCATCGCTCGCCGGTTCGTACTGTCGCTGTTGCCAGCGCGACGCTAACAACATCGCTATCGACCAAATGCTCAGTGCGGCGAGAACTGCAGGCAGTGTTATCTCGAGTCCGAGGTTGTTGATCAGTGCCACGAGAGCGCCAGTTACCGCGCTCACCAGCACGAGCACGCGCCACGAGGAGCGACCCGCCGTCGATTGGCGCACGACTTCCTGCATCAGCGCGCTCCAATCCGAGCGATTCGGGCTGATATCGATGTCGAGTCGTTCGAGAGCCATAGGCCACGAGATAGTGCCATAGGCGGAGAGTGGATTTCGTGCCGATCGTCACGGCCTTCGCAAACGACCGCTCGAAGGCGACCTCAAAAAAAGGGCCGGTCTCGCGACCGGCCCTCGTTGCGCTAGGCTAACAATCGCTTAGCTACGATCGAAACGATCGAGGTTCATCACCTTGTTCCAGGCCTTGACGAAATCCCGCACGAAACGCTCTTCGCCGCCTGCCGAGGCGTAGAACTCGGCCACGGCGCGCAGTTCCGCATTCGAGCCGAACATCAAGTCGACCGGCGTTGCCGTCCAGCGCAGCTTACCGCTCGCACGATCGACACCTTCGTACAGACCTTGGGTCGTGCTCGACTTCTGCCACTGCGTGGCCATGTCGAGCAGATTGACGAAGTAGTCGTTAGACAACACACCGGGACGGCTTGTGAAGACACCGTGCGTGGCTTGACCCGCGTTTGCATTCAACGCCCGCATGCCACCTACGAGCACCGTCATCTCGGGCACGGTGAGCATCAATAGACTCGCGCGTTCCACCAACGCGGCCGGGGGGTTCAGCGACTCTCCAGCCGAGTAGTAGTTACGGAAGCCATCTGCCATCGGCTCGAGCACGGCGAACGAGGGGACGTCGGTCTGAGCCTGTGTCGCATCCGAACGGCCCGCGCGGAACGGCACTTCCACCGTATAGCCCGCAGCCTTGGCAGCTTGCTCGACCGCGGCGTTACCACCGAGAACGATCAAGTCCGCTAACGACACCTTGCGGCCCGCTGCGCCCGAGCGATTAAACTCCTTCTGAATCGCCTCGAGTTGCGGCAACACTTTCGCGAGCACGGCCGGGTCGTTGACGGCCCAGTCCTTCTGCGGCGCAAGCCGGACGCGTGCGCCGTTCGCACCACCACGCATGTCGGAACCGCGGAACGAGGCTGCCGATGCCCACGCCGTACGGATGAGCTCGTTGCTCGGAATGCCGGACGCGAGGATCTTAGCCTTCAGTGCCGCTGCATCGGCCGCGTCGATCAGCGGATGGTCGACCGCTGGAACTGGGTCCTGCCAGGTCAACACTTCTTGCGGCACGTCGGTGCCGACATAGCGCGCACGGGGGCCCATGTCGCGGTGCGTGAGCTTGAACCACGCCTTCGCGAACGCTTTTTGGAACTCATCCGGATTCTTGCGGAAGCGCAACGCAATCTTGCGGTAGCTCGGATCGAACTTCAGCGACAGATCCGTCGTGAACATGATCGGCGCATGGCGCTTGTTAGGATCGTGCGCGTCCGGGACGAGATTCGCAGCGGCACCGTCTTTCGGGATCCACTGGATCGCACCCGCTGGGCTGCGTGTTTGCACCCATTCGAAGCCGAACAGGTTGTCGAGGTACTGCGTCGTCCACGCGATCGGGTTGACGGACCAGGCACCCTCGAGACCGCTCGTCACTGTGTCAGCACCATGGCCAGTGCCACACTTGTTAGTCCAACCGAAGCCTTGCTTCTCGAGGCCCTCGGCAGCGGGTTCAGCGCCCGTGCACTTGGCCGGATCGTGCGCACCGTGCGCCTTGCCGAAGGTGTGGCCACCGGCGATCAGGGCGACGGTCTCCTCGTCGTTCATCGCCATGCGGCCGAACGTCTCACGAATGTCGCGCGCGGCGAGTAGCGGATCAGGCTTGCCGTTCGGACCTTCGGGGTTCACGTAGATCAGGCCCATCTGCACGGCGGCGAGCGGCCTAGCGAGTTGTCGATCGCCACTGTAGCGCTCGTCAGCGAGCCACTTCTTCTCGGTGCCCCAGTTCACCATCTCGGCTTCCCAGTCGTCGGTTCGGCCTCCCGCGAAGCCGAAGGTCTCAAAGCCCATGTCTTCGAGTGCGACATTTCCGGCCAACACCATCAAGTCGGCCCATGACAGATTGACGCCATACTTTTGCTTCACCGGCCACAGCAAGCGGCGCGCCTTGTCGAGGTTGCCGTTGTCAGGCCAGCTATTGAGGGGTTCGAAGCGCATCTGGCCACCCGCCGCACCGCCGCGACCATCGGCCACGCGATATGTGCCGGCGCTGTGCCATGCCATTCGAATGAAGAACGGACCGTAGTGCCCGTAATCGGCAGGCCACCACGGCTGCGACGTCGTCAGGATCGTACGGATGTCGGCCTTTACAGCCTTCAAATCCAAGCTCGCAAACGCCTTGGCATAGTCGAAGTCCGCACCGAGCGGGTTCGAGGCCGGGTGATGTTGCCGGAGCGGCGTGAGATCGATTTGCTCGGGCCACCAATGTTTGTTGTTAGTAGGCCGTGGATCGGCGGCGAGTGCCGTCGTAGCTTGACCCACGGCTAGCGTGAGCGCCGCAGCGGCCAAAATCGTCAGTAACTTCGTGTTCATCGCAATTGCCTCCCTCAGGGCGTGCAAAAGATTGGACGCGCCGATGCTAAGCCGCGGCCGCGAGGGACATAATCAATAGATACGATCGATTCGATAGATGATATCTATCGGCTGGAAGGCAGCTCGTCCGCCTGCACGTCGCCGCGCAGCAGGCGCGCCAGATACTGCGGCGCGATCAAGTGGCAGTAGCGCGTGCCTTTGAAGCGCGCGGGAGCTTGCGCGAGCGCCGGGTCGAGCCAATCGTTGCGCATCGATCGCGTGCGGATGTGCAACGTGCCGGCAGCGTCGACCGCCGTGAGCGGAAATGGTGCTAGCCACACGGAGCCGTCGGTCGTGCGCTCTTCCGGGTCGTAAACGATCTGGGTGCCACGGTTGAATTGGAGACGCCGCCGCTCCGCGCGAGTCATTGATTTCAATACCCGGTCGACTGTTGCTCGATTGATATCGGCACACAGGCCTTCGCCGCGCGTCGATTCTGGTCCGTATTCCGTCGCGAGGTGATCGGACGTTTTCATCTTGCACGAGATGATCTTGGGTTGCGTCCGGGCTTCGTCTTCGTACGCGATGAATTGCTCGGTACGCAGCGGGCGTGCCGATGGCTTACTGCTCGCGAACGCGGGTTTCTCGAGATGCAGGACATTTTCCGACCGCAACGAGGTCCCGGAAATGATCTGCTGCGCCTCGGTGCAGAAATCGCCGAGCTCGAAAGTGCTGGGCGTCGGCGGTGTTGTGGTGCATGCCGTCGCGAAGGTTGTTAGTGCTGCGACCACAAGTAGTGTGCGCATCCGATTGATCATCATTCTGCGTACCCCTTGCGCCCGAGTCCGGTCGGCGGCCCGCGAAAGCCGGCCGGCCGCTTCTGCTTCGCTTGCCAAGCGTAGCCGGCCGTTTCCGGCGGCACGTCTTGCGCGAAGGCACCCCAGGTTTCGAGCCGCGAGTTTTGCCGACGCGGCTCCCAACCCGTGGGCAAGGTTAGGTACTCGGGTGCGTGTTTCTCGATATACGCGAGCACCTTTGGCGGTACTTCGGCCGTGCCAGGCAGTCCTTTGTGAGAATGCATCCGCCCGAACAGCGTGAGATTGCGGTGCTCGTGCTTGCCCATGCGCATCCACGGCCAGCACTCCGACATGCGCGAGAAGCCAGCACGCATGCGCGCAGTCGGTAGGTCGCGATTCTCCACCTCGGGCAGCGAGGCGTACATCATGAAATGCTCCGACGGCGTGATCTTGGCACCGGTCGAGTAGTTAGGCCAACCTTCCGGCGTGACCGGGTTCGTGTACTCGTGCGCGTAGTCCCACGAGAGCAGCAAATCCTCACCTACTCGGGTGAACGGCAGTTTGAACGGCGTGCGCCCATCGGGTTCGGGGAACACCGTGCCGTCATTCATGACAGTCGGTGCGTCCGCGGCGTTGCCGACGAAGAACTTGGGAATCTCGGTCGTCAGCGTGCCCGCGATCAAATTGTTATAGAAGTGATAGACCTCGCAACGCTCGCCGGTGAGCGGATTGTCCCAGTACTCCAGTACCTCGCCGGTGCGAATGTCTGTGAACAGACCCACCTCGCGCGACTTGATACGCAGCAAGCCTTGCGGATCGAACTGCGCTTGGCTCATGCCCGTGCCGGTGAAATTGAACACGGGTAGCAAGCGCTTACCCGGGATGCGCATGTACATGAGCCCGTGAAAGCTGCCGATGATCGGCGCACCCAGTGAGCTCCAGATTTTGCCGAACGCATACAGATTGTCGACGGGGTTGGCGAAATCGAGCGGGGGATGGCGCCGGAGCGCTTTCGGTTTGGCGTTCGCGGCAACCACGTTTGCACCGACCGCGCCCGCCGCAATCCCGGTGAGCGCTCGAAGTGCCGCACGTCGCCCGAGGAGTGCATCGCGAAAGAAGAGTGATTGCACGATGAAAACTCCCGCAGCTATCGGCTATGGCCTGCGCGCAAAGGTGGCAAGTTCCTGGTTGAAACGTTCGGTATCCTCGGCGAACAACGAGTGCCCGCTATCCGGGTATACGCTCACGCGCGCGCCGGATACTTTCGCTGCGAGTTCGCGCGCATCTTTCTCAGGTGTGCTGTTGTCTTTACCACCAACCATGACCAAGAGCGGCACATCGATCTTCGGGATCTGATCTTGGTTTGCGAAACTTCGCTGCCACATCCAGCGCGATACGTAGCCCGGCAACATCAATGAGATGCGGGCCGCGCGCGCGTAATACGCGTCGGGCATCGGCTTCGCCGTCAGGAAACGCGCAAACAACTCGGTGTAGGCGATCGTGTCCTCCAAATGCGGCGACAGCGACTTCTCACGCATCGGTGCCATCGTTGCAAGGAGTTCAGCCGAGGGTGGGGGTGGTGGAGGTGTTAGCCCGCCGTAGGCGCCTGTTAGTACGATGCCGCGCAAGCCAGCCGTGCCGTAGGCTCGCAGATAATCACCTACGACGAGCGTGCCATACGACCAGCCAACCACGACTGGATTCTTGGCGCCCGTCGCTTCGATGACAGCACGCAGATCGCCAGCCCAGTGCTGCGAGTTTTGGTAGGCCTCAGCCGCGAACGGCTTGCCGGAGTTGCCGTGCCCCCGTAAGTCGTAGGCGACGACGAAGAACTCGTCCGTGAGCGGTGCGCGCAGTTGATTCTCCCAACTGAGATAGCTCTGACCGATGCCGTGCACGAAGACGATCGCGGGCTTCGCGGGATCACCACTCGTGACGACATTGAGGGGTACGTCGCCCGAGCCGCGCACCGAGTAGAACTTCCACGCTGCGGGTGCGGCCGTGCTCGCCGGCGTTGGCACCAGTGTGGCGGCTGCGGGCTCTGCCGCGAGCGCGGTGGTCGTTCCAGCCAAGCAGAGAAAAGTGGCCAGCAGCAAGTGTTTCATGGAAGCGTCTCAGTGATGGGAGTAGAGAATCGGGCGAAGAACGCGGCCGCACGCGCGGCACTTTCTGCGCCGCACTCGAGTGGCATCAGGTGTCCGCATTTCGGAACGATGTCGAGCGATTTGTCGGGAGTGCCTAACAAGCGGAGTCCCTCTTGCGCCGTCTTGCTCGGCGGGAACTCGTGATCGTTCTCCGACCAGAGTAACAGTGTCGGCACTCGAATCGCGCGCAGATCATCCGGCGTACGTGCGAAGGGCGATCCTTTCGGTGGTGCCGCAGCTTGTGACGGCGGACTACGCGGCATGCGCGCAGCACGATTGTTCAAGTCCGTCCATTCGCGAGCTAGACGCGGCGGCATCTTGTCTGGATCGAAGTAGTTAGCTTCGAGGATCTCCGACCAAAAGAGCGTCGGTCGCCAGCCTTGGAACCACGGGCCGATCTTGATGAGCGCCTTGAGCGTCGCGGATTGATGACTCGGATCGGGCGCGAACGGACCCGTCGCAATATTCGCCAGGATCAAGCCCTGCACGCGTTCTGGAAACTGTGCGGCGTACGCGGCGCCGGTGACGCCAGCACTCGAAGTGGCCACCAGAAAAAACTTCTCGACGCGCAGCTGCGTCAGCAACGCGTTCAACTCCGCAATCTCGCGCTCCGCATCGATGCCGGTGACGGCCGTGGTTCCCGACAGCCCCATTGGGGGCCTGTCGTAGCGGATCACGCGATACTGACCTCGCAATGCAGCAGCCCAGGCATCCCACTGGCGCAAGCTGGCGAACGATCCATGCAACAGCACGACAACCGGGCCCGCGCCTTCGTCGACAAAGTGAATCTGTTGGCCTGCAATCGTCGTGAACTGCGATTCGGGCAACGCGTAAAGCGTGAGCATGTCCACTTCAGACGGCGTGAGATGCCCATTTCGGGCCGCCCACACGTAGGCACCGAAGGCGAGCGCGAGCAGTGGCGGAACGACCAGCAGCCAGAGCCACGAAACACGGCCCCGTGAATATCGATAAAAGCGTTGCATCGATCTGATCATAACGAGCGCTGCGTGGGCCCGGCTATGCGTGCGCTATCCGACTGTCGGAGATTCCATCACGTGGGCACGGATCGCAAAATCGCTCCGCTATGATCCGTGCGATATGCGTACACCATCAAGACGAGAATTCTTGCAGACGGCTGCGGCCGTGGTCGCCACCGCTACGCCGCTGAGTCGCGTCAAGGCCGCCGCGCGCACCGTTGACGTCGCCATCGTCGGCGGAGGGCTCGCGGGCCTCAACGCAGCGCTGATTCTCACGGAGATGGGCGCGAACGTCGTCGTTTTGGAGGCGGACACGCGCTCCGGGGGCCGCTGCCTCACGATGGATCGCTGGCATCTCACGCCCGATCTGGGTGGCGCGCAGATTGGTAACGACTACGCCCGCGTGCTCGATATGGCCAAGCGCCTGGGTGTCGCGCTCGGGCCGGGCGCGCACATGAATGCGCCGTATTCGTTCGTCGTCAACGATACTTTGATCCCTGCGCGTGACTGGGCGGCATCGCCTTTGAATCGCACCGTGGGCGCAGAGCGAGAGATCCCGCCCCATGCACTCGGCGGTTTCTTCGTCGAGGGACGCTCGCCGTTCGAGTCGTTAGACGCCTGGCTGAGCGATGCAGCCGCGCCGTATGACATCTCAGTCGCCGACTGGCTCACGAAGCAAGGCGCTTCGGAGGATGCCCGTCGCATCATCACGCAGTCGCAAGGACGACCGCTCGAGCAGTTGTCGTTGCTACGGATGATGCAAGAGGCAACCCGCGGCAAGTTTTCGATTACGCATACCGATCCCGCGCTCCTCAAAGGGAAAGACATGTACGAGCGGGCTGCAGTGATGTCGCAGCATGTCGTCGGTGGAACATCGCGACTCACCGACGCAATGACCGCCGCGCTCGGTGAGCGTGTACAGTTCGGCAAGCGCGTGAAGTCGATCGACCTGCAGCGCAATCGCTGCACGCTGCGCTGTGCCGATGGCTCGCGTGTTCGTGCGCGCTTCGCAATAGCAGCCGTGCCGTTCAGCGTGCTACGCGAGATCGCCATTACACCTGCGCTGCAAGGCGACCAAGCAGACGCAGTTGCACGCATGCCTTATGGCAACCAGAGTCAGATCTGGTTGCGGGCGCGCGATCGTTACTGGGAGAAAGATGGGATCGAAGCCTCGATGTGGACCGACGGCGCGTTCAATCTGATTCGCCAGCAGATCGAATCCGATGGGCACCGTGAACTCATCAGTGTGCTCGCGTTCAGTCAGAAGTCAGTCCGTGTCGATGCTATGCCGATCGAAGAGCGTGGCCGCTTCGCGATTGCGGAGATCGAACGCATTCGTCCCTCGACTCGAGGCCTACTCGAGTTCGTGGGCGCGCATTCGTGGCAGCAAGCGCCTTTCAGTCGCGGTTGCAGTTTCCAGATGGTGCCCGGCCGGGCGCTCGCGTGGGTTCGCAACATGGGCAAACCCCATCGCAATCTGCATTTCGCCGGCGAGCATCTACGCCAACTCGAAGTGGGCATGGAAGCAGCCATGGAATCGGGCGAGCGCGCGGCTCGCGAAATTGCGGAGAAGCTCTCCGCCTAACAACCGCGCCGCCCTAGGGCCGGCGAAATGCTTTGCGTGCGCGCGCTACTTGCGCGCGAACCACGCACCCCTCGGCATGATCGTTGATCAAGCCCATCGCTTGCATGAACGAGTAGACCGTCGTGGGGCCAACGAATTTCCAGCCACGCTTCTTCAGATCTTTCGACAATAGGATGGATGTGCTGGAGCTTGACTGCGTTTGCGGCTTGCCGAGCTTCTTGGCATCGGGCTCGTGACGCCAGAAGTATGCGGCGAGCGAGCCTTCCTGATCGACTAGCTCCAACGCTCGTTGTGCATTGTTGATGACTGCTTCGATCTTGCCCCGATGACGAACGATGCCGTCGTCTGCGAGTAGGCGGGTTACATCGCGTTTGCCAAATCGGGCGACCGCCTGCAAATTGAATTGCGCGAAGCCGGCGCGAAAATTCTCGCGCTTGACGAGAATCGTGCGCCAACTGAGCCCGGACTGGAATCCCTCCAGGCTGAGCTTCTCGAACAGCCGCTGATCGTCGGCGACGGGGAAGCCCCATTCGGTGTCGTGGTAGCTGAGGAACTCCGGCGCAGCAGCGCACCAATGGCAGCGTGCCCGGCGATCTGGAAATGTCTTGCTGACTGGCATGATTGCTACGACTCCGGTACGAGGTCTGACGACCGCGCGTCACGGTGGCATCATAGCGTGCATCGGTTCGAGCGAACTATTGCTATGCCCAATGCACTCGACTCATTGAATGCTGAAAGTCGAAGTCGCTTCGACATGCTCACTCACCGCTTTGGACTCGAAGCGGCGCGGCCGCTGCTTGCGCCGCTAGTACAGCCGTGCGTCACGTTCACTCGCGATCCCGATGTCGTGCCGGGTGACGTGCGCACAGATGCACTGCCTCTCGGCGCGAGTCGTATTGGTGGCGTGCCTGATCTGCCGCGTGGCTGGGATTGGCCCATTCTGGCGGACGGCTTCGTGATCAACGACGCCAAGCGGGAGCCGGGCTATGCAGGATTTCTGCTGCAAATCGCGCTGGCGGACGTCCCCGAGTTTCCGGGCAATCCACTGCCGCGCAAAGGGCAACTCTATGTGTTCGAGTTGGGGCCTAGTCGATCAACGCGCGAGGGCTATCGGGTTCTCTACAGTGCTGCGGAAGTCGCTGAGCTCGTGCGTGTCCCTCGGCCGGAGGGTCTACCATGCGCAGCGGAGCTCGGCTTTTTCGAACTCAGCGAAGCAACCCCTTTCAGTTGCTCGCTCGGCTTCGACTTGTCTGTCCAAACTACGAACGAGGGTGAGCTGCTTACAGCCATTGCACGCGTCACTCAACGGCAGCCGCTCGACGCCGACTTGTTAGATAGCTTATTCGCGCTTATCGCTGCCGGACGTGCCTCCTATCGCGATGGCTTGGACGCGCCGGATCTGCCGGATGGCTGGCTGCAAGTGGGTCGCCTGCTTGGCGCCCTGCAGGTGGACGCCGAGCAGCTACCACCATCAGGAGGAGGGCACTGGCGTCCGCTGCTCACCATCATGAGCAACGCGGCAGTCGACTATATGACGCCTTTCGATGCCCGTGATATGCAATTGTTAGTGCAAGATCGCGGCCCTCACTCCTGGACCGAGCTGCACGATGTCGTGAGCGCCGTCGTTGAGTGATCTTGGCGCGCACTCGCGGCGTCCCGGCGCGGCCGAGCTGCTCGACGCGATCGAGGTAGCGGCACGCGATGTCATGCAGGAGCGCGTTCGCTTGCCGCCGCGGCAGATTCAGCCGTTGGGCGTTGGCGTAGACCTGTTCGTCATGCTTGCGACGAGCGACGACCTCAGTGTCGCCAAGTTGCTGACGATCGGTGCCGCGCCAGCCGTGACCTCACTGTCCAAGTTGTTTGTGGTGCGCGCAGATGGGGCTCACGTCGGCGAGTTCGATGCAGCGGTGACGACGGCAGAGCGCACCGCCGCCGTGAGTTTTGCCTGCCTCAAGCGACTGCGGCGCCCGATCGGCGAGCGAGTGCTCATCGTCGGCGCTGGGCGGCAAGCGCGTGCGCATGTTGATATGTTGGCGCAGCTCGCGCCAGCGACCAAGCTATTTGTCACCGCGCGCCAAAATGCGGCCGTCGACGCGTTACTGCACCATGCGCGTCGTCAAGGCATGGATGCGCAAGCGGCAACTTCGTTGGAGAGCGCCGTCGCGACAGCCGATCTCATTATCACGGCAACCACAAGCCGCGTACCCGTGATCCCGGATCGTGTTCGGGACGATGCTGTGGTCGTGGCGGTCGGCAACTATCGAGCCGACGCATCCGAGTTACCTCAGTCGTTAGTAGTACGGAGTCGCTGCTATGCCGATAGTCTGCAGGGCGCGCGACACGAAGCGGGCGAGTACTTGTTGGCCGGTATCGACCTGGCAACGCTCGAAGCACTCGATTCTCATGAAGCTTGGCATATTGAACGCGGGCGCCCCGCAATCGTGAAATCGGTTGGTAGCGCTGCGTGGGACCTCGCTTGGGCACGCGCATTCCTGCAAGGTCAGACGCGGTCAGCCTAGAGAATGCGGCGCCAGCGAAGTTCGCCGACGCCGCAACTCCCTGTCGTTAGTTCGTCTTGGCGACGTAGTACATCCGTCGGAGCTGATGTGCTTCGTGGTCGAGCCACGCATCTTCACGCCGCGTGATTACGCCATCTGCCGCCGCAATCCGTTTCGCTTGCTGCAGCTCATGGTGCTGATAGCGCAGGCGTGCGGCTTCATGACGGGTGATGTCTGGACGCACTGCGTAGACCACCGGTCGAACGGCAACGACTCTCACCGGGCTCACGACCGCGACGCGTACAACCGGTCCATGCGCTTCCGCTGGCATGCTCACGAGACCGAAGCTGGCGATCGCGGCAAGCGCTGCGAGGCTGCCTGCACCGAGAAACTTTCTTGAATGAGACATGAACGAGTCCTCCAAATCAGTGTGGGTCACGAAGCGTGTCCCACTAGGACTCCTAACGGCTCGCGCGCCGGAGCGATGACAACGAGACGCGAAATCAGCGTAGAGCGATTATTGTTGAGTCGTGGTGGGTGCGCTGACTTCGCGCCACACCAGCTTACCCGCGGCGTCGATCGTGAGGACTTCAACGCGAGTTCCGGCGCGTCGAATCAGGGTTGGATTCTGCTCTGTTCCGATTGACTCAATCGTGTAGGGCGTGGGCTTCGGGTCTGCGGGCTGTGGCCGTGCCGCTGCGAGCCAGGCAATAGCGGAGGTGGCAATGCCAACGCCGAGACTGCCGACCGAGATCTGATAGAACAAAGTGAAGCGCCCATGATGTTTGTCGCGACGTCCGATCTGCTCCGCGCTTGGCTTATCGATTTCCAGCAGATTGGCGGCGCCTAACAGCTGTAGGTAGGCGAACAGGCCAACCACCGCACTCACGCCCAGTGCCACTGCGCCAATCGCACTGACCCACCAAGTCCAGCCGATCAGCTTGCCGTCGTTGGCGTAGTCAAAGCCGAATGCGAGCAGGCCGGCCGCAATGGTGATGAACCACTTGATGGCCTCGCCGTACCACGTCCAAGTGCTGGGGAGCTTGCTCTTGTCTGCGTTGTCAGCCACTCATGGCACTCCCGCTGCCGCTCTGGCTGCGCTTCAATGGCTTCTCCGGTCCCGGACACAGCTCGCTACAAGATAGGAATTGCGTGCGCAGATCTTCCGGTTCGAGCGTGACATCATGCAAGCCGCGACGCTTGATGACATCGCCGATGTATTTCGGCGCGTTCTTCATCCAGCGACTGTACAAGGCCTCTGGTTGCGGTGAGTGCGCGAGTCGGCCCGCAAACTCCTCAAGCAGGTAGGCGCGCGCCTCAGTAGAGAGCTTGATGCGTCCGCCAGAGGCAGCCTCCAGCTCCGCCACGAGTTCTTGTGCCCGCACCTCTGACAGCCACTGTTCCATTTCGCACCCCCGCAGCCTTGCGCCGCCATCGTGACCCCAGCATTGTCACGTGAGCAAGGCTAACATCAGAATCATCTGCCCAATAGGCGACGCACGCTTGAGTGTTCGATTCCGGCTAGCAACTACCCAATCTCGCCTTTGCCGCCGCCTGGTCACCGGGCTAATGGCGACCGTAGGCCTTGTTGGCATGGCGTCGACGGCGCAGGCGCAAGCGATCGAAGTGGTCGCACGATCGACCGATTGTGTGGTGACGGTTGCGACACCCGCGGCGACGACGGATTACGTCGTGCTGCGCGAACTTGGAGGTGAGGCTGCGCTGGTGTTGTCACTCGATCGTGGTCGCCCGCCGATCGTGAGCGCACAGCCACTCAGTCTGCAAAGTACAGCCGACACCTGCGTCGTACGTGTGACGTCGGTTGGCGAGGCGTCAATCTCGCGCGCAGCAACGGAGGCTAGGTCCTGGGAATTGGCTGCCGCAGGTGCTCTCGCGGAGGCAAGAAAGACAGGTGCCGTCGCGAGCCAGCAAGCCGCGGCATCGTATGCACGTGCTGCCGCGGCTTGGCGGGCGGCAGGCGATCCACACCGTGCAGCGCGTGCCGATGTGGGGGCTGCGCTCGTGCGGTTGACGAGGCTGGAGCAGTATCCGCAGGCCTTCGACGCAGCGTCTCGCGCATACGAGTCGCTGCCAGCTACCGGCGCAGACCAACTCCGGGCTGTCGCTGCGCGTGTTGCGGCCGTCGGTGCGGCTAACAACACTGTGCGTTCGGTGCAAGATCGCCGACTCCTCGCGAGCCAGTGGTTTACGCGTGCCTTCAAGCACATACGAGAGAAGGGCTTGCAGATTGAGGCTGCGTATGCATTGAACGAGTTTGGGCTCGCGCACTATTCGTGGGGCGACTATGTCGCGGCAACTCACTGGCTCGATTCCGCCTTGCGCGTCGCCAAACGGCATAACGTCCCGGCCGTGATGACGCTGGCCGGCCACAACGTGGCCTACATTCGCGGTGAGCGCGGTGAGTACGCGCAAGCGCTTGAGCGCTTCCAGGAGTTTCGCCGGCAGATCTCCGCACAAAACGATCCGGGTCGATACGCCGATGTCACGGCCAATATCGCACGCTTTGCGGCGACACTCGGCTTGTACGATCGAGCGCTTACCGAGTATCGAGTTGCAAGAGAGATGCATGCACGAAGCAACACTGTCGAAGGCGTCGCAACGAGCGAGCACGGCATTGCACTCGCCTATCTCTCGTTAGGCGACACCGATTCGGCAATCTCGCACCTGACCGCGGCGCTTGCTCTCAGGGAATTGGCCACGGACGGACCGACCGCCCGAGCCCTGTACGAGGCATTGGGCACGGCCTACCTACAGCGCGATGCGCTCGCGGACGCGCGCACCGCCTTCGAAAAGGCCTGGGGCCTGCAATTGACTGACGGCGAACGGATCGATCGTGCGCTCGCGATGGCACGACTCGCGAACGCGTCGGGCCAACCTCGAGAGGCGCTGACGACGATCCGCACAGTAATGTCGCTCGCCGCTCGCGCGCCACTCACGACTCGTGCAGCACTGGCAACGGAGCAGGCGCGCGCCGCACGTGCACTGCGCGACACGGCTGGCAGCATCGATCCCTTGATGGCGCTGCGTGCGGACCTCGAGCAGCATTCGGTCGGTTCGTTGCAGACGCTCGTACTAAGCGAACTCGCCCAGTCATTGCTGTTGGCAAAAAAATATCTGGCGGCTGCGGAGATGGCTGATGCGGCGATCAACGTGATGGAGCGAACGCGTGACGCGGTTGCGGCACCCAGTATCCGGGCGGAGTACGCCGCAGCTCGGCGCGCGGTGTACGACACGCGAGTCGCGGCGTTGCTGCTGGGCCCGCGTGATGAGTGGAGCGCCTTGTTAGCCGCAGACCGGCCCCGCGCGCGCATGCTTACGCATCAGGGGGATGCTGCGGCGACGATCTACACCGACCTTGACTCGCGCTTGCTGCGACTCGAGGAGTTGCGCGCAGCGCGCTCGTCGAACGCCAGTTTGATCGCCGATCTAGAAGCACAAATTCGTGCGCTGCGATTGAAGTTGGCGCTCGCCGCAGATGTTAAGGCGTCGCGGCGTACGGAAGCGATGCCTGCGTGGAGTTCCGCCACAGCATTGCAGCGCATGATTCCGCGCGACACGACGCTCGTCTTCGTTAGCCTTGAGCCGGAGCGAGGATTCGTTTGGACAATCACGCGTGACTCACTGCGCTCTCGGCAGATTCCTGGCGACTCGGTGATCGCACCGCTCGTAACACGGCTGCATCGCTTCGCCGCTCAGGCGGAACCCCTCGCGAGTGAAGGTGCGCTTACGCGGCAGCTCGGGCAATGGTTGCTTGAGGACGCATTCGATGCACGTCGCCCAAGTCGAATCTTGCTTTGCCTGGACGGCTCATTGCATTACGTTCCGCTCGCTGCTTTGCGGCTACCCGGCAGCGAACCCGGTGCCCCGCCGCGATTGGTGGACGTGGTGAGCGTGGCAGTAGCAGGCTCCCTCCGTTCTCTCATGACCGACTCGCCGCCCAGCCGCGCAACGTCCGCGCTGCTCATTCAGAGCGATGGCGCGCGCGGAACCCATCGGAGCCTGAAGGGTGCGCAACGCGAAGTAGCTGACATCAGCGCGACCTTGGCCAAGATACCGCACCGTACGCTACTCAATTCCGTGGCTACCGTCCCTGCGGTACGTGAGGCGCTCAGTGAGCGAATAGGGTGGATTCACATAGCGTCCCATGGCGTGGCGAATGCGACCATTCCCGAGTTGTCAGCCCTGGAGCTAACACCCTTGGCACAATCAAACCTACCGGATACTTCGGGAAAGCTTTTTGCCGGTGAAATTCGTAGCCTGGGGATTGACGCAGAGTTGGTAGTCTTGTCAGGCTGCGAAACGCAGTTCGGGCGGCACTTGAATGGCGAAGGACTTCAGGGGCTGAGCTACGCATTTCTGACGGCCGGTGCGGATCGCGCGGTCGGAAGTTTGTGGCGGGTGTCGGACGAGGCGACAGCAGAGTTGATGACGGCTTTCTACCGTGCGTTGAGCCGATCCGGCGATCCGGCGGCGGCATTGCGCGATGCGCAGCTTGCTCTGAAGGTAACGCGGCCTCACCCGTACTTTTGGAGTGGCTTCGTCCTGACGACGAAATCGATGTACTGAGTCACAGCGAACGAATAGCGATGGAGCGGATCATGCGAGCGACGTTGATTTGGAGTGCGCCCTTCTTGCTGGCCGTGTCTGGTTGCGCGACGACAGGAGGCCAGCAAGCATCCACCATCACGAGCAGCGATATCTTCGAATGGCGCGTCGCGGCAAATGGCAGCGGGTATAACAACCCGCGCCAACTGCCCAAAGGAACCGTTCTAAAGCCCTTCGGCGAGACCGCCTTTGGCGTTGAGATCAAGCAGCATGAGGTGACGGAGCCCGGCAAGGCCACCGACTACGATCACGCTTACGGAGCGTTGATGTTCCAACCGCTCTATTTGCGAGATATCGTGCGGCCAGCGAATTGCAAGGTGAGCGTGGGTGATAGTGCCGGTAGCGGATTCGATGACACAGAGATTCTGCGGCTCGTGATCCGAAATCTGAGCATCACTCCCACGCCACACCGCGTTTATTGGGCCGTGATGCGTCTTGCGCCGCATTCACACCAAGATCAAGCGGAGCCGACCGCGCACAGTCACCTGTTCATCACGCTGCCGGTTGACTGTAACGACCCCGACAAACGACAAGAGATGGTCACCATCGTGACGGGTTTGGAGTTGCTACCGGTGCTTCAATCGGGTCGACCTGACGATATCGCGTTGAGGTCGCTGACTCACAATGGCCTCATTCATGGCCCCAAGCCATAAGTGCTCAAGCCAACCGCATGGATGTAGGTCCGACGACTCAAGCAGGCGACGTCTCCCTAGACGACCAAGCGATTTGCTCACGCATTCGTGCGCAAGATGCGCTGGCGGAATCGGCGTTCGTCAAGCGCTACCGAGCCGTGCTGGTGCGTATTCTGCACGGGCGTTTGCGCGACCACGCACTCGCGGAAGACCTCGCGCAGGATACTCTGGCGACGGTGCTGCAAGTGCTGCGTGCCAAGGATTTAGATGATCCCACTAACCTCGCGGGCTTCGTCTATGCGACAGCTAACAACCTGATGCGGAATGTGCGGCGCAAAGATTCGCGCCGCAAGACGGACAATGATTCTGAGATCGGCGATACGACAGCTGACGATCGCTTGTCGATCGAGGCGCGTACGATTCGCGAGTCTTCGTCACGAGCAGTAAAGGCGCTGCTCGCCGAATTGTCAGTGGAGCGCGATCGCGAGTTATTGACGCGCGCGTATCTGTACGAGCAAGACAAGGCCGACATTTGCCGCGAACTCGATTTGACTCCGCAGCATTACGAACGCGTGATGCACCGCGCGCGTGAGCGATTTCGACAGATTGTCGAAACTCGCTTGGGCCGCGGGGCGATCGAGTTCCTGTGGCCCCTAGGGCCGTGGCTGCTGCCGGTCTTGCTGTCGCTAAACTCGAGCAGCGAGACCTTCGACGCTCCGGCGACAGTTCAGAGGAGTGGCACACAATTGAGTTCAGGACACTAAGGGCGAGGATGGATCACGCAACCGCAGTAGCTCAGGATTTTGCGCGGCGCTTCAGCGCAGGCCGGCTGTCGGGCGCAGAACTCGACGCGTTCGAGGAGCACCTGCTGTCTTGTCGCGAGTGCCAGCGCGACGTCGCCGCCGATGATCGGCTGCATGTGGGCTTCAAAGCCGCAGGTATTGTGCCCGCGAAGGCGGGGCGTGTTGCTTGGCAGTTAGCGCCAACGTGGGCCATCGCCGCATCAGTGGTTCTGGCCACGCTAGGCGGCCTAGCGGGCTACTGGCTTGCTCGCCCCACAATGATCGCTACGCCGCAGGCTCGACCCGCCGTGTTTCTCACACTGGACGCCGTGCGAGCGAGTAGCGACGCCACGTTGACCTTGCCGCGCGATGAATCGGCCGTCATCTTGCGCGCCATCATCGCGAGCGACATGGCAGGCCAATACGATATCGCGATTCGCGACGAACGCGGCGGCAACGTGCACTCCATTTCACACGTTGCGTTCGATCCTACGCTCGACCCCGCGGTGAGCGTTGCCATTCCCAGCAGTACGTTGCAATCCGGTACGCGTTACGTGTTAGTAGTACGCCGAGTTAGCGACGGTACGACTGCCGAATATCCTTTTGCCGTGATACAGCAGTAGTCAGTTTCGGCGAAGCCACAGCGTTACAGCAGGCCATAACATCCCGGTGCGCCGCGCATAGTCGCTGTAATGCGCTGCTAAGTCCGAGCGCAGGAATTTTTGCTCTTCGAAGCGCGCTGCAGTCCAATAGATTGGCAGCATGACGAGGCATGCGCTCGCCGTGATCGGATGTGGCACCGCGACGACACCCGCTATCCACGTCAAGCTGTAGGCTAGGTAGAACGGGTGCCTAACGAGCCTATAGATTCCGTGCTGCACTAGTTGTTGTGGCACATCGTCGGAGAAAGCCAACGTTAGACGGTGTTCTGCGATTGCATGTCTAGCCGCCGAGAAGATCCACAAAGCCAAGGCGTAGACGGCGAGTGCGACACTTCCTTGCATCATTGAGACAGAGTCGATCGCTACGAACACAATCATAGTGGCGACGCCAAACACGGCGCCGAGCAGCTGTAATGCGCGCATGCCAAGCGCGATCTGCGCAGTCTGGGCGAACACCCGGCGAATCGCCCACGCGTAGACCGCAAGTGATACTGCGAGTGCGCTCAACAACACCACCTTCATATGAAGGCCTCGTGGTCGTACATCGCTCGGTAGTAGCCACCTGCGAGACGCGCCGCTGCTTCGAGCTCGAGCCATTCGGAAGTCTCGAGTTCGCAGCTGCGCAACACCTGCCACAGCTCTTGGATGTGTACTTGGTCGGTCTCGCCGTGACTCGTAAAGAACGTGGCTTGTGTGGGCTTGAGCCCGAGCAGCGTGAGCAACTGCCTCCCATACCGCCCGCCAAACGCAGCACCGATGCCTTCCAAGACTGCCGCTGCGGCCAAGCGGGCGAGCGGCGTGTGCTGGGAGATGTCACGCAAGAAGTCGAGGTATCGTTGGGTTGTCGGGTGCGGCGCGAGTGAGGTGACATCGATCGGGGGGTGCTGCGTAGCCGCCAGATCATCCAGTACCCAGCGCCAATGTGTCCGCTCTTCTTCCGCATGCTGCAACAAGTACTCTTTCGCCTGTGTGTGGCGCCAAGGGCAGTGTGCAGCTGCGAGTGCGAAAGTATATGGGCCTTCGCGAGTTTGGTGGAATACGGTTGTTAGGATAGCGTGGTAGTGAGCGAGTACCACGGTCCCATCACGAACTCGGCGCAGCAGGGCAGCCTGCTCGAACTGAGCTATCTGCCGCCCGACCTCAAGTTCGAGGCGATCGATACGCGATAAGTTAGGCGCTTGCATGACGATGCTCCGCGAGGAACTGCAACAGCCGTTCGGTGAACGGCGAGCCGATTTGTTGTAAGTAGGGCAAATCCTGCAGGTGCAGCACCATCCGCTCGAGCTTGCCCACCGTCGGATCCCAGAGAGGCTCGGTATATCGGCGGAAGCCATACGCGCGGAATAATCGGAGCAATCGCGGTGCGCACGTGGCAAAGCAGAGGTCGCTGCGCCGCCGCAGACCGATGTCGTAGATCGCATCGAACAGCGCGGCGCGGACGGTGGCATTGCGGTACTCGCTGTGCACGGCAAGCCGCGAGCACACACCGAGCCGCGCGCGCGGGATCGTACTGAAGCGGGCGAGCTCGAGATCGTCGCGATATCGAGCGAACGCTACATCGTCAGCCAAGGAATTCCAGCGGACTGTACCGACCACGGTATTGCAATCGAGGGCGGCGAGAACCTCGACGTTAGGTGCTTCGTCAAGTTCGTCGGTGAATCTGCGTTGCGTCGTGTCCGCGCTGCTGTAAGACTTGCCTTGTTCCTCAACGTAGACGGCGTAGCGCAGCTCGAAAATCTTGGCTCGCTCGTCGTCATTCCGCAGCCGCTGGACTGTAATGCCGGGATGTACGGGCGCTCGAGGCACTCCCGCTTCGCGCGATGCGACATACATGATCTCTGACTCCCCGCTTTTGGCCATGCCATAGTGACCTGTCGTATCGGGTCGGCTAGTCTCACCGCCGAGTGCACAGGTTGCGCCGAGAAGGGTCCAAGATTGGCTAAGCGCAAGGTTTCGAACGCTGTGATGGCCCGCCGCCTCCATCGGCGGGCTGGCAAGCTGTCCGATAAAGGCCGTAAAGAGGAAGCGCTTTCACTCTACAAGCAGGCCCTAACATTCGACTTCGCGCGCTCCGATACGCATTACAACGTCGGGCTCATTTACAAGTACCGGCGCAAGTGGCGCGAGTCGCTCCGCTACAACCGCGCTGCCGTGCAATTGGATCCGACCAGCGAGCCGGCTAACTGGAATCTCGCAATCGCCGCCACGGCGCTGCGCAAGTGGACCCTGGTGCGCGCCGCTTGGCGCAGGATCGGCGTACTCGAGAAGCCGGGTAGTGGTCCGATTGACGGCGACTTCGGCCAGGCTTGCGTGCGTCTCAACGCAGATGGGCCAGCGGGCGCAACGGTCGAGGTTGTTTGGGTGCGGCGTGTATGTCCCGTGCGCGGCCGTATCTACAACATTCCGACGATCGGGACGGGGTACCGCTTCGGTGACATCGTGCTGCACGACGGCGCGCCGATGGGCTACCGAAAAAACGCGAATGGCCAAGAGCGCCCGGTCTTCAACGCCCTCGAGCTGTTTGAACGCTCGACGTACCACACATTCGTGGCCTCGATCGTGGCGCCCGAAGCCGATGACGTGCTTGCGCTTGAGTCGTTAGCCGATCGAGTCGGTTTGCCGTTTGAAGATTGGCAGCAGAGCGTGCGCTATCTGTGCAAAGCCTGTAGCGAGGGGCGGCCGCACGAGCAGCACGACCATGCGCTTCCAGTAAAGGAATGGGAGCCGGAGCGCGAAGTGGCCTTCGCCGCGGAATCCGACAAGCGGCTGCGTCGCGTGCTGAAGGAGTGGAAACTGGGAGGCGTGGGACGAGCGCTGCGCGGACTCGAGAACGCTACCACCTCGTGACGCCGGCCACGCGGAGCGACCGCGTGGCCGGGCCATCGAGACAAACAACTAGAAACTGAACAGTGCGCGCACCATATATGTACGCGGCGAACCCGGCGCGATCCACAGCCGCGCATACGAGCTTGCGTAGTACTCTTCATCGAACAAGTTGTCGATGTCGGCACTGATTTTGATGCGCTCGTTTGGCGACCATGAACCCATCAGGCTAACAAGCGTGTAGCTCGGCAGCACGAAGCTTGGCACGCCGGTCTCACCCAAGCGATCGGCCACGTACGTGGCGCCCACACCGCCGGAGATGCGGCTGGTGCCGATGTTCCACTCGTTGATGAGCACAACGTTGGCTTGGTTCTTGGGAATGTTGATCAGACGGCTACCCGGCGGCAGAGCGAGGCCGAAGTTCGGATCGAGTGCCGACTTCGTCACCGCAGCATCCGTGTGTGCGTACGAGAAGTTGAGCGACAACGAGTCGGTGAGCTTGCCGTTCACGTCGACTTCAACGCCCTTGCTCTCAGCCTCACCTGCCGCGAGCGAGAAGCCCGCATTGATCGGGTCGGCCGTGAGAATGTTCGACTTCTCCGCTTTGTAGACGGCGATCGTCGCCGAAATGCGCTTGTCGTCTGTCGTTAGCTTGGTGCCGATTTCATACGACTTGCTGATCTCGGGCTCGAATGGTGTGCCCGTGAAGTCGAAGCCGCCGTTCGGTCGGAACCCTTTCGAATAGCTGAGATACACCGTCGCATTGTCGGTGGCGTCGTAGACGAGACCGAAACGTGGGCTGGTGGCCGTATCGGACTGCTCCGTCACGGCGTTCGTCGCGCGGTTGGTGATCTTTTGCTCGTAGTCGTCGAAGCGCAGGCCTACTAACACCTTCCAGCGATCTGTTAGGTCGATCTGGTCCTGGATATAGACACCGATGGCATTCTGCTCTTCGAGCGAGTTGACGAAAGCACCTGGCGTACGTGTTTGGCCATACACCGGATTGAAGACGTTGATCGAATACGGATTCGCGAGTGTCGGGCGGAAGCGCGTCTGGATTTGATCGACCTCGTAATCGTAGTAGTCGACGCCCATCAAGAAGTGATTGGTCATCGAGCCAAACTCATGGCTGCCCGACAGCTCCAGACGGCTCGTGACATCGTCTGTGTCGTAATCGCGGAAGCGGCGCTGCCGCGATAACGTCGTGCCGGTCGCATAAAACGGCTGGCGGCCGGCAACGAGTTCTGGATCGCTCGAGAAGCCTTCGAACGACGACTTGCGCAGCCCGAGACCGCCGAGCACAGTCCAATCGCCCGCGAATTCGTGCTGAAACACGAGCTGATGTCCTTGCGCCTTCACCGTCGTGACGCCATCACCGGGTTCGCCCAAAAAGCGCGAGATCGGCACCGCACCCACGACACCACCCGGCGCCACGACGCCGCGGTCGAACGGCGCTTCTTGCTTCACATTTTCATATTCGTAGCTGATGGTCGTGTTCTCGCCGATGCGGAACAAGAACGACGGCGTGATGGACAGCTTCTCGAACGTGATGAAGTCGCGGAAGCTATCTGCATCTTCGTACGCGCCATTGATGCGAAACGCGATCGAATCGGTGATCGGGCCCGTGTAGTCGCCCGCGATGCGCTTGGTGCTGAATCGACCGGCGGCCAATTCCACGCTGCCCTTACGATCGAACTCCGGCTTGCGAGTAATGATATTGATCGTGCCGCCCGGCTCGGCGCGGCCGTACAGCGCGGAGCCCGGACCCTTCAGGACTTCGATGCGTTCGATGTTCGAGGCATCGCGTCGGCCGCTGAAGCCGCGGCCATTGTTGAAACCATTGACGAGATAACCACTCGGCGTGTTCTCGTCACCCGCAAAGCCGCGAATCGCGAAACTATCCCAGAGGCCGCCGAAGGTATTCTGGCGCGCGATACCGCTTGCGAGATCAAGCACATCGTCGAGCTTGGTGACGCCCACGTTTTGCAGCAACGCAGTGTCGAGCACCTGCACACTCTGTGGCAGATCCTCAATCGGCACATCGCCACGGAACGGCTGCTTCACCGCTGTGACGACGACTTCTTCGAGATTATCCTTCGTCGACTCGGGTGCCTGCGCGAGCGCGGCGCCAGAGAGGCATGCGGTGACGGTGAACAGAACTCTTTTAATGTTGTTTTCGGTCGACACGGGCAGCTCCTGTGGGTTGTAGATCCCAACTTCTAATGCACCACGTTACATTGTACCAATCGGCGTGGTGAAGAATACCGATTGCAAGGCTTAATTCCACATGGACACACCGTTGCGACGGCCCTGTTCGGCATGAAGTCCCATGTCAGCGATCCTAGCGTTGTGGTGGCGCCGCAACGTACCGAGGGAGGTCCATGACAACGCTGCACCGATGGCTGGGCATCACGATCGGCTGGTTGCTCTGCGTCTGGTTGGTGAGCGGCATCGTGCAGAGCTTCGTGCCGTTTCCCGCGTTGTCAGCCGCGGAGCGACGCGCGGCGACGCAAGTGTTTGCGCCCGTCGCAGTCGTGACCCTGCCGGCGACGGACCGTACGGCGCCGATTGAGCGCTTGCGACTAACAAGTGTCGCCGGCGTGGCGCGTTGGGTCGCGACACCCAGTGACGGTCTCGCGCTCGCGTTCGACGCGTCGACTGGCGCGCGCTTGGCCGCGATCGATTCAAAAGCGGCGGTGCAGATTGCCGAGCAATTTCACGGGACGGCGGCTGCCAGCGTGACGGGCCCGATTCCGTTCGATCGCTGGACGGTGCATGACAAATACCTGCCGTATCGTCCGATGTTCCGTGTGCATTTCGCCGATGCTGCGGGCACGCAGCTCTATGTGGCTGCGGCGACGGGTGAGATCGTGCAGCGAACGACGGTGCGGCAGCGCGGTTGGAACTATGTCGGCGCGCTTTTGCATTGGATCAACCTCGGCACACTGCGCGCCCATTTCGAAACTTGGCACTTCGTCATTCGAGCTCTGGCGAGCATTGCGCTCGTGTTGGTCTTTGCGGGCTTGTTCGTTGGTATTCGCAGTGCTTGGCTCAGCTACCAGCGTGCCCGTCAAAAGTTGTCGCCATACCGTGGCCTGCGTCGCTATCACCACTTGTTAGGTCTTGCCGCAGGGCTAATCATTCTGTGGTGGTTGGCGAGTGGGTGGCTGTCGCTCGATCGCGGTACTTTCTTCAACGGTGCGCAACCCACAGTGGCTGAACGCGCAGCGCTGCGTGGCGGGACGCTGTGGGATGCCGCGGAGGCGTTCCGCGCGTATATCCCGGGCGCGATGCGCGACGCGATTGAGCTCGAATGGACAACCATCTCCAGCATGCCGCGGCTGACGGTTCGCACGCACCGCGAGGCGCGTTACTACGTGCTGGGCGAAGGGAATGCGCTCGCCGTAGCGCCGCTGCTCGACGAGCCGACGTTACGTTCCGCAGCGGAGCGTGCATTCGCGCCGCTACGCGTACGAACCATCACCGTACCCGGGCCCGACGATGCCTACGCGCGGCGCGGCGCTCCGTTCGCCACGACGGTCCGTCGGCTCGAGTTTGCCGACCCCGACCACACATGGCTGCATATCGATGCAGCGAGTGGCGAGGTGATCTCGTTGATGGACGCGAGCCGGCGCCGCTACCGATGGCTCGTCGATGGGATGCACACGCTCGACTTTCCACTACTGAACCGTGCTGGCTCGCTGTGGCATGTGTTGTTAGTCGTCGCGACGACGTTCGCTTTGTTGTTCGTGCTCACCGGCATCGCACTCGCATGGCGACGCCTACGCGGCGCGCGTCATTGAGGCTCGTCGCCAAACAACTTCGTCAACGGATAGTGCAGCTTCTGGAACGGTGTTTTGATGACGATGTAGCTGAAGTATTTCGCGACGCCGATCTGTCGTTCGAGAATCCCTTCCATCACCGATTGATAGTGAGCTACTCCGCGCGTCAAAAACTTCAGTAGATAGTCGTAGCCACCGCTGATGAGGTGGCATTCGATCACTTCATCGACGGCGCGAATGCTCTGTTCGAACTTTGCAAAATCTTCGCGCTTGTGGTCGTGCAGCGTGACCTCGGTAAACACCGTGATGGTTTCGCCGAGCTTCGCGATGTCGATCTGCGCGTTGTAGCTTGTGATATAGCCCGCTTCTTCGAGGCGCTTGACGCGGAGCAAGCACGGGCTCGGTGACAGCGACACGGCATTCGCAAGATTGATATTGGTGATACGACCGTTGCGCTGCAGTTCGGCCAGAATCTTCATATCGATGCGATCGAGCTTGATGTTCCGCGAAGCCATACTAACTACTCACGCACGCAGATGGGCTTGATGATCGCGCACGAGTTCGGCGAGGTCACCAAAAGAGGACGCAGCCGAACGCGCTTCGCTGGCGTGCCGGTCGATCAGCGCGCCAGCGATGCCGGCGGCCTTGGCCGGTGCAAGATCATGGGGCACGCTGGCACAAACGTGCAACACATCGCGTGTCGCAACGCCGAGCGTGGTCGCGCGGGTGGCGAGCAACGAAAAGTGGCGTGAATTTGGCTTGAAGCCCTGGGCGTCTTGGCTCGACAACACGATGTCGAACCGCAGCTCAAAGCGGCGACTGACAACCTCGAGGCTGGCACGGTCGGCATTGCTCACGAGCGCCAAGGGCCCATAGCGCTTGAAGTATTGGACGGCACCGGGGGCGTCTGCGAACGCGGGCCAATGATCGATCGAGCGGGCAAACAGCCGATCGTCCTCATCAGCGGGCGGAACTCCCCATTCCCGTCCGAGGCGTCGATGCGCTTCGGCGAGAATGACACTGTACGGTTCTCGCGGCAGGTCTGCCATGGCTGCGGCTTCGTGCCGTGAGAACAGTGCGAGCAGTTGCGAGCGATCAAGGCGGCGCTCGGCGCGCGTCAACAGTGGTCGCAGTGCGGTTGTGAGCCCGGCATCGCGATCGATCAATGTCCCGAAGCAGGCAAAGCTCAGCAATCGGAAGTGAGCAAACGCCATGAGCTGTCGGTCAACAGTACGCTTGCGACACGATCGCGTAGCGTGCGCAGGTGCTGTCAGTCGGCAGCGGTGCGCCGCGACGCATCAACGTCACACGATCGACGCAACTAAGGCCGGCTGCCGCAAGCGCCCCCTTCAGGGTCTGTGCTTCGGTGGGTATATCGAGTCGACCGATGCCGTCGATCGTGCTGAGTGCATGCGCGGCCAGCGTACTGGCGATCGACTCAGTCTCTGCGATGACGGGGCCAACGGTCGTGCCACGACCGGCCGGACGCAACAATGCGAAGCCACATAGCTGACCCGCACGTTCGGCGACAAAGCCGCGCTGCGACTCATGCCACACAGCATGGATCAAAGCTTCGCGATCCCCGCCAAGTGCACGCCGATCCATGCTAACGACAGCGCTCAAGTCTGCCGCATCCAAACTTCGGATACGCCAGTGGTTAGTCGCAGGTGGCGGGAGCCGAATAACCGTGCCTTGCCATTGCTCGATGACCCCGACGTCGACGAAGCCGAGATCGCGGTAGAGCTTGATTCCCGCAGGCGTGGCGATCAGGCACAGCGTTCGCGCACCCGCGCCATCGATCAGGGCTTGCATCAGGCGGCGGCCGATTCCGCGTCCTTGCCGATCCGGGCGTACGACCACGAGGCCAATCGTCGCGAACGCGGGGCCGTAATCCCAACGAAGTGCGGTCCCAACGAGCGTGCCGTCCTCATCTAACTCGCCGATACCGTGACCGAGCCGCAGCGCGAGCGACCAGTCATGCGCTTGATGCGACCAGTTCTGTGCTTGTGTGAGCGTGAGACCGGTGGCCGCGTCGGCCAGCGTCAGCGGGCGCAACATCAGAAGTACTTGACCCAACCGATGGTGGTACGACGCTTGAAATCGCCGAAAGCTCGAGTCGGAAAGTAGAGCGCCACCGCGAGCACCACCGCGCCGACCCAAATCCAGATCACGGAATCGACGCCCCACCGCGTGCCGTGATTTGCGCCGAAAGTCGCCACGGCTAACTTCTGCAAGATCAGCAGCGCGTACAGGTGCAAGATGTAGAAGAACATCGGCGCACCGCCGATCGCAGCGATGGCGCGCGTGAGTACGCCGTCGCGTCGTTCGAACCACGCCATCAGCAGTAGCGCGATACCAATCGTCAACAGCAGGAAGTCGAGCGAGGGCGGGTACTTCGTGTAGTTGAGGAAGTCCATCACGGTTCGCACGGCGTCGCTTTGCACACTCCACGGTAAGGTTTCACCGTAGAGATTGAAGCTGCGCAACAAAACCAGCAGCGCCAAACAGCCCGTGCCTAACAACGTCAGCCAACGCACACGACGGTCGGAGTCGACCCAGCGCGCGTAGATCGGGCCCGCAACGTAGCCCAGCAAGATCACACCGATCCAGGGCAGTACGGGATAGGTCACTTTGATCTTGAGCGCGCCCTCGGGAATGAGGAACGCGCGCTCATGCAGAATGGTCCAGATCGCGAACAGCGGATGGCCCGGCGGAAAGCTGATGGGTGTTAGTAGGTTGTGGCCAAACACTATTGCGGCACCGATCACGGCGAGCACCCAACGCGGCAAGCCCGACATCAGCCCAAGGACGACCATGCTGATGCCGATGGCCCAAATCACTTGCAGCCATAGTGTCTTCGGCGGCATATCGCCTGCCCAAGCGAAGTTGATCACGGTGAGCTCGAGCGCCACTAGCAGCAAGCCGCGCTTGATCAAAAACGAGGCTGGCGAGCGCGGCGCGCCGTTCGCAGGATTCGCGTAAAGCCAAGCGCCGAGGCCCGTAAGGAACACGAATGTGGGCGCACACAGATGCGCCAGTAGGCGCGTAAAGTACAAAGAAGGCTCCGTCGTATTGATGTCCATCGGATCGCCGACCTGCTTGTGCAGGTAGATGGCTTCGCGGACGTGGTCGACGAGCATGAACAACATGACGAGGCCGCGCATCACATCGATGGCGGCGATGCGCGAACGTGCTGTGGCGGCGCTCACGGTCGCGAACGAAGGGCTTGAGCTCTGCGCAACCGCGATAGACATGTTCCTAAGTTCCTCTTCACGACGACCCGCATGGAGCCCAAGACTGCGACCACCGCAGAAGAATTTTCTGCCAAGTTGCTGCGATGTGCTTGCGCACGATGCCACAGCTGAGGCGCAAACAGCAGGGCTTGCGGCGCAAGAATAATATGCCAATCGCCAGCTGCGGAGCACGGCGGGCAAATAACCCGCGCGCCGGAAGCCTCATTCGCGATGGCAGACGATCACATTCCCGCGGTGGTCGTGGCGCACGGGGGGCGGCGTGCGATCGCAAGCGCCCGGTATGCGCTGCGTACAGCGCGCGAGAAACGGGCAACAGCCTGCGTCTGCCCCGATGACCGGCACTGCAACATCGGCTGATGCAGCATCTAACCAGCCCGCCCGCATCTGCGGCACGGATTCGAGCAGCAGCTGCGTGTACGGATGCTGGGGTGGTGTCGTCATGGCTGACGCTGGCCCGCTCTGCACACAGCGCCCCGCGTACAGCACCATCACGTCATCACAGATCGCGCGCGTAGCACCGAGATCATGACTGATGAACAGCAGTGTGAGTTGCAGCTCGCGCCGTAACTGCCCTAGCAGCTCGAGCACGGCTGCAGCAATGACCGTGTCGAGCGATGCCGTGACCTCATCGCACAGCAGTAAATCGGGCTTCGCCGCCAGTGCGCGCGCGAGGCTCACGCGCTGCTTCTGGCCGCCCGACAACTCGCGCGGATAGCGCGCTGCCAGTGCTCGCGGTAGCTGTACGAGATCGAGTAATCGGCCGATCTCTGCCTGCGCAGCGGCACCTCGTTGTTCGTGATACAGCGCCAGCGGCCGAGCTAACAACCGCTCCACGGTGTGCGCGGGATTGAGTGCCGTGTCCGCATCTTGGAACACCAACTGAATGCGCCGAAACTGCTCGCGCGAGCGCTGCTCGAGTGCGGCGGGAAGCGGCGTCCCATCGAGCAGCAAGCTGCCGCGAGCGGCGGGCACGAGGCCGGCGATGACACGCGCCAGCGTTGACTTGCCCGAGCCGGATTCGCCAATGATTCCGAGTGATCGCCCGCGCATGACTGCAAGATCGAGGGCGTGCAGCGCGATGCTGCGTGGCAGTCCATCGCGATCGTACGCGCCGTAACCGGCGACGACCCCGTGAAGCTGTAGCAGTGGTTGCTCTTGCGTCGCGCTGGGCTTATCCGCGCGGCTCATCTCAGGTCGTTGATGGGCCGCAACGAGACTGCGCGTGTAAACATCGCGTGGCGCTTCCAAAACTTGCTGCATGCTGCCTGACTCGCGCATGCGCCCGCTCTGGAGCACGACGATACGATCCGCAACTTGTGCTACGACCGCGAGATCGTGTGACACATAAACAGCCGTTGTGCCGCGCTGGCGCAGCACATCGCGAAATGAGCGCAACACTTCGATCTGTGTAGTGACGTCGAGCGCCGTGGTGGGCTCATCGAACACCACGAGATCGGGGTCCGCGACGAGCGCCATGGCGGCCATCACTCGCTGCAACTGGCCACCGGACACTTGGTGCGGATAGCGCCGACCGATGTTTTCCGGGTCCGGTAACGACATGGCGCGGAACAATGCAACGGCGCGTGCCTCGAGTTCCGCCCGCGGCGCAATCCCATGGATCAAGCCGCTCTCAATGACTTGATCCATCAAGGTATGCGCGGGATTGAAGGACGCCGCCGCACTCTGCGCGACATAGGTGATGCGCGTGCCCCGCACGCGCTCGAGCGCCGCGAGGTCGAGCGCGTGTATGTCGAGCTCACCGACGCGTATCGTGCCGGCATCGATGCGACAGCCGCGACGAGCGTGCCCGAGCAATGCGAGTGCGATGCTCGTCTTGCCGGATCCCGATTCGCCGATGAGCGCGAGCACTTCGCCACGCTCAATCTCGAAGCTGACGTCGTCGACGATGACACTGCGCGCCGCGCTTGCGCCGTTCGCCGCACTCAACTTGAGGCCTTGGATCGTGACGAACGCAGTCATGTCAACGGCGCTCACCCGCGCCCGGCAGCGAATCGATCAATAAATTGACTGCGATCGTAATCGATGCAATCGAGAATGCAGGCACGAGGACGGCCGGCGCCGCCTCCGTCAAGCCGGAAAGATTCTCGCGCACTAACGACCCCAAATCGGCATTCGGCGGCTGCACACCCAGGCCGAGAAAGCTCAAGCCCGCGAGGAGCAATACGATGAACACGAATCGCACGCCAAAGTCGGCCAGCATCGGGCCGCGCACGTTCGGCAGGATCTCCCGAATCGCAATCGAAAAGCGACTTTCGCCGCGGGCTCGCGCAGCTTGGATGTAATCGAGCGTCGCGATCTGGGTCGCGACGGCACGCGCAATGCGAAATGCGCCAGGTATGTAGGTGATGGCGGCGGCTAACAACAGTAGCCACACCGATGAGCCGAAGGCCGCGACCATGACTAGTGCGAAAATCTTGCTCGGCACGGAGATCAGCGTATCCATCGCACGACTGATCGTTTCGTCGAGCCAGCGTGGCGCGACGGCAGCGAGCAACGACAGTGCGATGCCGGTACCGCTTGCGAGCAATGCGGCTGCCAACGCGAGTCCGATGCTATAGCGCGCACCGTGCAAAAGGCGACTCAGCATATCGCGGCCGAGGTAGTCGCTGCCCAGCGGGAACTGCGTCGAGATCGGATCGTAGACTTCCTGCGATACCATCGCACCGACGTCGTAAGGCGCGAAGTAGGGGCCAAACAACGCAACGCCCAGCCAAAAAGCCACGATCGTTGCGCCGATCCAGCCCGTGACAGATAAGCTCGATCCCTTCATCGGTGCCGCAGCCTCGGGTTCGATACCAGCGCGATGATGTCGGCTACCAAGACAAGCAACAGATAAATGGCGCAGAAGATCATCGCGCAGGTCTGCAAGACCGGCATATCACGATTGGTGACGGCATCGACCATCAAGCTCGCGAGGCCCGGGTAGTTGAAGATCGTCTCGACGATGATCGCACCGCCGAGTAGGTAGGACAAACTGAGTGCGACGGCGTTGGCTATCGGGCCGGCAGCGTTCGGCAACGCGTGCCGTAGCACCCGTCGCCAAGATCCCACGCCTTTGAGCACGGCCATTTCGGCATATGGCTGATCGAGTTGCGCAATCAATGCAGCGCGAGTCATGCGAGCCATCTGTGCCACGACGACAAAGCCGAGCGCCATGATGGGCATGGCATAGGCGCGGATGAAATCGAGCAACGAGTAATCCGGCGGTAGGGCTGAGAGCGCGGACAACCAGCGCAGTTTCACAGCGAACAGCAGCACGGCCAAACTCGCCACCAAGAACTCGGGAACGGCGACCATCGAGAGCGTCATCACGCTCAATAGGCGATCCAGGCGCGAGCCCCGGCGGAGTGCAGCGAGGATGCCGACGCCCACGGCGAACGGCGTCACGACGATCGCGGTGAGCACGGCTAACAACAGCGAGTTCGGTAGACGTTCGCGCACGAGCTCAGCCACTGGTAGCTGGCTCGCGAGCGATACGCCGGGATCACCAGTGATGAGGCCACCTAACCACTCGAAATAGCGTACATATCCCGGTCGATCGAGACCGAGCTCTTTGCGAAGCGCCGCGACTGTCTCTGGCGTGGCACCTTGGCCCATCGCTTGCTGGGCCGCATCGCCAGGCAACAGCGATGTGATGGCAAACACGATGATCGATGCGAGCACGAGCGTGAGCACCGCAATGGCGAGTCGACGCACGAGCAGCGCGGAGAGTGAATCGGCTTTCATGCTCGCGCTGCCATCAGTAGAAATGGTCCTTGACTCGATAGTAGGCCCCGACGAACGGCAGGAACCACGCCTTGCCGAGATGTCCTGGAATCGCGGGCCAATCAAGATCGCGCCACGGGTTCGCCGCGCCATCACCTGCCATCACGCGCGCCATGGCGTCGCCCATGTGCACTGACATCTGCACACCATGGCCGCTGTAGCCCATCGCGTACCACAGGCCATTGTGCTCCCCGGCACGAGGCAAGCGATCTTGCGTCATATCGACAAGCCCGCCCCAGCAATAGTCGAAGCGTACATCGCCGAGCTCGGGAAACGCGTGGCGCAAGGATTGGCGCAGGACCGTGCCGCTCTGTGCGTCTGAGCGTGGGTTTGACATCGCAAAGCGCGCGCGACCGCCCCACAACAAGCGCTGATCGGGCGTGACGCGAAAATAGTTGCCGATGATGCGGCTCGTGACGTAACTGCGACGCTGCGGCAACACGCGCGCGAGCTGCTCAGGCGCGAGTGGTTCAGTGACGACAATGAAGCTACCCACCGGTGCGAGACGCCGTCGAAACCAACCGAAAGGCCCGGTTTCCGTACTGCCGGTAGCGACAAGCACTTGCTGCGCGTCGACGCTGCCGCGCGGAGTCGTGACACGGTGTGCATGGCCGCGCAGCGGCGTGCATTCCACCACGGGCGTGTCTTCGTAGATGCGCGCGCCACGGCGGGCCGCTGCGGTCGCAAGCCCCACGGCGAGCTTTCCAGGGTGTAGCTGCGCACTCGGCGGATGCAGCAGGCCGCCGTAGAACGTCTCGGACGCCACTTCGCTGCGGCATTGCGCGGCAGTCAACAGTTGGTAGTCCGAATCGATTTGAGTGGTTAGTAGTTCGAACGTCCGTGCCAATCCGGAGTAGTGCGTCGGCTTCGCAGCCAGTTTCAAACGGCCGCGTCGTGCGAAATCGCAATCGATCTGTTCATCAGCAACGTAGCGCTCGACGGTATCGACCGCCGCGCAATAAGCACGGTGATAGGCACGCGTGCGTTCGAGCCCCACCTGCGCGATCAGTGCGGCGTAGTCGTGTGCGAGACCGCCGTTGCATTGCCCGCCATTACGCCCTGACGCTTGTGCACCAACACGGCTCGCCTCGAACAGCGCGACAGAGGCGCCGCGCTTGGCAAATGCGACGGCCGCAGCGAGCCCCGTAAAGCCGCCACCGATGATGGCGATATCGACCGAGCCTGCCACGGGTTGCGACGGCGGCGCGCTGAACGCGGGCGCCGTGGCGTGCCAGTAGCACTCGAGTTTCACGTGCCCGCCCGACTTACAGTCCGACCAGCGCCGGCAATCCGCTGATGTCTTTAATCTCGACGTAGTTGTAGTGCGGCGTGCCGGGTTCGTGGCCGCGGTTGACGAAAGCCTTCATCTTGATGCCGAGATCGTCAGCCGACATCAAGTCGTACCGCAAGCTCGACGACACGTGCAGGATGTCCTCGGGATTTGCGCACAGGCTGTCGAGCATGTACTCGAACGCCTTGAGCCGCGGCTTGTAAGCCTGCGCTTGCTGCGCGGTGTAGACCGCGTAAAACGGTGCGCCGAGTTTGGCCACGTTGTGCGGAATCTGCTCGTCGGCCGCATTCGACAGAATCACGAGCGGGATGTGTTTGGCGATGCGCGCGAGCGGCTCCGGCACATCGGCGTGCGGGCCCCAAGTCGGGACAGCGTCGTAGAAGCTACGCGCTTCCGCGTGCCTGTATTCCACGTGCCACTTACGACACGTACGCCGGACGGCGTTACAGACGACATCGGAGTACGGCTTCCAATCGCCCAGCACTTCATCGAGGCGGTAGGACGCGAAGTCCTTCACGAACGCGTCCATGTGCGCAGCGGGGACGCGGTCCTTGTAGAGCTCTCGAGCGTGGGTGCCCATGCGGAAGTTGATCAACGTGCCGTAGCAGTCGAAGGTGATGAACTTGGGTCGAAATGTCGTCATGCGAAATTTCCTGCTGCAGTCGCTTCTAGAGCCACAACTGTGGCTTTTGCTGTGGCGGTCGTCGCGCTGTATGCGCGACAACGTGCACAAAAAACACCAAATTACAGGCTTCGCGCAGCACGTCCTGCCGCGTCGAGCGGGTGCAGCACGAAATGCCAACACAGCTCTGCAAATTGGAATCCCCGCCGCGCCATACGCCGTTTTTGGTGCCCTGCGCGATGTGGCTCGCCTAGCATAGAGCGATCTAGAAGAGACGAGAACCATGGCCGACAAACATTTGCTGGCGCTCGATCGGCGTCACTTGATCCACCCGGTCTCCAACTACCGTGCGCATGAGCGCGTCGGCCCGCTCGTGCTCGAATCGGGACGTGGTGCGTACGTTCGCGATGTCGATGGTCGCGAGTATCTCGACGCCTTCGCCGGCCTGTGGTGCGTCAATATCGGCTACGGTCACGAGAGCGTGGTCCAAGCCGCAGCAGCACAGATGAGTCGCTTGCCGTATGCCACCGAATACTTCGATTTCGCCTCGGAAGCCGCCATTCGCTTGGCTGGGCGCTTGGTGGAATTGACGCCGGCCTCTCTGCAGCGCGTGTATTTCACGCTCGGCGGATCGGATGCCATTGATTCTGCGATCCGGTTCATCACGCAGTACTACAACGCACGTGGCGAAACGCAGCGCAAACATTTCATTGCGCTCGAACGCGGCTATCACGGTTCATCGACGCAAGGTGCTGGCTTGACGGCGCTGCGCGCATTTCACACCGGTTTCGATCTGCCGCTGGCTAATCAACATCACATTCCGTCGCCGTATCCGTATCGCCATCGTGATGGCGCCGATCCGCAAGCACTGATCGCAGCGTCGGTGGCTTCGTTACACGCGAAGGTGAAGGAGCTCGGCGCGCATCGCGTGGCGGCGTTCTTCTGCGAACCCGTGCAAGGCTCGGGCGGCGTGATCGTTCCGCCGCAAGGCTGGCTGCGCGCGATGCGTGATGCGTGTCGTGAGCTCGATATTCTGTTCGTCGCCGATGAGGTGATCACCGGCTTCGGTCGTACGGGGCCGCTGTTTGCGTGTGAAGCGGAAGGCGTCGAGCCGGATTTGATGACGATGGCGAAAGGGCTAACAGCCGGCTACGTGCCGATGGGCGCCGTTCTAATGAGCGAGTCGATCTACGCGACAATCGCTGATGGGATTGCAGCCGGCATGCCGCTCGGTCATGGCTACACGTACAGCGGGCACCCAGTGAGTGCCGCCGTGGCGCTCGAGGTACTCAAGATCTACCACGAGGGCGGGTTACTCGCGAATGGCGTGGCGATGGCGCCGCACTTCGCAGCGGGTCTCGATAGCATGCTCGGGCACCCCCTCGTGGGTGATGCGCGGTATCGAGGGTTGTTAGGCGCAATCGAGTTAGTCGCGGACAAAAGAACCAAGCGCCCGTTCGATCCTAGCTTGCGGCTGAGCGAACGAGTGACGCGCGTCGCGCTGCGCAACGGTCTGATATTCCGGGCGTTCGCGGATAACATTCTCGGCTTTGCGCCGGCGTTGTGCTATCGAGAGACAGAGTTCGATCTGTTGTTCGAGCGGCTCACACGCGTGCTCGACGAAGTGCTCGACGAAATCGAGGTCGCGCAGGCCGTCGGATGAGTGAAGCGAGAGTGAATTATCGAGTTGCCGTCATTCCTGGTGATGGCATCGGCCGCGAAGTGATGCCTGAAGGGCTGCGCGTCATGCGTGCCGCGGCGCAGCGGTTCGGTATCGAACTCGATCTCGTCGATATCGAGTGGGCGAGCTGCGACTACTACCAAGTACACGGCCAGATGATGCCGGACAATTGGAAGGCTCAGCTCGCCGATTGCGATGCCATTTTGTTCGGTGCGGTGGGCTGGCCCGCGACGGTACCGGACCACATCTCTCTCTGGGGCTCGTTGCTGAAGTTTCGCCGCGAGTTCGATCAGTACATCAATTACCGACCCGCGCGCGTGTTTGCCGGAGTGCCATGCCCGCTCGCGGGGCGCGGTCCGGGCGATATCGATTTCATCATCGTTCGCGAGAACACCGAAGGCGAGTACACCAAGGTGGGCGGTGTGATGTTCGAAGGCACGCCGCGTGAGATCGCGATACAAGAAGCCGTGTTCTCGCGGCATGGTACCGAGCGCGTGTTGCGCTACGCGTTCGAACTCGCAAAGCAACGCCGGCGTCGTCATGTCACCGTGGCGACCAAGAGCAACGGAATCGCGATCAGCATGCCGTGGTGGGACGGGATCGCCGCCGAGATCGCTGCCGAGTATCCCGACATCACTTGGGACAAGCAGCACATCGATATTCTCTGTGCGCGCTTCGTGATGCAGCCGCAGCGGTTCGATGTTGTCGTAGCATCTAACTTGTTTGGCGACATCCTGTCGGATCTCGGACCCGCCTGCACCGGTACGATCGGGCTCGCGCCGTCAGCTAACATCAATCCTGAGCGCCACTTTCCATCGTTGTTCGAGCCGGTGCACGGCTCGGCACCCGACATTGCAGGCCGCAACATTGCCAATCCGGTTGCGATGATTTGGTCTGCGGCATTGTTGCTCGACTTCGTAACGAACAGCACCGGCGCCGGGCGCGCGGCACACGACTGCATTGTCGCAGCGATTGAGCACGTGCTCGCAAGTGGGCCGCACACGCCGGACCTTGGCGGTAACGCTTCGACCACCGATCTCGGCAAAGCCATCGCCGCTCGCGTCGCCTCTCGTTAAGTCCGGCAAGCGTCCTTTACATGCGTGGGAACGGGCAGCGAGTCACGAATCGCGCGCACTCGTCGTGATGCCGTTCACAACGGCCATGCTCGTTAGGGCATACCTTATGTCCGCGTGCTCGCAACTCCAGCGAGACTGAGCTCGACGTGGGAGAGGGTCCCATGGAATGACCAACCGCTTCGATCGCAGGCGCGACACGCCCGTGCTGTGATCTCCGCACTTAAGCAAAGGACATATCCGATGAGTATTCGTAACAGCTTTCTCGCGCTCGCCAGCACTTTGGCGTGCAGCGCGCTGGCCACAGTAGCAATCGCTGCTGACGCCGCAACAGTGATAACCGTCGAAGAGACGGACGGTGCTGCGAAGACTGTATCGTCTTCGATCGAAGTGAGTTCGTGGTCGTGGGGCGCTAGCAACACGTCCACGGCTTCCACGACAAAAGCAACGAGTGGCGGCGGTGCAGGTAAGGTCAACGTTCAGGACTTGTCGCGAAGCGTCGTTAGTCCGCGTGATGCGGCAAGCGGCTTGCCCACCGGTAAGCGGATGCATAAACCTGCTACGGTGAATGTGGAGCTAGATTCTGGCGCCGCAGCACCGTCGCTCGGTGCGCCAAAGATCGGCGAGGCGACGACGCTCATCGCTGAAGTGCAGGAGTCGGAGACGGTCGCCAATTCAGCGCTCGTACGTGCCTGTGCGACAGGCAAGCACATTGCAAAGGCGACGCTCACGGCACACGGCCGTACAACCGAATTGAAAGAAGTGCTCGTCAGCTCTTGTGCGGTGACTGACAATGTCCGACGAATCAAGCTCGTCGGTCACGTCAGTCTGTTGAAGTAACTCGATACCGCGGCGGCTCGGGTGCCGAGCCGCCGCCAATCGAACCTTGGTAGCTCGATGCGAGTTTGCGCGCTACCGTTCTCCTCGCCAGCCAGCGGATGTGCCGACGGCGTGCTCTCAATAGTCGAGCGCCAGCATCGCAAACGTGGCTAGCCAGTGCTCGCCCATATAGTCACCGGCGATGTGCGGCAAACTCGTGGCCAAGTGTACGGCTGCTGCGTTCAGCATGACGGCGCGAACGGAAGCATTCGACGTAAATGCGCCGGCCAGCGATCGCCAACACCACGCTCGCGCAAGGTTCAAGCCATCGAGGTGGGCAATCTTGTCATCTCGACGATCGGACACACGCGCCGGCTGCAGCAAAACGCTGATACTCCCCGCAGTGAGCGACGGCACGAAGCGATCGAACCACACGGCAAAGTCGGTCGGCGTGAGGAAGCGCCGCATGCATTCCGCCTCCATCAACGTGGGCGACAGGAAATCTTCCTGGCTCGGCTCCCACACTTGAGCGTTGGCGTCGTTGCCGTACCACTGGCGCGCACGTTCGGCGAGCTGCCCGTAGAGCGCGCGATCGCGCTCCTCTGCATAGTCCGCGGCCAGCCGCAGAGCAAATGCGGTCGACGAGTGCACGCCTGTCCTTATCGGATAATCGGCGAGCGGCAAGAAGCGAGCGAAGCGAACTGCGAACGCGCGCGACAATGGCTCTAGGGCTTGCGCAGCCGCGCGTATCGGCGCTGCGCTGCCAGCGTCAAGCTCAGTTTGCAATGCTAACAACCAGGCCCAGCCGTACGGCCGTTCAAACGCGCGCGAGTAGGGGCGCTCCAAGTACGCACATTCACCGGCAACATTCTCTGGCGTGAATCGCTCGGCAAACAGTGTGGCGATCGCACCTGCGTTCGCAATGCTCGGATAGCGCCGCAGTGCACGTGCCATCAGCCAATAGCCGTGTACGCAGGAATGCCAGTCGAGACTGCCGAAAAAGATCGGATGCAACGCGCGGGGCCCAAGCACATCACGCTCACTCCCCATCACATGGTCGAGTTTGTTCGGGTACTCACGACTCACGTGCGACAGGGCGAGCGTCGCGAAGCGAGTCGCCAACTCCGGCGTCAGGTGAGCGATCATGGGAAGGCCAGAAAACGCATGAGGAGTATGTTGCCGAGAAGCATAACTAACGCCGTCGGAATCTGTGCCCGAATGACGCCATTCAACGCGAGCTTGCGATCGGGCAGCTCCAGCAGATTGGCAGGCACGACGTTGAAGTTGGCGGCCATGGGCGTCATCAGCGTGCCGCAGAAGCCAGCGAGCATGCCAATGGCGCACACGCGTGCCGGATCGCCACCCAGAGCGTGCACTACGATCGGCAACCCGACCGCAGCCGTCATCACGGGAAATGCGGCGAACGCATTACCCATGACGATCGTGAACAGCGCCATGCCAATGCAATAGGCCGCGACTGCCATCGTGCGATTGTCGAGCGGAATGTAGTCGGCAAACAAAGTGCCGACTTGATTGCCAACACCGGCTGCCAAGAACACCGCGCCGAGCGACGCCAACATCTGCGGCAAGATTGCCGCCCAGCCCACCGTGTCGATCAGCCGGCGTGCCTCTTGAAGTGGCGCAGTGACGGGCGGCCGTAGCCACAGCATGACGACGCTGACTGCGATCAAGACGCCCAACACGAGTGAAATCAGCGTGGCTTGAGCTGGATCGATGAGCGCCGCGCCGAGCGTCGTTTGCTTCGCGAACAGTGTTCCGCCCAGCGCGACTGCCGGAATGATGAGCGCAGGCAAGAACAAACGATTGCCGCGGTGCATCGCGCTCTCGCGACGTTCTTCGCGTGACGTTGTCGCGGGCTGGCTCGTGCCGAGGCCCATCGTCGCGAGGATGACGAGTCCCAAGGCTAACAACCCGTTCCATAGCGAGCTCAAATGAGAGCCGGCAAGAAAGCTCACCGCGAGCAATCCCCAGAAAGCGCCGTTGCGTAAGCGGCGTGGATTAGCTGCGTCGCGAAACGAAAGATATGCCAGGGCTGCAAAGAAGCAACCACCCAGCGCATAGATGTGAGTGAGCGTGATCATCGCGGCGTTTCTTTCGTCTGCAGCTCGCGCGCGAGGCGCCGGTCGAGTAGCCACAAGCGCACGCTGTGCACGATCAAAGCCATGATGGCCGTGGGAATCGCCCACAGTGACAATTGCAGGGGTTCGACGAGAACGCCGTTCTGCTCGAGGAATCCTTTGATGAGCAAGATCGAGGCGATGGCGATGAAGATGTCCTCGCCGAAAAACATCGCAATGTTGTCCGCCGCGGCCGCATGTGAGCGGATCAAGAACTTCTGCGGGTCGGGTAGTGGGCCGTACTTCGCCTCGGCGGCGCCTTCCGCCATGGGCGCTACCAAGGGCCGCACCATCTGAGCGTGGCCGCCGAGCGAGATCAAGCCGAGCGCTGACGTGGCCTGGCGGATCACAAAATAAAGCCACAGCAAGCGTCCGACGGTGGCCGCTTTGACTGCGGCGATCGTCAGGCGCGCGCGCTCTTGCAGACCGGCGCGTTCGAGCAAACCGATGGCGGCCAGCACCAGCCACACGATGCTCACATAGCGGCTGTCATTGAATGCCTTACCGAATGCCGTGAGAGTGCCTACAGCGGCTGCCCATAGAGTGTGCAAATCCGCGGCCGGCGTCCACGCCGCTGCCAGTCCAGTCGTTAGGGCGGCAGCCATCACGACGAGCAGCGGGTTGGCGCGCAGGATGAAGCCGAGCACGACGACACCAATACCTAACAAGACCAGCATGTCAGTCCTTTCGCGGCACTGCAGAGCCGAAGCCGCCGCCGCCTGGAGTTTCGATCACGAAAACATCACCCGCAACGACCTCAACTTTGCCTGTGGCGCCGAGTGTTGCGACGGAGCCGTCCGCGCGCTCTACCCGATTGACCCCGCCGAGTCCGTCCGCGCCGCCGGCCAGCCCGTGCGCTCGCGTGCTACGCCGATTCGACAGAATCGCGGCCGACATGGACTCACGAAAGCGAATCCGACGGGTTGCGCCATCACCGCCGCGATGCACACCGACACCTCCCGATCCGCGGCGCACGCTGAACGACTCTACTAACACTGGGAAGCGACTCTCTAACACCTCGGGATCCGTTAAACGCGAGTTCGTCATGTGCGTTTGTACAGCATCTGCACCGGCAAATCCGGGCCCCGCGCCCGAGCCACCGCAGATCGTTTCGTAGTATTGGTAGCGCTCGTTGCCGAACGTAAAGTTGTTCATCGTGCCTTGTGAGTTAGCCAACGCACCCAGTGCTTGGTAGAGCGCATCGACGACGACTTGGCTTGTCTCGACGTTCCCCGCGACGACGGCTGCACCGCGCGCCGGATTGAGTAGCGATCCATCGGGTACGACAATATCGATGGGCTGCAAACAGCCTTCGTTCAAGGGAATGTTGTCATCGATCAACGTGCGAAACACATACAGCGTTGCAGCGCGCGTGATGGCAAGCGGTGCGTTCAAGTTCCCGGAGTGCTGTGCGCTGGTGCCCGTAAAGTCGACGCGCACACGTCGCGTCTGGGGTTCCGGCGTGATCGCGACGCGGATAACAGGGCCTGCATCTAGCGCGATTTCGGCGTGACCTGGGACGAGATGGTCGATCACTCGGCGAATCTGCTCGGCAGCGTTGTTCTGAACGTGCTGCATGTAAGCGAGTACGGCGGTGCGACCATACTGTGCAACGAGTGACTCGAGTTCGCGTGCGCCACGAATGCAAGCTGCGATCTGGGCCTTGAGGTCGGCAAGATTGCGCTCGACATCGCGCGCTGGGTGCGGGCCCGCGCTGAACAGTGCGCGAGTCTCACGCTCGCGGAACTGGCCTGCGGCGACGAGCGTGAAGTTCTCGATCAAGACACCTTCGTCCTCGATCGAGCGGCTCTCAGGAGGCATCGAGCCTGGCGAGATGCCGCCGACATCGGCGTGATGACCGCGCGCCGCCGTAAAGAATGTCGGCGCGGATTCCCCGCCGAGGATGACGGGTGCGATGACCGTGATGTCGGGCAGGTGTGTGCCGCCCGCGTGCGGTGCATTCAACATGTAGACGTCACCAGGCTGCATCGTTGCGCCGCGCTGGCGAATGATCTCGCGGACGCTCTGGCTCATCGAACCCAAATGCACGGGAATGTGGGGAGCATTCGCGACGAGGCCGCCGGTAGCATCGAATAGCGCGCACGAGAAATCGAGCCGCTCTTTGATGTTGACGGAGGAGGCGGTTGTTTGCAGTACGAGGCCCATCTCCTCGGCAACACCCATGAAGCGGTTGTTGAATACCTCCAGCAAAATCGGATCGCAGTCCGTGCCGATTGCGCGCTGCCGCGCGCGTGGCTGCGTCCGAGTGAGTAGCAAATCATCCTGGTCGGTGAGCCGCGCGCGCCAATGCGGAGCCACGAACGTTGTAGCGCCGCTGTCGATAATGATGGCGGGTCCGTCGAGTTCTTCGCCTCGCGAGATTCCCGCTCGCTCAACGAGTGTCGCGTCTACCCAGCGCCCATCGCAGTACAGGGGCACACGAGTTCTCGAGCGCCTCGCTTCCCGCGAGCTCATCGCCGGCTGTGCCGTCACGTAGTCGGCGCGCGCAATCGCTTCTACGGTGACTGACGCTACGACAATGTCGCGCGTGGAATCGACGAAGCCAAATCGCCCACGATGCTCGCTCTCGAATGCGCGCTGCATTGCCGCAGCGGTGTCAAAAAGAATCGGTAAAGACGAGTCGGCACCTGCATATTTCAAGTGGGTCGTCGTCACGACTTCGATGTCGGCGCGAGCGTGTCCTTGCTGGATAAGCGCTTCAACAGCATCCTCCGTGAGCATCGCAGCCGCCGCTACGACCGCCTCGTGCTCGCGAAGCGCGCACTCGAGCGTTCGTTCACGCACCGCGCGCACGTCCGCCAGCCCGATGCCCCATGCCGACAGCACACCTGCGAGTGGGTGTAGTAGCACTCGATCGATGCCAACGGCATCCGCGACATCGCAGGCGTGCTGACCACCCGCACCCCCGAAGGCCACTAACACGTAGCCATTGGGATCGTAGCCGCGTTGGATCGAGATCTTCTTGATCGCATCCGACATGCTGAGATTGGCGATCGTGAGAAAGCCTTCCGCTGCCTCCTCGTGCGATAGCGAGCGACCCGTGCGTGTGCGCACTTCGGCGCAGACCGCGGCGACAGCATTCTCCGCCGCTCGACGATCGAGCGGCTCGTTCGCGGACTCACCGAAAATTGCAGGGAAACATGCAGGCTGTACCCGGCCTAACAACACATTGCAGTCTGTGATCGTGAGCGGCCCGCCTTTGCGATAGCAGGCCGGCCCTGGGTTGGCGCCGGCGGACTGCGGCCCGACCCGCAAGCGCGCTCCGTCGAAATAACAGATAGAGCCGCCGCCGGCCGCCACGGTGTGAACCTGCAGCATCGGCGCTGCGAGTCGGACGCCGGCGACGAGCGTATCGTGCGTGCGCTCATAGCTGCCGGCGTAATGCGACACATCGGTCGACGTGCCGCCCATGTCGAAGCCGAGTGCATGCATGAATCCGGCACGCTGCGCGGCTGCCGCCATACCGACCACGCCGCCTGCAGGCCCCGAAAGCACTGCGTTCCGACCGTGAAACGCATCTGCGTGAGCGAGTCCGCCGTTCGATTGCATGAATAACAACCGAGTGCTTGCAGGGAACGCACGCGCGAGGTCGCTAACGTAGGCAGCGAGAATGGGTGAGAGATAAGCGTCCGCCACAGTGGTGTCGGTGCGCGGCACATACTTGATGAGGCCGCTCACCTCGGAGCTGATCGACACCTGAGTGTAGCCAATGTCGCGCGCAAGGGCCGCGATGCGCTGCTCATGCGCTGGAAATCGCCAACCGTGTAGGCAAGCGATCGCGACCGCACGAAAACCCGCATCGTATTGCGCACGGAGTTCTCGTTGTATCTGCGGCTCGTCGAGCGGTTGGATGACGGTGCCTTCCGCCGTGACGCGCTCATGCACCTCGACGACCTGGCTCTGCAACAGCTCGGGCTTCACGATATGCCGCGCGAACAGCGCCGGCCGGGCTTGTGTGCCAATCTCAAGTAGATCAGCAAAGCCGCGAGTAACCACTAACAGCGTCTTGGCGCCGCGGCGCTCCAGCAAGGCGTTAGTAGCGACTGTAGTGCCGAGACGGACAGTGTCGATGACATCCAGGCTCGCGCCTTGTTGCCGCAATATGCGCTGGATACCCTCGATCGCCGCGTCGCGATAGTGTGCAGGATCGACCGACAACAGCTTGTGGCTCGAAACGGCACCGCTCGGCGCACGCGCCACGATGTCGGTGAACGTCCCGCCTCGATCGATCCAAAACTGCCAGCCGGCCATCACGCGATAGTATAGTTTCCAGCGCCCCAGGAGCGCGCTGTGAACTGCTATACCTCAATTCCGAAAACGCTAGGACTTCTATTGCTTGCGCTCGTGATGTGCGGCGTCAGCTACTTTGCCGCCACGATCTCGAACGGCTTCGCCGCGGGCATCAGTTGGTTCGGCCTCGTCTTCTTCGGTGCTGCAGCGCTCGTGATAGGCGCGCAACTCGTCAGTCGCAAGCCCGCAGTGATGATCGATCACGAAGGCATCTCGGTTGCCCGCTTGGGCAACTCACGGGTGACTTGGCAGCAAGTGACGGGCGTTTCGCTGATGTCGCTCAGTAGCAATACCTTTCTGTGCATCTCATTGAGTGACGAAGACGCGTTCGTCTCGCGACTGGGGCCCGTCGCGAGACTGATGATTCATGGCAACCGTTCGCTCGGCTTTCCAGCGCTGATGGTCTCTTTTCGCGGACTGACACCCGGTGTTGATGAGGCGTATGCCTACATTCAAACCGTGTTCCATCGTCATCGGCCGCCGATGCCGATCCGGCCCTACCGCTGAAGTCGCTACGTGGTCCGAGTGCGCCCCGTCAGCGGTGCGAGCACCGCATAAGCGACTGCTGATACCAAGAGGCCCACGAGCGATGGCGCGAGCGTCACGCCGTCGATAAGCCCCCCGGGCTGGCTCGACTGCCAGGCCACGAGCGCACCGATCACAAAGCTCAAAATAGCAGCGATATTGAGCGACGTGGCTGATTCGAGCGCTTCGCGTGAGTAGTTAGTCTTGCGCAAAATGAAGTAATCGACCAACACCGGCCCGATGATCGGCGGACAGACGGTTGCGAGGATGCCGATCCAATCGAGGAAGCGAGTGTAGATGCCGAGGCCGAGAATCGTGCCGATGACGCCGCAGATGACGACCATCACGCGCTTCGGTCGACGGAACAAGCTCGCGGTTTGGACGGACGGCAAATACAAGTTCGTATCGCCGGTGGTCCACAGAGCAAGCGTCATGCCAACGAGCGCAAACAAAGCGATGGCTCCCGAGAGCGAGCGCATGTACACGGTGAAATCGGCGCTGCCGCTCACCACCGCGCCGAGCGCTCCCACAACTTGCAAGAAGATCTGATCGATGAATAACACAACGAACGCGATGGCGAGCGCGACGGCACCGCGTCGTGAGAAGCGCGTGTACTCCGCCATCACGATCGCACCCACGATCCACGAACCCACGACCAAGTTGATCGACTCGATAGGCGACAGCGGCGATTTTGCGGCTGTCGTTTGCGACAACTCCAGAAACGCCGACCAACCGCCGGCTTTGTCGATGTTGAGATAGGCGGCGTACAAACCCACTGCTACCAGTACGATCATCGACGGTGTGCCAACCTTCTCGAGACCCTTGATCCCGTAGTAAGTCGTGAATGTGAACAGCAGGCCCGCGAAGATTGCCACCGCGTAGAACAGCACCGTGTCGGGGCTTTGCGTCCACACTTGTGCGGTGGCTCCAACGACGATGCCTTGCCAGCCGATAGTTAGTAGTGCGAGAAAGATCACGGGCACGTACGCGCCGGCCGCACCATAGACCTTGCGAAAGATCAGCGCGCTATTGCAGCCCGTTTTGTAGCCCATGTAGCCCGCGAGCGCGCCGATAGCGAGGTTGATGCAATTGCCGATCGCGGCATACCAAATGAGATCGGGCCAGAACGGCAAGCCTGCGCCGAGTGCACCGCCCGTGAGCAACCCCGTAATCAAAAAGCCCCAGCCAAATGCGAGCGCGAGCATGGGCCCACCGTCGCGTCGCTGGTCGGGTGAGAGTGGCGTCAGGGGATTGTCGGCGCTTTGGGCTTCGGCCTTTTCGTCGAGTGTCCACCACGCGCGCAAGCGGTCCATCGTCGTCATGCAGCCCCCTGAAGTTGTTTCTTGGTAGTCTAGAGCGATGAATCGCGACGAGTATAAGCGCGTTTATGGCACGCGAGACGATGCCGCACCGGGCTGGGATGCCATCGATTCGCGGCTGCGACCAATCTATGGAGACCAAGAGCCGCGGCACTGGGGTACGATCATCAAGCACATGCTCGGCGGTCCGGACCCACTCGATGGGATCAGCGCGTACGAGTGTCGCGACGGCGGTCGCGAGCATCTACATTTTGTCACCTACGGCTACACCTCGCTGTACTACGACGAAGACGCGGCGGGCGGTGACTTTAGTCGCTTCGGCTTCGAGATGACCTTCCGTCTCGCGAGCGCGCTGCCACCCGCGAGCGAGCCGATTTGGGTGTGCAATCTGCTGCAGAATTTGGCGCGCTACGTTTTCGAAACCGGCAAATGGTTTGCTAACTACCACTGGATTCCGGCCAACGGGCCCATTCATCTCGATAGCGATACGGAGATCGTTGGGCTCGCCTTTGTCGACGATCGCAAGCTCGAGCCGGTCGACTCACCGCATGGGCGGGTCGAGTTCATCCAGGCGTTTGGGCTCACACAGAATGAAATCGACGCGCTCAAGGCCAAAACGCACACCTGCGCCGAAGTCGTCGCGCGACATCTCGCTAACAACCCACTCTTGATTACCGATCTCGCGCGCCGGAATCTACCACTCTGAGGAAGCACTGTTCATGGGACTAATGGATCTGTTCTCGCGCAAGCCGACGATCGAATCGTTCGCTCGCGAACTCGTCGGACGCTTCGAGCGTATGGGTCACACGGGCTGGACCTTCGATGCTGCCTCGGGCGAGTTGAAGCAAGCCTCCGGCCAGCTGACGATGAACCTCACGAACATGTTTCTCGAGTACTCGCAAGCCGATCGGAAAGTTCGCCCGGAGTTGCTGGAGAAGTACTGTGCGATCGTCGACACGCGAATGCGCGAGATTCCCAAGCTTTGGACTCTTGCGCAGAAGAATATCTATCCGGTGCTGCGCTCGCGCTTCGACCTCGTCGCACTCGAGATCAGCGAGCGCAACTCTGGCAAGAATCTCCCGAGTCGTGTTTCGACTCCATGGTTTGGTGATGTCGAGCTACGCATTGCCTACGACTTCGGTCCACACACAAGCCCTGTCGATCAGCAGACCGCCGAGACATGGGGCGTGCCGTTCGCCGAGCTTCGGGCACGCGCCCAGCAGAATCTGAACGCGCTGCCGCGCCCCCGCTGGGTGTCCGTTGCCGAGGGCGTTTATCAAGTAGAAACCGATGCGAGTTACGAGGAGTCGATGGTGCTGCGTGCCGATACCTGGCGCGATCTGCCAGTGCCGGGCGACAAGGTGATGATCCCGATGAATCGCGGCGTGTTGTTAGGTGCCAGTGCCGAACAGCCAGAGCATGTATTGAACCTATTGCGTGCCGCGCGCGAAGCCTTGCAGAGTAAGCCTTGGCCGCTTGAGCCTGCTCTGGTGACGCGTCGCGGCGACGAACTCGTCGCGTTCGTGCCGCAAGGGCCTGCGCAGGTGGCGTTTGAAGCTTTGCAAAAGCTCGCGATGGGTGGCGTTTACAAGGATCAACAAGACGCGCTGCAAGCCCATCTGGGCGAAGAGCATTTCGTCGCAACCTACAGCTTGTTCTCGCGCAACGACTCGCCGGATGCCCTCACGAGTTACTGCACCTGGACACAAGATGTGCCCTCGTGGCTGCCGCGCACGGATATCGTGGCGTTCAACAAGGCATTACCCAACAACGAGTGGGACCGTGCGCTCGTGTCTTGGGAGGATGCTATCAGGATTTGCGGGCACTACATGAAGCCGCAGTCAGAGGATCCGCCGCGGTGGTTCGTGAACGAGTTTCCGAACGACGCGGAGTGGCAGCAACTCCAGGCGATCAAGCCGGCGTGAACGGCTCGCTTACGGCACGATCGTCGTAAAGATATAAACTGCAAAGATGATCAGGTGAACGGCACCTTGCAGGATTGTCGTGCGGCCCGTGCTGAACGATTGCGTACACACTAGCAGCGAGAGTGCTAACAGCACTAACTCGCGATTGTCGAGGCCGAGGTCGAGAGTCCAGCCCATCGTCAGCGACAGCACGGCCAGCGTCGGGATCGTGAGGCCAATGGAGGCGAGGGCAGAGCCGAGCGCGAGATTCATGCTGGTCTGCAAGCGATTGAGGCGCGCCGCGCGAAACGCCGCAATGCTCTCGGGCAACAGCACGATCGCGGCGATGAATACGCCCGCTGCTGCCTGCGGCGCGCCAATGGCTAGCGCCGCTGCCGTCAACCCCGGCGCAAGCGACTTCGCCAGCATCACGACCGCCCCGAGTGCAGCGAGCAAGGCCAATACCGTCCAAACAAGCGGCGCACGCTTGACCGACGCGTGAGCGGGTGCGGCGCCCGCGTCCGACTCTCGCAAGATCTGATCGTGAATCTCGTCGAGAAAATAGTCGCGATGCTTGATCGTTTGCACGAAGACAAATGCGCCGTACAACACGAGCGACACGAACCCGACGAAGGCAAGCTGCGACGGCGAGTAGGCGCCGCCCGGTGCCGAGATGGTGTAATTCGGCAGCACAAGTGTGAGCACCGACAAAGCCGTCAACGCGGCAAGCGCCGCACTCACGCCGCGTCGCGTGAACGTCTGTTCACCGTGGGCGAGTGCGCCAAACAAGATACACACACCGACCATGCCCGTGATGATGATCATGATCGCAGCGAACACCGTGTCACGGACCAAAGTCGGCAATGGATCGCCGCTACTCAACATCAATGACACGATCAGCGCGACTTCGATGACCGTCACTGCCACGGCAAGCACGAGCGTGCCGAACGGTTCGCCAATGCGCTCCGCGATCACCTCTGCGTGGTAGACCGCAGCCAACACGGTGGCAATCAGCGTTGCGACGACGAGCGCGAGCACGACTGTGTGATCGATCCACGCCAGTGCAATCGCAACCACCAGCCAGCTAGCGATGGGCACGATCCAAGGCGTGTACCGAAAAACAATCGAACTCATGGAGCTAGTTTCCCGATCCACTTCGGCCAGATCAAATCGATTTTGTGGAGGGCAACCGGCTACCTAGCGCGTGATGACACGTGCTGCCGACGAGTCGTCTGTATGTAAAAGATGTTTGACATGCTGAGTTGCGCCAATGTAAAGTATCTTTTACATTGAATCGGGCTGGAGTCGTTCCCTATGTCAGATCATGAGCGCTATGCATGGTTATCCCTGGTCGGAAGTGGCCTCATCTGGAAGTATTTCGAGATGCGCATGTTCGACGGTTGGAATCTCGCCGACGTTTCGGCGCGTCACATGCTATGGACGTATGTCTCGGTCGTCGTCGCGATGATCGCGTGGCATGGAATTGCAGCCGCGATCCTGGCTGCGAAGAAGCGCGGTGAGCCGCTCAAGGACGAGCGCGATCTCGTCATCGAAGCTCGCAGTGAACGCGTCGAAGGCTACATCGTGTTGGCGACCATCAACGTGCTCGTGATTCACGCGTTGGCGCAGGCCGCGTATCCAGGCCACGAGTTGCCACGCGTCGACCTGACATCCGTGCCAGCGCTAGTGTTTGCGTTGATCTCGGCGCTCTTCCTCGGGCATATCGGCAAGCAGATCACCACGATTTGGTCGTACCGCGAATGACGCCGCCCGCGGGTCGCGTCGTGAATCGCGTGCGGGAGTTGCGTGAGGCGGCAGGCCTCACGCAATTGGAGCTCGCCGATAAGGTCGAAGCGACGCGTCAGACGATCATCGCCGTCGAAGCGGAGAAGTATGCGCCGTCGCTCGAGCTCGCGTTCCGCATCGCGCGCGTGTTTCGCAAGCCGTTCGAGGACGTCTTCCAGTACAAACTCTAGTGGCGTTTCGATCTAGACAAATAGGTCTAGACAACATGGTCTAGAAAGCGTATCGTATCTCGCAGTCGCCACGAAAGGCACTTGCGAGTACGAGCGTGATGTCAAAAGCGAAGTCGAAAACGAGCGTAAAGCCCACGCCTGCCGAACTCGGCGTGCTGCGTACGCTGTGGGCCACCGGCCCGGCCACCGTCAAGCAAGTACACGAGGCGCAGCAGCGCGAGCGTCCCGAGCTCACCTATGCCACGGTGCTGCGCTTGATGCAGGTGATGCACGGTAAAGGCCTGCTCACGCGCGACGAAAGCGAGCGCTCCCATGTGTATGCCGCGGCCCATGCGCAGCACTCGCTGCAAACGAATCTACTGCGCGATCTAATTCAGCGGGCGTTCGCGGGCTCCGGCAAAGATCTCGTCATGGCTGCGCTACGTGGCCACGTGAGTGACAGCGAGCGCGCGGAGATCCAACGCTTCTTGAAGGAGTCGGGCCGTGAGTGATGCGTTTCCTAACTGGATTGTCGCGCTCGGCACGGTACTGCTCGACTCACTGTGGCAGATCGCCCTCGTCGGTATCGTTACGGCAGCGCTACTCGCTCTCCTACGCAATGCGCGCTCGAGCGTTCGCTATGGTGTCGCGTGTGTCGCGCTCATCGTCACGCTTGCGCTGCCGCTCATGCAAATCACGCGGTACTTGTTGATTGCGGCTCCCGGAACGGCGAGCCAGGCAATCGATCCCGTCGGCGTGTCGCCAACGTACTTCTTCACTTCGATGGTGGACCTCTCCGATCACGCGACAACCTGGCTGCATTGGGTCGTTGCCGTTTGGGCCGTGGGTGTTGCTGTCATGGCACTGCGGATGGGGCTGGGGCTCGCTTGGGTACAGCGCTTACGGCGCAATGCGCAACCGCTGCTCGACGCCGAGCGTCTCGCTGGCTTCGCGCGCCTCGCGCGTCAAGTCGGCGTTGCGTCGCGGATCGACTGGTTAGTCGCCGATCTCCCGGGCGGTCCGCTCGCAGCCGGCGTTTGGCGCCCTTTCATCTTGGTGCCGACCGCCTTGCTGACACGAATGCCGCCCGCGGCGTTGGAGGCTTTGATCGCGCACGAGCTTGCGCATCTCAAACGCCACGATTATCTCGTCAACCTCCTGCAGTCTGTCATCGAGACCGTGCTGTTCTACCACCCCGTCGTGTGGTGGTTGTCGCGACGCATTCGCATCGAACGCGAGCAAGCGGCCGACGAACTCGCCACACGCACGAGCGTTTCGCGAGAGCAACTGGCACACGCGCTCGTCGAACTCGATGGCTGTCACCAGCAATCGCTCCAGTGGATTCAAGCCGCCGAAGGAGGCGCTCTCATGTCCCGCATACGCAATCTTGTTAGCCCGGGCGCAAAGCCCTCCCGCCCGATGAGTGGCCTTGCTGCGCTCAGCGCCATCGCGATTCTGGCCGCCGTGCTCGCACAGGCGCAAACCCCAGAGTCCTCTTCCGCTCCGACACCCGTGTTGCCGCCAGAGCCGCCGGCGGCGCCTGATAGCCCTGACGCTGCGGATGTGCCCGACAGCCCTGACCAATCTGCCGTTCGCCACGTGTATCGTGATTTCACGTATGCGCTGGTCGATGGCGGGAAGCGTGATGGCTTTGCCATGTCAGGCAGCCTTGATGATCTCGATGCGATCCGTGCGGCGCAGCGCAGTCTCACCGGGAAGTTTGTCTGGTTTCGAAAGGACAACGCCACCTACGTCATTGACGATCCGAAAGTGGTGACACAGGTCGAGCGCGAGTTCCAGCAGTCGCGGGCGCAAGATGCGGAAATGGCGCGGCTCAACGCACAAATGGAATCGCATAGCAAAAACATCGATGCGCTGGCGGCGCGTCTTGACAGCCTCGCTGGTGCAGCCGTTCATGAGGACACTGAAGCGGACGCCGCAGCGATTGAACAACTTGCTGATCGACAAGCCGAGCTTGCCCAGCGGGCAGCAGATATGGCGCAGCGCATCGCCAGTGTCAGCGAGAGTGAGCAAGCGCGAATGGCTGCAGAGATCGATGCGCTCGAGGTCGAACGCGCGAAGATCGATGCCCAATTGCGCGAGCGCGAGGCCGCTCTTGAGGCGAAGGTGGCTATACCCGCGAGCACACAGCGCGAGATTGCCACGCTGGAGCGCCAAATCGAAACCGCCAGTGAGCCGTTGGAACCGCTGAGCCGGCAACTCGACAAACTCGCCACGAAGCAAGTCAAGGCGTTCGAGTCAGCTGATCGCAGCATTCGGAAGCTGTTAGTCGAAGCGCGCTCGCAGGGCCTGGCACGGCCCTGGCCCACGCGCCTCTAACGAGAATCGTTAGGCGCGTGCACCGCCGCTCAGCATGCGCAGCAGTGTTGAATCCCGCTTCACGTAGTGATGGAACAACGCTGCTGCCGCATGTAGCCCGATCAACCAGTAGCCGACAGTGCCGCCGAGTTCATGGATCTCTTCGATTTGCTCCGCCAGTTCTTTATTCGGGGCTACCAAAGCAGGTAGCTCGAGGCCGAAGAACGGGATGGGTTTTCCCTCGGCACTCAGAATGAGCCACCCGCCGATCGGCATCAGAATCATGAACAGATACAGCACAACGTGTGCCGCCCCGGCTAAGGTCGATTGCCACGCTGCCGGCGCTGGTACGATCGGCGGCGTTTCGCCACGTACGCGTGCGACGAGGCGAATCCATACCAATGTGAATACGCTAAGACCGAGCATGAAGTGCCATGTCTTGATGAGCTCGCGCGGATCGCTGCCGCGCGGCCACAACTCGCGCAACTCGATACACGCGTACACCGCGGCGAGCAGCAACAACATGAACCAATGCAAGAAAATTGTGACTGAACCGTAGCGCGATTTCATGCGCGCAATCTACTGTCGGTTAGGCGAGTTGTCAGTAGGTAAAGCCCGTCATTCCGTCATCGAGCAAGCGCTCGTGCTGCATGCAAATGTAATGCGCTTGCAATAAGCGTGGCGACAAGTGCCCCGCACGTGTGCTGAGAGGCACAAACAAGCCGAAACCCGCGTCTTCAGCCTTCTTGGCATGCACTTCGAATTGCGGCTGCATCCGCCTGGCGGAATCGCCAGCCATGCCTTGCTCCGCGCAGCGCTGGAGGAATTCCCGCATCTCACGCAGCGCTTGCGGAACGACACGGACTTCACTGGCGGGTGGAGGTGACTCGGCGCCGGCCCATTGCGTTCGCAAACGTCCTAACCACTTCGAAACAAACCCTTGCTTCGGTGCGGCATCGAAAAACAACGCGTCTACGGGAGACTGACTGGGCGCTGCCTCTGGACGAATCAAGCTGAGCGGCTCGCCCGTGAGCGTACCCGCATTCGCGCCGATACGCGCGACGACGAGTGTGTCGACGTTCGGTCCAGGTTCGAGCGCTTCAAGCCGCGTCATCGCGTGTTCGGACAGATTGCTGAAGGGAAGCTCGAGAGGGAGCTCATTTCCGGATGCATCGAGTAGCGGCCAAACGAGTGTTTGCCGTGCGCCGTCGAACCGTGCAGCGCCAAACTCTGCGGGACGGAGTACGAACCAATCCTTCATGGGCTGCGGTTCCGACAGCAAGCTGCGCCGCTCGGCGCTGCGCGCTGCGGCAATCTCCTCCCATGACGCCACAGGTCGTAGCTGCGCCACCAGGTCGGCGAAGGAAATCGTCTGCAAACTGGCCGCCGTCTTTTCACTCGCCGAGACGCGGCCGGCGCCATTCACTTGCGGTGCGGTGAGCTGAATCCGCTTGCCCGTCGCTTGACTCGGCGAGCCGAGCCCGGACCACGGCCCTGGCTGGCTATACCGAGCGACAGGGTTGAACGCGCGCTGATTCTCAGGCCGCGCGTCGGTGCACGCGAGAAACTCGCGCGTTGCCGGCACCCAAAAGATCATCGTCAAACCGACGTATCCTGAACCTGTTCGCCACGGCCGGGCGCCAAGCCCTAACAACTC
>CAYUIT010000006.1:105016-116626 GCA_964444835.1 uncultured Steroidobacteraceae bacterium
CCCAAGTCGAGCGCCATCGCTTTCGGCGCTGGCGCTTCCGGCGCGGTGAGGGTTGCGCCATGTGCACGCTGGAACGCGAGCACGGCGGCGACGCGATACTTCTCGATCTTGGAACGGTCGGAGTCGCAAACGAGGCTTTCCAATCCACCGCCGGCGTAGCGGAATCCCAACGGCGGGTGCGGAAAAGTAATCGTGATGCTCCGCGTGCCACCAATCTGTACTACGTGCTCGTCTGGGAGATCTTGTAAGAACTGCCAAGCCCACCGATAGCCGGCTTTGCCAGCATGCTTGCTGAGTTCGGCCGCGCTCATGGCGAGCAACTCCTGGCGCAGCCGCTCCAGTACTTGCTCCGCGCCTTCCGCGGACGCATCACTCGCGGCCCCGGCACCGAGCCGCTGCAACCCGATCGCCGCTGCGAGGATGTGCTGGCACACGCCGCTCGCGGGGCACGTGCAGCGTGCATGCGCAGGGCCGCGCGCGTCGAAGGTAATCTCTTGATCGCCGAAGCCGACGCGTAGCGCGTCGGCGCGCTCCTCGAGAACGGTCACGGGTTGCTTCTCGAGATCCTTCTGTGCACGACGCAACAGGCCTCGATTGGCAAGCGCGGCGTAGGCCTCGTCATCGAAGCCCTGCAAGATCGCCGTCAGTTTCTGCCGCAACGCCGTCATGAGATGACGCGCACGAGCCAGTGCGCCAACCGTTGCGGCGTGAGCGCTGCGATTTGCATGCCGCAGGCTGCCAAGCGTTCTGCTACTTTGCGGTCGTACTCAGGATAGGCTTGATCGTCGAGCGCGGCGAGGCCTAACAACTTGACTCGAGCTTCCGCGAGCTGTCGTACCGCACGATACAACTCGCTGGGCGGGCCACCTTCGCAGAAGTCTGAAATCAACACGAATACGGTACGTTGCGGGTTCTCGATGATCTGCGAGCAATAGCGCACCGCGCGCGCAATGTCGGTGCCGCCGCCGAGTTGGACGCGCATCAGCACTTCGACCGGGTCGTCGGCGTGCGCCGTCAGATCGACCACGCTCGTATCGAAGACAACCAACTTCACGCGAAACGATGGCAAGCCCGCCAAGATACCCGCCATGACGGCGCTATGGATCACGGAGTCGACCATGCTGCCGCTTTGATCGATACACAACACGACTTCCCACGGCAGCCGCCGCGTATTGCGCTCGAAGAATTTCAGTTGCTCGACGACGAGTTGTCGCCGGTCTCGATCGAAGTGCTTGAGATTGGCGCGAACGGTACCGCGAATGTCGAAGTTCTGCGCGACGGCCATTGGTGAATGGCGAAAGCGATTCATACGGCCCGACAGCGTCTGACGCACTTGCGACTCGAGCTTGCGGCGAATCTCATCGATCACCTTTTGGATGATTCGCCGCGCCATCTGCAACACCTCGCCATTGAGTTGGTTGCGCAACGTGAGGAGCGTGCGCAACAGCTGCTGATTTGGCTCAAGTCGCTCGAGCGTCTTCGGGTCCGTGACGAGTTCGGTAAGTCCATAGCGATCGAGCGCATGTTTCTCGATGGTCTCGATCGTGTCCTGCGGAAAGAGTTCGCGTACTTCATTGAGCCAGGTCACGAGCGTGATCTGCGAAGGATCCAAGCTACCCGGCTGAATCTCAGAGCGGAGCTTGCGACCTTGATACTCGCGGCCATAGAGATAATCGAGCGCCTTGTCCATCCGCTGCTGTTGCTCGGCCAAACCCGCGCCGCCATGCTGCAGCGGCTGCTCCGCGTACTTGCCCAACACCAAACGCCAACGATTGAGGATGCTCATGAGAGCCAACCGCCAAGTCCGTCGGCCTCGAGAACTTCGCGCGCCGATTGCGACAGCAGTAAGTGGCTTTGCACTTGTGCGTCTGATAAGTCGTATCGTACGAGCGGTCCGAGCGTATCCGCGCCGTGCAACGCAGCGACTTTTTGCGCGATGCGATCAGTCTCATTCGGTGTGAGTTCGGCGAACGCCAGCCGCAACTCCGGTAGCGCGCTGACGAACGTCGCTTCGTCCCAGCGCTCTAACATTCCGTTGAGGACTCGGAGCAGCTCGGGTTGCTGCCACGCGGCCTCGCGCGCACAGTAGAGCAGGCCGCGCAAGAATCCGACCGCGTCCTTGGGTTGCGCGAGGCCACTCAAATGGCCCGCGACGGCTGCGCCCAACTCTTCCTCCGACAAATATCCGCCGGTGTAAGCGAGACCAGCCGCACCGCCACGCACGAGCGGGGAGTCATGTTCTGTGCGCAAACGCTTGACGAGCTCCCAATACAGCGTGGCATCGAGACTGCGACCTGCAGCGCTCACTAACAGCTCGCGTAAACGCGTGAGCGCCTGCAACAGAGAGCGCTCGTCTCCCGTTTTGGCGCCGCGCAAACTGAGCCCCAAATAGATGGCTCGTTCGTACGCTGATTGGATCAAGTCTGGCAGCGCCGTCACGTCACGAGCCTCCAGCGGCTCACGCGACTCCCATAGCAACCCTAGCGTGAAGACCGCACTCGCGACCGACTCGAATTCTGCGTCGACACCGATCGCTTCACGCACGCCCTGCAGAACGCGATCAAGATGATCATGCAAGCCCAAGACGCATGCTTGCACAGTGAGGCTTGCAGCGACGCGCGCATCGCGCGGCTCGTCGCCCGTTTCGATTTTGCGCAGCCGCTCCTCGAACTTGCTCGCAACGGCGAGCGGAATGGTCACGCCGTAGATCGACGCTTCGACGAGGGAGGCTTCGACGGCGGCCGAATAGCTGTACTCCCAGTGCTCTTGCAAGCGCTCGAGCCCAATACCCGTGACGAAATCCGGTCCGGCACTTCGCATGCCGATTGGCACACCTAACAAAATGAGCCCATGAAACAACCGACTCGTTAGACGGTGCTCCTTGCGACGATAGATATCGAGTACCGCTCGCCGCGGGTCGGAATCGTCAATCTTCAACCGTTGGCGGCGCGCGCGATACTCGAAGTCCTTGACGAGCGGTGGGCGGCTGGCACCGGGCGGTACTTTGCCGACGGAATGGCCGCTCAAGATGCGGTGTGCCGTCTCGAGCACCACGCTGCCTTCCGACTCAATCGATCCTTTGACGAAACAACTCGTGATGGCGTCGAGGAGATCTTCGCGAACCGGCGCCGCTCGCCCGCGCAATTCAGCGAGGCGCAAGGTTTGCTCGTAAGCTGCCGTGAGTGCCGGCACAGGAATCTGTACGTTGCGCGTGCGTAGCGCGTCGGCAATTTCGAATGTCACGGCGAGCACCGACTCCAGCCGCGCGCGCGGGCCGGGGTCCACTCCAGCCTTCGCCCGTGCTTGCATCCGCTCCCATAACCACTGATGCCATGCCGGCGACGTCATGCCCGCCGAGTAGCCGTTCAAGCGATCGAGCCGATCAAAGCTATAGCGAATGAGCGCCGAAGCTTCATCCGACACACGCGAGCGCGACAGATCGGGTCGAGGCGGCGGCGCACGCAGCAGCGCCGGCAGCACCACGGCATGAAAGCCACCGACAACCACTAACACCGGCCCCTCGTCTGGCTTGCGGGCGGCGAGCGCCTCGCGCACGTGCCACGCCATCTCCGCTTCGCGCTGCAAGGTGCCATCGGCGCGTAGCTCTGCGTCGGTGCTATCGGCGCGTGCCAACTGACAGTACGCGGCGAGCGCGGCCAAATGCTCCTCGAGACTGCGTGTGGTCGCCGGCACTTCGAACAAGTGCTCCCACAGTTCCTCATCGCTACGGCAGCCTTGCCGTTCAGCCAGGGCCTGCAAGAAGCGGCTACGCTTGAAATGTCGCTCGTTGAGCAGCGAGACGGATTCCGCGCTCTCGTTGTCGGTTGTGACTTGGCATTGCTCCGCGAAGTCAAGGTCGATGAACGCACTCGGAATTCTGCGGGCTGCCGCTTCGCGTAACGCAATCAACTCCGGCGAGTAGTCACAGAACGGGTAGTACGCTGCGCGTCGCGACGTGTCTTGCGGCGTGTCGCCACGCTCCACGGAATAGGTATAGACCGCGAGCGGCATCTTCGCCTCAGCGTGCACGAGCAGCGGTATCAGGGCTGAGAAGTTGCGGGGCCCTTCGACTAACACTTTACTCGGCGTGCGCTCAGCAAACACCCGTTGCAGCAGCCAAGCGCAGACCGGACTATGGTGCCGAACCGGATAGATCAGCAGTTCAGGCGTCGCGAACTCGGCGGCCAACGCTCGAATATCTTGCGAACGCGTCGCCATGTGTTGTTAGCGATCGAGTTCCCGGCGTGCATCGAGCACGCGCTTCCACTGCGGCTTGTGATGCGCGCGTTGCTTTACGACCGTATCGAAGTAATGTCGGAGTTTCTTGCCGTCGTCCGGATTGTCTTTGAGTACGGTGCCGATGAGTTGCCGCGCAATGTGTTCGCCGGAGACATTGCCATTGCCGAAGTAATGCGCGTCCAAGCAAGCGGCAAAGCCCACTGAGACGGCCTCTGCGGTCGACATCACAGCCGTCGGCTTTTCGACGACCACGCCCTCGGCCGTCGCGCCATCGCGCAAGTCGTGAAACGCGGTCACGAGCAGATCGACGACATCGGGCTCCATCGCGACATCCACCCGCGCGCGTTGCAGCAGAGCTTGCGTTTGCGAGCGCACCAAATCCATTTCGAGTTTACGATCGCCGATCGGCTTCACCGTCTCGAAATTGAAGCGTCGCTTCAATGCGCTCGACATCTCGTGGACGCCGCGATCGCGGATATTTGCCGTCGCGAGTACATTGAAGCCGCGTGCCGCGAAGACGGTCGCATGCTCGCCGTCGAGTTCCGGTACGTGCAGCACTTTGTCCGACAGCAGGCTGATCAGCGAATCTTGGATCTCGGGCTGCACGCGCGTCACTTCCTCAAAGCGGCACAGCACACCTTCGGTCATTGCCTCGTACATCGGCGCTCGGACGAGCGCACGCAATGAAGGCCCCTCCGCCAACAACAGCGCGTAGTTCCACGAGTACTTGATCTGATCCTCGGTCGTTCCCGCAGTCCCTTGGATCGTGCAAACCGAGCTGCCAGAAATCGCTGCGGCTAACAACTCGCTCAACATCGATTTCGCCGTGCCCGGCTCGCCGACCAGCAGCAGGCCACGATCGCTCATCAAGGTGACGATGCAGCGATCGATCAGCGGGTCGTCGCCGTAGAACTTGCGCCGGACGCCCAGCTTGTCGTCGCCGACGATGAAGGTCCGCACAGCTTTGGGCGATAGCTGCCAGCCGAGCGGCTTTGCACCCGTATCTTTCTCTCGCAAGCGGGCCAGATCCTCCGCGTACACTTGCTCGGCGGGGAGGCGTAGGACGACTTTCTCTATAGCCATGTTAGTACCCTGACTTCTTTTGCCAATCGGCGTCGTAGCCTGTGCCTTCGGCTGCAATGAGGCGCATGTCGTTGAAGCACTCCGACAACAGGATGCGTGGCACTTTGCCAAGCGGTAAGCGCGTGTCGCTGTACGCACCCTCGCTCATCGCGCTGAACGTCAGATTCTGCAACGCTACGTTGCGATTCTCTTCGGGCAAGCCGTTGCCGGTGAACTCGATCGAGGCGATGAGACCGAGCGTGGGGAAGCGCTTGTCGTAGCTGAAGAACCAGCCGCCGTCTTGCGGTGCGCCGCGTGTGTAGCCGAGCTTTAGTGCGCGGCCGCGCAACGCGAACGCCTCGATCATGTGACCCTCGAAATCGGTCACAGCATCGGCATTGCGCTTGTCAGCCGGCAAGTCGTACAGCCCTTTACCGAGCTGTTGGAAGAGCGGCACCACTTCGTAGTCGACCAAATGCTGCTGCCACCGTGCCACTTGGTCGGGCTCGAGCAGCGAGTCGTGCGCCAACCGGATGCGGGTGTCGGCGTTCAGCGTGATCGCGTTGTCGTCGCAATCGCTGAGTGAGCCGTCGTCGAGTGGCCGGAATACGTTCAGTGTCTGCCCGTCGCGAGTCTCCATCCACACCAATCGCTGCACCAGCTTGCGCATGATGGGATGCTGATTGAGATAGCGAACCCAGTCGTCCGCCGGCCAATCGCGCTCCGTGCACAGCGCTTCGTACAAGCGGTCCGTCTGCAAATCGACGACGCTCTTGATCTCCTTCTTCGCTGCGCTGAACGCCTTCTTGGCCTCCTTCGCAAGCTCCGCATCGTCATCCTGGCGCGGCTCGGGCAGCGAGGCGATCTTTTTGCCCTCCGGGTTGTAGAGCTCTACCTTGAAGTCGGGTAACAACTTCGCTTCGAAAACCCGCATGCCGTAATTGAGTTCCAGCGTCCCTGTCTCATCGAACCCGGCCGACGGAATGGTGCGATCGGCGAGTTCGGCGAGCGTCCAGCCTTTGCGGTCGGCGAGCGCCTCGGCTTGCTTGGTCGCTTCTTCTTGGAAGCTCTTGGTGCGAAAGCGGCTACCGATCGACAGCATCAATTGTGTAGCCGATGGATGCTCGATCCACGCCAACATCGCAATCAAGGCTTTGCCTTGCGCAGCGCGAGTGCCGTACCAGTCCTTGAGGAAGCGGCCGGTCGGTGCCGCGGCCCGCTCACCGGCACACGCGGCGGCCACGGCTAACAAGCCTTTGGAATTCACGGCCGATCCAATCGGGAGCTTGGCGTAGCTCTTGAAGTAGATCGCCGTCAGCTCCTCAATCGAGCGACCGAAATTCGGGTCATTCTGGAAATACTGCGGACTACGTTGCATGTATCCATGCATCGACGTCGCCTGCGCTTTGGCGCGCTGCATGGCATCTTCCGACGCGATCGGTCGCGCGTCCTCGCGCAGCCACGTGTCGAGCACGAACTGACCGAATCGTTCACGGTCGCGCGGCTCGAACATCGCCGCATAGGTTTGCAAGAGCACCGAGGGCTCCGGGCTCTTTTGTTTGACCGCTTGCACTAACAACCAACGCAGGACATCGCTGGGCACCGCCGCGCCGTCCTTGGCCCAGCGCACCTCCGGTATCGCCGACCAAGGGAACCATTCGAGATCCTTCGGCACTCCTTTGGCGAGCGATTTAGCGGCTTCCGCCGTGAGCGCCGCCCGATCGAGATACTTCTCGATCGGTTGCCCGAGTAGCTGCAGCGCCGACAGAATCGCGCTCTTGGGGAGATCATGCTTCTCTTTTGCCAGCGCCTTCTCGAGCGCGGGGATCGCGTCTTGATAACGCAAACGGCCGAGCCACTCGGCCGCAACCGTTCGCGTTTCCGATTTGCCGTCGGCAAGCGCGTTGACGATGCGCGCTTCTTTTCCAGGCATCGAGGCGAGCGCATCCTGCGCGGCCACGCGATCCTTCTTGCTGGTGCCCAGCGCGACGTCGAACAAGGCATTGACGAGCTGCGGCGGAGGTGTCGGGAAACGACCGATCGAGCGAAACAGTGCGCTGCGATCGAAGTCCCAACCACCCGCACTCGCCGTGGTCACGAGCTCGATGACTTTCGGTAGGTAGTGGGCCAGAAACGGCCACACATCGGCATCGTCCCATTCGGTCGCGAGCGGCATGCTCCACCTGCCGCTCGTACAAATGTTGTGGATGAGCGCGCCGCCATCGCGCTTGAGGCCTTTCAGAATCTCCGCTAGCTCAAGCAGCGTGGGGCGCTTACGCGCCGCATACATCGCGTTGAACGTCGCTACCGCTTCGCGATCCAGGTAGCCTTCGTAGCGACCCAAACAGTCGAAGAACATCAGTACGCGCGCCAGCACGACCGGTGTCACGCCTTCGGCGGCCGCGAACCGCGCAAACGCAGCCGATTGTTGGCGCCATACGTAGTAGTTTTCGCTGTGCTTGCTCTTCCGTGTTGGCGCAGACGACTCGAGGTAGGCGCGCAATTCTTGGCGCAGCACGTCAGTGGGTCGATCGATGAGATACAGTTGGTACGAATTCCCAGACGCGACCGCCGCTTCGTGGCGTTTGCGCAGCTGCTCGTTATGACGCACGACCGCTTCGTCGATCTCGCGCCACAACGTATCGATTGCGGCCCAGCATGAGGCCGAGAGCGGCGCGCCCCAGTCGATCTTCGGCAGTTCGACTGCGGCCATCGCTTGCACGGAAGGCGCATCACCCGGCGTTGTACTACCTGCGACCGCATCCCATTCGGAGAGCAATGCGCGTATAGAGGGCGCAGCATCTTGACTCGCGAGCTCGCGAGTCTCGACCGCCAGTGCGGCGTCGTTAGCGTGCTTGGCAAGCGCATGCAGGATGCGAAGTGCTTGCAGGCGCTGTTCCGGTTTGCCTTTTGACGCGAGCTTGCGCAACTCCGGGACCGCGCTCGCGCCGCACTTGATTACCACGGGTTCGGCCGCGGCGCGCACTTGTTTGGCAGTGGCGGTCGCGAGTTGCGTCAGCTCGAAAGCAAACCGTGCCAGCACCTGCGGCTCGAGCGGCGCCAGCATTGTGAGTACGTGCAGCCGCTGCGGTACGCCCTCGGGCAACAACAGCGGCCGCAACTGCTCCGCGTGCTGCTCCGCGTAAGCGGAGTAGTCTCGCAGGTTCGCCACCATCTTCTGACGATCGTTGCGGAAGTAGCGCGGGTCACCCGTGATCGTGAAGCAAGCCGTCAGCAGCAAATGCGGCGCGGCGCCCGCTTCGACGCACAATCTCTCTAGCAGCTCCGCGGTCAAGTAGTTAGCAGGCGTCCGTACTGCGGCATACGAATTCAACGAGTCGCCAGCCGCGTGCGCCAGCAAGACCTCGAGCCACGTATGCTCCCGCAAGGCCTCGATTGCGAAGTTCGGCTGCTGTGCTTTAGCCGCCGCTGTCAGCACGCGCGCCCAACGCAAGATCACCGGCAGCGGCACCTGATGGATCTGCGCATAGATCTCGCTGTCGAAGGGCTTGTCGAGACCGTAGTTCCCAAACAAACGCAGCTTTTGCGCCGGCGAGTATAGTTTGGCGAGATCGTGCAACACGCCAACGGCTTCGCCTTGGAACACGTAGCGCAGCACGTCGTTCGCGAGATTGGGGCGCTTGTCGCCATGCTCGAGTTCATTGAGCACCGCCACGGCCTTGGCAAGGCGCTCGGCCCATTCTGCGGGTACATCCGCTGGCACTTCGGGCGCACCGCCCCCCACAATCTTCGACAGCCATCCTTTGATCATCGTTGACTCGCTCGTACTTGCGGTTCCCCAAAACGACTCGGCCCCGGCGTTTGCACGCCGAGGCCGATGCTATCAAGACTTGTATCCGCTAGGCGTGGCCCGCGACCACGCCTCCGGCCGATTCAACTAAATCCAGTAGACGAAGACGAACAAGCCTAACCACACGACGTCGACGAAGTGCCAGTACCACGCTGTCGCTTCGAACGCGAAATGGCGTTGCGGCGTCAGGTGCCCCTTCATCGTCCGCAACCAGACGCAGAACAGCATGATCGCGCCGACCGTCACGTGAAAGCCGTGGAAGCCCGTGAGCATGTAGAACGTCGAACCGTAGATGCCGGTCTTGAGGCTCAGGCCGAGCTCAGTGATGGCGTGATGATATTCGTACGCCTGCAAGCCGACGAAGAAGAAGCCGAGCGCAAACGTGAAGAACAAGAACAGGTTCAACTTGCCGCGTTGACCCGCCCGCAGCGCGTGATGCGCGATCGTGACGGTCACACCCGACAGTAACAGGATCATCGTGTTGAAGGCCGGTAGGCCAAACGCCGGCACAATCTCGTAGGTGCCGTCCTCTCGCGGACTGAGCTGGGTCGGTCCGTTGGTGGGCCACGCCGCTTCGTACGACGGCCACAGCAAGTGGTTCGAGAAGATCTTGACGCCTTCGCCGCCTAACCACGGTACGGCGAGGGAGCGCGCATAGAACAAGGCGCCGAAGAAGGCTGCGAAGAACATCACCTCAGAGAAGATGAACCACATCATTCCCATGCGGAACGAGCGATCCACGGCCATGTTGTACATGCCCTGCTGGTTCTCATCGATGACGGTCGAGAACCAGCCGATGAACATGTATGCGAGGAACGCGAAGCCCGGCACCATCGCCCACACGGGTAACCAATGATTGAGGTACGAAACGACACCCAACATCAGCACGAACAACGCCAGTGAACCGATGATCGGCCACTTGCTCTCGTGTGGAATGTAGTACTTGTCGGCGTTTGCCGTGTGTGCCTGTGCCATTGCGAATATCCCTAGATCTATAGCTGGAGCAACTGTCTCACTACCGACGACCGACGCGGGTCGCTTCGTCGTAGAAAGTGTAGGAAAGCGTGATGCGATCGACGTAACTCGGTAACGCCGGATCGACGATGAAGCGCACCGGCATTGGCCGCTGCTCGTTCACCTGGAAATTCTGCGGGACGAAACAAAAGCATTCCGTCTTGCGAAAGTACGCCGCGGCTTTGCCGGGGGCCACGTTGGGCACGGCTTGCGCCACGGTGGCTTGGCCCGTGAGGTTGTGCGCGAAGTAATCGATTTGGTAGAGCTTGCCCGGATGGACTTGCATCGATTTGACGAGCGGGCGGAATTCCCAGTTGCCGACCGAAGGGAGCTCGGCCATGAACTCGACAGTGATCATGCGCGATTCATCCGGCGCCTCGACCACGGCGACCCGCTGCGCTAATGCCTTCTGATTGCCGAACCCGGTGATCTCGCAGATCACCTCGTACAACGGCACGAGTGCGAAGCCGAACGCAAACGCACCGAGCGCGAACAACGCGAGCCGGCCCGTGAGCGCGCGGTTCTCGCGTGCCCGCGCCTCCGCCGACGAGGGCGGAGCCGATACGGGTTCGTGGCCGAGTTCGCTCATTCGAGGCTCACTGTGCTCGCGTCACCGACATCACGATGAACGCGAGGTAGAACGCCAGCGCGACGAGCCCGAGCACGATCGCCGAACGGCGCACACGCGCGCGGCGCTCCATGTCGAGATCGGTCGTGGCGTTGGGGCGCGAGTCGTTAGTCACTTGTTAGCAACCTCAGGCCGCGTGTTCCGCGCCACGCGCAATCACGGCAGGTGACGGTGGTGTCTCCCAGCTGTGATACGGCGCCGGCGAGGGCAGCTCCCACTCGAGGCCCCTCGCACCTTCCCACGAACGGTCCGCAGCCTTCTCACCCGACTTCACGCACTTCCAAATGATGTACGGGAACAGCAGTTGCGAGAACCCGAACATGAACGCGCCGATCGACGACACCATGTTCCAGTCTGCAAACTGAGTCGAGTAGTCCGGAATGCGGCGCGGCATCCCCGCGAGGCCGAGGAAGTGCTGCGGGAAGAACAGCACGTTCACACCGATCGTCGACAACCAGAAATGCCAATTGGCGAGCTTGTGGCTGTACATCTTGCCGGTCCACTTCGGCAACCAGTAGTACACGCCTGCCATGATCGCGAACACGGCACCGGGCACGAGCACGTAGTGGAAGTGCGCCACCACGAAGTAGGTATCGTGGTACTGGAAGTCCGCCGGGACGATCGCGAGCATCAAGCCCGAGAAGCCGCCGAGCGTGAATAGGAACAGGAACGCGAGTGCGAACAGCATCGGCGGCTCGAACGTGATCGAGCCCTTCCACATCGTTGCGCACCAGTTGAACACCTTCACGCCCGTCGGTACGGCGATCAACATCGTCGACAGCATGAAGAACAACTGACCCGCGAGCGGCATGCCCACCGTGAACATGTGGTGCGCCCACACGATGAACGACAGGAA
>CAYUIT010000007.1:0-115804 GCA_964444835.1 uncultured Steroidobacteraceae bacterium
CGCTCGGCTTTCATGACCGTCGCCTGGTACCCCTCCGCAACGTCTTGAAAGCCGACACGCTCAAGCGCGCCGACGAGGTCCGCCTGACACGCGCCGCGCCAGAAGGGCTCGTTGTTGTAGTAAGTCTCGATTTCGCCACGCAATTGCTCAGCCGGCGTGAGCTCGCGATAGCGCATCGGCACTTCGAGATGAATCACGACGCCGCCCGGGCGTAACAGCCGGTAGCACTCCTGCATGATGCGCGGTAATGCTTTCGCCGAGGTCTCATGCAACATCACGCAGGAGTACACCACATCGAAGCTGGCGTCTGGGTAGCTCGTGGACTCGGCATTCTCTTGCGCAAAGTTCACGTTACGGACACCGAGCCCGCGCGCTCGCGCCAGCGCGTACTGCAGCACCGGCGCTCCGACGTCGACGGCCTCCAAGCGCGCGGCTGGGAAATAGCCTGCCACGGCTGCAGTCGAATGGCCGACGGTACAGCCCAGTTCGAGGAGGCTCGTCGGCTGCAGCGCCGGAAATCTCTCGAACAGGTGTTGCACGAGCGTATGCCCGCGTAAATCGTTGAGCTGCCCGCCATTGCGACCGCGGTGGTAGACCGCGGCGATCAAGTCGAACAGCGCACCTTGGCGCAGATCTGTTGGCGACACCTCAGAGTGATAGCCACCCGGCATCAAGTGCGTATCGACAGCGCTGATGTAGTTAGGCACTTGAAAGCCCGGGACGCGCCGCACCGCGTCCGCACCGACGAGCGACTGCGCACGCGACTGCAGCGCGTCGAGCTGCCGATCGACGCATTGCATGCCAACGTCCCACATCATTTCCTGAGCGTGGCGCACCAAGGTCATCCAGTGTTGGTAGGGCACTTGCTGCTCGACGAGCGTACGCACGCCTTGCACGGTTGGCGCTTGCCCGGCCGCCGCCAATTCGCGCTCGGCCGCTTGCGCCCGCGCGAGATTCACTGGTGCGAGCGCCTGATCGAGATACGCTTTCAAATCGACGATGTAACCGAGCCGCGCGCGCTCGTCGTGATTCACTTCGGGGAGCATCGCATGGGTCGCTGTCATGGCGCGGGGCTCTCGATCTTATCGACGACCGCCGAATAGGAATCTACGCCACGCGGTGAAGCATCGCCACGCAGCACGCGGAAGGTGTTCTCGACGATCTCCCGGCGCAGTTTTGCACGGGCTTCACTCGCGTCAGGATCGGGTTCAAACGACTCGACTTCGCGGCTCGTGAACACACCGCGCGCTTGTGCGAGCCGCTCGTGCGTATCGAGTCGCTCGCGCAACACAGCCACCTCACCGGCGAGTGCCGCAATCATCGCGAGCAAGTCGTCGACCGCCTTATCGCCGTGAAACTGCGGTTGGTGCCCGCGCGCGACACGAGGCCGGTTCACAGCAGGTCCCTAACGACTCGAATGCCGAAGATGTTGCTCTTGCGATCTTCTGGATCGCGACCACGCCAAGACGTGCGTTGCCGAAACATCTGCGAGCGCCAGCTACCGCCGCGAACGCTGTAGAGCTCACACTTGCCTTCGCCGACGTATGCGGAGCCATCGACGGGCGCGGGCGCGTACGGCGCAAGATAACAATCTTGGTTCCACTCCCACACGTTGCCGATGACGTCGTGCAAACCAAACGCGTTCGGCGGGTACTGCCCCACCGGCGCGAGCCCGGGGTGCTTGTCGGTGCACTCCGTACTCGCCCAGGGCTTCGACGGCTCGCGCGAGGACTTGTCGTAGACGTTCGCGTACTGGCAAGCCTGCTCCGGGTCGTCACCCCACGGATACTCCGCGCTCGATCCGGCGCGCGCGAAGTACTCCCATTCCGCTTCGGTCGGCAAGCGGTAACGATGCCCCGTAATCTTCGACAACCACGCCACGTACGCCTGCGCATCGAGCCAACTCACGCAAGCCACCGGCTCATCATCCGCAACGGGCACACCCGGATCCGGAGCGCGCCAGGACGCTTGCGGATACATCGTGATCGTCTTGTTAGCCTTGTCCCACGCCGCGCAACCCATGCCGGAGTCGTGACCGGTTGCCGTGACGAAAGCACTGTACTGCGCGCGCGTGACTTCGAACTGCCCCACGGCAAAGGCGCGCGGAATCGTCACGAGCCGCTTCGGCCATTCCGGGCGCCCTTCCTCGCCGCCGGTTCCGCCCATCGTGAATTGCCCAGGCGGCACGACGACCATGGCCGGGCAATCGCGGCATTCGCGAAAGCTCGCACCGACGGTGAGGCGCACTGCGCTATCGCGCGGCGGTGATTGCGCATGTGCTTCGTAACCGTAACAACACATCGCGAGCAGCAGAAGGAGTGTGATCCGAGGGCTCGTCATGGGCTTCTCCGCACTGAAGAAACTGGAGTCTACTGCAGCACTTCCCGCGCGCACCGCTGCGTCCGGCCCATGTCCACTGTGGGGCCCAACAAAGTGCAATGGAAATCGGCATGCCGCATCGCGTGCGAGGGTAAGGCGCGCATCGCCGCAATGGCGCGCTTCATCGATACGGCAGGCGAGTGATGTACCCGGAGCCGACTGGATGGAACAAGCGAGAGATGGTGGCCAGGGACGGAATCGAACCATCGACACGCGGATTTTCAGTCCGCTGCTCTACCAACTGAGCTACCTGGCCGCCGTTGGTGCGAAAGGGGCGCGTATTAGGCCGCGCTCTACTCAAGGCGTCAAGCGCGGGGAGAGGCTTATCGCCTCTCCCCGGCTTGAATATCAACAGGTTACGAGCCTTGCGGCTCGCGGGCGCTTAGCGACCGCCGTAGCCACCGCGGCCACCGCCGCCGTAGCCACCGCCACCACCGCCGCCGCCGCCGCGACCGCCACCGAAGCCGCCACGGCCACCGCCGCCGCCGCCACGTTCACGTTCCTGCGCCTCGTTCACCTTGAGGGGACGGCCACCGAAGTTCTGGCCGTTCAAGGCTTGCATAGCGCGCTGCGCGTCAGCTTGCGGCATCTCGACGAAGCCAAAGCCACGCGGTTGGCCCGTGTCGCGATCGTTGATCAGGGCAACCGAGTCTACGGTGCCATGAGCAGCAAACAACTCGCGAACAGAATCCTGCGTCGCGGAAAAGGGCAAATTGCCCACATACAACTTAGTCATAACAAACCACTCTAAAAATAACTAACAACCGGCATTGCCCTGCGCGCCAAAGGCGCACGCAGGCATTGCCACCTGGTTCGGACACGATCGGACTGACTGGTTGCTGCGGAAGGGCCTGAATGGCGACGCAGAAAAAACAAGACAGACAAGACAGAAGGGACACGAGCCGGGTGTGAGAATAGCCCATGCCTAGCATCGGGGCTAGGAAAATCCGCCAAACCTGCGAAATTTCACGATTTCGTCACTTCTGAGCGCCTGGATCGACGAATTCCTTCGGCTTAGACGAACCCGCACCAAAAAAGAACTTCTCCATTTCGGCGACCAGGAACTGCCGCGCCTTGGGCTCCATGGGTGTGAGCCGATACTCATTGATGAGCATCGTCTGGTGCGCGAGCCACTTGCCCCACGCTTCCTTCGACACGTTGTCGAATATGCGCTGGCCGAGTTCGCCTGGGTACGGAATACGATCGAGGCCAGGCGCCTCACGCTTCAAGAACACACAATTCACGGTGCGAGTCATGGCGCGGGAGGATACCGCAAGCTCGCGAGGAGCGTCTTGAATGGCGCGGGCAAGCCCAGCTTCGGCGGCTGTGTGAGGTCGTACCAAGCGGACGCACTGCCGAATTCGGCAATGCTCGGCGCGAGACCGGTGCACTGCGCAACCCACGGCGTGATCTCGAGATCGAAATGGGTGAACGCATGCTCGATGATCTCGAGCGGCTCAGCGGCAAGCTGTGCCTCGGCCAGATGCTCGCGTGCGAACGCTGCGAGTGCCTCGTGCGTTTCGAACTCCGGTGGGCACCACAAACCGCCCCAAATGCCCGACGGCGGTCGCTGCAGTAACAGGACTTCGCGGGTGCCGCGCACGCCTAACAACACCGCGACGCGCCGCGTGCGGCGTGCTGCGCGAGTTCGCTTCGGCGCCGGCAGCATGGCCTGGCGCCCCTCAGCACGCGCTCGACAGTCGGTCGACAATGGGCAATAGAGGCACAGTGGCTTGGCGCGCGTGCATACGGTGGCACCCAGGTCCATGATCGCTTGCGTGTAGGTCGCCGGGTCGTTAGCCGGCGTTTCGCGCGCAGCGATCTCCCACATCGAATCGATCACGGCCTTGTCGTCGGGTGCACCGTCGATCGCGTAGTAGCGGGCCAACACGCGCTTGACGTTACCATCGAGAATCGGCCAGCGTTGATTGTTAGCCAACGCCAGGATCGCACCGGCCGTGGAGCGCCCAATCCCTGGCAGATCGCTGACCGCGTCGAACGTCCGCGGAAAGCGCCCCCCATGCTCATCGCGGATCCGCTGCGCCGCGCGATGCAGATTGCGGGCACGCGCGTAGTAGCCGAGCCCTGCCCACAAGTGCAGCACATCGTCGAGCGGCGCGTCGGCCAAGTCGCGCACCGTGGGAAACCGTTCGAGGAAGCGTTCGAAATACGGGATGACCGTCGCCACCTGCGTTTGCTGCAGCATGATTTCGGAAATCCACACTCGATAGGCGGTACGTCGCTTCTGCCAAGGCAGATCGTGTCGACCGTGCTTCGCATGCCAGCGCAGCAAGCGCGGCGCGAGGCGGGCAGGCTTCGGCGCCCGCGTCACGGCGTCTTCGCAGGCTCGGATCGCACGCCCGCCGCATCGAGAATCAGCCGAATGCGCACGCGCTCGAGCTCGGCGCCCGCGAGTGTCGCTTGTGCAAACTCGAGCACGCCGCGCGCGGGCAATGCTTTCAAGGTCGCCGTCGGAAAGATGAACGGCTCGCTGACGGCATCTTCAGGCTCGAGGTAGCGGTCGAGATCGATACGATCGCCTGCGAGCGTGAAGTCGATTTGCCGTGGCGCCGTCGGACCGAAACCGAGCGCACCTGTCAGCCGCGTGTCATCGAGCGACAACTCGAATGCGCGTGTCGCGAGCCCTGCAGCCCCGTAGTCCCACTGCACCTGCAAAGTAAATGGGCCGAAGGCCTTCGGGTCGCGCGTCGCGGGCGCTGAAGCGCCGAGCGCGGTGAGGGACTCGCGCAAGCTCGCGCTTTCAAGGCGCAACTCGCCGGTGAGCGCCAACGGCTCACCGAATGCACCAGCAATGCTCCCGCGCGCCTGCAGTGCGCCGACGGTGGCCGTCCAATTCGCGGGCGCTAAGGTTTTGCCGTGTGCCACTTCGATGCGCGGCACCGTGCATTGCACTTCAGTCGGCTCCGCCGCCAGGCCCTGCAGCTCACCTGTTAGGACCAGCTCCTCGATTAGCGTGCGCTCCGGTGTCGCGGTATAGCGCAGACCGATTTCAAGTTTGGCGGTCGGTGAGTTTGCGTCGACTGCGCCCGAGGCAGTTTGCCGGGCAACGAAAGCCGTATCGATTTGCAGGGGCTCGCTGCCACGAATCGCGCTCGTCTCGAGTTGCCAGTCGGTGACCGTCAAGCCTGCTCCGCTACCCGCATCGCGATATTCCAACGCGCTATCCGTCAGCGTGAGCCCAGCAATGTCCAGTAGGTTGTTAGTACCGGCTGCGTCCGCAGGCGCGGGCTCGCCCCAGCCGTCCCAATTCGCGCGCCCATCGGCAAGCCGCGTGAGCGAGAGCTTGGCACCGGAAATTCGAATCCGATCGATGACGAGCCGATCGCGCAACAGCGGCAAGAGCCGCGCGGCCACCCGCGCCTCGCGCCAGGATACGAGCGGCGGGCCCGTAAAACCGGGGGGATTGCCGAGCGACCCGGCCCCCGCCTCGAGTGCCACCCATGGAAAGACGCTGAGTTCGATGTCGCCGTCGAGCTGCAGCTTCCGGCCCGTGGCCTCGAACACTGCTTGCTCGATCTCAGGCTTGTAGCGATTGGCGTCGACGACCTGCGTCACGTACAGAGCGCCCGCCGCTAGCAATGCGACGAGCGCTCCGACGACGATCAGAATCCACTTGGCCGCGCGCATGCGGCCCTATTGTAAGTGACGACGCTAGCGATCGCAGATGTCGATATCGCCAGACAGCGACTTCGCTCGGATGCGGGCACTGCCGTCACCGACCTTGCTCTCCAGACGCGAGCCAGGCCCGTATTGGCTCGCACGTTGCACCGACGACTTCATACAGCCGCCGATATCGCCGCTGAAGCTTTCGATATCGGTCGTGAAGCCGCCGACCGCGGGGAACACGAGTGACAGATCGCCACTCACTGTCTCCAAGCTCACTTTCGCATCACGCTTCAATTTGGCATGCACGTTGGCATCGCCCGACGTGGTGCGCACCCGCAGGTTCGTGGCCTCGCCTAACGTCACTTCAAGGTCGCCACTGATCGTGACCGCCTCGAAGCTGCCCGCAGCGCGATCGAGCGTGATGTTGCCGCTCACGGTATTGACCGTGATGGTGCCGCTTTGCTCGTTACCGCGCACGGTGACATCGCCGCTCACGGTTTTCACTTCCACGTCCGCGCTCTTGACGTCGGCGCGCACCTCGCCACTGACCGTGCCGATTTCGAGCGCTCCGCTGACATCACGCGTCTCCACATCGGCGCTCGTCGTCGAGATCTTGAGCGGTGCGCCACGCGGCACGAACACCTCGATGAATGCGTCACCGTTACGAATGTTGCGCTTGCGCGGCAACACGACGAGCACGCGAGTCCGTGTGGAATCCGTCAACACGTCCACACGCTCCACTTCCGCTTCGATCATGCCGCGCACGAGAACTTCGGACTTGTCGGTCCCGTAAACTTCGACGGCCCCCGAGACATTGCTGATCTCGACCATGTTCGTCGGGCTCACGGCGACGCGTCGCTCGACGGTGCGCGTATCCGCCGCGATGGCTGCCGTGCTCGCCATACACGCGAGGGTCGCGCAGAGACTCACCAGTATCTTTGCACCATTCATCATCAAATCTCCTGGCGTGCCGCCGCTAATGCAGTCAGCACACGCATTTCGTCTTGGTAGGCATTGACCAACAACTCCTGCAAAAGAGCGTTCGCGGGCTCGCGTCCGAGCGCCGCTTCGATTTCTTGGACGGAGCGGCGGATCGTGGCGAGGCTCGCCGCGACACGCTCGCGATCCTGCGTCGGCAGCTCCGCAAGCTTCGCCTCGGCCTCGCGCACCAGTTGCTCGCGCGCGGCGACGTGACGGGCATCCTGCGACATCGTCGCTAGTACATTGTCCGTCGGTATCTCGACACGCGTGTTCGCTAACACGCGATCGTCAGTGGGCAGCGAGCGACCGAGCAGCGCGCCGAATGCGATGAGCCCGAGCGAAGCCGCCATGCCGAATCCCATGCGCCACGCATTCCGGCGCACGGGTGACGCGACGGGGGCCACACGCTCAGCTTCGATCGCAGCCGCGATGCCGGGCCACAAATCCCGCGTGGGCGGCACGTCGCGCGTGAGTTCCGCGAGCGACGTCACGCGTCGCCCTGGCACTTCATTCGTCGGCTGGTCGTTCATCTCACACCTCGTTCGAGCCGTTCGCGCAGCAAGCCGCGCGCCCGATGCAATTGCGCCTTACAGGTTCCGACCGCGATCCCGAGCATCGTCGCGGCCTCGTTGTGTTCGTAGCCATACACGCCGCACAGCACCAGCACGTCGCGGGCACCCGGCGGCAGCGATTCGATCGCAGCCTCGAGTTCCGCCTCCTCGACCGGCGAGTCGAAGATGCCTTGCTCGGTGAGTTCCGTGGGCTCTTCCCACGGCTCCTCGCGCTGCTGCGGACTGCGCCGCCGCTCCAGCACCGTGTTCACCGCGATACGATGCAACCACGTGGAGAAACTGGCGCGCGCCTCGAACCGCGGCAACGCCTTCCACGCCTTGATGAACGTTTCTTGCGTGCAATCTGCCGCGACATCGGGATTGCGCGTGAGCCGCAAACACAACCCATTCACGCGATTCACGTGCTCGCGATACAAGCGCTCGAATGCGCGGGCGTCGCCCTGGCGGGCGCGCTCGATGAGCGCGCCTTGCAGGCCGATCACCGTATCGCTCGCTGCCTCGAACGCAGATGAATTGCCGTCAGCCACAACCCGTTTCTCCCCCTGCTGTGGCATTGGAGGCGCCAGAGAGCCTGGAGGTTTAAACGAGCGCCAGCGCCGATCAGGCGCGATGTTGGCCGCTGAACCACTTCATGGCGTATTGCAGCAGCTGGCTGTTGGTGGCAAGCCCGAGCTTATGTTTGATGGTTTGCCGATGGGATTCGATCGTCTTGACCGACAAGCCAAACTCGGTCGCGATGTCGCGCGAACTCATGCCGCGACCGACCATATTGAGAATTTGCACTTCACGATTCGACAAGCGCGAGACAGGATCGGTGGGGTCTGCGGCACGCGATTCGCCCGAGCGCGCGTCGAGCGTGCGCTGCACTGCTTCCGACACATACGTGCGCCCCTCGAGCACGCGGCGCACGGCCGTGAGCAATTGATCTGAAGCCGCTTGCTTCATGATATAGCCCATCGCACCGGCGGCCAGCAGCCGCTCGGCGTAGATCGTTTCGTCGTGCATCGACAGCACGAGCATGCGCAGTTGGGGATCCTCGGCATGCATCTCGCGTACCAGTTCGATGCCGTCGCCGCGGTCCAGCGACAAATCGACGATCACGATGTCCGGCTTGTTAGTGCGAATCGATTCGCGGGCAGCAGGCTCGGAATCGGCTTCACCGCACACCGCGAGATCCGGCTCCGCCTCCAACATGCGGCGCAATCCTTGGCGCACGATCGGATGATCATCGACCAGAAGAACGCGACGCTTGGCGGTAGGATTCGTCATACGGGAACGCCCTAGGTGCTGGAGGGCGCATCCTGACAACCTCGCAACGCAGCGTCAATCCTTTAGCGGAAAACCACCGGAGCGACGGATAGTGGAATCCCCGGATACCCGATGGGGACAAACGCAGCGGACGATTAAGCCGCCCTCGAGCCGATTGGTCAGCGTGAGCTCGCCCGCGACCATTTGCGCGCGATAACGCATCAACTTCAAGCCCATGCCACCGCGCGAGACGAATTTGGGATCGAGACCGCGCCCGTTGTCCGTGATCGTGAGCGTGAGTTGGCCGTCGCCGGTCGCGAGATCGATCGACACTTCGCTGATACGCCCGTGCCGCACGGCGTTGGTGAGCGCTTCTTGTGCAATACGATACAGGTGCGTGGCTCGCGCATCATTGACTTCGAGCGGCTCCATGAGATTAGTTGTTAGTGTCGTGCGCACGCCGTAACGCTCGATGCCACGCGCCGCCATCGCCTCCAGACCAGCGATCAGGCCGCCCCGATCCGCTCCCACGGGCGACAAACCGCGCGCCATCAAACGTGTGCTGTCGATCGCGCCGTTCACGAGCGCGATGACGTCTTCGACATCGGCTTGCACGCCCGACTGTTCCTTGCGTAACTGCGCCGCGACGCCCCGCAACATCAACGCGATACCGGTGAGATCCTGACCGAGACCGTCGTGGAGATCGGAACCGAAGCGCAGTTGCTCGCGGTTGGCGATCTCGAGAATCTCGCGTTCCAATTGCTTGCGTTCAGTCACGTCGGTGAACGTGACGAGCCAATGATCACCGTCTGCCAAGTGAATGGCGGCTGCCGCAACCGACGCCGTGAACCGCTCACCGTCGCAGCGCGTGCACTCGCGCTCGATGCGCGTCGCAACGGGCTGCGCGGCCGCATCCCGCATCTCCTTATCGAACGCCGCGTCGCTGCCGGCATCGGCGACGACAAAGCGCTGGGCCAGCGACGTTCCGATTGCGCCGCCGGTCGCGAAACCAAACAAGCGATCGAAGCTCGCGTTCGCTAGGCGAATCACGCCGTCGGAGCCCACCATCGCCACCGCCTCGCGCAGCGTCTCGAGCATGCGCGCTTGCGTCTCGCGCAGCTCATCCGCCTCGCGGCGCCGTGTGATCTCCGTGGCGTTCATGACGACGCCGGCAATCCGATCACCCGCATGCACCGGTCGCAAACGCAGCTCGAACACGCGCCGACCGAGCTTCGGATCGTGGTACACCTGCTCGGAATCGCTCGGCCGCCCGGTCGTCAACACATCTCGCACGAGGTTGGACATGTAGTCGGATGCCCCGGGCTGCGCAATCTCGCCGATCGTTCGACCCATCAGTTGCGCAGGCGTCTGGCCTAACAACATTCGATTGATGAACACGACGCGCTCTTCAGTATCGAGCAACAGCAGCCAATCGGCCGAGGACTGCGCGATTGTCATCAGCTGCGCTTGCGAGCGCCGCAACGCTTCCTCGGCGACACGCTTCTGTGTGACGTCCTCCGCGGAGCCAATCGAGCCAATCACCTGCTCGGTCGCCGGATCGCGTACGGCTTGCGCGCGCATGAACACCCAGCGATGCGTGCCATCGACGCGACGCAGCTGCACTTCGAGATTCACGCCGGCCGCACCCGCTAACAAGCGCGCGTGCGCTCGCCGCGCTTCGTCAATCGAGTCTCCCACTAAAAATGCGTGCCAGCCGCCTTTGCGTTCGAACGCCTCTAGCGAGCAACCGACTAACTGCTCGAAGCCATCGCTCACACGAACCAGCACAGAATTGGCGCGCGCGTCCAAACGGCTTTGCCAGACGAATCCGGGCGTGAGCGCCGCCACGGTGCGAAACAATTGTTCGCTGTCGGCGAGCTGCTCATGCCGCGCCACCTGCTCCGTCACGTCGATTGCGAAGCCGATCGACCGCACAGGCTTGCCGGCGATATCGCGCTCGAGGTAAGGGGACTCCCACAGCGTGACGTAATGACCGTCGCGGTGTCGCGCACGAAATGTCGACCGCTGCGAAATCCCGGTCGCGAGATACTGTTCGAACGTTTTGCGCGCCTGGGCTCGATCGTCCGGGTGATAGAGCTGGAACCAACTATCCGCGTCGGCGCCAATTTCATCGGCGCTGTATCCCAGCACGCGATCGACCCCGACGCGCGCGGCGTACCCTGTCGCAAGATCGATCTCATAAACGATACCCCGCACGGCTTGCGCAGCCGCGCGAAAGCGCTGATCGCTCGTGGTAACCGCCAGTTCCTGTGTTTTGCGCTCCGTGATGTCGACTAACATCCCAATCATGCGCGCGGGCAGGCCTTCGGCATCGCGCTCCACCACCCGACCACGATCGAGCACCCAGCGCCACTGGCCGTCGGCATGGCGGATGCGATAGTCAGCTTCGTGGCTGTCTTGCCCCACAGGCAAACGCCGGCGTACCGCCTCGAGCAACACGCCACCATCGGCCGGATGTACGCGCCGACTCCAGAAGTTAAAGTCGCGCCGCCCTTCGCTCGGCTCGACGCCAAACATGCGGTAGTAGGCATCGCTGTGCCGCGATACATCGGTGCGCAGGTCCCAGTCCCACGAGCCGCCGCCCGTGACGCTCAAGGCTGCTTCGAGCCGTGCGTTCTGCGAATCGAGCTGTAACTCGCGCGCTTTCTGATCGTCGATGTTGACTAACAACCCAACCACAGCGCGCGGTGCCCCGCTTGGCGTACGTTCAATAACGCGCGCCTGCTGCGAGATCCAATGTACGTGGCCACACGGCGTCACCATTCGATACGAGCACACGAGGTCGTCGACGCCCGCAGCCGCTTGAGCGACGGTCGCATCGAACAACGGCTTATCGGCGGAATGAATTGCCGCGCGCCACGCTTGCGCATCGCCATGACCGAGAACGTCGGTCAGTTCATTCGCTGCCAGCCAAGGGGGATCGATCTTGAGGCGCTGCTCACTCGGCCACCACTCGAAGGCGCCGGCGAAGGCACAGTGGTGCGCGAGCACGCGCAGCTCGAAACTCGACAGGTAGCAAATGACGCGCTGATCGCGCCGCGCGCTCTTGCGCACGGCATCGAAGGTCGCTTGCGCATTGACGACCACGCCATCCGGGCGACGCCACGTAAGTGCAGACAGCATGCGCGGCTCACCGCTGACGAGGCTCTGCCAAAACTCCACGCTGTAGCGCCAGGGCAGTCCCAGGTCGTCCCACACCCTGCGGCGCGGCGGCCCATCCACCTCAAGCCAAACTGCGGCGAGCCGATTCACCCACAACACCACCCCAGCAACGTCCGTCACGATGACGGCCGCCGGGCAAGCATCCAGCGCAGCCGCCATTTCGCTCGCCTCTTCACTGGAGAAGGGGGCGGAAACAGCTTCAGGTTTGGCGCTCATTCGTTTGCTCTGTCGTTAGTCGACCGATCCTCTCATCAAACGGCTCGAAATCAGCATTTTCAGGCTTCGTCCTAGACGGGATCCTCGTAGGGTGCGGGCGGGTATGCACGAGCTAAGCTCGTGGCTATATTGACTACATAAGTCCATAAGAAGCTCAGCTTTTTTCTGGGGACCACAGTGGCTGACTCCGCAACGTTCGGGCGTGTGATCGCCGACTATTCGCAGTGGCGCGCGCGCGATTATTTCCAGACTTACTACAGCGAAGTCGTCCTGCCGGACGAGCAAGCGGTGCTCGCCTACCAGATTGAAGTGCTGCGCAATGCGGGGGCTGTATTCGGACGTGGACTGGAATATGGCTGCGGACCGACGCTACACCGCGCGATTGCGGCTTCGAAATACGCGTTCCGCCTCGACATGGCCGACTGGCTGCCAGACAACCTGGGTGAGGTGCGCAACTGGCTCACCGCGGACCTCGACAACCCCGACTGGAAGCGCTTCACGCACTACATCTTGGGATGCGAAGGCCGGCGCGATCCAGGGCCGAAACAAATCGATCGCCGGGAAGCGCTGACGCGCAAGGTCGTGCGCGGCTTATATGTGAGCGACGCACGTTGGCGACAACCGCTCGGCCCGACGCGCGATCGGTTTTACGACTTGATCATCTCTGGCTTTTGCATCGACGCGGTCTCGAGCGATCGCCGCGTGTGGCAACGTTGCATGCGCAATTTGTTGTCGATGCTGCGACCTGGCGGCACGTTGATCCTGCACGCGTTGCACCAATGCAAGTCTTACAAGTGCGGCGACCGCATGTTTCCGGGCGCGAACGTGTCCGTCGACGACATGCGCGACGTGTTGATCGCCAATCGGTGCACGCGCGCCTCGATCGACGTTCAGGTGATCCCCTGCCCTGACAACCGTGTGTACGGCTACGCGGGGATTCTCACGGCGTCGGCGCGCAAGGCGGCGCGCTAACGCCAACCCGCAGTGTGGCGCGGCGCGCGCGCTATACTCGCGCGCCATGCCTCAAGAAAAGATTGCCGCACTCAAGCGGCTCGTCGGTGGCACGCCACTCCTCGAAATTCGCTGCCGCTTTCGCGGTCGGCCACTCAGCATCTACGCCAAAGCCGAGGCTTACAATTTCACCGGCAGCATCAAAGACCGCATGGCGCTCTATATCTTGGAGCGCGCGTATGCCGATGGGTCAATCGAGCCCGGCGACGAAATCGCCGAGGCAACGAGTGGCAATACAGGCATCGCCTTCGCGGCCATCGGCCGCGCACTCGGACACAAAGTGCGCATCTACATGCCCGATTGGATGAGCCGCGAGCGCGTACTGGTGATCCAAAGCTTGGGCGCCGCCGTGATTCCCGTCTCGCACGAGTTGGGCGGCTTTCTCGGCAGCATTCGCATGGCCGATGAGTTTGCGCGCGAACAAGGCAACGTGTTCCGTCCGCAGCAATTCGACAATTTGGCGAACGTGCAGGCGCACTATGAGACGACCGGGCCTGAGATCTGCGCGCAGCTACGCGCGATTGGCCGCAAGCCGACCGCATTTGTTGCCGGAGTTGGCACGGGTGGCACCGTGATGGGCGTGGCGCGCTTCTTTCGCGATCATCATCCCCAAGCGATCGCGTATCCGCTCGAGCCCGCGAACTCGCCGACGCTGCGCACGGGCCACAAGGTGGGCCGCCATCGCATTCAAGGCATCAGCGACGAGTTCGTACCGTCGATCGTGAAGATGGGCGAGTTAGGTCGGCTGGTCGATGTGTGGGATGGCGATGCGATCGTCATGGCGCAACGAATCGCGAGCGAACTCGGCATCGCGGTCGGCATCAGCTCGGGCGCGAACCTCCTCGGCGCGCTCGAGATCGCCTATGAGCAAGGTGCCGACGCCTGCGTGGCGACGATCTTTTGCGACGACAACAAGAAATACCTGTCAACCGACCTCTGTAGTTCCGAAGAGTGCAAAGAGCACTACCTATCGAACCACGTGGAGTTGCTGGACTTCCGCTCAATCGCTGCCGAACGTTAGTCGTTTGGTAGCCGAATTGGCGCGGGTCCGTCCAGCCTGCGGGAGTCGCACGTCGCGCGCGCGTGGCGTGGCCTGGGGTTTGCTAGGCTGCCTGCGCGGCTCATCGCTCGGCCGCGCGCTTTGGGGGTTCGATGGAAGACGCTGGCATCGTGTACGGGCTCGTGAAGTTCGTGCACTTGTTGTTGTTCGTGTACTGGCTCGGCGGCGATGCTGGCGTGTACTACTCCTCGCTGTTCGTCGTGGACCCCAAACGCTCGCGCGAGGCGCGGCTGACGGCCGCCAAGATCTTCATCGAGCTCGACATGCTGCCGCGCTACTGTTTGGCGCTGATGCTCACCGTGGGCGGCGTGCTGGCGCACTACATTGGCGTGCCGCATCTGTCATGGCAATTGCCGCTCATCATCGTGTTAGGCCCGTTGTGGGTGTGGCTCGTCTGGGCCGTGCATCACAATCAAGGTAAGCCGCTCGGCGCGAAGCTCGCCAAGTTCGACTTGTATTTCCGTTGGTTCATGATCGTCGCGATCATCGTGTCGGTGTCGTACGCCTTGTTCGTCGACCAACGGCTGGCGCCGTATCCGTGGCTCGCAGCCAAGCTGTACATCTTTGCGACGCTCGTGTTCTCGGGCTTGATGATTCGCTTGAAGATGCCGAAGTTCAGCGAAGGCTTTCGGGCACTCGCCACGACGGGCCCCACGCCGGAGAGCGATCAAAAGATGATCGAGGGCCTGGCGATTGCGCGCCCGTGGGTGTGGTACATCTGGCTGGGCGTCGCCGCGTCCGCGCTGATCGGTGTGCTCAAGCCCGGCGCGCACTAAGCCTTCGGTGCGCCGGCCTCGTCGTCGGCGAACAGTTGCTCCAACTCGCGCGCAGCATCGAGCGCGCTCTGCACGAGGCGCGGCTCGTCGCCGTGAAACGCGTGCTGTTGCTCCAGCTTGCGTTGGTCGAAATCGCGGAACAACGCCACGCGTCGTGCAGCTTCGGACGCGGGCAGCCCCAGCGTCGTCAACAGGCTTTGTGCCAACTCGAGACTCGAGTGCAGCGTTTCGCGCACGACGAAGTTCGCGCCCAGATCCATCACCTTGTACGCATGCTGCCGATTGCGGACCCGCACGAGCACGCGCACGGTCGGGAAATGCTTGCGCGCCAACTCCACTGTTCGTACCGATGCTTCGACGTCGTCGATTGCGACGACCAGGACCTCAGCGCGCTCGACACCCGCCGCGCGTAACACGTCCAAGCGCGAGGCATCGCCATAGTAGATCTTGTTGCCGAAGCGGCGCACGAAATCGACTTGCGCAGCACTCGCCTCCAGCGCCGTGAAGCGAATACGTTGTGTGAGTAAGACGCGGCCAATGATCTGGCCGAAACGACCGAAGCCCGCGATGATCACCTTGGGCTCGTCGTCTTCGATCGAGTCGAACTCGCGCGGGGTCTTCGTCGCGAATGCACGGCGCTCGAGCCAATCGCCAAAGATCATGAGCAAGGGCCCGACCAGCATCGAGAGCGTGACGATGACGAGCAACCGATCGCGGAGCGCTGCCGGCAAGATGCCCTCACCCGATGCCGCCAAAAAGATCACGAACGCAAATTCGCCGCCGCAGCAAAGGGTCCAGCCGAGGAGTCGCGAGTCGGCCGCGGATAAGCCCGTCAGACGCCCCGCGACGAATGATGCCAACCATTTCAGGACACAGAGCGCGAGGGTTCCACCCGCGATGAGCCATGGCTCATGGGCCACGATGCCGAGATTAGCGGCCATCCCAACGCCGACGAAGAACAGGCCTAACAACAGGCCGCGGAACGGATCGATATCTGCCTCGAGCTCGTGGCGATACTCGCTATCGGCCAACAGCACGCCGGCGATGAACGCCCCGAGCGCCATCGACAGGCCGACTGCGTGCGCCACTGCCGCCATCCCGAGCACAATCAAGAGCGCGGTAGCCGTGAAGGCTTCGCGTACTTGGGTGTTGGCTACCATGCGCAGTATCGGGCGCAGCAGGTAGCGGCCCGCGAGCACCGCCCCGACTAACAACCCCAGCACTTTAGCTGCGGCGATCCATGGTTGGCTCGCGCTTGCGACTTCGACTGTGCCGAGCAATGGCAATGCGGCGAGGCCAGGCATAGCCGCAAGATCTTGGAACAAAGACACACTGAAGGCGGAACGCCCTGCCGTGGCGTTGAGTAAGTTACGCTCGGCTAACAACTGGATCACAAGCGCGGTCGAGGAGAACGTCAAGCCGAAGCCGCCAACCAGCGCGGGCGCGAGCGGCACACCCATGGCGAGCAAACCCGCAGCAAGCAGCCCTGTCGACAACGCGAGCTGCACGCCGCCCAACAGGAATACGGGGCGTCGCATCACCCACAACCGCTGTGGTTTCAACTCGAGCCCAATGACAAACAGCAGCAAGACCACGCCGAACTCGGCCACGGACAGAATCTGCGTGGCATCGGTGATCAGCCCGACGCCCCAAGGGCCCATCAAGACGCCCGCTGCGAGATAACCGAGAATCGCCGACAGCTTCGCCTTGCGCGTCACGATCACGGCAACAATGGCCACGGCCAGAAGTATCGTCAGTGTTGTCAAGTTCATGCGTGGAACATACGGAGCACGCAGCAGACTGTACAGCGCAGCATTGCCCCGGCAGGATGCGCGCCATGCTGTATCGATCGTTCATCGCAATCACGCTGACCGGCGTGCTCGCGGGGCCTCTATCCGCCGCGGATTCCTGCGGCCCTCGCGCCACCCTCGAAGCGTGGGCAAGCCTGCCTGCCGATACATTTCGAGCGGGGCCGCCCGCAGGTGAGTTCGACGACGGCGGCCTGCGGCGGCCCGCGCCGCGCTTCGCATCACAACCGGTGCAGGGCGTGAGTTCGATCAAGCCCGCGCGTGCAGGCTGGTGGGCGTTGTCGGACAACGGCTTCGCCACGCGGGTAAACAGCTCCGACTACCTGCTGACCGTGTATCGCTTCGAGGTCCTGCCGCGACGGCGTGCGAGCGATACGCCGCGAGTCGAGTTGCGCGAAGCCGTGGAGTTGCGCGATCCCGCGCGTCGCTTTCCGTACCGACTCACGCGCGAGTTCGAGGCGGAGCGTCGTCTCACTGGCGCCGATCTCGACCCGGAGTCGCTCGTGGTGATGGCCGACGGTACGTTTTGGATCAGTGACGAGTTCGGCCCGTGGCTACTGCATTTCTCGCCTGCAGGCGAGTTGTTAGCGCCGCCGTATGAGCTACCGGATGGCTTGCGCTCGCCGCAACATCCAGCCGCGCTCGCCAACCCGAGCACGGCCACTGTTCCCGCCTCGCGCGGCATCGAAGGGCTTGCACTCGCCGCTGATGGCGTCACGCTCTTGGCAGCGCTGGAGTCGCCGCTCGCGAGCGATGTCGCCGCGGGACGTTTCGTCCGCGTGTATCGCTTCGACACGAGCCGCCGTGAGTTCGTGGGCGCACCGCTTCGCTATCCGCTCGATATGGCGGCTACTTCAATTGGCGAGATCGCCCATGTCGCCGACGAGCGGTTTCTCGCTTTAGAGCGCGACGATGGCGTCGGCGACGCGGCCCGTTGGAAGCGCGTGTACGCATTCGATCTGCAAGGCGAGCGCCTCGTACGTCACTGTGTCGTCGATTTGCTGGACATTGCCGACCCTAACAATCTCGCCGGCTTTGGCTCGCGATACTCACTACCCTACTTCACACTCGAAGCCGTGCACGTCGTCGATGCCCGCCGACTGCTCGTCGTCAACGACAACAACTATCCGTCTTCCGGCGCGCGCGGTGCCGGCGTCACCGAATTCACCGAGTGGGCTTGGATTCGGTTGCCGAAGCGCTTACTGCCGCGAGTGGCGCCGTGATCACACTCCGCAATGCACAGCTCGCGTTTGGGCTCACGCCGCTGCTCGATGCGGCGACGCTCGTCGTCGATGAAGGTGAGCGAATTGGGCTGATTGGCCGCAACGGGACGGGCAAGTCCTCGCTGCTCAGCGTACTCGCAGGGCGATTGCCGCTCGACGACGGCGAAGTGCAACGCCGCCAAGGCCTCACCATCGGCGCTGTCGAGCAAGAGCCCGAACTGCCGGAGGCGCCGACACTGCGCGCAAGCCTGGCGATACGCGGCGTGCTCCAGGCGATTACAGACGAGCGCGAGCGCGCCCGTCTCGACGCGCGACTCAATGCGAGCTTGCAGCGCTTCGATGTCAACCCCGAACGCTCGCCGAGCACAGCCTCGGGTGGTGAACGCAAGCGTGCCGCGCTCGCGTTGGCGTTCGCTCTCGAGCCACAGCTACTGCTCCTCGACGAACCGACTAACCACTTGGACTTCGCCGGCGTCAACGAACTCGAAGAGAGCTTGCTGCGCGGTGGCACCTGCATCGTGATCACTCACGATCGCTACTTCTTGGACCGCGTTGCGACTCGCATCGTCGAACTCGATCGCGGCATCCTGCGCTCCTACCCCGGCAACTGGTCCGCCTATGAGCGCCGCAAGGCCGATGAGCTGGCAGCGGAAGCCGTGGCGAATCGGCGCTTCGACAAGTTCTGGGCGCAAGAGGAAGTGTGGATCCGCAAAGGCGTCGAGGCGCGACGCACGCGCAACGAGGGGCGCGTCAAGCGGCTCGAACGGCTGCGCGAGGAGCGCGCGGCGCGGCGTGAACGACTCGGCCAATTGCGACTCAACATCGACACTGGCGAGCGCTCGGGCAAGCTCGTCGCCGAGCTCGAGGGCGTCTACAAGCGGTTCGGTTCGCGCGACATCGTACGCGCACTCGACCTACGCGTGATGCGCGGCGACCGAATCGGCTTGTTAGGCCCTAATGGTGCCGGCAAAACGACGTTGATCAAGCTCATCGTCGGCACGCTCGAGCCGGACAGCGGCACCGTGCGCCGCGGTACGAACCTGAGCGTCGCATACTTCGATCAGTTACGCGCCCAGCTCGACCCTGAACGTACGCTCGCCGAGACGGTCAGCCCCGGTTCCGACTGGATTGAGATCGGCGGCGAGCGCAAGCACATTACGAGCTATCTCGGCGACTTCTTGTTCCCGACGCGACGCGCGAATGCGCCCGTGAAGATGCTCTCCGGGGGCGAGCGGAACCGCTTGTTGTTAGCGCGCTTGTTTGCCCAACCCGCGAACCTGTTGGTATTGGACGAACCGACGAACGACCTCGACATCGATTCGCTCGAGTTACTCGAGAGCTTGCTGCAGGACTATGCAGGGACGCTGCTGCTCGTAAGCCACGATCGCCGCTTTCTCGATAACGTGGTCACGCAAACCGTGGCGAGTGAGGGCGATGGCGTGTGGCGCGAGAATGTCGGTGGCTTCAGCGATTGGTTGCGACAACGCGAGCAGCACGCGAGTGCGACGGAGCCCGCGCGTGCGCCCAAGCCGCCCGCCGCGCCAACTGTCGCGAAACCCGTCCGCAAAAAGTTGAGCTACAAGGATCAGCGCGAACTCGAGCAACTGCCGGCCGAGATTGAGGCGCTCGAAGCGGAGCAACGCGAGTTGCTGGCGCGACAGTGCTCACCCGACTACCACCGCACGCCGCCGGAGCAACAGCGACGCGATCGCGAACGTGGCGCCGAGCTCGACGTCTTGGTGGCTCAGCGGATGGATCGCTGGGCTGCGCTCGAAGCGCTCGCGGCTGGCAGCTAGTGCCGCGGCTCAGCGGTAGCCGCGAGCTTGCAGATTGAACAGCGCCGCATAACGACCGTCGGCGGCCAGGAGCTCCGCGTGCGTGCCGTGCTCGCGAATCGTGCCTTCCTCGAGTACGACGATCTGATCGGCCATGCGCACCGTCGAGAAGCGGTGCGAAATCAGGATCGCAATACGATCATGCGCGAGTTGCTGAAAGTGCGCGAACACATCAGCCTCGGCTTGCGCGTCCATCGCCGCCGTCGGCTCGTCGAGGACGAGGATGTCAGCTTGCGTGCGCATGAACGCACGCGAGAGCGCGATTTTCTGCCATTGACCCCCGGACAGTTCGCGGCCGTCCTTGAACCACTTGCCGAGTTGCGTCTGATACTGCGATGGCAACTCCGCGATGAACTTGTCGGCCTGCCCCTTGGCCGCCGCCTCGCGCCAGCGCGCCTCGTCCTCGAAGAACGGCTCGTCGCCGGCACCCACGTTTTCGCCCACTAACAACTGATAGCGCGCGAAATCCTGGAAAATGACTCCGACACGCGTCCGCAGCGCGGCGGCGTCCCACTGCTCGAGGTCGAGACCATCGAGGAGCACACGACCTTGTGTCGGAGAATACAATCGAGTGAGTAGCTTGATCAGCGTGGTCTTGCCGGAGCCGTTCTCGCCCACCAGCGCGAGACTCGTTCCTGGCCGAATGTGCAAGGAGATGTCGCGCAACGCAGGCGTCGTTGCGCCCGGATACTGGAAAGAGACGTTTTCGAAGCGAATACCGTCTTGCGGGTTCGGCCCGCGAACCGCAGCACCGAGTTTTGCCGTCGACGGTGTCTCGAGATACTCGTACAGCGTCGACAAGTACAAGTTGTCCTCGTACATGCCACCGACCGCCGCGAGACTCGCTGACACCGCGCTCTGGCCTTGCCGGAACAGCATCAGGTACATCGTCATCGCGCCGAGCGTGATCGCACCCTGGACCGCGGTGGTCGCGATCCACGCGTACGCGCCATACAGCGCGAGCGTTGCGACAAGGCCGAGCGCAAAGCCCCATGCGTCGCGCCGGATCGTGAGCGCCCGGTCCTCGGCGTACACCTTACGAAAGATCGCGCGATACCGGTCTAACAACCGCGCGCCAAGGCCAAACAACTTCACTTCCTTGGCATAGTCCTCGCGTGCGATCACCGTTTCGAGGTACATCTGCATGCGCGACTCGGGCGCGCGCCACCGGAACAAGCGGAATGCATCGCCAGAGAACTTCGCCTCGGCGATGAACGCCGGCAAGCCCGCGACGAACAACACGGCCACGGCCCACGGCGAAAACTTGGCGAGCAGAATCCCGAAGCTCACCAGCGAGACAGCGTTCTGCGCGAGGCCAAACGTGCGCATCACCAACGACAGCGGTCGGCTCGAGGCTTCGCGGCGAGCGCGCGTGAGCTTGTCGTAGAACTCTGAGTCCTCGAACTGCGCTAGATCGAGCGTCAGCGCTTTGTCGAGGATCATCACGTTGACGCGCTGACCTAACTGCGCGCGCAGCAACGATTGGCACAGCGAGAGGCCGCGCTGGGCCGCCGCGATCGCCGCGACCAAGATGCCTTCCAACACGACCCACTCGATGACGCGGCGCGCGTCGCTGCCGCCGGCGGCAATGGCCGCGACGACGCTATCGACGATGTGCGCACCCACCCAAGCCACCGCCGCGGGCAAAGCGCCAGCGATGACGGTGAGCACGCCCAACGCAATTGTGAGTGGCCGGCTCGTGGTCCACACGAGCTCGAGCGCACGTCGGCTGTAGCGAAACACGCCCAGGAACGCGCGCAAGTTGTTAGGCACGTCCTGAATCGGGGGCGCAGTGCGCCCACGCTTCGACGGATTCGGTTGCGCAGCCATGAGCCCTCTATGGTGGCGTCGCCACCGAGAAACTCAAGTCGAACTGCGCGCTAACCGAGGCGCGAGAACCCACCGCGATTCGGCGCGCCGCCGCCGCCATCGCGGCGAGGGCCGCCCGGACGGCGGCCGTCCCGTCGCCCGGCGGATGAGCGCGGCCCCGTGCCGCGGGCACCCTGGTGCGGCGACCGCGGTGCATGCGACGGTGATTGGCCGGCGGGTTGCGACCGATCGCGTTGCTGACCTTGCGGCGCACCCTGACGCGACTGCGAGTCGCGACGGCGCGGCGCGTGCTGCGAACGTTGCGGACGCGGCGCGTGTTGGCGTGCCGGGGCGTCGGCCCGTGGCGCCGACTCCGACTTCGCCGGCTGTGGCGCCTCTTGCAACGAGAACTTCGGTACCTCGGCGAACGGCACACTGCGCTTCATCACTTTTTCGATGTCGCGCAACAACGAGGCCTCATCGGGCGCTACCAACGATACGGCCTGACCCGTGGATCCGGCTCGCGCCGTCCGACCGATGCGATGCACGTAGTCCTCGGGCACATTCGGCAACTCGTAGTTGACCACGTACGGCAGCTCTTTGATGTCGAGACCGCGCGCAGCCACTTCCGTGGCGACGAGCGCAATCACTTTGTTCTGCTTGAAGTCTTCGAGCGCTCGCACGCGAGCGTTCTGACTCTTGTTGCCATGGATGGCAGCCGACGTGATTCCGGCGCGCTCGAGCTGTTGCGCCAGTCGATTGGCACCGTGCTTGGTGCGCGTGAACACGAGCACCTGATGCCAATTGCCTTCCTGAATGAGGTGGGCAAGTAAGTGCCGCTTGTGATCCTTCGGCACGCGATAGGCGCATTGCTCGACTTTCTCGGCCGTGGAATTGCGCGGTGCCACTTCGACATGCACCGGATCGTGCAGCAAACCCGCCGCCAAACCGCGAATGTCTTCGGAGTACGTAGCCGAGAACAGCAAGTTCTGCCGCTTGGGCGGCAGCAGCTTGATCACGCGCTTGATGTCGCGGATGAAGCCCATGTCGAGCATGCGGTCGGCTTCGTCGAGCACGAACGCTTCGATGTGCTGCAAATTGACGGCCCGCTGCTCGGCAAGATCGAGCAAGCGACCCGGCGTAGCCACTAACAAGTCGCAGCCTTGGCGTAACTTGTCGATTTGCGGATTGATGTTGACACCGCCGAATACGACGGTGGTGCGAACATCGACGTACTTGCCGTAGTCGTGCGCGCTCGCGGCAATCTGCGCCGCTAACTCGCGCGTCGGGCTCAACACGAGCACGCGTGGCTCGCGCGGGCCCCGTGCGCCGAGACGTTGTAGCAAGGGCAATACGAACGCTGCCGTCTTGCCCGTGCCCGTTTGGGCACCGGCTAACACGTCACGGCCAGCGAGAACGGAAGGGATGGCTTGCGCCTGGATGGGCGTCGCGACCGTGTAGCCTTTGTCAGCCACGGCACGCAACAGCTCGGGCTTCAGCCCGAGATCTGAAAAATTCATGAAATACCTATTAGTTGATCGAGACTCGCAATGCCTGGTGACAAGCACCGGCAGCGGTCAGTAGCGAGAGGGGTTGAAGTAGTCGAAGTGAGGGCGCCAGAGTGGCGCAACGCTTACGAGCGAAAGGGGCGCTGACCGCGCTGCCCTGATTCAGCGGGAGCGACTATACAGCAAAACTCGCGCGCTGGCTACGCGTGCCGAATCAGCACTTTGCCGACGCGCTCGCCGTTGCGCTGATACTCGTAGGCCTGCCGAGCTTCCGAAAATGTGAACTCGCGCTCGATTACGTGGCGAATGTTGTTGGCGGCGAGCGCAGCAAGCAGCTCCTCGAGCATACGGCGGCTGCCGTTGCTGATGGCCTTCATCGTCAGATTCTTGACATAGAAGCCCGGCATTTTCGGCAACTGCGCGGGCAGCGGCCCGGTACCAATCATGACGAGCGTGGCATTGGGCGCGCTTGCGTTCATCGATTCATCGAGCGTCGCGCGGCCCACGTTCTCGAGCACGATATCCACGCCGCGCCCGCCCGCCGCCTCGAACACGGCTTTGCCCCACTCCGGCGTGGTGCGGTAATTGACTCCGGCGTGCGCGCCCAGCTCGCGCATGCGTGCCAGCTTCTCGTCACTCGAGGATGTGACGATCACCCGCGCACCGGCCGCGCGAGCTAACAATGTTCCCCAAGTCGACACGCCGCCGGTGCCGAGTGTTAGCACCGTATCGCCAGCCCGAACGCGCGCCACATGATGCAGCGCATGCCACACCGTAACGGCCGACGACGCTAACGTCGCCGCGGTTTCATAGCTCACGGAATCGGGTAACCGCACCAAACTGCGCGCAGGCAACGACACTTCTTCGCCTAACCACCCGTCGAGCGTGCTACCAATGTCGGCATCGAAGTTCGCAGGATCCCAGCGGCCGTCCTGCCAATTCGCGTAGTGGCAACCCGTAACGCGATCGCCAACTTTCACGTTCGTGACATCCTCCCCGACCGCAATCACTTCGCCAGCGCCTTCCGACAACGGAATACGCTCGTTCGCCTTGCGCCCGAGGAACATGCCCGTGGCAATACCGAGGTCGCGCGCATTGAGCGAACTGCACGCGACACGCACGACGGCTTGGTCGCGCGCGGGCACGGGCGCCGGACGCTCGACGATCCGCAGCGTATCGAAACTTTTTTGCTCCCCGATCTCATACACGCGCACCGTGCGGCGCGTGGCTGACGCTGCGCGCTTGTTCGCGCCGCTTGCGGCAGCCGCCGCTGTGGTGGCGGCAATTCCCGCTAACAATAGTTCGCGTCGGTTCGGCATCTTGTTACTCCGGTTGGAACGGCGGCGGCGGCTCGCGGCCGGTGAGGATCGCACGCAAATGCTCGGGCGCGATCAAGTGACAGTAATACACGCCGCGAAATTTTTCGGGGGCGATCTTCCACAGCCAGTCGGTGTAATCGACGTGGAGCGCCTTCGAGGCGAGATGCAGGTTGCCATCGGGCGTGGCCCACACGTACGAAAAATCCGCGATCCACTTGGAGCCCAGCAAGGTCTTCCGATCGCCCTCGAGCTGAATGCGATCGAGCGGGAAGCGTAGCGTGGCGCGCTCCTCGCTCGTGAGGCTCGCGACCACGTTGAGCACCATCCGATGATGCAAGTCACGACAACTGCGCTGTTCGGGGCCGGCGTCGGCCGCACCATATCGCGAGACCAGGTGATCGACCGACTTCAACTTGCAGGAGATGCGCTGCGGCTGTCGTCGATCCGTATCGGCGTACTGCACATACTGGTGAATCTCGAGCGGCTCGATCCGCGTTTTCGACTTCTTGAAGGACTCGAAATCCGCGTGCACGATCGTCGCCGCCTTGCGCGCCGTATTCGCGCTGAAGTACTGCGCGATCTCACAGAATGAATCGTTCGTTTGCGTCAACGGAGCTGCAGCCATCGCGCTCGAACCGAACACCGCGACGGCCACCGCAACCAGCATCGCGCTGGCACTTCGCGAGATCGATCGACTGCGCATGGCTCCACTCCCGAGGAATCTAAGCCCGTATCTTAGAGGGGTTACGCTCGTTAAAATTGCGCAACATGAGCATCCGACCACCCACTAAACCCCCGGCCGTACGGGTCGGCCGCGAAACAGCGCACCGCGGCGGCAAGGGCGTCACCACGATCACGGGGGTGCCGCTTCCGGGCCCGCAACTCGAGGCGCTGTGCTCAGCGCTCAAGCGCAAGTGCGGCTCGGGCGGCACCGTCAAAGGCGGCGTGATCGAAATACAGGGCGATCATCGCGATCGCCTGGTCACCGAGCTGCTGGCACTCGGCTACAAGGATGTGAAGAAATCCGGCGGCTAACGACCCTGCAGCCCGCCTGTCAGTACGATGCGCATCGCTTGTTCGACCGTGAGATCTGTCTCGTCGATCTGCGCACGCGCGATGTATACCGTATAGCCACCGATCTGATAGCTCATCGGTAGGTAGACGGCGACGAGATCGTCGCCGCCCCCTACGCCGAGATGGTTAGCATGTTCTTGCGTCACGAAACCGATGACGCGGCCTGGACCAAATGGCACCGTGACCACGCGCTCCAGCTCCCGCTTCTTTTTGTTGCCGTCGGTGTTGACGAGCCGCGTCATGTCGCGAATCGCGCTGTACACCGTTTTGACGACGGGCACGCGCAACAGCATGCGCTCACCGTAGCCCAACAGCTTGCGGACCAAAAAGGCGTTGACCGCGAGGCCCACCACGAACAACAGCACGAAGCCCGTGATGAGCCCCATACCGGGCCAGTAGTTAGCGTCGTCGATCAGCGCCTTGATCGGCCGTGACAATACCGCTTCCGTCGTGATGCCGAGCCAATACACGAAATAGATCGTGAGGCCGACGGGCAGGATCGTGACCAGCCCTTTCAGCAGGATGCGGCTGACATAGCGCATCGATTACGGCTTCACGAAGCGCAGCGTCATGCGGTCGGATTCGCCGATGGCATCGTACTTCGTGCGATCGAACGACGGGTTCGGCGGCTGGCCATAAGGCGCGGTGTTGCGCGACGGCGCCAAAGTCCACACGCCGAACGGATGATCCTTCGTGTCCTTCGGATTCGCATTGATCTCGGAGCGGGCCGCCAACTTGAAGCCGGCCTTCTCGACTTGCTCGATGAGATAGGCCTCAGTGACGTAACCGCTCTCGGCTTTCGGATCTTGCTCGCCCGCGTTCGCGCGATGCTGCTCGACCGCGAGAATACCGCCCGACTTGAGACCGTCGTACACGCGCTTGAGGAACGTGTCGACTTGGCCGGCGCCCATCCAACCGTGGAACGAGCGCGACAGGAGCACGAAGTCGAACTTGTTAGCCGGCAGTGGATCGGCCGTGCGACCCCAATTGACGACGTTGACCTTGCCGAAGACTGCCGCGTTGGAGTACTTGGCCTCGAAATTGGCGCGCGACTTGCGCGCACCCTCCGACAAGTTCGGGTCCGCCAAGTTGGCACCCGTGGCGTAGAACTCGCCACCCGTCAGCCGCGCGTACGGCGCCAAGATCTCCGTCCACCACGATGCTCCGCCCGGCTGCAATTCAAGAATTGTCATGCCTGGCTTCAGACCCCAAAACGTGAGCGACTCGGCGGGATGACGATGCACGTCGCGGGCTTTCGCCTCGGCGCTGCGCCATTCGCCCGCGATGGCGGTTTGGAGCGCCGTCGCACCGGCATCGGCGTCAGCCGCGCGCGCGGGTGCCGCGAACGATGCGACGACGAGTAAGGCCACGGTCATCAAGTGCAAGAACGAACGAGATGGCTGCATAGCTGAATCCTCTAGAGTTCCAAGTGAAGACGCGACCGGCGAATGGGCCGCGCGTTGGGCCCGCGATCCTAGCCAAACAGGCGTCCGAGTGCTAGCGGCAGACCCGCCATTCGGCGCGCTCTGACATTGACCACAAGGCCGACCGTCACGTACGGTGATTGGCAACACGCGGCACGGCCCGCAAGCGCTTGTCCAGGCCACGATGTCCACAAAGCTAACAACCCAGACTCCAGAGGCGCCGACCACGCCGATCTGCGTCTATTTCGACGGTAGCTGTCCGGTGTGCACTGCGGAAATCGGGATCTACCGCAAAGCGGCCGAGCCGGAGTCGGTGCAATTCATCGACATTACCCGAGCCGACGCCCCGGTACCGCCGGGCACGACCCGTGAGGCATTGCTCGCCCGCTTTCACGTGCGCGACTCCCGCGGCGAACTGGTATCGGGTGCCCGCGGCTTCGCGACGCTTTGGCAGGCGATACCGCGCTTTCGACTGCTCGGTCGCATCGCCGCATGGCGCCCAATCACCGCGCTGCTCGAGGTGGGATACCGCGTGTTCTTGCGAATCCGCCCGTGGTGGCGTCCGCAATCTGGAGCTTCATCCCCATGAACCCTATGCTGCCCTACACGCTGCAAACCGCCACCGGCAGCCGCTGGGAGTTCGAGTTCCCACTGCATCCCGATACCGTCTCGCCAATGCGCGTGTCGCAACTGCTGACTGAGTTGTTAGGCACTCTCGACCGGGAGATGAAAGTACTCGGCAATACTGCGAACGGCGATGTGCTCCAAGCGCTGGCGATGGCGCTGGCGGCCCGGGCCGTGATGATCGAGGCGCCGCCCGCGATCACGCTCAAGCTCGCGCACGACCTGTATGACACGGCCGCGGCGGCGGCGGCGGCCGGTCGCAAACAAGCCCCCGCAGGAGGACACGCATGAGTCGGCGTGCCGACACTTGGAGCCGGCGCGCAGCACTCGGCTCCGCCGTGGGCCTTGCCATCGGCGGCGGCGTTCTCGATGCAGGCGCTCGCACGCATCGCAAGGCCACGTTGCCGATCGACGATGCAGGATTCAACGTGGTCACGATCGGCAAGCTGCAAGGCGATCTGTCGGGACGCCCCACATATACCTACAACCCGGGATTCGTCTTTGGCGTCGTGCCCAATGCGGGGCGAGCGCCCGACGACTTCGCGCGCCTCCTCTACCGTGTCGAAGGCGTCACCAAGCGCCTGTCGCGGCTGCTCGACGATGGCAGCGTCGAAGAAACGACCCGCAATTGGATGGTCTATTGCGATGCAGACACGGGCGAGTACTTGCGCCGTTTCCGGAATCCTTACACGCAAGAAATGCTCGACGTACCGCCGTTGCGCGGCTCGCCATCGCGCTCACGGCTCACGGTGCGCGGCCCGGTCACCGCATCGTTCCCGGGACTCGAGAATACGTCGATCGACAAGCCGCTCGACGTGCGGTGGCGGTTGTTAGGCGATAGCGCGTGGCTCACGCGCTACTCGGCCTCGCGTATCCGCACTGCGAGTGGCACCGTACGCAATGAATTCTCGATCGACGCCTGGGTGTGCCGCCGCAGCGATTTGCAGCGCCGCGGCAGCACACACGTGCCGTCGAGCTATACGTGGACGAGCCACGCTGAGTGGCAACCGTGGCTCAACATGGCTCGTTACCCCGGCCACTTGCTGTGGCGTATCGAGCCCACGGTACTGTTCGATATCGCTGCGTTACCGCCGGCGCTCGTCGCACGCCTCGATGAAGTCGCACCGGGGCAACTCGCGGCGCCGCTGTCGTGGTAGCGCACCCAGTGCGGCGCGCACCGAATTGCATTATGGTGCGCGCATGCTGAATCGCTCGTCGTTCCCGCCGCGCGCCATCGTCGGCGCACTCGTTTGCCTCGCCGTTACGCTCGCCGCCTGTCGCAGTACACCGCAGGTGCCGCCGGCCAGCGCGGAGCCCATGCATGTCGAGGCGCGCCCGACTAACAACTGGCGCGCGGGTGCCATGGTGGCGGCTGCGAATCCGCTCGCCGTCGAGGCCGGGCTGCGGGTGCTGCGCGCGGGCGGCTCGGCGGTTGACGCCGCTGTTGCCATTCAAGCGGTGCTGGGACTTGTGGAGCCGCAATCGTCTGGTATTGGCGGCGGCGCGTTTCTGCTGCATTACGACGCCGCGACGGGCGACGTCATCGCCTATGACGGGCGCGAAGTGGCGCCCGCCGGCGCCACCGCGAATCTTTTTCTCGGCGACGACGGCAAGCCGCTCTCACCACCGGATGCAATCAAATCCGGCCGCTCGATCGGTGTGCCCGGTGCCATTGCGATGCTCGAGCTCGCGCACTCTCGACACGGCGCACGCCCGTGGCGTGAGCTGTGGACACCGGCGATCGAATTGGCCGAGAACGGCTTTGCGGTCTCGCAGCGGATGCACGACATCGCCACCGCCGCGCAAGGTTGGAGCGGCTTGAGCCCCGACGCCGCGAAATACCTAACAACGGATGGCACGACCATCCTCCCCGTCGGCCATCTGTTGAAAAACCCTGCTTACGCGAACTCCCTGCGACGCATCGCCCAGCAGGGCGCGCGCGGTTTCTATCAAGGTGTGCTCGCCGCGGAGATTGTCGCGGCCGCAGGTCGCGAACCGCGCGCCGGCACGCTGTCGCTCGACGATCTCGCAGCGTATCGCGCGACCACCCACGAGCCGCTGTGTCGCGGTTACCGCATTTACCTCGTGTGTGGCATGGAGCCGCCGTCGTCCGGCGGCGTCGCCGTCCTGTCCATTCTCGGCACGCTCGAGAACTTCGACATGCGCGCCACCGGCCCTAACACGGTGCTCGGTTGGCACTACCTGATCGAAGCGCAACGACTCGCCTATGCCGATCGCGATCGCTACGTCGGTGACGATCGCTTCGTCAAAGTTCCAATCGAAGGCATGCTCGATACTAACTACTTGAAGTCGCGTGCAGCGTTGATCAGCGCCACTCGCGCTATGGAAAAGGTTGAGGCGGGCGTGCCGCCCGGCGCACCCACGCGGGGTCGCGATGCCACGGGCGACGGCTTCGGCACCAGTCACTTCGTCGTCGTCGATGCCCGCGGGAATGTCGTGAGCATGACGACGACCGTGGAATCGCTGTTCGGTTCGCAGCGTATGGCGGGCGGCTTCTTCCTCAACAACCAGCTCACGGATTTTTCATTCCGTCCCACCGACGACCAAGGGCAGCCGGTTGCGAACGCGCCTGCAGCCGGAAAAAAGCCACGCTCGTCGATGTCGCCGACGATCGCATTCAAGGACGGTCAGTTCCACATGGCGGTGGGCTCGCCTGGCGGCAACTCGATCATCGGCTACGTATCGAAGTCTGTCGTGGGCATGCTCGATTGGGGACTCACACCCGATGACGCAATCGAGTTGCCCAACGTCGTGGCGCGCAGCGCTGTGATGGTGGAGGAGCGCCGATTCGACCCCGCCATTCTCGAGGGCCTGAAGGCGCTCGGTCACACGTTCCGCACCGGCCGTGGCGCGGAAGGCTCCGGTCTGCATGCCATCATGCTGATGCCCGACGGCACGCTAGCCGGAGGCGCCGACAGTCGCCGCGAGGGCGTGGCACGCGCACCCTAGGGCCGCTCAAGCCCGCTCGAAGCAAGCGACCGTTTCGACGTGCTCCGTGAACGGCAACAGATTGAACGCGCGCAACGCCGTCAACCGCAGCGCTGCGCTACTTGTTAGTTGTTCGGCATCCGCGAGCAGAGACTCCAGGCCGCAACTTACGTAGATCAGCTTCGCAGGCGGGTGAGTCGCCAGTGCGACCGCCAGCTCGCGATCGAGTCCTTTGCGCGGCGGATCCACGATGACCACATCCGCAAGGTGAGCCGCGTCGGCCGTCGCCCCCGCGGCCCCTGGCACCACCGTCACGCGCCCGCGCAATTCCGGCACCAAACCTGCGACACCCATCGCAAGCCCTTGCAGCGATTGCGGGCTCACTTCGTTCAACTTCAGGCTGGCAACGCGATCGACCATGGATAAGCCAATGGCACCTACGCCCGCATAGAATTCCGTCACTCGCGTGCCCGGCGGCACCGCGTCGCGCACGTAGCTCACAATTCGCTCGGCGATCTCCAGGTTGTTTTGGCCGAAAGCCCCGGGCGGATAGTGCACCGCTGCACCACCAAAATGCTCGATCACGGCGGTGTCGCCTGCGATGTGCTCGAACTGCTCCCCGAGAATCGTGTTAGTCGGCTCACACTGCGCGTTGAACCACAGGCTGTGCAAGGCGGGCCCGAGCTCGGCCCGCATGCGTTCGAAGCAGTCGCGGAGCGGCGTTGGATCCGGCGCGTTGGCCACCAACACCACTTGCGCGCGTTGCGAACGGCGCTCAATAACCACTTGTAGGTAGCGCGCGATGCCTGCATGGGCAGACTCTGCGTAACAGGGAACTTGCGCATCAATCAACGCACGCCGCGTGACGGCCGCGACATGGTTGATGAGCGGGTGATGCACACTGCAATTCGGCACGTGTACGACCCGATGCGTGCCCAGCTCGAACAAGCCGATCTTGGGATTGCCGCGCCGACCACGAATCGCAAGGCGCGCGCGCAGCCGAAAACCTTGTGTCGCTCCCGACTCCACCCTGACCTGCGGTAACCCAAGGCGCGCGGCGAGCGCATCAAGCTGCGCGAGCGCTGGCGACGCAATGCCAGGCTCACCGAACCGAGGGCAGCCGGGACACGGAGGGCGATGAGGGCAAGCGTGCAAAGGATGGAGCGGGTGATGGGAATCGAACCCACGTTAGCAGCTTGGGAAGCTGCAGTTCTACCATTGAACTACACCCGCCTCCCGCTGACGATTCTAGGGTGGCGACGCATTCGCGGGCAACACCTCGGCGGCACAGGTTACAGTTGCACCTCTCCCTCCCAGGTACCCGAGTTGCGGATTTTGCAGAATCATATTGTCACGATGGCGCTCGCAATGGAGTCGCGCGGCCACTTTGAAGCGCTGAACGCGCCACTGCTGTACACCGGCGTCGGGAAGGTGAATGCCGCGATGGCGCTCACACGCCGGCTCACAGAGCTTCGCGCAGCACGTCATCCGTTGCCGCTCGTCATCAATCTCGGCACCGCCGGGAGCCGCTCACTGCCCACGGGCTCGCTTGTCGCATGCGATCGATTCACGCAGCGCGACATGGATGTCACGGCGCTCGGCGTGCCGCGCGGCACGACACCGTTCGACGACGCCCCGCCTGTCATAGAGTGCGCGCGATTCTTTACGACGCTGCCACATTTCACGTGTTCGAGCGGCGACTCGTTCGCGACGGATGCTCCCGCCAGCGACAGTGACGTCATCGACATGGAAGCATTCGCGCTCGCTCGCGTCTGCCATGCCGAAGGCGCTGCGTTCGCTTGCGCAAAGTTCATCACCGACGGGGCCGACGGCAACGCCGCTAACGACTGGCGTGAATCGCTCGAACGAGCCGCACGCGCACTGGCCGAGTTGTATGCACGGTCGGTGCAAGTGGTAGCGCCATGAGCGACGAAGAATCGCACCGCCGTTCGATTCGCAGTTTCGTGGTGCGCGCGGGTCGGATCACCGTGGCCCAGACGCGCGCGCTCGAGGAGTTATGGCCGCGTTACGGGGTCGAGTACTCGGCGGTGCCGCTCGATCTCGATACGCTGTTCGGTCGTCGCGCCCCGCGTGTCGTCGAGATTGGCTTCGGTAACGGCGAGCATCTCGCAGCTCTCGCGGCGCTCTATCCCGAACGGGACTTCCTCGGCATTGAAGTGCATCGGCCCGGTGTCGGACATTTGCTGTTGTTAGCCAGCCAGAACGGCTCGACCAACGTACGAGCGAGTTGCCACGATGCCGTTGAGGTGTTCCAACACCAGCTCGCGCCCGACTCCCTCGATGACATCTACGTACTGTTTCCCGACCCGTGGCACAAGAAGCGCCACCACAAACGGCGCTTGATCCAGCCGCCCTTCGTTGCGCTGTTGGTGTCGCGCTTGCGAGCCGGCGGTGTGCTGCACCTCGCCACCGATTGGCAACCGTACGCCGAGCAAATGCTCGAAGTGCTACGCGCCAACGCCGAGCTTGAAAATCTTTCCCCCACTAACGACTGGATGCCGCGGCCAGAACAGCGTGCGCCCACGCGTTTCGAAAAGCGCGGTGCGCGGCTCGGGCACGGTGTCTGGGATCTCGCCTTTCGCCGCCGAGCAGCTTAGAGCCCAAAGCTCGCGCGAATGCCGTCGACGATGAATTGAATCGCGAGCGCCCCGAGGACGACGCCGAACAGTCGGTTCGCAACGTTCGTGCCCGTCACGCCGATCACCTTCATGAGCGGTGATGCCACCCACATCGCAAACAAGCAGATGAGGAGGACCGCCAACGCGCAGCCGAACAAGCCCGCGAACATCAACGGCTGTTGCGTGACGGACACAGGACCGAACCACAGCAACACTGTCGTCAGAGCGCCGGGGCCCGCCATGAAGGGAAACGCGAGCGGAAACACGGATATGTCGGCACGCTTGCGATTTTCCGCCTGCTCGTCTGCCGATGTCCGCGTGCCCGACTCGCGCGCGAACACCATCTCGAGCGCGATGATGAAAAGCAACAAGCCGCCGAAGATGCGGAATGAATCGATGGCGATCCCCATCGCTTTCAGAAAGCTCGCGCCCGCGAGCGCAAACAGCAACAAAATGCCGCTCGCGACGAGCACCGACTTCACGGCCATCTTGCGCTTGTAGCGGTCGTTCGCCCCTTCCGTGAGACCGGAGAACACCGGAATCAACGAAATCGGCTCAACCACGACGAAGAACACGATGAAGAATTTGATGAACTGTTCGACCATGATGCTGCGCGCAATGAATCCGTCTTGAAAGCGACACGCAGCAGGCGCAACATGATGCGCAGCAAGTGTCGTAGCGCGCGCAGCATAACAGCGCACCGCGCGCGTCGCGATGGCCCCGCAAGGTGCGTTTCGGAGGAGCGTATGTCAGACGTTCGACCGAGCATTGGCGACTGGTTCCGCATTCAAGGCGGCGATTCGTTCGAAGTCGTGGCATACGACGAGGACGACGGCACCATCGAACTCCAGTATTTCGACGGTACCATCGAGGAGATGGATCTCGAAGACTGGGAGGCCGAAAGCGAAGCGGGTCGTCTCGAGGAAGTGGAGCCGCCCGAAGACTGGACGGGTTCCGTCGATGTCGACCCCGAAGAAGACGAGCCGCATTCTGCCGGTGCGTATCACGAGAGCGATGAAAAGCGGCAACATGCCGGTCAGCTCGACGGCCTCGATCTGTTTGAGCAATAGGCGCGAGCTAGGCGAGTTCGTCCGCTAACGCCTGCGGATCGACGCCTTCGGCCAGCATCACGTAGTCGTGCACCAACTGCACCGGGATCGGTGTGAGGGTTTGGCCGGCGCACGGCCCCGCCACACACAAGCCCGTTTCTTTTTCGAACAGCGCACCGTGCGAAGAGCACAAGATCAATGCGTCGTCTTGCGTCAAAAAACGGTGCGGCCGCAAGTTGAGCGGATGCCCTGCGTGGGGACAGCGGTTCACGTACGCGGCGACCCCGCGCGCCGTGCGCACGACCAAGCCCCGCAGCGGCCACGCCCCGCCACCTAACGAGAATCCGCGGCTGCCGTGATCGGGCAGCTCGCTCAGCGCGCAAATCACACGTTCGAGATCGATCTCGTGCACGCGCTCAGGACTTGCGGCTCGACGCATTGGCGACCGCATCGATCAAGCCTTTGCGCACCATGTACCAGAACACGAGAATGCCTGGCATCGCCAACACCGTTGTTAGTAGATAGAAATCGACGAAGCCGATCGACTTGATGAGCCCACCTGCCGTGGCACCCGTTAGTACACGGCCGACAATGCTGGCCGCAGCCGAAATCAATGCGTACTGCGTCGCGGTGAACTGTAAATTGCAGAGCGCCGAGAAGTAGGCGGTCACCACCACACCCCCATAGCCGCTCGCCAAGTTCTCGAAACCAATGGCGGCCGCCATGCCCCAATTGCTGTGCCCAACGCTCGCCAACACAGCGAAACTCAAGTTCGAGATGCACATCAAGACCAACGCAATCATGACGGAGTGCTTCAAGCCGAGCTTTGCGTAGGCAATGCCGCCGATGAAGATGCCGACGAGAAACGCCCAAAAGCCCACCCCGACGTCGTAAATCGCAATCTCGTCGTTCGTGTAGCCGAGATCATTGAACAACAAGCGAAACGTGAGATTCGCGAGCGTGTCGCCGATCTTGTGCACCAGAATGAAGAGCAGCACGAGCACTGCACCCGTTCGTTGCATGAACTCAATGAACGGGTCGACGATGGAGTGCCACAGCGCCGTGAGCGATTGCTTTTCGATCGTGACGATGTGGCGCGCTGGCTCACCGACAATCAATCCGGTGAGCATCGCGGGGAGCGCGAAAACCGCACACACGAGATATGCCGCGGACCAACCCATGCGCTCGGCGACCACCAACGCTAGCGCGCCCGCACCCGCCGAGCCGATGCGCCAACCGTACTGCACCATGCCAGACCCGACCCCAAGCTGATGCGGCTTCAAGGTTTCAATGCGGTAAGCGTCGATAACGATATCGAATGTGGCCCCCGCGATCCCAACGAGGATCGCGGCGATCGCGGTTATGCGGATACTGGCTTTTGGATCGACCAACGCCAAATTGATGACAGCGGCAATCACCAGAGTCCCGGCTAACAACAGCCATGAGACGCGCTGGCCGAGCCTCCCAATGATCGGCAGCCTCACGCCGTCGACGACCCACGCCCACAGCACTTTCAAGTTGTAGGCGAGGAACGCAAATGTGAAGGCGGTTACCGTCTTCTTGTCGATGCCGTCTTGCGCAAGCCGCGTGGTCAGCGTTGCGCCGATCATGGCGTAGGGAAAGCCAGACGACAGACCAACGAAGAACGACGCGAGCGATTCCTTCTCCAAGTAGGGCCGAAGTGCGCCCCACAGCCCGCCGCGCGTGGGCGGGATGTCTTTCGCGTCGGTACTCACAGTTCGTAATCCATGACGAGCGGCGCGTGATCCGAGAAACGCTGCTTCTTGTAAATGCTCGCGGCGCGCGCCTTGCCTTTGAGGCCAGGGCTCACGATCTGATAATCGATGCGCCAGCCGACGTTCTTGGCATACGCCTGGCCGCGATTCGACCACCACGTGTATTGCTCTGGCTCGTTGTTTACTTCACGAAACGCATCGACGAAGCCGAGCGGGCCAAACAACTCGTCGAGCCACGCACGCTCTTCCGGCAAGAAGCCTGAGTTCTTCTGGTTCGAGCGCCAATTCTTGAGATCGATGTTTTGATGCGCGATGTTCCAATCGCCGCACAGGATCGTGTGTCGCTTGCGTCGCTTTAGAGCTGTGAGATGCGGCTTGAACGCCTCCAAGAAACGAAACTTCGACGCTTGCCGCTCAGGCCCTGCGGAGCCGGATGGCAGGTACAACGAAACGACCGACACGTCGTCGAGCTGCACCTCGAGATAGCGCCCTTCCGCGTCGAACTCGCGCTCACCGAAGCCCTTGATGACTTTGCTCGGCTTGTGCCGTGTGTACACGGCGGTGCCGGAGTAGCCTTTGCGCTCGGCATCGAAGAAATGACTCTCGTAGCCTGCGATCTCGACGTCGTGCTCAGCGAGCTGATCAATTTGCGCTTTCGTCTCTTGCAAGCAAATGACGTCGGCGTCTTGCTTGGCGAGCCAGCGAAACGCGCCTTTGCTCGCGGCGGAGCGAATCCCATTCACGTTCAGCGTTATGATGCGCACCGCGGCATCATACCGATGCCGCGTTCGTTGTGAGGAGCCCCATGCAGGCCTATCAACGCGAGTTCTTCGACCTCGCCATGCGGCGCGATGCGCTGCGTTTCGGTGAATTCAAGCTGAAGTCCGGGCGCTTGAGCCCGTATTTCTTCAACGCGGGTTTGTTCAACGATGGCGAGGCGATCGCAACCCTCGGGCGTTGCTATGCTGCCGCGTTGCAAGCGTCGGGCCTCGCCTACGACATGTTGTTTGGCCCTGCCTATAAGGGCATTCCGCTGGTCACTTCGACCGCCGCTGCGCTCGCAACGGCGCACCACCGCAACGTTCCGTTTGCATTCAATCGCAAAGAGGCGAAAGATCACGGCGAAGGCGGCAATCTCGTGGGCGCCAAGCTCGCGGGTCGCGTCGTCATCGTTGATGATGTGATCACAGCGGGTACCGCGATTCGCGAGTCGGTCGAGTTGATTCGCGCGGCGGGCGCGCAACCATGCGGTGTTTTGTTGGCACTCGATCGTCAAGAGCGTGGGCAAGGCACGCGTTCCGCAGTGCAAGAAGTTGAGGCTGATTTCGGCCTGAAGTGTGTGAGCATCCTGTCGTTGGGCGCGTTGATTGACGGTGCCGGCAGTGGCTCGGGTGACGCAGTTCGCATTTCCGAGCAGCAGATTGCGGCCCTGCGCACATATCGCGAAGCCTACGGCGTGACGTGAGTTCCGGCGGGCGAGTCCTTAATGCAGAATATGGAACATGCGCGTTATCTGTGCAGTCCTCGCTTTCTCGCTCATCCTCGGCGCCTTCGCTGAGGCGGCGAATCGTTCGACGAGCAGCCGCAAGCACTCGGGCTCGGGGCAGCGCACGTACACCTGGGTCGATGACAACGGCGTGCGTCACTACGGTGATCGCGTGCCGGCGCAATACGCACAGCGCGAGCAACGCGTACTGAACTCACAAGGCGTCGAAGTCGGGCGCACGACCGCCGAGAAGAGCCCCGAAGAGCTGGCGCGTGAAGCCGAGCTGAATCGCGAAGCGGCGCGCCGCAAGCAGCACGACATGTTCCTGCTCTCCACGTATGCATCGGTCAAGGATCTTGAGTCGATGCGCGACTCACGGCTCGGGCAAATCCAAGGCCAAGTCGTGGCAGCCGAAAGCTATATTGCCAATCTCGATGAACGCTTGCTCGGACTGCGCGAGCGCGTGATGATTTTCCGTCCGTATAACGACAGCCCGCGTGCCTCGCGCATGCCCGACGATCTCGCCGAGCAACTCGTGCGAACGATGAACGAAATTCGCTCGCAGGGGCGCGTACTCGATGCGCGCCGCCAAGAGCAAGAGGCGTTGCGCGAGCAGTTCGATCTCGATATCAAGCGCTACCAGGAATTGAAGGCGGGCTCGAGCGCCCTGGTACAACGCTAAGCGACGCTCTCAGCTACTCAGCTGCGGCCCGTGTGGCCGAAGCCGCCTGCACCCCGATCGCTGGCGGCAAACTCACTAACAACTTCCAACGCCACCTGCACGACGGGCACGACCACGAGCTGTGCAATGCGCTCACCCGGCTGCACCGTGTAGGCCGCCGCGCCGCGATTCCAACAGGACACCATCAACTGGCCTTGGTAGTCGGAGTCGATGAGGCCCACCAAATTGCCCAGCACGATGCCGTGCTTATGTCCGAGACCCGAACGCGGCAGGATGAGTGCAGCGAGCCCAGGGTCGGCGACGTGGATCGCGAGCCCCGTCGGTAACAATTCCGCGCGGCCAGGCTCGAGTGTGAGCGGAGCTGCTAGACAGGCTCGCAGATCGAGCCCTGCCGAACCTGCCGTTGCGTACGTCGGGAGTGGGAACTCGCTGCCAATACGCGCATCGAGCACGCGAACTTGCAGAGCACGCAGCGCTGCCATGTCAGGCCCGCACCGTGCCGTGACGATTCGCCGCACGACTCTCGGCGTACACGTCGGCGATCAACGCCACGAGATCACGCGCGAGCGCCTGCTTCGACGCCTGCGGCAACTCGCGACGCCCCGTGCGCCAGAGTACGAGCAGCGCGTTGTCATCCTTTTCGAACACTTTGTCGTGGCCCACTTCGTTGGCCGCGATCATGTCGAGATTCTTTTTGAGTAGCTTCTGCTTGGCGTAGTGTTCGACTTGCTCCGTCTCGGCCGCAAAGCCGACGACGAAAGGCCGATCCGCACGCGCCGCCACGGTGGCCAGGATGTCCGTCGTGCGCTGCATCGCCAGTTCGAGCGACTCCGCGGTTTTCTTGATCTTTTGCGAGGCCGGCTCCGCGGGCCGATAGTCGGCTACCGCCGCCGTCGCAATAAAAATGTCAGCGGCACCGACTTCGGCTAGCACGGCGTCGAGCATGTCGGCTGCGCTATCGATATCCACACGGCGCACGCCGGGCGGAGTTGTTAGTGTCACAGGGCCGCTGATCAACACCACGTCGGCACCGGCAGCGCGCGCCGCTTGCGCCACGGCATAGCCCATCTTGCCGGAGCTGCGATTGCTGATGAAACGCACGGGATCGATGCGCTCGCGCGTGGGGCCCGCCGTAATGACGACGCGTTTGCCCGCGAGCGGGCCTGCGGGCTTGAGCGTGGCTGCGGCGAGATCGGCCAGCTGCACCGGCTCGAGCATGCGCCCTTCACCCACTTCACCGCAGGCTTGATCGCCCTCGCCGGGGCCCCAGACCTGCACCTGACGCGCACGCAGCGTCGCGACGTTCGCTTGTGTTGCCGCGTTCGCCCACATCAAGCGGTTCATGGCGGGCGCAACGCAAATCGGCGCAGCGGTCGCGAGACACAATGTCGAGAGCAAGTCGTTAGCTTGGCCTGTTGCGAGGCGCGCCAAGAAATCGGCCGTGGCGGGTGCAATCAACACGAGGTCAGCCCAACGCGCGAGTTCGATGTGCGACATCGACGCCTCGCCCGCGGGATCCCACAACTCGCTGCGCACCTCGCGCCCTGACACGGCTTGAAACGTCATCGGTGTGACGAACTCGCGCGCGCTCGCCGTCATCACAACTTGCACTTCTGCACCGCGCTCACGCAAGCGCCGTACGAGATCGGGGCTCTTGTAAGCCGCGATACCGCCAGACACGCCGAGCAAGATGCGTTTGCCTTCCATGCGGGCATTATCCGGGTGTTTTTGCACGGCTGGCAAACGACTTGCATTTATCGTGATCCGAGACGCTTTTTCGCCTAACGAATCGCGGCATTCGGCCGCGAGAATGAGTTATGAGCTCATGCACTAGCACACCTACCGACACTCGCTCGCGGGCCGCTACCATCCGCGCTTGGCCGCGCGCCGAACGGCCGCGAGAGAAGCTGCTCGACTCTGGCGCAAGCGCGCTCACGGATGCGGAACTCCTCGCCATTTTGCTCGGCACTGGCTGCGTGGGCCGTTCCGCACTCGACATCGCACGCGAGTTGTTAACCGAGCACGGGTCGCTGCGAGCCTTGCTCGGGGCCGAGCGGCAGGTGTTGATCCGCTCACGCGGCATCGGCGCAGCGCGTTACGCCGTGCTACACGCGGCGCTCGAGATCACCCGGCGGCACTATCAAGCCATCATGAGTCACGGGCCCTTGATGGCGTCACCCGAGAGCACGCGTGCGTTTCTCATTGCGCAGTTGCGCGATCGCCCGTACGAAACTTTCTGCTGTCTCTACCTCGACAACCGACACCGATTGATTCGGTTCGAAGAATTGTTCCGCGGCACCATCGATGGCGCGAGCGTGCATCCGCGCGAAGTCGTACGCCAGGCACTGCACTACAACGCCGCCGCGCTCATCCTCGCGCATAACCATCCGTCGGGTGTGGCCGAGCCGAGCCAAGCGGATGAACTCATCACGAAGCGCCTGCGCGAGGCTCTGGCACTCATCGACATCCGCGTGCTCGACCACTTCATCGTCGGCGATTCCGCGTGCGTGTCGTTCGCGGAGCGCGGCTTGTTGTAGCCACCGCTGGCTTGCCACCGTGAGATGCGGGTGGTGTCGCTGTTGAGCGGGCCTCCGTTCCAGTGCGGCGCGCTCCCGTGCCGGGCGACATTTGGCCACAACGCCAGGGGGAAAATGCGCGCCGCACCTGGGACGGAGGGAACGCCAGAAATCGGGCGAGTCCGCGAGCCCGATTTCTGTAGCGCCCGCGACCAGCGACACCACCCGCATCTCACGGTGGCAAGCCGTGCGTAGCCACACCACCCCGCCCTCCGGGGCCCCGCTCACGCCATCGCCACCCAAGAGTTGCCGCTGAGTGCGCCGGCTGGTATAAATGCGCCCCTTTTTGCGGTTCGGCCCCACCATAGGCTGCACCGAATGGGCGGCGCCGATCAGGGCGCACACCTCAAGTAGTTGATTTTCGGAAGGTTTTCCTATGAGCCGTGTCTGCGAAGTCACTGGCAAGGGCGTTGCGGTCGGTAACCGCGTCTCCCACGCCAACAACAAGAAGCGCCGCCGCTTCCTCCCGAACCTGCACACGCAGCGCTTCTGGATCGAAGCTGAGAAGCGTTGGGTCAGCCTGCGCGTGTCCACGCGTGGCCTGCGCACCATCGAAAAGAACGGCATCGATGTCGTTCTGGCCGATCTGCGCGCCAAGGGCATGAAGGTCTAACAGGAGTTCACGGCCATGCGCGAAAAGATCAAGCTGCTGTCGACCGCTAACACGGGCCACTTCTACGTGGTCACGAAGAACAAGCGCCTGCACCCCGACAAGATGGAAATCAAGAAGTACGACCCGGTCGTGCGCAAGCACGTGTCGTACAAGGAAACGAAGATCAAGTGATTGGCGTGGGCAGCGCTGAGTCGCGCTGCATCGAACACCGAAAGGCCCGCCGCGCAGCGGGCCTTTTTCGTTGTGCGTCACCCGACAACGAGCCCGCTACACTCTGCGGATGCCCGAGCTTCCCGAGGTCGAAACCACGCGTCGCGGTGTCGAGCCGCACGTCGTCGGCCGCTGCATCGCGCGGTTGTTAGTACACGAACGCCGCTTGCGCTGGCCTGTGCAGCGCGACCTGCCGAAGCTCCTGGCGGGCCAACGAGTCTTGCGTGCCGGACGGCGCGCAAAGTATCTGTTGCTCGAAGTGGAGCGCGGCACGCTGATCCTGCATCTGGGCATGTCGGGGAGTCTGCGCGTGCTGCCGCGCGATACACCACGCCTCACCCACGATCACCTCGACTTCGAGCTCGACTCGGGCCAAACCCTGCGCTTCAACGATCCGCGGCGCTTTGGAAGTTTGCATTTCACGACCGACGACCCTGCGACCCATCCGTTGCTCGCCGATCTCGCGCCCGAGCCTTTCGACGATGCCTTCGACGGCGACTATCTCTGGCGCGTGACGCGGAAGAGGCGCGTCGCCATCAAGCAGCTCATCATGAATGCCAAGCTGGTCGTCGGCGTCGGCAACATCTACGCGAGCGAAGCCTTGTTTCGCGCTGGGATTCGTCCGCGGCGGCAAGCCCGCGGGTTGAAACGCGACGAGTGCACGCGCCTCGCCGCGGCGATCCGCGAGATTCTCGCGATGGCCGTCCAAGTCGGCGGCACTACGCTGCGCGACTACGTGAGCGTCGACGGCACGCCGGGCTACTTTCGCCAGAAGCTCTTCGTTTACGAACGGGCCGACGAGGCTTGCCGCCGCTGCGGTCAGCCGATCAAGCACTTCGTGCAGGGGCAACGCTCCACATATTGGTGCGCGGGCTGCCAACACTGATGATCGCCGCCCCTGCCCAACTGACCGCGATGAAGCGGCACCTCGCGAAAGCCGACCCGGTGATGGCCGGACTGATGCGCGCCGCAGGGCGCTTCGCGCTCGAGCCGCGGCGTACGCATGCGCCGTTTCGGTCGCTCGTGAGCGCCATTGCGAATCAGCAACTGAATGGCGTCGTCGCGCAACGCATCCTCGCGCGCTTCGTGGCCCTCTACGCCGACTGTGAGTTCCCGTCCCCCGAACAAGTGTTTGCGACGAGCGATGCGAGCCTGCGCGGCGTCGGCTTCTCGTTTGCGAAAATCGCGGCGTTGAAAGATCTCGCGGCGAAAACGACGGCGGGCGTCGTGCCGCAAAGCGCGGAGCTCGAGTCGCTCTGCGACGCAGACATCATCGAACGTCTCACCCAAGTGCGCGGCATCGGCCGCTGGACCGTGGAGATGATGTTGATGTTTCAGCTCGGTCGCCCCGACGTGCTGCCGGTGGACGACTTCGGGGTGCGCAACGGCTTTCGGCTCGCGTATGGGCTGTCCCGCATGCCCACCACGCGCGGGTTAGCCGATTTCGGAACGCGGTGGGCGCCCTACCGAACGATGGCTGCGTGGTACTTGTGGCGCGCGGTCGATTTGCACAAAGACGGGAAGCTGCCGGCTCCGCCCGTGAAAACGCGCGTGAAGCTCGTCAAACGCGTCGTTGCTTCCGCAACTCGGCCGCCACGATCGGATGCACGAACTCGTTCACGTCGCCGCCCAGCACGGCAATCTCGCGCACGAGCGTCGAGGAAATAAACGTGAATTGTTCTTGCGGCGTGAGGAACACGCTTTCGATCTCGCGGGACAAGTGCCGGCTCATATTGGCCAACTGAAACTCGAACTCGAAATCCGATACGGCCCGCAAGCCACGCACGATCACGGTGGCATTCTGTTGCTTGGCGAAGTCCACGGTGAGCCCCGAGTAGCCCATGACTTCAACATTCGGCAAATCCTGTAGCACCTGGCGTGCCAGCGACACCCGCGTGTCGAGCGGAAACATCGGCGTCTTGTTCGGGTTTGCAGCAATCGCCACGATGACCCGGTTGAAAATCGTTGCCGCGCGGCGCACCAGATCGGTATGCCCGTTCGTGATCGGATCGAACGTGCCTGGATAGACGGCGTGACGCTTCATGCTGGCGAACTCCCCTCGTGACTCGCCGCACGACGAGCCAGCAGATGATAGCTGACCTCGCCAGCCTGATTGCTTTTCAACAACTCCCACGTGCCCGGCAGGGGTGGCAGCGGGTCGCGCGCGGCGTGCTCGACATAGATCCGCGCGTCGGGCGCAAGCCAACCCTGCTCGAGCCGCTCCGCGACGGGCACGAGCAGCCCGGAGTCGAAGGGCGGATCTAGGAACGCTATGTCGAACGGCGCGCCGAGTTGCGTGGCCGGTACGCCGCTGAGCCAGCGGAGTGTGTCGCCCTGGACGACGCGACCGCCAGGCTCGGTCCAATCGGTGAGAACCTTCGAGATGGCCGCAGCAGCACGTCGGTCTTGCTCGACAAATGTGACGCCGCGCGCCCCGCGCGACAGCGCCTCGATGCCGAGCGCACCGCTGCCGGCGAACGCATCGAGGCAAGAAGCGCCTGAAATACGCGGTGCCAGCCAATTGAACAGCGTTTCGCGCACGCGGTCGGGCGTCGGACGAACGGCTAGGTCCGGCGGGAATCGCAGCTTCCGCCCCCGATGGGCGCCGCCGATGATGCGCAACGTGCGCGCTGCGGGTCCGCGGGCTGTTGCGCGGACCACACGCGGGCCTGCTGAACCTCGTCCTGGAATTGTCTTGCGATTCAATGCGCCGCCTGAGTGTGTCGCCGTCTTGCCACGTTTCCGCGCCTAAGCGTACCCTAGCGCCTTATCACGACAAGTTCGGCGCCCGAAGAAGCGGTTTTTGAGGGGGCTTCGCGACCGAACCCGTAACTACTACTCCAAGGATTCATTTAGGAGCTTTGCATGAATAGGCTAACTGCGGCCTTCGTATGTTCCATTGCTTTACTGGCCGCCGGCTGCTCGAGCTCTGTGAACAACGCGCCCACCACGGGCGCAACCGATCCGACCAGCGGCAACTTGAATCCCGCTGGCGGTGGCAACAACCCGATGACCGCGGCGTCGACGGCGGCGCTGTTCCAACTCGGTCAGGGCATCTTTCCGTTTCCTAACGACTTCTATTTCGCCGGTTCGACCGACGGCACGTTGAACTTGCCAGCCAATGCGCTGGTACCGAACCAACCCGGCTTGAACTCGCTCGACGGTTACTCGCTCACGGCGCCCTGGCGCGTGTTGTTCGCGAGCCCGATCAACGCGGCGACGCTCACCGCAAGCTCCGTGCGCGTCGTCGAAGTCACGCTGTCGGCCACCAACGTACCGACGCCGGTTCGCGCGTTGACGTTCGGCACCGACTTCACGGTCGGCCTCGCCACTGATGGCGGCGTCGGCAACACGATCGTCGAAATCCGCCCGACGCGTCCGCTGACGCGCAGTGGCACGGGTGCGACGGTCGCGAATCCGCTGGGCAACACTTACGCGTATTTCGTGTACCTGACGAACGGCATCTCGACGGCGGCTGGCGCACAAGCGACGGCCGATGCCGACTACGCTGCGTTCAAGGCCGCACAGCCCTCGTGCGCAGCAGTACCCACGTCGGCCACGACGGCGTGCCAATTGGTCGGCGCGCACCTGGCGGTCGGCCAAGCGGTACTCGGCTTGAATCCCGCGAATGTCATTGTGTCGTTCAGCTTCCGCACACAAGACACGCGCGCGACGATGGATGCGGTCGCTGCAACCGTGTTCGCATCGCCGGCACCGGCCATTGCGGTGGCGCCGACGGCGATCCCGTTGAATGCGATCAACGCGGCGCTGCCAGCCGTTGCAAACATTCGGCTCGGCACGGTCACGGTCCCTTACTACAGCCCTGTGGCCTCCGGACCGAACGATGCCACGGTGCTCGCGCGTTCGTGGACCGCCGCTGCTGCACCACCGGCACCGCTCACCGACGCTAACAACGAGCGTCACTTGACGCGCTTCAATCGCGTGCCGGCCAAGATTGCCGACCGTCAGATCCCGCTGTTGATCAGCGTGCCGAGCGTCGGCGTGAAGCCGACGGCCGGTTGGCCCGTGGTGATTTTCCAGCACGGCATCACCGGCGATCGCTCGCAAGCCATTGCGCTCGCGGCGACCTTCGCGAACGCGGGCTGGGCGGTGGCGGCAGTGGACATTCCGCTGCACGGCATCACGAGCACCACGAGCCCGTTCTACCAAGCGGCGAACGAGCAAACGTTCAATCTCGACTTGGTGAACAACACCACCGGTGCCACCGGCCCCGATGGCGTGATCGACTCCTCGGGCACGCACTTCATCAACCTGCCGAATCCGCGCGCCAGCCGCGACGGCTTGCGTCAAGGCATCACCAACTTGTTAGCCCTGACACGCGCGCTGCCCAACTTGAACTTGGACGGCGACACGGCCACCGTTGACATCGACGGCTCGCGCATCGCGTTCGTCGGCATTTCGTTGGGCGGCATCATCGGCACCGGATACGCCGCAACTCTGCCAAACCCGACGACGTTGGTGCGCACGGCCGTGCTGTCGGTACCGGGCGGCGGAATCGCCGAGTTGCTGCGCGACTCCGCGAGCTTCGGCCCGCGCATCAACGCCGGTCTCGCGCCGCAAGGCCTCACGCCGGGCACCACGCTGTACGCCAACTTCTTCCGCGACGTGCAAACCATCATCGACGCGGGTGATCCGGTGAACTACATCGCTTCGGCGGTGGCCCAGCGCAACATCTATGTGTCGCAGGTTATCGGTAGCGCCACGTCGTTGTCGGATCGGGTTGTCCCGAACTCGGCAACGCAGCGCTTGTTGGCAGCAGCCGGTAGCACGGCGTTGCCGCAAGTGTTCCCGGGCACGCCGCGTGTCGGCTCCGGCTTCGTCAACTTCATCGCGGGCGAGCACGGCTCATTGCTGACGCCGGGCACCCCGGCGACGGCCACCGGTCTTGCCGTGCTGACGGAGATGCAGACGCAAGCCGCCGTCTTCACTGCCACGGGGGGCACGATCAACGTCGTGAACGCCGCAGTCGTACAAGGGGCGCCAGCGCCCTGACGCAGCGCCAAGGTTGGCAAGAAAAAGGCGGCTTCGGCCGCCTTTTTCTTTGCAGGGAGTCACCAGGACGCCACCTGTTGTTAGTTGTCAGGCTGGTGAGGCGGCGGCGACGCGCCGATTTTGAGAGCCACGTATCACTCTGCAATACACAACATAGCGACAACGCGCGGCGAGCCCTAGATTAGGCGGCACTTTCAGCGCGAGCGCAGGAGACGAGCGCCCATGATGCAGTCCACCGATCGTCGCGGGCGACAACGCGGCAGCGCCATCCTCAAGGTCATTCTCGCCTTGATCCTGGTCGCGATTGCCTACGGCATCTATCGGGCGTACAGCTTCTACCAGAGCACGGTGGCGCCGGTCGTCGAAACGGTCTCCGAGGTCGCCTCCGCCGTCACGAGCGTGGCGACGCTGAACCCGTACAAGCTCACGTCGGATCCACAAGTCATCGAAGCCGCGTTGCTCGATACATTTCGAATCGCCCCACCCGAGGGCTACGTCGGTGCGTTCGGCCTGAGCGTCGAGTTGTTCGGTCGCAAGCCCGTCGAACTCGTCACGCTGATTCCGAAAGATGCAGACCCTGCGCAGATTTTCGAGGGAGGCGAAGGCGAGATTCGCTTCAACCCGGGCCCGCACACGATTTTCCTTGCAGCAAAGTACAACGACGTCGAGCCGGCCGATATGCGCGAGGCGATCCTGCAGATGGCAGGCGGTGAGGGCCAGGCCGAGCGCCTCGAGCAGGTTTTCATCGATGCCGGTGGCAAACGCGTCGCGGCGCTGCGCGGCAACGTGCAGAGCTACGGCGCCACGAATACCGTGGCCTATCTGTTCCTCGACGACGGCCGATCCTTCGTGGCCATGGGCCCCGCAGCCGCGTTCGACGAAGCCGCGCTGACGCGTGCCGCCACGGCGTTGTCCGTTGCGCATCCGGCTAACAGCTTGCTCTACGCGCATGTCGATCCTGACGCGATCGAGCCGCCGAGTAGCGATGCGTGTGGCATTCCCGGGCTCGCGAACGAGTTCGATGTGGTCGTCGTACAAGTGCAGCGCGGCTCGAAGGCGCTCGATGTCGCGATCGATCAAAGCGGGGAAGATGTGGCGCAAGAAGATGTCGTCGTCGGCACGACCGAGCAACCCGTCGTCCTCGTGCTGATGGGCGAGTACCCGATCGTTTGGAATATCGGCCAAACGGATGGCGCTCGTATTGCCGGTGTCTTGGCGCAAGGTCAACATCGGCAAAGCGTGATCGGCTTGCCGACGTCCACACTCCTAACTACCTATTCGCAAGCCGACGGGCCGAATGCCTGCAAGCATTTCCGTCTTTCGCCGGACAACGGCGCGGAGGACCTCGCCGCGAAGCGGCGCCTGCGTGAGCTGTTTGGGCGCGGCGTGAATCAAGTGCTCACGACAAAATCAAACGGCCAGTTCCGGGTCGGTACGGTGAGCGGTGAGATTCGCTACTCGGACGAGCGCACACTGGCGAGCGTCGTGCTGCCGGATGACGTTCTGCCCGGCGGCGACTACGGCTTGAGGCGTCTCGTGAAGGACGGCGCCATTCGACTCGCGACCGACGACGAAATCACGGCGTGGCTACAAGGTGCCGCGAAGCGCAAAGGCTCGCCGGTCGACACGGTCCGTCGCAACATGGACTGGCGACTCGGCGACGATCAAGTGTATGTGGCGCTCCGTGAATTCGACTTGCCCGAGGGCTTGGGGGGTGCCAATGCGCGCACCTTCATCTTGCCACCGGGCACGCCGAAGCCGGGTGGTCCGCAAGGGCATTGCACGTTCCTGCACCTCGACACGTTCGAGTGTTCGGGCACGGCCTGCACGCTCTAGCCGCGTTCATAGCTCGCCAGGGCGCACGAGCCGCTAAACTACGCGGCCTGTGAAAACTGAAGACAAGCAGCCCGGCTTTTTCGGGCGTCTGCGCGCCAAGCTCAATCGCCCAAACTCGTGGTTGTCGTACGACCTCGCGAACGTGTTTCGCGGCCGCAAGATCGACCAAGAAATCCTCGATGAACTCGAGACGCGGCTGCTCACCGCCGACGTCGGCGTCGAGGCGACGCAGCACATTCTCGGCAAGCTCCACCAGCGCGTCGCGCGCAAGGAGCTCGACGACGTCGACAAGTTGTTAGCGGCGTTGCGCGAGTCGATCGTAGAGATCTTGGCGCCGTGCCAGAAGCCGCTCGTCATCGACTCGACTCATAAGCCATTCGTGATCTTGGTCGTCGGCGTCAATGGCTCCGGCAAGACCACCAGCATCGGCAAGCTCGCCCGCCGTCTCGCCGATGCACGCAAGAAAGTCGTCCTCGCCGCCGGCGATACCTTTCGAGCCGCCGCGATCGAGCAACTCGACGTGTGGGCGCAACGCACGGGTGCTGAGATCATCATGCAGCAGGCCGGAGCCGATCCGGGCGCCGTGATCTTCGATGCGTTCAATGCCGCCAAAACGCGCGGCGCCGACGTATTGCTGGCAGACACCGCCGGGCGTCTGCACAGCCAGTCGCACCTGATGGAAGAACTCAAGAAGGTCAAACGCGTGTTGCAACGAGTCGAGCCGAGCGCACCGCAGGAGGTGTTACTCGTACTCGATGCGAACCAAGGCCAGAACGCGTTGTCCCAGGCGGTGCAGTTTCATGAAGCCGTCGGCGTCACAGGCTTGGTCCTGACGAAGCTCGACGGCTCTGCGAAAGGTGGCATCGTGATCGCGATCGCACGCAAATTGGGGTTGCCGATTCGCTTCATTGGCATTGGCGAACAGGCCGACGACTTCGGCGAGTTCGACGCACGAGCATTCGCTGCAGCCCTCGTGGATGGTGTGGGCGGGTGATGCGAGCGATCGTGGCGAGGGATGTGTGGCACCCAGCAGCATGCCGTTGCCGAGCTGAGTCGCGGGCGCTTCAGAAATCGAGCTCGCGGACTCGCCCGATTTCTGGCGTTCCCTCCGTCCCAGGTGCGGCGCGCATCTTCCCCATAGCGTTGCGGTCGCTTACGAACCGGAACAGGAGCGCGCCGCACTGGAACGGAGGCCCGCTCCACATCTCGTCAACGGCATGCTGCTGGGTACCACACAAACCTCATCCACAATCCTTCGCGTTGAACCCGCGCGCCGCATCCGGGAGACTGCGCGGATGATCTCGTTCGACAACGTCTCCAAGCGCTACCCGAATGGGAGAGAAGCGCTCACCAACGTCAATTTCTCGATCGGCGCCGGCGAGATGGTGTTCCTCACCGGCCGCTCGGGCGCCGGCAAGAGCTCGGTGCTGAAGCTCATCGCACTGCTTGAGCGTCCCACTCGCGGAACAGTCATTGTCAATGGGCAGAATACTGGAACGCTGGCGGCCCGAAAGATCCCGGCGTTCCGCCGCCAGGTGGGCGTCGTTTTCCAGGATCACAAGCTGCTGATGGACCGGCCCGTGTACGACAACGTCGCGCTGCCGCTCGTCGTGGCCGACACGCCCATGAAGGAAATCGACAAGCGCGTCCGTGCGGCACTCGACCAGGTCGGCTTGTTGGGCAAGGAACGGATCCTGCCGAGCGAGCTTTCCGTCGGTGAGCAACAGCGCGTAGGCATCGCGCGCGCAGTCATTGCGAAACCGCCGGTGCTGATCGCGGACGAGCCCACGGGCAACCTCGACCCAGCACTCGCCCTCGAAGTCATGCGCGTGTTCAAGCGCTTCCAGGAAGCGGGTGTCGCGGTGCTCGTCGCATCACACGACACCAAGCTGGTCGAGCAATTCGGTCAACGCGAGATCGTGCTCGACGATGGCAAGTTGCTGTCAGCCGGCATGATGACGAACCCAGCTCTCGCGCCGCCCACGCTGGGCATTCGCGCGACCTCGCCACCGCTACAAGAGCTGCCGCAAATCGAGGTGCGCCGATGAGCGCATTGGCCGCATACGGCACGCGTCATGCCCAAGCGCTGCTGGGCTCGCTCGGGCGGCTCACTCGTACGCCGCTCGCAACGATCCTGACGGTGACCGTCATCGGCGTGGCGCTCGCGCTGCCCGTCGGCCTTGCGCTGTTCGTCCAGAACGCGCGGCTCGCCACGGGCGACTTCCGCAACGCGGTGGATTTCACGGTCCACTTCAAACTTGGGACGTCGCTTGAGCGCGTGAATCAACTGGCGCGCAAGCTGCGCGAGCGCGACGACATCGACTCCGTCAAAGTGACCTCGGCCGAACAGTCGCTCGAGGAATTCAAACGCAACTCGGGCTTCGGCGACGCGCTCGCCGCGCTCGAAGATAACCCGCTACCGCATCACCTGGTTGTTAGACCGAAAGCCGCTGGCGCGACGCCGACTGAGGTGGAATCGCTGCGGCGCTATTTCGCCGCGTGGCCCGAGGTCGACATCGTGCAACTCGACTCCGACTGGGTGCGACGCTTCAACGCGATCCTCGATGTACTGCGGCGCGTGCTGTGGACGGCCATCGTCGTGTTGGGTTTCGGTGTCCTCGCCGTGATCGGCAATACGATTCGACTCGAGATCCAGAACCGCCGACCCGAGATCGAAGTGACCAAGCTGGTGGGCGGATCGAACGCGTTCGTCCGGCGCCCCTTCCTCTACACGGGCGTCTTCTACGGCCTCGCAGGAGCGTTGTTGGCGGCTTTGATCGTATGGGGCGCGGGCGAGTACCTCGGCCAGGCGGTTGCGGCCCTGGCCGCGCAATACGGGGGCAAATTCGACCCGGATGGTCTCGGCTGGCGGGAATTTGGCATATTAGCCGCCGTTGGCAGCATTTTAGGCTGGTTTGGCGCCCTGATCTCGACAGGACGGCACCTACGCCAGATTGAGCCCCGGGCCTGAACGATCCGGAAAATACCCTTCCAGAACAGTTGTTTGCGCCACTGGAGGAACTTGACGGGGGTCTTAGCACTCCAAGTTCCCGAGTGCTAATATTGGCACCCGTTGAGCCCCTCTGGGAGGTTGTGGACTGATGACTGCTACCGCGCTCATTGCCCGTCATGCCGATTTGGCCGTCGCCGGCCCGCTCGGTAGTTTCGATGCCTATGTCGACCGCGTCAGCCGGATTCCGGTGCTGTCGCGCGAGGCAGAGCTTGATCTCGCCCGCCGCTTTCGCGAGCACGGCGATCTCGATGCGGCGCGCGAGCTCGTCTTGTCCCACCTGCGCTTCGTCGTGCACATCGCGCGTGGCTACTCAGGCTACGGCCTGCCGCTCGGCGACATCGTGCAGGAAGGCAACGTTGGCTTGATGAAGGCCGTCAAGCGCTTCGAGCCCTCGGTGGGCGTGCGCTTGGTGTCGTTTGCCGTGCACTGGATTCGCGCCGAGATTCACGAGTACGTGCTGCGCAACTGGCGGCTGGTCAAGGTCGCCACAACCAAAGCGCAGCGCAAGCTGTTCTTCAATTTGCGCAAGCTGAAAAAGAACTTGGCGTGGCTTACGCACGACGAGACGCAAGCGGTCGCGAAAGACCTCGGCGTAACGCCTGCGGAAGTCACCGAGATGGAAAAGCGCCTCGCGGCGCGCGATATGACGTTCGATCCGACACCGGAATCGGACGAAGACGACGTGTACTCGCCCGCTTCCTACCTACCCGCTCCGGATGCCGATCCGGCCGAACAGGTGGAGAGCGAGGAATGGGAATCGGCGTCGGCTGATCGCTTGTCAGCCGCGTTGAAGGTGCTCGACGAGCGCAGCCGCGACATCGTGTTGAGCCGCTGGACGGGCGACGCGAAGGCCACGCTGCATGACTTGGCCGACAAATACCAAGTGTCGGCGGAACGTATTCGCCAGATCGAAGCCAACGCGATCAAGAAGCTGCGGAACTTGATGGCGGCGTAGCGCTGCGCGTCAGGCGTAGATGCACATCCGCAGGCCGTGACGATCGCGCGCCTGCGGATCTCCTAACTCCATGGCCGCTCCTGCGGCGACGCGTTGCACCGACCGCAACACCGCTAGCGCATCCAACAAGTCATCGCTCGCATACCGCAAGCCCGCGAGTTGCTGGTGGAGACTCGGCAGCACGTGCGGCCAACGGCTCGCCACGAGGCGGCGGCGCTCGCGGGCACCCGCGAGGGAGCGCTTGGGATGATGCAACGCGTGACCGGCCCATACGGCAAAGGCCACTTCGGGATGAATCTCGAACGTGCGTCGCGCACGGGCGCGATCGGCACGCAGCACCGCATCCAGCTCGGCGATTTTCGGCACGATACCCCAGGCTTGCCGACTGATCCGCTTGCCTTCCTGACGCTCGCGGAGCGCGCACGCGTCGCTGTACGACGCGGCTCGCAAACAGACCCGCGGTGGTACATCGAAAACGCTCGCAGCACGCGGCCGGCCTAACAACTTTCGCGCGGCGGACTCACACGCCCGCGGCGAGCGTTCGGGAATGCCGATGGGCATATCGACACCAATCCAGGCACGCCGCGGTAGTGCCGCGTGGAGTGCGTCAAACGTGGCGAAGACTTGTGCGTGTAGCGGCGCTCGTGTCCGCATCGTCACAGCAAGCCAACCACCGCGGCACCCGTCTACGCCGACGAATACGGGCTGCTCGCGCCGCACACTCACTCGGATGGCGGAGCGCTCACGTACGCCGTCATGCTCGCCGGGAGCACGTCATAGGTATACGGCACGAAGATTCCGAGCTCGAGCACGCCCGTGCGAACCCACTGTACGGGTTTGTCGACACCGCGCACGACGACGCGATACTGATCGCCCAGGGCACCCGTCACTTTGCGGACATCGTCGGCGAACAGCTTGATGACAGCGTCACGGTACTGACTCGGATTGACGATGCTGATCTCGACCTCGCTCGCACCATCAAGCTGCGTGCGCCCGACGGGTTTGATGCTGGCAATGAAGCTGCGGAGCTTCGCGACGATGGCCGGGCCGTTGGCTTCGCCGGGAGGGATCTTGGTCTTGACGGTGATCGATGTGCGCGAGGTGTCCGGCCGCCCAGCACTCTCGAGCTGCACATTGGCGGTGTCTACCTTCAACGGCAGGACCGTCCCTGCATCACTCACGGTCGACACATCGATGCTCCCATCGCGTTTGGCGGCTGCGAGGGCGGCGCGTAGTGTTTCGAAAATCTCGGTGCGACGTGCGGCTGCTTCGCGCGTGTCGTTCGTCACTTCAACGCGCAACAGCGCGAAGTCCCCCGTGCGCTTGAGCATGGTGCCCGGTATGGCGGTTTCTGCGCGGCGCTGCGCCGTGACGACAATCTCCTCGGCGTCTTGCGCCACTGCTGTCGCGGCCCACAGGCAGCCAATCGCGGCGACGAGCCATTGCTGGTAGTTAGTCATGTTGATTCCCCTCGCGCCAAGAGGGCGCTGATCGATTGTACCGGGGCCCCAACGAAAAAGGCTCGGCACCTGCGGCGCCGAGCCCTTGGTCCCGTGACGAAGGCAGACTAGCCTTGCGTGATTGGCTGCAGCGTCAGCTCGACGCGGCGGTTCTGCTGGCGACCGTCCGGCGAGTCATTCGACGCGACCGGTTCGCGCTCGCCGGCACCTTGGGCCACGATGCGTTGGTCGTTGACGCCGCGCGTGCGCAGATAACCTGCCACCGTGCTCGCGCGCTTTTGCGAGAGCTGCAAGTTGTAGTCGTCCGCACCCACGCTGTCGGTGTGGCCTTCCACATCGATCAACGTTTTGTCGAACTCCTTGAGCACGATCGCAACAGAGTCGAGCACGCCAAAGAAGCTGGCATTCAAATCCGCGCTCGCCGTTTGGAACGTGACGTTGCCGGGCATGTTGAGCACGATCTCATTGCCATTACGCGTGACAGAAACGCCGGTGCCTTGCAGCTGCGCGCGCAACTTGGCTTCCTGACGATCCATGTAATTGCCAACGGCACCGCCCGCCAGTGCGCCCACGCCCGCACCGATCAGTGCGCGCTCGCGTCGCTCCTTGGAGTTGTCACCCGTCACGGCACCGAGAATTGCGCCCGAGAGCGCGCCGATGCCGGCGCCCTTGGCGGTCTTACTGACCTTCTTCTCGCCCGTGTAGGCGTCCGTGGTGTGACAGCCTGCGGTAATAACGGCCGCGACCGCGATTACCAGGCCATTGCGAACAGTTGTCGATAACTTCATTTGCCATCCTCCAATGCTTTGAGCGATGGCACCACACTAACAGCTTCGGCGTGAATGCAACGTGAACAAACCGCAGTTCAATCGACTCCGTCCGAGGACGCTGGCGGCGAACTGGCTTTACTGTAGCCGTGCGGCCGAATGGCCACGGTATTAGTCACCAGCGTGCAGCGTGTGCCATCTGTACGGTAGAAACCGTACTCGAAGGTGGGGGTAGCCCGTCCAGACGTCGCGAGTTCGCGACGAATTTCGGCTTCCTTTTCTGCTGGCAATGTGAAGCGCATCTCAAGATCACTATTGCCACCGTGTTCGAAATCGATAGTCATCGCTCGCGTCCACACCGATTGTCCGGGAAACACGCGTGCACATGCCAGGGCCGCGATGGGGTCGGCAAGCGCCGCTTGGTAGCCGCCAAACATCACGCCGCCCGGATTGCGCGAGATCGCGTTGAGCGGCAAACGAATCCGCACCGTGCGCCAGTCGTTAGCCAGCTCGAGCACGCGGATGCGCATGAAGAAAAACGGCGGGTACCATTCGAGCAAGCGCGCATCGGACAGCCAGCGCTTGCGGACCATGAAGTTCATGAAGCGTTGCATCGGCGCCGGGCGTTTCATGGGCGTATTGTTGCAGAGGCGCGCGCCGTGGCGTAGCGTTGGATTGTGCGTACCGTCAACGAATGGCTCGACGAATACGGTTCGAGCCACCAAAACCCGACGAACAAGTTGCTGCACTGGATCTGTGTGCCGCCGATCGTCATGTGCGTGATCGGCTTTCTGTGGCTCATTCCCGTACCAGCGGCGTTCACGGCGCTCTCACCTTGGCTCAATTGGGCCACGCTCACGATCGCAGCGGCGGTGGTTTTCTATTTTTACTTGTCGCCGCGTTTGGCGATCGGTGCGGCGCTCGTGCTCATAGCGCTGGCTGTAGTCGTTAGCTGGCTCGATTCGCTGGCATGGCCGTTGTGGGCCGTCTGCTTGCTGATCTTTGTCGTCGCCTGGGTTGGGCAATTCATTGGCCACGCATATGAGGGCAAGCGCCCATCGTTCTTCAAGGATGTGTTGTTCTTGATGATCGGCCCGCTGTGGCTGCTGTCCTTCGTCTATCGAAAACTTGGCTTGCGCTACTGAGCCCGGGCCTGCAGATCACGCAGCGCCTCTTCAAACACCAGCGCGTGGAGCTCTGCTGTACGCAGCGGCGTCGGGGCGTAGCCTCCCGCCAAGGTGATGACGAGCGGTATTCCGCGTGCCCGTACTTGCTCGATCACGAAGCGATCCCGCGCCCGCACACCCCCGTCGCTGAGCGCAAAGCGCCCATAGCGATCGTTAGCAGCCACATCGACGCCCGCGAGATAGAACACGATGTCGGCACGAAACTCGGCCAGGATGCGCGGCACATGCCGTTCGAGCGCAGCGAGATACTCCACGTCGGTCGTGCCGTCGCCGAGACCGACGTCGAGTGTCGAACGCATTTTCTCCGTCGGGTAATTGCGTTCACCATGCAATGAGAATGTAAACACGGACGGATCGTGCTCGAAGATTGCGGCCGTGCCATTCCCTTGGTGCACATCGAGATCGATGACGAGCGCGCGGCTGATAGCGCGGCGCGCTTGCAACGCGCGAATCGCGACCGCGACGTCGTTGACGATGCAAAAGCCCTCGCCGCGGTCTGCGAAGGCGTGATGGGTACCGCCCGCGAGGTTGCCGCTAATGCCGTCTAGCAACGCACGCTCCGCCGCGTCCAGGGTGCCCTGCGCCGCGAGCTGAGCGCGGCGCCACAACCGCTCGGACCACGGTACGCCGATGCGGCGCTGCTCGGCGGGCGTCAACGTGCCGGTCTCTAGTTTTGCGAGGTACTGGGGCGTGTGCACGGCTTCGAGTGCCGCGCGTGCGACCAGCGCAGGCTCGAGTAACTGTTCGGGTGTGACTAACTGCCGCGCGAGCAAAATCTCGCGAATCGCCCCGTACTTCGACATCGGAAACGGATGCCCATCCGGCATCGGCACGACATAGTCTGGATGATGGCTCAAGCGCAGCACGGCCCTATCGTGCAACGGCCGCTCGCCGCGGTACAGCGTGGCCACTGCGAGCTTCCAGGATGTGCTTGTCCTGGATGTTGAATCCCCTATTAGGTCGATAGGGTGTGCGAGCCGACTCGGGTAAACTCGGGCGTAATTCGTTTTTTATGAGATTTTCCATGGCCACTGCTCCCGCAGCGCTCGCGAGTACGCTGAAGCGCCCATCGACGCTCGACCCACTCGATCTCTTCGACACGCGCTCCTTGCTGAGCGAGGACGAATGCATGGTGCAAGACACCGTACGCCGACTCGTCGACGACCGCGTGTTGCCCATCATCCAAGAGTGTTTCGAGACCCATCGTTTCCCGCGCGAGTTGATTCCGGAGCTGGCGTCGCTTGGGTTGTTAGGCTCCTCGATCCACGGCTACGACTGCGCAGGCATGAACGCCGTGAGCTACGGGCTCATCTGCCAAGAGCTCGAGCGCGGCGACTCGGGCATTCGTAGTTTTGTGTCGGTACAAAGCTCGCTCTGCATGTATCCGATCTATGCGTTCGGCAGCGACGAGCAGAAACGCCAGTTCTTGCCCGACATGGCACGCGGCACCAAGATCGGTTGCTTCGGGTTGACCGAGTCCCATGGCGGCTCCGACCCGGCCAACATGAAGACGCACGCGAAGCGCCGTGGCAACGATTGGGTGATCAACGGCTCCAAGATGTGGATCACTAACGGCGCAATCGCCGACCTCTGCATTTGCTGGGCGATGACCGATGAGGGCATCCGTGGCTTCATCGTGGAAAAAGGCACGCCCGGGTTCACCGCCCCCGAGATCGAGCGCAAGTTCAGCTTGCGAGCTTCCGTCACCTCGGCCCTGTTCTTCGACAACGTCGTGGTGCCGGAGTCGAACCGGTTGCCACTCGCGATCGGCCTCAAAGGCCCGCTCTCCTGCTTGACCCAAGCGCGCTACGGCATCACGTGGGGCGTCATTGGCGCAGCGCAGGCATGCTTGGCGCAACTCCTGGACTACACCCAGACGCGTGCCACTTTCGGCCGACCGCTGGCGGCGAATCAAGCCGTGCAGATTCGGCTCGCCGACATGTCACGCCGGATCACCACGGCGCAACTGCTGTCCTTACAACTCGGTCGGCTCAAGGATGCGAGCAAGATGGTGCCCACGCAGGTCTCGCTCGCCAAATGGAACAACTGCCGCATGGCGCTCGACATCGCGCGCGATTGCCGCGACTTGTTAGGCGGTGCCGGAATCAGCGCGGAGTACGTGCCGATTCGGCATGCGCTCAATCTCGAGAGTGTCATCACCTACGAGGGCACCGAGACTGTCCATCAATTGTCGGTCGGCCGTGAGCTCACCGGCATCAACGCATTCTGATCCGGGAACTGGCGTGAGCACGCTCGAGAAGATTGGCGATTTCAGCGAGCGCGGAGCGCGTACGACGCGTCTCGAAACTTTCGTTGACGCCGCGTTCGCATTTGCGCTCACGATGTTGATCATTTCCGCAGATTCGATTCCGCGGAGCCATGCCGAATTGGTGACTGCCCTGAAGGGCATTCCCGCCTTCGCGGCGAGCTTTGCGCTCATCGTGATGTTTTGGCACGGCCACTACCGCTGGAGCCGTCGCTACGGACTCGAGGACGGCGTGAGCGTGATGCTCTCGCTGCTGCTGGTATTCACCGTGCTTGTGTTCTTCTACCCGCTGAAAATGATGATGTTCGGTGCGTTCGCCACGTTTACCGGCGGCGCGTTGCCCTCACCCATCGAGTTTCGCAGCGTCAGCGAGTTGATCGATCTGTTCGGCTGGTTCGCCTTTGGGTTCACGACGATGTGCGCGCTGCTCGGCGCGCTATTCCATCGCGCAACGACGTTGCGTCTGGCGGTGCCGCTGACACCCATCGAACTCCTCTACACGCGGCTTGAAGTGCAGATCTGGTATTCGATTGCCGCGCTCGGCGTCCTTTCGGCGATCATCACGGCATTCGCGCCGGGCCGATGGATCGCATTGGCACCGTGGGCCTATTCTTTGGCTTCGATCATTGCCCCCGTGTTGGCCATGCGCGCGCACAAGCGTGCGGAGGCGCTGCGGAACGCATAGCATCCAGCGCACTCAATCCCAGCTAGAGTGCGAGGAAGTTCATGAACCACTCCGCCCCGACCGGCCTGCCGATCCTGCAACGCGATCACCGCAGCGTCATGGGTCGGATCAAGTATTTGTCGAAGAAGCCCGAGCGCATGAACCAAGAGCGCGGGCGCGAGTACTTTCGAATCGACGTCCACACCGACGGCACGCGCACCTGTGTGGCGCACACCGAAATCGACGACCGACCAAGTGTCATGCGCGATGCGGTCTACTCACTCGACCGGCACTGGATGCCGACGGACTGCTTCTTGCGCCTGACGGTGGGTGACAAGTTCATGGGTTCGGGTTGGTTTCGCTTCCACCCACAATTCGCCGAATGCGAAACCTGGACCGCCCTGGAGGGCCGCGTGTCGCAGCGGATGGACCTCGAACAACCGCTCGTGACTTTCCAGAATCACGCGATCGCCTGCGATGCGTGGCATCTGCGCCTCATCGATCGCAGCAAGCCCGGTGCCGTGCAGCGGATCAAGCAAATGCTGCTCTCCTCGCCGGATCATCGCGGCGCCACGGGCCCACTGCTGTTCTCGATCGGCCTGAACCTCGTTTATATCGGGCCCGAGCGCGTGACGGTCGAAGCGGGCACATTCGACGCATGGCACTACCAATTCGTCACGAACCCCGAGCTCCCGCAAGAGCACCCGCCGTACGACGTATGGTGCACGGCCGACGAGGAGTTCCTGTTCCTGAAGGCGGGCGTGGCGGGCTACATGCAAACGTACTACGAGCTCGCCGAGCTCACCCGCTCCTAACAGCTCGTCAAACGGCGAACCACGGCGGCGGCTGCCACGCATGCCGCGGCATTCGCAGCCGCGCTGCCGTCGCCGGCGGTGCTGCGACGGCGGTGGCTGAGGCGCGAGCCAAGAACCAACGCCAGCGTTGCGTGGGGCTTTGGGCTGCCGATCTTTGGGCCTTGCTCGAAGTCATCATGGGTTCGACCTCCTACGCACCCATTGCAGCGCCACGAAATGCCGCAGCTGCGACCAGACCCTGTCAGCGCGCGGGCCAATTGTGGTGAATTCTGGCAATGCTGAATTTGCGGCCCACAGACACTTCCCGCGGTACGCCGGAGCGCTACACTTTCCGCATGAAGAAGCAGATTGCGATCGTCGAAGACGAACAAGCCATTCGCGACAACTACGCGGCCGCGTTCAGCCGCGAGGGCTATGCCGTACGCACCTATCCCAACCGCAAAGCGGCCATGAGCGCCTTCACCGCGCGCCTACCCGATTTGGCGGTCATCGATATCTCGCTCGAAGATGAGCCAGAGGGCGGCTTCGATCTGTGCCGCGATTTGCGCGGTCTGTCGGCGGAGCTGCCGATCATCTTCCTAACAGCTCGCGACTCCGAACTCGACGCCGTCTCGGGTCTGCGGCTCGGCGCTGACGATTTCCTCACCAAAGATCTCTCGCTCGCACATTTGATCGCTCGCGTGAACGCTCTATTTCGCCGCGTCGACGCTTTGCGTCGTCCGCCCGAGGACAAGCAAGTCGTACGCCGCGGAGCGTTGACGCTCGACAGCGAACGCATGTCGGTCGAGTGGCAAGGCCAAGTCGTTCTGTTGTCGCTCACCGAGTATTGGATCGTGTTCGCGCTCGCCAAGCATCCGGGCCACGTCAAGAATCGGCAGCAGTTGATGGATGCCGCGAGCGTCGTGCTCGACGACAACACGATCACGTCGCACGTAAAGCGTATTCGACGCAAGTTCCAGGTCATCGATCCGAGCTTCGATGGCATCCAGACGGTCTACGGCATGGGCTATCGCTGGGTCGAATGATCCGCAAGCGCATGAATCCACAGCCATGAATTGGGACAAGCTGCGCATCGGCCCGATGTCCGCGCTTCGGCTGCGGACCAAGCTGCTGTTGTTAGCACTAACTACTCTGGCGCTACCATGGGCTGGGTGCCAGTACGCGCGCGAGATGGAAAGCGTATTGCGCGAAGGCGAGCGCCAAGCCTTGCTCGCAGTCGCGCAAACGGTGGCCGCGTCGATGCAGGGCCGCGAAGAGCTGCTGTTTCGTGCGCGTACAGCGCCATCCGATCCGGCCGCAGGCGCGCTCGATATCGAACCGCTGGTGTTCTCATCGTTGCCAGTGCCCGACGGCAACCCGGAGGAGTGGCCGAGCCGCAGCGGGCACTACAAGGAATTCAAGGCACCCAGTGGCGTTCACCTGCGCGTCATCACAGGCACCTACGAGCGCTGGCTATATCTCTATCTCAGCGTGACAGGCTCGCCACTCGTCTTCGACCAATCGCTGCTGAACCCGCTCGATCGCGCCACGTTGGGCGATCGGGTGTGGCTCGGCTTCGACGATCGTCGTGGCGGCCAGCAACGCATCTTCTTGTCGAGTGCTGGGCCGGGCGAGCTGCGCGGTCGGCGCATCGAAGTGCGCGAGTACGGGCGCGAGGAAGCGGTCGACGAATCGCGGATCACCGGCGCCTGGCGACCCATCAGCGATGGCTATGCGCTGGAGGCCCGCGTGCCGCTGTCGATGATCGGCCGGCGATTTGGCGTGCTCGTTGACGACCGCGCCAAGCGTGGCGGCCCACGCACCAGTCTCGGTACGCTCGATCCCGCTGATCTCGAAGCTCGCGGCGTTTTGGTGGCGGCCTCGCCCGACCTCGCCGAGCACTTGCGACAGTTCTCGCAACCTGGCGTCGAGCTCGCGATCGCCACGGTTGGGGGTACGACGCTGGCGCGCCTCGAGGCGCCGGCATTGCCGCAAGATTTCACCGCCATGCGCGGATTTCTGCCGCGCCTCTACCGGCGCTTCCTCGACGGCGATGCCGTGCCGCGGCGCACCTCGCAGGATGAACGCGCTCGCGTCACGAGTGAGCAAGTCGCGGCGGCGGCGGCAGGCAAAGCGACCACCGCACTCCTCGCTGGGCGATACGAGAACCGCGTGATCGTCGCCGCAGCCGCACCCATCTACAGCGCCGATCGGCGTCGCGTCATTGGCGTGCTGCAATTGGCGCAAACGGCCGACCGCTGGCTCACGCTGCGCGACAAAGCACTCACGCGTCTGCTCAACCTGACTTTGCTCGTCACGGGCTTGGCCGTGGGCGCCATGTTTTGGTTTGCTGGGCGCCTAGCCGTCCGTCTGGAGCGCTTGCGAACCGCGAGCGAAAACGCGCTCGGTCGCGAAGGCTTGCTGTCGGTAGAACTGCCGGAGGCGCGCGCGAAGGACGAGCTGGGCGATTTGTCGCGCAGTTTCGAAGCCCTGCTCCGCCGGCTTCGCGATTACACCGGCTATCTGCGCGGCTTGGCGGGCAAGCTCCAACACGAGATTCGAACACCGCTGACGATCGTGCGCTCGTCGCTCGAGAATCTCGAGTCCGAGACACTGACGCCGGAGGCCCGCACCTACATTTCCCGCGCTCGCGAAGGGACGGAACGACTCAACAGCATGCTCGTCGCCATGGGTGCCGCGACGCGAGTCGAGGAAGCGATCGCCAACAGCGAGCGCACGCATTTCGATCTCGCCGCGCTCGTGCGAGCCGCGGCCGATGCGTATGGCACGGCATTTCGTGAGCGCACCTTCCGCTATGTGGGCCCGATGGATGCACTCACCGTTCATGGAAACCCCGACCTCATCGTGCAAATGCTCGATAAGCTCGTCGAGAACGCGGTCGACTTCACGGCTACGGGCGACGCAATTACCATCGGCGTCGCGCGTGACGCTGAGTGGGTGCGCATCGATGTCGAGAATCCGGGCCCGCCACTGCCCACCGAGGACAGCGCGCGCTTGTTCGAGTCTTTGTGGCAGAGCCGCAAAGGTTCCGATAGCCGACCGCACTTCGGGCTCGGTCTCTACATCGTCAAACTGATTGCCGACTTCCATCGCGGGCGCGTGGGAGCGACCTCGCTCGAGTCCTCGTCGGGCGCGCGCTTCAGCGTTTGGTTGATGCCGTAGCACTACTGCCTGTCGTACCTTCGCGACAATGCGAGTCATTCTCGTTGTGACCGCTCATGCCGTGATGACGGCATAAGTAATTGTTTTTAATGGCATCAGAAAATATTTCCCGCTGAGGCAGGAAATCCCCTAGACGAGCAGGCCACAAATGATGCAAATTTGTCACACTGGTTTTAACTAGAAACCTCGGACTTGCTCAAGAGCACGGGTGCAGGCGGTAGCCGCGTAGTTTGGCTACTGCCGGAAACGATCGAAGCGTGAATTGACACGCGGGCTTGTGTGTTTAGCCGGCGGCCTAACAACCGCCAACGTTTCAGCCGTGGGAATAGCGCTCTTGTTAGGCGACTCAAGCTGACAGCGATGGACCGGAGTCGACGCAGAAACTAACTAATCGCCCCGCACTGCGGGGCGTTTTTTTTGGTAGTTAGTGCAATCGAATGCAGAGGATCTCTACCGGTTGCCGACTTGCGCGGCAATTGCCCCGCGCGGGCCGATGCGCGGAAGATCGGATTGACCGACAATTCGGAAGATACCGACGACACGTTGCTGGCATCAGCCCAAGTTATAGCTTTCCCGTGGGAGAAACTCTCGCCAGCGACAGAAGCTCAATACAAGCCCTTACAATGATTACCCCGTTCGGAAAATGATTACGGAGTCAGTCGAACAGCTGTATTCGATGCCGGCGTATGCGCCGGTGCAGTCGATCGTCGTCAACTTCGAGCACCGCGGCAGTTGGCTTCCTGTCGCGCGCTTGAGCCGACGCGCCGGGCGTTACACGTTTCAGTACACCACCGGCGCTTTGCAGTTCGGCTCGACGACACGTGTGATTCCCTTTAAGAGTTTTCCTAAGCTGACGCAGCGCTACGAATCGCGCGAGCTGTTCGCGATGTTCGCGGATGCCATTCCCGGTACGCCGCAGTCAGCCACTCGCGCGGAGTTTCTGGCGATTCGCGGCTTCGACCGCGACGAAACGGATCCGATGACGATCCTGTCAGTCCCGACACCGCTCGATGGCACGGGCACTTTGGTTACGATGCCCAACTTGCGCGGCGATGAAAATCGCCGCTTCGATTTTCGATTGTTGCTTCGCGGGCCGGCAGACGATTCGCTCATGGCGCGCAATCTGCGCGCCGGCCAGCCGTTATGGCTCAGTGCCAACCTCGCGGCAGATTCGCGCTCCGCAAGCGTGCTCATCATCGACGAGCGGCGCGAGGTCATCGCTTCGCTACCGTCCATCATCGCGCAAGAACTCGCACCCGCGCTCGCCGCAGGTACTCGTCCGACCGTTGAGCTCGTGCGGATCAACGAGGCTACGACATCACCCGCTGAGCGTTTGCTCGTGCGGATTCGTGGCCAATGGCCCGACCGCTACGAGCCGATGCAGCGCGTCGCTTTCGCCCCGATCCTGATTTAGCGCCGCCTCGAACTAGGGCAGATCCGTGCTGCCCATCAGATAGCGATCGCACTCGCGCGCTGCGCCGCGGCCTTCGTTGATCGCCCACACAACGAGGCTCTGGCCACGACGACAATCGCCAGCCGCAAACACGCCCGGCACGGAGGTCGCAAACTTGCCGTGCTCGGCGAGCACGTTGCTGCGCGCATCGGCCGCCAGCTTGAGTTCCTTCAGCAAGGCACCTTCCGGCCCCAAGAAGCCCATCGCTAACAACACGAGCTGCGCATCGTGCAGCGTTTCTGTGCCTGGCTGCTCGACGGGGACGAACTGCCCTTTGTCGTTCTTCTGCCACACAATCTTCACGGTCAACACCCCCGTGAGATTACCCGCGGCGTCGCCAATGAATTTCTTGACGGTTGTGAGGTACTGGCGCGGATCGGTGCCGAACTTCGCAGCCGCTTCTTCTTGGCCGTAGTCCATCTTGTAGACCTTGGGCCACTCCGGCCACGGATTGTCCGGCGCTCGTTCGAGCGGCGGCATCGCCATGATCTCGAGCTGCGTCAGCGACCGACAGCCTTGCCGCATCGCCGTGCCGACGCAGTCGGTGCCCGTATCGCCGCCGCCGAGCACTAACACGTCCTTGCCGCGCGCATGGATCGGATTCTGATCCGGATGGCCCGCCATCACGGCTTGGGTGCTCGCGGTGAGATAATCCATCGCGAAATGCACGCCTTTGAGTTCGCGGCCCTCCACCGGTAAATCGCGCGGTACCGTCGCACCCGTACAGATCACAGTGGCGTCGTAGTCACGCACTAACAACTGCGCCTCGACGTTCTCGCCGACGTGGGCATTGCAGACGAATTGAATGCCTTCCTTCTCGAGCAGCGCGATGCGGCGTGCCACGACATCGAGCTTGTCGAGCTTCATATTGGGAATGCCGTAGACCAGCAGACCGCCTGGCCGGTCGGCACGCTCATACACCGTCACGTTGTGTCCGGCCTTGTTCAATTGCGCCGCTGCAGCGAGGCCTGCCGGACCTGAACCGATGACCGCCACTCGCTTACCCGTACGCTTGGCCGGCGGCTCTGGCACCACCCAGCCCTCTTCGAAACCGCGATCGATGATCGCGTTCTCAATACTCTTGATGGTGACCGGTGGCGCGTTAATACCGAGTACGCACGAGCCCTCGCACGGCGCCGGGCACACGCGCCCCGTAAACTCGGGGAAGTTGTTAGTCTTGTGCAAGCGCTCGAGCGCCTCGCGCCACAGACCGCGGTAGACGAGGTCATTCCATTCGGGGATCAAATTATTGATCGGGCATCCGGAGGCCATACCACTGATCAGCTTGCCGGTGTGGCAGAACGGCACGCCGCAATCCATGCACCGCGCGCCTTGCTGACGCAGGCGCTTCTCCTCCATGTGGTGATGGAACTCGTTCCAGTCGCGGACGCGCTCGAGCGGACCGCGATCGAGCGGCAGTTCGCGCAAATATTCGATGAAACCGGTCGGCTTACCCATTAATTTCCACCCACACGCGCCGTGTCGCGCGCGTTCTCCTCGAACGCCGACATGATCGCCTCATCACCTGTCAAACCCTGTTCGTGCGCGCGCTTCAGCGACGCCAATGCGCGCGCGTAGTCGCGCGGCATGACGCGATAAAAGCGCGGCAATTTCGTGGCCCACGCATCCAAGATGCGCTGCGCGTGCGTGCTACCGGTGGCTTGCACGTGGCGCTCGATCAAACCGCGCAGCTCGGCCGCCTCGGCGGCATCCTCAACTCGGCCGACATCCACCATCTGGCCGTTGACGCGCTTCTCGAACGAGCCCGATTCATCGAGCACGTACGCGGTACCACCCGACATACCCGCCGCGAAATTCCGGCCCGTGGGGCCTAACACGACGACACGACCGCCTGTCATGTATTCGCAACCGTGGTCGCCGACGGCCTCGACAACGGCGTCGACACCGCTGTTGCGAACCGCGAAGCGCTCGCCCGCCATACCGCGCACGAAGATCTCGCCACTCGTGGCCCCGTAGAGCGCCACGTTGCCGATGATCATGTTTTGCTCCGAGGCGAACGTTGCTCGCCGATCCGGGAATACGGCCAGGCGCCCGCCCGAGAGGCCTTTGCCAAAGTAGTCGTTAGCATCACCCTCGAGACGGAACGACATCCCACGCGGCAAGAATGCGCCGAAACTCTGTCCGGCTGAGCCTTTGAAGTGGATCGAGATCGTGCCGTCGGGTAAGCCGTTAGCGCCCCACTTCTTCGTGACCTCGCTACCGGTGATCGTACCGACCACGCGATTGACGTTGCGGATCGGCAGCTCAGCGCTGACTTTCTCGCCGCGCTCAATTGCCGGCTTGCACAAGTCGAGCAACGTCGTGACGTCGAGCGATTTATCGAGGCCGTGGTCTTGACCAATCTGTTGGAAGCGGCCCACCTCCGGCCCTGCATCGGGCGCGTACAGCACGTTGCTGAAGTCGAAACCCTGCGCCTTCCAATGATCGACAGCCGCCTTCGCCTCCAGCATGTCGACGCGGCCGACCATCTCTTCCAACTTCCGGAAGCCGAGCTGCGCCATGATCTCGCGCAAGTGCTGGGCGACGAAGCGCATGAAGTTCACGACATGCTCCGGCTTACCCGCAAACTTCTCGCGCAAGCGCGGATCCTGCGTGGCGACGCCCGCCGGACAGGTGTTCAAGTGGCACACGCGCATCATGATGCAACCCATCGTGACGAGCGGCGCCGTCGCGAAGCCGAATTCCTCCGCACCTAACAACGCGGCGATCGCCACATCGCGACCCGTCTTCAATTGACCGTCAGTCTCAACGACGATGCGGCTGCGCAGATTGTTGATGACCAGTGTTTGGTGCGTCTCAGCCAGACCCAGCTCCCACGGCAAGCCAGCGTGTTGCACCGAGGTGAGCGGCGAGGCGCCCGTGCCGCCGTCGTGGCCACTGATGAGCACAACATCGGCATGCGCTTTGGCGACACCGGCCGCAATCGTGCCGACACCCAACTCCGCGACCAGCTTGACGCTCACGCGTGCCGCACGATTGCTGTTCTTCAAATCGTGGATCAGCTCGGCGAGGTCTTCGATCGAGTAAATATCGTGATGCGGCGGTGGCGAAATCAAGCCGACGCCGGCGGTCGTGTGGCGCGTCTTGGCAATCCACGGATACACCTTGGTGCCGGGCAACTGGCCGCCCTCACCGGGCTTCGCGCCTTGCGCCATTTTGATCTGCAGCTCTTGGGCATTGACGAGATATTCGCTCGTCACACCAAAGCGGCCCGACGCCACCTGCTTGATTGCAGAGTTTTTCGAGTCACCGTTCGGCAGCGGTTGGTAGCGTTCAGGATCCTCGCCGCCTTCGCCCGTATTGCTCTTGCCGCCAATGCGATTCATTGCAATCGCGAGCGTCTCGTGCGCTTCCTTGCTGATCGAACCGTAGGACATCGCGCCTGTCTTGAAGCGCTTCATGATGCTCTCGATTGGCTCGACCTCGTCGATCGAAATCGGGTCGCCCTGCTTGAACTCGAGCAGACCTCGCAGCGTCGACAAGTTTTTGGCTCGATCGTCGACGAGCTCGGCATACGACTTGTAGGACGCGTAGTTGCCGGTACGCACAGCCTTCTGCAGCCGATGGATCGACTCCGGGTTGAACAAATGGAATTCGCCTTCGCTGCGCCATTGGTACTGGCCGCCGGAGGGCAGTACATGCTCGCCCGAGCGCTCGGTGTAAGCAGCGCGATGGCGCAGCAGCACTTCCTGCGCGATCACTTCGATGCCGACGCCACCGACACGTGAAGCCGTGCCCGTGAAGTAATCGTCGATGACATCTTGTCGCAACCCCACGGCTTCGAACACCTGCGCGCCGTGATAGCTCTGCACCGCAGAGATGCCCATCTTCGACATCACCTTGACGACGCCTTTGGTAGCGGCCTTCGCAAAGTTCTGGCAAGCGAGCCGGTGATCGACGTTGGGTAACAACTCGTCGCGGATCATGCCGTCGAGCGTCTCGAACGCGAGATACGGATTGATCACGCTGCAGCCATAGCCGATCAGCAGCGCGAAATGATGCACCTCGCGCGCCTCACCGGTCTCGAGCACGAACGACACGCGCATGCGCAAGCCTTCGCGAATCAAGTAGTGATGCAGCGCCGATACGGCTAACAACGAGGGAATCGCCGCGAGATCCTTGTTGATGCCACGATCGGAAAGAATGAGGACGTTCACCTCGCTCTCTTCGATCATGCGCTTGGCCGATTCGCGCATCTGCTCGATCGCGCGCACCAAGCCCTCGGTGCCCAGATCGGAGCGGAACAGCATTCGCAGCGTACCGACGCGCAATCCTGGCAACTGCAAGCGCCGAATCTTCGCAAACTCCTCATTCGTGATGACGGGCCCCTTCAACTCGACGCGCCGACAATCCGTCGGTTGCGGATCGAGCAGATTGCCCTCGGAGCCGAGCCACACATCCGATGACGTGATCACTTCCTCGCGAATCGAATCGATCGGCGGATTCGTGACTTGCGCGAACAGCTGCTTGAAATAGTCGTACAACAGGCGCGGCTTCTGCGACAGCGCAGCAAGCGGCGTATCGTTGCCCATCGAGCCGACGGCCTCGACACCATCGCGCGCCATCGGCGCCATCAAGATGCGTTGATCTTCGAACGTGTAGCCGAAGGCGATCTGACGCTGCAATAACGTGTGCGGTTCCGGCATCGACACCGCTGGCGCCGCCGGCAGATCCTTCAGATTGACCAAGTGTTCCTTGAGCCACTCACCGTATGGGCGCTCGCTAACGACTTGGCGCTTGATCTCCTCGTCGTCGATGATCCGGCCTTGCTTGGTGTCGACGAGGAACATCTTGCCGGGTTGCAAGCGGCCTTTGCGCACGATGCTCGCCGGATCGAGCTCCAGCACGCCTGCTTCCGAGGCCATCACGACGAGATCATCCTTCGTCACATAGTAACGACCGGGGCGAAGCCCATTGCGATCAAGCACGGCGCCGATCTGCTCACCGTTGGTGAATGCCAAGGCTGCGGGGCCGTCCCACGGCTCCATCAAACTCGAGTGGAATTGGTAGAACGCGCGCTTCGCCGGGTCCATGTGCTCGTCTTTGGCCCACGGCTCCGGAATCATCATCATGATCGCGTGCGGCAACGAGCGGCCGGCGAGCACCATGAGTTCGAGCACGTTGTCGAACATCGAGGAGTCGGAGCCGTTCGGGTTCACGATCGGCGGAATCTTCTTGATGTCGTCACCGAACAACGGCGATTGGAATTCCGCCTCGCGCGCGCGCATCCAATTGATATTGCCGCGCAGCGTGTTGATCTCACCGTTGTGCGCGATGTAGCGATACGGATGCGCGCGATCCCAGCTCGGAAACGTGTTGGTGCTGAAGCGCGAATGCACGAGCGCGAGCGCCGTTTCGATCAACGGGTGGTGCAGATCGGGGAAGTATTGATCGAGCTGCATCGTGGTCAACATGCCTTTGAACACGAAGGTCTTGTGCGACAGGCTCGCCACATACCAATACTCCGCGCCGCCGATCGTCGAGACGCGAATCTCGTTGTAGGCACGCTTACGAATGATATACAGCTTGCGCTCGAACTCCGCCTCGTCGAGCGTCTCCTCGCCGCGCCCGATGAATACTTGGCGAATGAACGGCTCGCTCGTCTTGGCCGTATCACCCAGCATTGAGTTGTTAGTGGGGACCGTGCGGGCGCCGAGATACACTTGCCCTTCGGACTGCACGACGCGCGCGAACACTTCTTCGATCTTGCGCCGCTGCACCGCGTTGCGCGGCATGAAAACCAAGCCGGACGCATAGTGGCCCGGCTCCGGCAGACGCACGCGCGCCTCGGTGCGGGCCACTTCCTTATTCCAGGCATGCGGCATCTGGATCAGTACGCCCGCGCCGTCGCCGGTGTTCACCTCGCAGCCGCAAGCGCCGCGATGGTCGAGATTCTTCAGAACTTGGATGGCCTGTTTGAGAATCGCATTGCTCTTGCGACCTTTGATGTCCACGACGAAGCCGAAACCGCAGGCGTCATGCTCGTTTTTCGGGTCATAAAGACCCTGCTTTGGCGGCGGACCCAACAGTGGCAATCGTGACTCAGACATCGCGAACCTCCAGCGACGCGAAAAGCGCGGCGCGCAACTCGCCGCGCTACGAGCCACCAGGCCCGCAACGTCGCATAACACCCAATAATCCGGGAGGCGCCGGACCCTCTGCGGGCCGCGGATGGCATACGTTGTCCGGGGCGGGGTCACCCTGCGGAGCGGTCGGTTGCCTAGCTACACCTTCTATATGCACCCGATCATACCCACTGGGTACCGTCGGTCAATCGCCCTGCAACCGGCCCGGGCGTACCTCGGTCGCGGGGCAATTCCAGGCTTAATTTATTGTCGATTCAGGGAGATACGGTCGGCTCGAGGCGTGCGGCGGGTCGGGTCACGGCGCGGCGCCCGGCGTCTCCGCGCGGCGCAACAACCACGCGTGGCCGAAAACGGCCGCCAAGAGGATCGACACTCCTAGGTAAAACAACGCGTTGAGGTCGTGCGACTCACCCAGAAACAACGCCGCGATCGCGATCGCGTACACCGGCTCCAGGTTGAGCGCGAGCTGCGTCGTGAAGGCCGGCACATGGCGCAACGCGCGCAGTGACAGCACAGACGGTACGAGCGTGCAGATGATCGCGAGTACTAACAACAGTGCGAAGTCGCGTGCACCTGGAATGACGATGGCTGGCTGGTCAGGCAGCAGCAGCGGCGCCAGCAGCGCCACCAACAAGAACCCCATTCCGAGCTCGATGCCCGCCACCACCCACGCATCCGTCCCCTCGATGAAGCGCTTGTTGAGCGCACCGACGATGGCGGTCAGGGCGGCCGAGAGCGCGCCCAGCCAGAAGCCCGCCTGCATGCCGTCCGGAATCCCGCCTAGAACGAGCGCCATGCCCGGTAACGACACGATTCCGAGTACCAAATCCGATCGCTTGAAGCGTGAGCCCGTGATCCATGGCTCGAGGAACGCCATCGTGATCGGTGCGAAAGCCATACAGGTGGCCGCTACCGACGCATTCGACAGGCGAATGGATTGGTAGAACGTAAGCCAGTGCAAAGCCAGCACGCCGCCGATGCCGGCGTAACAAGCGAAGCGACTCCAGGAGAGCAGCCGCGCGCCTCGCCAAAAGCTCGGCACTGCGATGAGTGCGGCTGACACGAGCAACATGCGCCACCAGACGAGATGAACCGCATGCAGGGAAATCAGCTTACCGAGAATTGCGGTGAAGCCCCATAGCAGCACGCAAAAGTGAATCTGCCAAAAGGCGCGACGTTCGACCGACATGCGCGCTCATTCTACGCGCGCGCGGTCGTATTAACCGGTCGACCTCGGGCGATACATCGCCACAAGATTGCGACCACCGGACTTCGCTTCGACGAGCGCGGCATGGGCCGCTTCCAGCAATTGCAGGCCCGTCATGCGTCGGCGCCAAGCCGTGACGAAACCGATGCTGACTGTCAGCGGGTTCTCACCCTCGCGCGAACTCGCCGCTTGAACGGCAGCGCGGCAACGCTCGGCCGTTTCAGCAGCCTGCGCGGCATCAGTGTTAGGTAACAAGATGGCAAACTCATCGTCGCCCAAACGAGCAAGGTATTGCTCGGGCCATACTGCTTGCTGGAGCGTGCGTGCGACGCGCACGAGTTCGAGATCGACGACTTGCTGTGGATGGCGTGCCGCAAAGCTTTTGAAGCGATCGAGATCGATGCATAGCAGTGACAACGGTGCCGCAACGGCGTCGGCTTGCCGACATTCGACCGCGAGTACTCGCTCGAACCAGGCCCTGCTGCCGACTCCTGTCAGCTGATCCACTTCCATGTAGGCAAAACCCTTCGGATAACCCCTAACAATAGTGTATCGCAAGCTGCGGGCTTAAAAAGCCCTCGTTCAGCCATGCATAGCGGCTAGCAGCGACTAGCGATCCGCGGCATTGCGATCCACATAACGCACGCGCCATCGATCGCCCTCGCGGACAAACTCGACCCGTGCCGACTCCAGATCGACGTCAAGGCCCCCGACGGCCGTGGTGCCGCCGCGGGTGAGGCTCGTGACAGACAACTCGACGCGGGCCAAGTCTTCCACCGGAAACTCGATCGAGCGGATTCGCACGGCAAGTTCGACTTTGGGATTGGCCACAAAGTACGCGCGCACGAGATTGCGAAACTCATCACGCGTCATCTCCGTGTCCGCCGAAAAATCGGTCGCGACGAACTCCATCACATCCCCGACGTCGCGCGCCTCCGCCGCCGCTTCCATCGCTGCGATCACGTCGCGCACTTCGTCTTCGGCCGAGCGCTCACGTGCGCAGGCCACGAGTAGTGAGCCGAGCAACACGAGTGCGAATCGACTCGCGCGAACTCGAGTGTGTGCTGTCGCAAATTTCATTCGCCTACCTCTTGCAGTCATGAGCGATGTGCCGTAACGTTCGCGCCGCGTCGCGGGGTTGGGAACCGGTCGTGACGTCCAGAAATGGTGCGCCGGCCCCAGTGGAGGTGGAAGCACTTAGATGAAGAATTCAGTTGCGTCGATCGACAGCGACCCCAGTATTCGTCTTGGCAAAGTCAATCAATACCTCGAGAAGAATTTCCCCGACTTCTTCGCCGAAGCGCGTTTTCACGTGGGAAATGACGACTATTTCCTCTACGCCCGCTTCGGCCAATACCTCGCCCGTTCCATCGAACAGCGGCGCGTTCCTCGTAACAAAATCAACCGCGGCTTTACGGTGCTGAACAAGATGGCACGGATGTCGGCACGCGACCCGCACGTGCGTCACATGCTCGTGTCCGGGCCGCTCGAGTACCTCGTCGATACACCGAAGGCCCGCGAACTTGCGCGCAAGCGCTTGTCGCCGGTCGCACAGGGTTATCTCGAAAGCTTGTGCGAGTAGACAGCGTGGCGCGCACCCCGCGCCACGCTACCTCGTGCTGATCAAGCCTGCGTCACGACGTCGCCGCGCCAGAAGCCCTGCGATGTCCATGCGCTGAACGCCCACTTCAGCCAGCGAATGAGCGCGAAGGCGATCCAGCACGCCCACGCGAACATCAGCGTGAGGTACACCCACATCGGCACCGTCAGGATGGTCGGTTGCGACAGTCCGGACTGGGTCTGGTCGTTGAACCACGTGAACGTGCTCCCGTTGGAGCCGGGGCCCGCGACACCCATGTCTGGCGACGACATCAGACCGTAACGGATACCCGAAAACACCAGTGCGGCAATCGCGATGACGGTGAAACCGGCAAGCAACACCTGCACGGTGTTGAAGCGAAACGCGGCAGTCGCCGGGCTCACACCCGAGCGCTCCCCCGCGCCGCCGTCCCATCGCTCGCGCCAACGCATCGTGAAGAACCACACTGCCATCAGCGCGAATACTCCCCAGCTCAGCGTCGAGAGGCCGAGCCCGAGCAGCAGCCACTCGTGGAAGCGGAGCGGCGAGTAGCTCCAGCGGCCTAACAACCAAGCCGTCAAGATGAACACGATGAGCTCGCCCCAGTAGAGCACCGCCGGGCCGACGCCGGGCCCGAACGCCATCAACGGCCATCGATCGGCTGGAATCTGCACGCTCGTCGTCACGTTGCTGGCAGGCATGCGCAGGTCGATGGCGGCGGGTTGGATCCGGAAAGCGGCGCCTTCACTGTCCTGCCATTGCACACTGACGCGGTGCGGCCCGGGCAGCAACGCGATCGACAGCTCGCCATTCTCGGGTCGTACTTGCGCAGGGACGCCATCCAAGGCCACTTGCGTTACTCGCGCGTTCGGCGGGATCGCGATCGTGTGACGCCCGCCCTGGGTGCTGCGGTAGCTGAAAAACAGCTCCGCGTCCGAGGAGCGCTTACCCACTCGCACTCCGTGGTTGACGGAGTCGATTGCGAAAGTGACGCCTTCGGCAGGCTTCGGGCGCGTGACGGCGAGCTTCAGCGTTTCGCCAGGCCGTGGGTAGAACACGAAACTCCACGCGCCGGCATCGACGTTCTCCGGCAGCACGGCCGGAAAGCCGTCGAATGCGACCCGCCATTGCGGATTGACCTGGAAGCGCCAGACTTCGGCGCGTCCCGCATCCGCCGGCAAAGCCACCTCTAGGGATTCGCTGCGCGCGAGACCCGATTGCCACTCAAACACGGCTTGGTCGCGCTGCAAGCCGACGACAGCCTCGCGCGAGTTGCGCACCTCGACGCCCTCGGTCAACACGGACTCGCCGCTCACGAGCGGCACGGCAACATTGATGGCCGCGCGCTCCGGCGCGATACGCACGACCGCCGTCGCCACGGTCCAATCGAGGTCGAGATTGAAGTTGCGTTCAACTCGGACAAAGGCGGGAAACTCCACCGACGACTCGAGCGAGTCGTTAGCGGCGGCCGTCGCTTGCGAGCGCTCGCGCGTCAGCTCGATCGAGCCCGCGGTCAGACGCCCATCGGACACGCCCGCAACCAACCAACCCTTGGCGCTCACGGTGACCGCACGCGGCACCTGCGGGAACACGAGCTGAATGGACTCCGCTGCGGCCAGCCGGCCCGACAGACGCACCGTGCGCGCTCCCGGTTCGAGGGGCACCCAGAGTGAAGCATCGCCCTCGCGGCCCACGGCGAGCACTGCGCGTCCGTCGACCGACACTTCGTCGAGCTGCCACCGATCGTTGGCGTGCGGCAAGGCGACCGCAATTTGCGTGAGGGCGCTCGCCGATAGGGTCACGTCCAAACGCTCGCCCTCCGCGCGCACGTTGACTGCAACGATTTCCGCGCAATTCGGCAGACACCGCGGCGGTGCTAACAGGCGCGCCTTGAGCTGTTCGAGCAGCGCCGGGTCCGGTGTATTGCTAGCGGCCGCCGGCGCGCTCGTCACCCCTGCGAGAGCTAACAGCACCACGGCGGCACTCCCGGCGGGCGCCTTGCCGAATCGCGGCCAGCGCAACGCGAACCCATAGCTCACGCGAGCGAGTGCGAGAAACAGCGCGAGCAACGCGAGCACGCCTACCGCGCGCCAAATGAACAACAGCGCCGGACCGATGAACACGAAACGTACGGTTTGCTCCGCTTCGACGGGGCCAGACCAGCTGTAGTTGTAGGAGTTGAAGCGCCACGCCGGGATGCCGGGACCCGCTTGCAGTAAGGTGCCCGGCGCGTAGCGCTGCATTTTCTGCTGCGCATTGAGGCCGCCCGAGTAGTCACTCGAAACGCTCGACTCCTTTGAGCGACGCAGCTCGCTTGGAGGCGGCGGAGCCGGCGCTGGCTCGATCATCACTTCCTCGGCACTACCCGCGGCGTCTGCGGCCACTTCCGCCGCGTCCGTCGGAACGTTCAACGCCTGCGGCGATTCGACCTCGGCTGCCATGGGCATCGATGGCTGCGCGAAATACATGCCGACTTCGAGCTGCGGGTAGAGCGCCACGCGAATCTGCATCCACAGGAATGGCAGCAGAGCCAGCGCCAGCACACCGAAGCTCGCGCTGCGGTAGAAGCCCGCGAAGCGGCGGAAGCGGCCTTCGGGGGCTGCGCGCGCGATTGCGACTGCCGCTAACAAATTACCCCAGAGCCAAATGAACAGCGGCTGTTCTTGGTACGTGAGCAGAAACGCGACCAAGCCAACCCCGGCAACGCCCCACCCTGCGATCCAGCCGGTGAAGCCCAACACGATGACGATGCCGAACAGGTTCCACAGCCCCCAATTGTCGAGCCAAGACCCTGGAGCCGCGTCGGTGCCAGGAGCCGCGATGAGGCGGTGACCGGGCGGCAGGTGCAGCACGCCGGACACATTGTCGAATCGGCTCGACCAGCCCGTCGCAGGGAGCGCGGCCCGCGTCTGCACGGTGCGCGCCACCGTTTCGAGTGCCAGCTCCGGCACCCGTAGCTCGACGCCGACTCGCTCGGGCTGCGCGCCCTCGGTGATCAGCATCGGCTCGCCGTTCAAACGGGCGCTCGCAAGACGAAATGGCGCTTGCATGTCGAGCCGCCAATCTTTGCGCATCGAGCCCGAGATCGAGTCCACTGCCGTGAAGCCGCCGTGATCGAAGTCGAGCCACAGTTGCCGTCGCAACGACAGCCGATTCTCGTCCGCATTCGCGAGCCCACGGCTCCGTTCGACGATCTTCAACACGGAGTCGGGCGCCATGCGGAACGCCGACAGCGCCTGCCACTCGCCGGGTACGTTCGCCTGCACGGGATCGATACCCTCGGCGCCTTCGGGGCCCGCGACGCGCAAGCGATCGTTCCCTTGGAAGCTCCAAACTTCCTCGCGGGCCCACGTACCCGTTTGGGTGGGGCGCGAGAGGTCAGCAGCTACAGAAGTGCCCCGCGCCCGAATCGCGAGTTCGAACGAACCGGGGCGAACTTGCACGCGCAAGCGACCGTCGGGCTCGAGCCGCGCGGCGAGCGCGCTCGTCATTGCGAGAGGCGTGAAGCCATCCGGTAGCACGCGAGCTAACAACTCTTCGCGTGCATCGCCCGCCACTTGCAGACGAATCCGCGTTTCGAGCTCGACGGGAATCTCGTCGCGCACCAAGCGATACACTTGTACTTCGAGCGCCGCCGGCTGCTCGGCGCTGCGCCGCTTGCCGAGCCAGACGCTGTCATTCGGGCGTTCCGGCTGCGCAATGCGCTGCCCGTCGACGGTGAGTTGCACGAGTGCAGTGGGTGGCGGTAGTGGCAGCGACTCCGGCCGCGTGCTCCAGCGGAATTCCCCTGCAATCACATGCCGACCCGCCGCCAGACGCACGGCCGGAACACCATCGCGCAGCACAACGGCACCTGCTACGCCATTGACTCGCACGTCCTGCGGGAAGTACTCCGTGTTGCCCGGTAGTCGCACCCATGTTTCGGCGAACACCTGCCAGGCTTGTGTGAAGCTGCCGCCGTTTGCGGTCACATCGAGCACGAGCCGCTCGGGCCACGCGCAGCGAAACGCACTCGCATCTTGTGGCGCTTGGGTTGCGATGAACGGACAGCGACGAAACTCTTCGCCCTGCAACACCCAGCCCTGCCAGTCCCGCAACGCGTCCGGAATACTCGCTGGGCTCTGCGCGTGCCCGACCCCCATGCAACCCAACAACGCCACGCTGAGCGCTGCCGCCATCCTGGACACGCGTTTCATTTCCATGCTCTCTCGACCCCCGCTGATTCCGGCTCTGGAGACTAACGTTCCAGGATCGCCGTTTGGTCTAACATTCTACCCATGCAAGCCCCCGATTATGGCCCGCGCGCCCGCATCGGCGTCGCCGTGCCGCAGGCCAACCCGACGGTCGAGCCCGAAATGCGCGATTTGCTACCGCGCGCGATCGGCGTGTATGCCACGCGCTTGACGCATTCGGCACCGCAAGTGGAGACGCGGCTGCAGTACTACATCCGCAACATGCCGGCCGCGATCGGCAGCTTTGGCTCGCTGTCGCTGGCGGCGTTCGGGTTTGGATGCACGGGGTCGTCCTATCTCGCGGGGCCCGAGCTTGAAACTCGGCTAACAACCGAAGCTGCCGCACAATGCGCCGTGCCCGTGGTCACGGCGGCGCAAGCACTGCGAGAAGCCATGGCGCTGCAGGGTGCAAAACGGATCGCCGTCGTCTCGCCGTATCCGGAGGCGCTCGCTGAGGCAGGCTATGCATACTGGCGCGCCGTAGGCCTCGATCTCGTGCAGATGATTCGCGTCGACCCCGCGCTCGCCGATACGCACGCGATCTATGAGCTGACGAGCGCCGACGCTTTGGCCGCCATCCGCTCGATAAACACAACGACAGTCGATTGCATCGTCGTATCGGGCACAGGAATGCCGACGGTCGCGGCTTTACGGGCCGTGCGGCCCTCGGCTGCCATTCCTGTGATCTCGTCGAATCTCTGTCTGGCCTGGGCCTTGCTGCGGCGCGCGGCCCCTGACCTAGCGCCCGCGCAGCCGACCGATCTGCTGTCGTAACTCGTTTAGATGGATTCACTCTCCCAACTCGCGCTTGGCTCCGCGCTCGGCGTCGCAGTCATGGGCCGGCGTACGCGCGTTTGGAAAGCGGCGTTGTGGGGCGGTATCGCCGGCACGATTCCTGATCTCGACGCCTTGATCGATCATGGCGACCCGCTGCGCAACATGACCTTCCACCGCGCGGAAAGCCATTCGCTGCTGTACCTCACGTTGCTGGCGCCCGCGCTGGCGTGGGTCGTCGCCAAGCTGCACGGCGAATCGCAGCATTTCAAGCACTGGTGGCTCGCGCTGTGGTTAGGCCTGTTCACGCACCCGCTACTCGATTGGATGACGATTTACGGGACGCAGCTCGGCATTCCGTTCACCAGTACGCCCTTTGGGCTTGGCAGCATGTTCATCATCGACCCGCTGTATACGCTGCCGCTCGTGATCGGCATCGTGGCGGCGCTCGTGGCGCGCGCGCCGCGCGGCTTGCGCTGGAATGCGGTCGGCCTCGCGGTGAGTTGTGCTTACTTGGCCTGGAGCGCGATCGCGCAATGGCACGTCGGCACCCTCGCCCGCGCTTCCTTGGCAGACGCAGGAATCGAGGCGCGACAGTTGTTAGCGACACCGGCACCGTTCAACACGGTGCTTTGGCGTGTGGTTGCCATGACCGACACGGGCTATGTCGAGGGCTTCTACTCGTTCTTCGATGACAACACCGACATCGACTTTGCGCGCTATGACGCAGGCGCCGAGCTCAGGGAGCCGCTCCGAGATGTTTGGGGCGTGCAGCGCATGCAATGGTTTACACGCGGCTTCTATGCGCTTGCGGAGCGCGACGGCATCGCTTACATCACCGATCTCAGGATGGGACAAGAGCCGAACTATGTGTTCGCGTTTGCAGTCGCGAAACGCGGCAGCGGGCTACAAGCAATCACGCCGCAGGCGGCGGGTGGACGCGGCGATATCAGCCGCGGTTTAGCGTGGACTTGGGCACGCTTACGCGGGCGCGAAGTACCGCCACCTCACTAACGACCGCGGTATCGATCCGCGATCACACCTTGACGAGTGGTAACTCGCGCACCGGCACGCCGCGCAACGCCGCCAGCGCATTGGCGACCGCAGGCGCTGCGGGCGGCACAGGCGGCTCGCCGACGCCACCGAGCGGCTGCTTCGACTCCAAGAAGTAGGCTTCGATCACTGGAGTCTCGGGCATGCGCAGCAAGCGGTAGCTGTCGAAATTGCGTTCGACGGCCGCGCCGTCGGCAAGGTGTAGCGCCTCGAAAAGACCGGACGACAAGCCTTGAATGACGCCGCCCTCGATTTGCGCGCGCGCACCGTTCGGGGTTACCACTTCGCCGCAATCGAGTACGCACACGACACGATGCACGCGCGGCGCATCGTTGACCCATGACACCTCGGCCACTTGCGCGCACAAAGAACCATACGACTCGAAGTAGGCGAAGCCGCGGGCTCGTCCGGGTGGCAGCATCGTGCCCCAGCCGGCTTTCTCCGCCGCCATATTCACCACTGCAAGGCCGCGCGGATCGTGCGCTAACAACTCACGGCGGAAATCGACGGGGTCCTTGCCCGCCGCTCGCGCCACTTCATCGATGAACACCTCGATGAAGAATGCATTCTGTGTCGCGCCGACCGCGCGCCAGGGTGCGAGTGGGAAATGATTGTGCCGGAAGGCGTACTCGACGCGAAACGTGCCCAACTTGTAGCGTATGTCGGACAGATTCTGCACGGCGGCTCCATCGACGAACGTCTTCACATCGATGGGCGGCGCGCTCGGCGGTACTTGCGACCGCGCGAGCGAGGGGCTCGCGGTGCGCATCGACACGCCGAGGAGTTTGTTGTCGGCATCCAGTGCCGCTGTGAGTCGGGCGCGGTAAGTAGGCCGCACATAACCTTGCGTGAATTCCGTCGAGCGATCCCAGAAGAACTTCACGGGAGCGCGGAACTTCTCGTGCACGGCGCGCGCCGTGAGGACCGCCGGGGCGTACCCATCGTCCATCAGTCGACGGCCGAAGCCACCGCCCAGATACAACGTATGGAGGCGGATCTGCTCTTTAGGCAAGCCGAGCGCCGCGCTTGTCGTGTTCAGCACGCGATCTTGGGCCTGCGACATCGTCCACAGGTCCACCGAGCCGTCGGCCGCAAACTCCACGGTGCAGCTGAAAGGCTCCATCGGTGCGTGCGCGAGGTACGGCACCGAGTACTCGGCTGTGACCGTCTTGGCCGCTTTGCTGGCAACGGCAGCGAAATCTTCGTTGCGCGACGGCGCAGCCTCGGCCGCGTCGAGCCCATCGCGCAGTGCCGCGGAGATCGCGGCTGAATCGAGCTTGTCGCCCGGCGTTGCACTGAACTCGAGCACGAGTTCGGCTGCACCGCGCATAGCCGCCCAGGAGTTGTTAGCCACGACGGCGGCACCGCCTGGGAACTGCACGACATCGCGAACGCCGGCGATCTTGCGCGTGGCGGCATCATCGAGCTTGGCAACGGTCGCACCAGCCACCGGCGCCATCCGCGCGCAGGCATAAAGCATATTGGGCCGCTTGAAATCGAGCGAGTAAATCGCTTGGCCCGTGACTTTGGCCGGCATGTCGAGACGCCGCAGTTCCTTGCCGACATAGCGATACTCGCTCGCGGGGCGCAACGGCGGCTCGGCCGGCGGCACCTGTTGCGCGGCCGCGGCGGCGAGTTCGCCGATCGGGATGCGCTTGCGATCCCGTGTGCGCTCGACGAAGCCCTCGATGACACGCAGCTCGGTCGCCAACACGCCGAGCTTCGCAGCACCGGCCGCCAGCAGCATCTCGCGCGCCTGTGCAGCGGCCTTGCGCAACGGCACGATCCAGAATCGCACGCCCCAACTGCCGCCGGACGCCATCGAGGCGGGTGCCGTGGGGTTGCTGCGCCGTCGGAACGGATCGGCCGGCAGCGCCGTCTCTACGGTGACGCGATTCAGATCGACGCCGATTTCGTCGGCAATGATGGCTGCATGCGCCGTATGGGTGCCTTGGCCCATTTCGGTCGTGGGGGACCACAACTTGATCGCCCCGTCACGAGCGATCGTGAGATAGGCCGTCAACGCAACGGGCGGTGTGCGCGAATTCGCCGCGCGCTTCGCGGCCCCTGCGGGTCCACTGACCGCGAATGCCACGCAAAGGCCGCCCGATACGCGCATGAATTCTCGGCGATCGATCATGGAAACTCCTAACGACTGGCGCAGCGCATTGCGCGAACGAAGAGCGCCAACATACCACCCGAGCGGGAGATCGCAAGCACGACGCGCATCGGCCTAGCGCGCTGCTATTCTTGCGGGCGATGGATCATGCTCATACCGTCTTGGACCTGTGGTTTGGCGCACTGCCGTACGATGCGCCACGACTTGCTGAAAGAATGAAGTTTTGGTTCGGCGGAACCGATCGACAGGCCAACGCGCGGATCGATGAACGCATTCGTACGGAACTGGTGCCGATTCTCAACAACGCCGCGCGCGGTGCGCTGGACCCGTGGAGTACGAGTCCGCGGCGTCGCCTCGCGTTGATTTTGTTGTTTGATCAGGTGCCGCGGAACGCGTTTCGTGGCACGGCGGCAGCCTACGCGTTCGATGCGCGCGCGTTACCACTAACGACCGAAGGCTTGGCGCGCGCGGCAGATGGCGCATTGGATCCGATCGAGCGGATATTCTTCTACATGCCGCTTCAGCATGCGGAAGCGCTTGACGTGCAAGACGAGTCGGTACGGCTGTTCGGACGGTTGCTCGCGGACTCGCCGCACGAGCTGCGCGATACGTTTCGCTCGTGTCTCGAGTACGCGCACCAACACCGCGAGATCATCGCGCGCTTCGGCAGATTCCCGCATCGCAATCGCGTGCTGCTACGTGATGATACGCCAGAGGAAGCGGCTTGGCTTGCGACGCAAGGTCGCTCGTTCGGACAATAGCGGCCACGGCCGACGGTCAATTGCGCTCCGCCGCGCGCTTGAGATCGTGCACATAGGTTTCAAAGATCGGCGCGAAGTCCGGCAATGTGCGTTTGATCATCGGCAACATGAGGCCCGTGAATTCTTCAACCATCGAGAAACGCGTCGTGCCGTCGGCGCCTTCATCAAGCGTGTAGGTCCGGACGCCTTTGAACATTGGCGCGGCGCCTTCGCTCCACACCATGCGGCGATCGCGCTCGTATTCGGTGACTCGCGGCCTAAAGGTGCGGCCAGGAGCCGCAGGCACTTGCAACGCAAGGCGCTTGCCGGCCGCGATATCGCCGTCGACGCGCGTGACAGTCGTGTTCCAGGAGGACATCCCCGCGGCGTCCGTCAACAGCGCCCAGACACGCTGGCGCGGCGCACGAATCTCAGCACTGATGCCGCAACTCATCTTGAAGAGCGTCGCGGACTTCGCTGCATGGGAATCAAGCGTCGGCATAGCGACCTCCGTGTTGTTGTTAGGGCTTGGCGAAATGGCGGGCGCGGCGATCGTTACAGATCTCTGCGCTGGCAACGGTGCGGCTGAGGCGCCGCAGGTCGCGATTGAGTTCACGCCAGCGATCGGCGCCGAGCGAATCCTCGATGACCGATTGAGCGCGCTGCCACGCCGCGATGGCCGCTGCGACGCGCCGCTCGCCCAAGGGTGTGAGCGCCACACCCCGTGCGCGCGCGTCATCGGTCGCGACGTTTTGCACGAGCTTCGCGCGTACGAGCGGGCGGAGCGCGTGCGTCAGGGCCGTGCGGTCCATGCCAAGCAGCTCACCCAAGTGCGTGAGGTTGTGGCCTCGACCCCGCGCGATCGCGACCAGCACGTTGTATTGCGTGCCCCGAAAACCTGCGGGCGCCAGCGCAGCGTCATACAGCTTGGCGATTGAGCGGGACAGGCGCCGCGTGGCGAATAGCGCGCACGTGGCCGCAATCCGCTCATACTCGCTGCTCGGAGAGTTCGTCCTATCCATATGCGTGAGTATTCACGCATTTGCTTCGCAGCGTCAAATCGGCGGCTACGCGCCGTAGATGAACGACCAGCAAGGGAATCAGTCGGCGACGTCGGGCTCGACGAACGACCAGGCGACCTCGGGAAAGCGCGCCTTGATGTTGCGCTCGAGCTCGTTCAGATGGCCCACGGCCGCATCCAGCGAAATGCCAGGCCGCATCTTCACTTTGAGCGCCAGCATCACCTGCGGCCCGAGTTGCAGCGTGATCGCGTTCAACAGCGATTCAATGTCCGGGTCCTTCGCGATCTCCTCGCGGATTCCCTGTTGCAAGTCCTCGTCGGCCGAGCGGCCAATGATCAGGCCTTTGATGCGGACCGCGACGAAGATCGATACGACAATCAGGACACAGCCGATCGCAATCGATCCCATCGCGTCGAAGCGCGGGTCGTTAGTGAGCGTCGCGATACCGACGAACGTGAAGGCGATCGCGAGACCGGCGAGCGCGGCGACGTCCTCACCCAGTACGACAACGAGTTCTGCGTTGCGCGTGGTCTTCAACCAAGCGCCGAGCGGCTTCGATTTACGTAGTTTTTTGATCTCGCGCAGGCAGCCCAGCAGCGAACCGGTCTCGAGCAAGATGGAAACACCCAGGACGATCAACGCCACCCAGGGTTTGTTCAGCGGCTCGATCGCATGCAGCTTGTGCCAGCCTTCGTAGATCGAGAACAAGCCACCCATACTGAACAGCAGAACGGCGACGATGAAGCTCCAGAAGTAGGAAATCTTGCCGTAGCCCAACGGGTGCTTGGCATCGGGCGGCCGTTGCGATTGCTTGAGACCGAGCCACAGCAACACTTGGTTACCGCAGTCGGCAAACGAATGGATCGACTCGGCCAACATGCTCCCGGATGAGGTGTAGATCGCGGCCGCGAGCTTGGCGAGCGCAATACCGAGATTGGCCACGAAGGCGTAGAGAATCGCCTTGGCCGAAGACCCGTGATCGGACATGGCTGCGATGTTACCGCATCACGGCGGCGCAAAATCCGGTGCCGTGAGCAGCATCTCCGTGATGGATCCAAAGCGCTTGAGCTCATCGCGCAGCTTCGCCGCATCACCGATCACGACGATCAGCACGTTGTCAGGCTGCGGGAACGCCTCGGCAATCACGGCCTGGGTGTCTGCCAGCGTCACCGCCTGCACTTGTGCGCCATAGTCACTGATATAGGTAGTGGGTAGGCGATACATTTCGAGATCGGCCAGCGTCGCAGCCCAGTGGCTCGCGGTCTCGAGGCGCGTGGGAAATTGGCCCAACACATACGCGCGTGACGATTCCAGCATCTCCGGCGCGAGCTCGCCGCGCTTCAAGTCGGCCAATGTCTGCAACGCGAGATCGAGCGCTTTGCCCGTGTTCTCGGTTAGCACAAATGAGCGAATCGCAAATTCACCCGGCACCGTGCCGCGCATGAAGCTCGAGTTCGCGCCGTACGACAAGCCGGACTTGATGCGCAGCTCTGTGTTTAGAATCGACGTGAAGCGGCCGCCGTACAACGTGTTCACCAAGTCGAGCGCCGGACGCCCAGCGTAGCGGCGATCGACGCCGACGTTCGCGACCCAAAAGTACGCCTGCACAGCCCCCGGCGAGTCGACTAACAAAACTCGTCGTCCTGCGACTCGCGGCACCGCAGCGAGCGCGGGCAAGGGCGCGCTTGCTCGGCCCCACTTGCCAAATGCCTTGGCGATCGCCTTCTTCAACCAAGCCACGTCGATGTCGCCCGCGAACACGAGCGTGGTGCGGTCGGCGCCGAATTGCGTGCCGTGATAGGCCACGACATCGTCGTGCGTGATCGCCGCGAGCGAGCGCTCACTGCCGTTCAACGGATTGCCGTAAGGGTGGCCCGCGAACAAGCTGGCTCGCCCGTAGGCCGTGGTCAGGCTCGATGGATCGGAATCCTTCGCCGCTTTGATCAACTCGATCTCACGCTCGCGCAGTTTATCGAACTCGGCCGCTGCGAGCGTTGGGCGCAGCAATGCGTCTGCTAACAACTCGATCATCAAAGCGCGGTCGCGGCTCAGGAACTGGCCACCGACGGACAATGATTCGGTACCCGCACCGGTTCCGAAACTGCCACCCACGCCGGCCACGGCGTCGGCGAACTCGAACGCCGAGCGCTTCCCAGCGCCCTTTTCCAGCAAGCCTGCTGTTAGCGACGCAACGCCCGCTTTGCCCGCAGGATCGGCGAGCCCGCCACCGCGCAGCGCGGCCGAGAATGCGATCAGCGGCACCTCTGGCTTCGGCACGAGAATGACCGTCAGCCCATTGGGCAATTGGTAACGCTCATGCGCTGGAACGCGCACACCCACCGTTTGTGCGCTGACTAGCAAACTGGCAACGAGCAGCGACAGGCCGGTCAGCCACGCAGCAGCGCCGCGGATTCGATTGACGCGCTTCATTGCCCGCCCTCCGCCGACGCCGACTGCTTCTCCACCACCAAAGGCGTCAACACGCCCACCGTCCGACGACGCTGCACGAGCACAGTTCGCGCGGCGGCCTGTACGTCCGCTCGCGTCACGGCGTCGTAACGCGCGGGCGCTTCGAACAGCTGTTGATAGCCGCCATGAAACACTTCGAACTCGCCTAACAAGCGCGCCTTCCCATCGATCGTCGACAGCCCGCGCCAAAAGGCCGAGGCGGCCAGATTCTTCGCCCGCGTGAGTTCAGCGTCAGTGACGCCCTCGCGGACCACGCGCTCGATCTCTGCATCGAGTCGTTTCTCCACCACCGTCGGGTCGGCCCCGCTCGGCAGCGTCATGAACAACCAGAAGAGCCCAGGGTCGAAGCCTTCCTGCAGATAGCCGCCGACATCGATCGCCAGCTTCTCCTGCTCGACGAACAAGCGATGCAAGCGCGACGCATCACCGCCGACCAGTATCGTCTGCAGCAAGTCGAGCGCCACCATTTCCGGGGCACCCGCCTTCGGCGCCTTGTAGGCAACCTGCAAGAGCGGCGTTTGCGCGCGGCGCGCCACGGTCACGCGTTTTTCGCCGGACTGCTCGGGCTCAACCGTGCGAACGGCCGGTGGCGGCGCCTGCCGCGGAATCGGCTCGAGATGGCGTTTCGCCAACGCGAAGATCTCGTCCGCCGACACATCGCCGACCACGACCAGCGTACAGTTGTTAGGTGCGTAATAGGTGCGGTAAAAGTTCTGCAAGTCCTCCATCCGCCAGCTGCGAATATCGGACGGCCAGCCGATCGTCGGAATCTGGTAAGGGTGCGCGACGAACGCCGTGGATTGCACTTGCTCGGTGAGATAGCCGTCGTTCGAGTCCTCGACTCGCAGACGCCGCTCCGAGAACACGACGTTCCGCTCGCTGTCGATCACCTTGGGATCGAATGCGAGATTGGCCAGCCGATCCGCCTCGAGCGTGAACACGAGATCGAGCGCCGTACGCGGAAACCAATCTTGGTAGACCGTCACATCGTCGGTGGTATAGGCGTTATTGGCGCCGCCTTGCGCTTCCATTTGCTTGTCGAACTCTCCGGGCTGGCGCGTCGAGGTTCCATTGAACATCATGTGTTCGAAGAAGTGTGCGAGGCCTGTGATGCCGGGCGCTTCGTTGCGGCTGCCCGCACGCACCCAGTTGTAGAGCGCGACGTTCGGAATGTCGCGGTCCGTCCAAACGATGACTCGCAAGCCGTTCGCGAGCGTCGTCGCGCGGATGTCGCTACCGAGCGGCGGAGACTTCGGTGCTGCGATAGCGAGCGCGGCGCTCCAGCTCGCCACGAGCGCGAGGGCTAGGCAACGCATTGTGCGCGGATTCGGCATCCTGTTTTCCATCGATCGACCTCCTTCATCTCTAACATAGCGCGCACGTGGCGCTGTGGCGCACACTTCGCCCCATGGAACGATCTGCTAACGCATGCGCGACTGGCGGCTGCCAATGCGGCGCCATCCGCTACGCATTGTATGTGACGCCAGAGAATAGCCACGTTTGCCACTGCCGCATGTGCCAGCGCGCGACAGGCGGACTGTTTGCTGCGCTCGCCGGTGCGCCGCGCGACGCATTTGCATGGACCCAGGGCACCCCACGGTTCTTTGCAAGTTCGAACTTGGCGACGCGCGGGTATTGCGCTGACTGCGGTACACCGCTGTCGTTTGCCTATGATTACCCGGGCGCACGCCAGTACGTCACGATCGGCTCGCTCGACGACCCTGCGATGGCACCCATCATCAAGCAATACGGCATCGAGAGCCGTATTCCTTGGGTGCAATTCTGCGAGGCGGTGTCGGGCGAAGCCACGGGCATCGCGCCGCAAGCGCAAGAGTTCCTCGCCAAGATGGTCAGTCGGCAGTCTTGAGCGTTACCGCATCGCTCGTTCGAAGCGGGCGTTGACGTCGTTCCAATTCACGACGTTCCACCACGCGGCGGTGTAGTCGCCACGCTTGTTCTGATACTTCAGGTAGTAAGCGTGCTCCCACACGTCGAGCGCCAGAACCGGTGTGCCCTTCACCTCGGCCACATCCATCAGCGGATTATCTTGATTGGGCGTCGAGCTAACGACTAACTTCTTGCTCGGCGTCACGACGAGCCATGCCCAACCTGAGCCGAAACGAGTGGCGCCGGCTGCAGCGAACTGTTTCTTCATCTCATCGAGGGAGCCGAAGTCCGCTGTAATTCGCGCCAGCAACGCTGCGCTCGGTGCGCCGCCTTTGCCCGGAGGCGCCATGTTCTGCCAGAACATGGTGTGATTCCAATGACCGCCCGCGTTGTTCCGCACGACCATGTTGTACTTGGCCGTATTGGCGACGATCTGCTCGAGCGACAACTGCGCGAGCTCGGGGTAGTTCTTGACCTGGCCATTGAGATTGTCGACATAGGCCTTGTGATGCCGCGTCCGGTGAATATCCATCGTTTGTGCATCGATGAACGGCTCGAGCGCATCGTTCGCGTAGCCGAGTTCCGGCAGCGTGAACGGCGGCGCAGGCGGGGTCGCGGTCGGTGTGGCCGCCAGCACGACGGTAGCGACGCAAACACTGGCTGCGAGATACCAAGCTTTCATGTTCAACCTCTCATTCGAGTGCTGCAAACGGCGTGGGGATGATACTGTGCCGAGCTGACCCGACGCACGTGAGTCTTCGTTTACCTGTGGATCAAAATCCCTACTCTCCGACCCGAGCACCCCTCGGCGATGAACAGCCGCCCGGCTCGCCATTGAAGGCGGTGTTCGTCGGCTTCGTCGTCGATCTCGGCGGTACGATCGCGGCGAGCATCGTCATCGGGATCGCGTACGCGCTCTTCGCGGCTGTCCCGGACACGATCGAAGGCGTCGAACAGTCGCTGCAGTGGCCCGAGTGGCTAACAACTTTGGCGAGCGGAGTGGGCCTCGGCTTCTCGATCCTCGGCGGCTACACGTGTGCGCGCATCGTGCGTCGCAACGAGTATCGCTGGGGTGGCGTCTTGGGCGCGTGCGTATTCGTGGCGGGCCTGCTGCTCGGCACGGCGGAGACCGCACCGGAGGAAGAGTTGTTCCTGGGCGCCGTCAGCATCGCAGGAACGCTCTTCGGCGCGCATCTCGGGCGCTCGCGGCCCACCGCCCCCACCGCCTGAGGCCCAAAAGAAAACGCCCCTGTAACGGGGGATACGCTACAGGGGCGAAGGGAGCGAACACCGGGGAAAGATTGTTCGCAATTCGACATCAGCGCGCCAACTGCGCGCTACAAGAAGCCACTCCTCTCACGAGCATTCTCACTGGCCGAAACCGCCGTCAGGCGCGCGCGGGCAAGGCGCGCATCCACCGCTGAAAAAGTCACGCGTCCACTGGCGCTTTTGACGAGCATGCCCGCCATCGCCGGGCGCGCCGCGGTGCTGCGCCCTAAGGCGGGAATCAGCAGCGTCACGGTGTGCTTGGCCATGGCTGATACAAAGCAACGGCTGTGCCAGCGTCAGAGGCCAATCTAAATCAATAGGTTATGACGGATTGAACGTAATCCGTGGACCGGAGACTGACGCGTTACGTCAGCGAGTGACGAAGCAGCCCCAGTGCGGGGCCGCTACTACGGCAGGACGACGACGCAGGCTTGCCCGCCCTGCTTGAGTGCGCCGCAGATGGCTCGCGCCTGCGCTTCGTCCATGACATTGGCTTGGAGGCGATAGAGCGCTTTACCGGCGCTTTCGACCGCCACGACCCGCGGTGACAAGCCCTCTAGCGGACCGGGGTATTGGCCTGCCAAGCGTTGCCATTCTGCGTTGGCGCGATCGGAAGACGAGAACGCACCGAGCTGCACGCCGAAACGAGCGCCTGCTGCCGCAGGCTCTGGTTCGATGGCGTTGGAACCTGCTGCCGCGGTCGCAGCGGACTCGCCTGGAGCGGGAGCCGCGCTGCTGCCCGCCGGTGTGGTGCCCGCCACGGCGAAATTCTCGATCCGAATACGCGCTTCGCCAGCCCATTTGCTCTGCGGGTGATTGGCGAGGAACTCTTGGTAGGCCTCGAGCGTGTCGGTCGACGCTGCCTTCTTCCAATCCTGCTCCTCGAGGAGCATTGCAATGCGCGTGCGCGCATCGCCCGCAAACTCACTCTCGGGATGCTGCGCGAGAAACTGGTTGTAGCTCTCGACCGTGTCGGCGGCTTGCGCCGAACGCCAGTCGCCTTGCACGCGACTGCAAGCCGCGACAAGCACTGCGCTCACCAACGCGAGCGCGGCCAAACGTAGTGCGAACGACGTCACAACCTGACGCGACGATTCCATGTGCGAACTGCTCCCGGTTTCAGATCGGGATTATTGTAATACTTACTGCCCGCCGAATGAGTACCTTAGGAACCGTCATGAGCGAACAACCGAAGCGCCGTCTACTCGATCGGATCGGCGGCTCCCCGAGCTTTATCGCCGAAGGCACCGTCGTGACGGGCAACATCGAGACGCAAGGTCCGCTCGTCGTGTCGGGTTCGATCAAGGGCAATGGCAAAGTCGCGGGGTCGCTCAGCATGTCGACGACAGCCACCTGGGAGGGCGACATCACATCGCGCTCGGCGGTGATTGCGGGCCGCATCACGGGCACGTTAGCGGTCGACGAGAAGCTCGAGATCGGCGCCTCGGCGGTCGTCAAAGGCGATGTGCGCGCCAAGACCCTGGCGATTGCCAATGGCGCCGTGATCGACGGCGCAGTCACGGTCACCTCCGGTCAGCCCGTCGTGAAATTCGAAGAGAAGCGCGCCGCCACCGCGTGAGTTAGTTGCAACTCGCGAGCGAGTTCACCCAGTTCGTCAATAACGCGACGCCAGCCGTATCGATCACGGTCGAGCTGATCGGCGGCATCGCAAGCGCATCGCGACGATTCGTGCGCGCCACCAGCACCGAGCTCGCCGCACTACCCGGCGCGATGATCCGTGCATTCGCAATCCCCAGCGTGTTCGTCGGCGTGGCATTGCAGGCGTTCGTCGCCGCAAGCGGGGTGCTGTAGCGAAGGTCCAGCGTCGAACTCGTCGGCCCACCCGGCCGATGACACTGCGAGCAGTTAGTATGTAGGTAGGCTCGGGCACGCTCGGTCAGCGTACCTGCAGTGCCGTATGGATCTGGCAGCGCCGGCGTGGCCAATTGCGCGCTCGTGAGCGCTGGGCTGAACATCTGGATCGTATTCAGCGTGACGAGCTGATTCGCTGAGCGGCCCGTGGTGGGATACGTGATGGCGCCATTGAGTTGTTGCAGCTCGAGTCCGAGGCTGCGGCCGGCTGCAGCCGTGTGGCACTGCAGACATTGATCTTCGCTCGGGAATTGCCACGTCTGCGACCCGACCGTGACCGACTTGCCGCCGATCACACGCGTGGCTTCAGTGCCTTGCGCATTCCACTCATAGGTATAGCCAGCCCATTCGCCATCCGTGTGTCGCATGAAGAGTCGCGTTTCGACGAGCTGAGTGCCGAGCCGGAAAGTTTTCACGAGCACCGAGCCGTTCGGAAAATTGACGTCGCCATCGGTGGCCACACCCAACGTCGTGCCGTTCTGCAACGCGAGAAAGCGCTGCTTCGTGAGGCCGTCGGACCAGAACGGCGCATTCGGTGCGTACGGGATCAGACCTCCCGCAGGTGCTCCGTTGGCCTGCACGCAGCCCGACGCCGTCAGCAACGTGGGAATCGTGCCGCCCGTCGTTTGGGTAGTGGCGCGCATGCGATGCAGCGTGCCGGAGTAGCTAACGACGTAGACCTCACCGGCGTTGTCTTGGCCGAAGGAAGAAATCTGTAGCCCCGACGAGAAGCTGTCGGCCGAACCGACCGTCTGCGTGGGCGATGTCGTGCGGGCAATGTTCCAGATCCGTCCGCTGCCGAAATCGCCGAACACGTAGCGACCGACGAGACTCGGAATCGCGGTGCCGCGATACACGAACCCGCCCGTGATCGAGTTCCCGCCGTTCGCGTGCGTGTATTGCGCGACGGGCGGCAAACTGGACGACTCGTTAGGCCCACACGCAAGGCCAGTGTCGCGCGTGCCTTCGAAACAGCGCCAGCCGTAGTTGCCGCCGAGTGTGACTCGGTTCACTTCCTCGACTTCGTTCTGGCCGACATCCGCCAGCCACAACTCACCCGAGCCGGAATCAAAGCTCCAACGCCAGGGATTGCGGAAGCCGTACGCGTAGATCTCGGGACAGTTCGCCGCACCACTACCGGTGTTGCACAGCGCGTTACCCGCGTACGGGTTGTTAGACGGAATGCGGTACGGTACGGCACCGGTGCTGCCGCTGATGTCGATGCGGATCACTTTGCCTAGCAAGGTGAGCAAGTTCTGGCCGTTGCCGATCGGCCCAAACGGATCGTTACCGCTGCCGCCATCGCCAAAGCCGACATACAAGAAGCCATCCGGACCGAACGACAGGTAGCCGCCGTTGTGGTTGCTCGCAGGCTGGGTGACGGTGAGCAACACCACTTCACTGTTCGGGTCGAGCGTGGCGCCGTTGTCTTGCGTGCGGAATTCTGAGATGCGCGAAATCAAATTGCCGGTCGTGTAGGAAAGATAGACACGCGGGTTGGCCGGGAAATTGGGATGGAAGGCCATACCGAGCAAGCCCGCCTCACCACCAGAAGTCACACGCGCCGAGATATCGACGAACGTGCTCGCCGCCGTCACCCCGGCTTGATTGTTGAAGACCCGAACCCGGCCCGCCTGCTCGACGACGAACCAGCGAGTCGAATCGTTGGGTGCCTGCGCCATCAAGATGGGTGCGGTAAAGCTCAAGTTCGGAAACACCCGCTCGACGCCGAGTGTGGTGGTGGTCGTTGGCCGATCGCCCGCGACGCAGGTCGTGTTGTTAGGCCGTGTATCGAGACCGGAGGTGTTCGTCGCAGCCGGCGTCGTCACCGTGGCTGCGGCGGACGCGGCGGACTCATTCGCAGTGGGCGCCGCGCGATCGAACGCACGCACTGTGTAGCTGTACTGCGTGGCGGCCGTGAGGCCCGTGTCGGAATAGCTCAACGTTGTCACGGTCGCAATCGGCGTAGTGCTGCCATTGCGAAACACACGGTAGCCAGCGACCCCCGTGCCCACGTCGGTCGAGGCCTGCCACGCGAGATTGACTTGCGTGCTCGAGGCGGCCGTGGCCGTCAGATTCTGCGGCGCCGTGGGGGGTGTCGTATCGGCGACCGGCGGCGCAGCGGGTGTCGTGGCAGTCGCGGCAGCCGAGTTCGCAGACTCGTTCGCCGGCGATGCGCTGTCGAATGCGCGTACCGTGTACGTGTATTGCGTGGATGCTGTGAGGCCCGTATCCGAAAACGTTGTGCTGGGGGCTGTGACAGTGGCATGCACGGTCGTGCTGCCATTGCGGAAGATTCGATAGCCGGCAACACCGGCGCCCGCATCGGTGGAAGCTTGCCACGAGAGCGAAATCTGGGTCGGGGACTGCGCGTTGGCCGTGACGCCTTGCGGCACCGAGGGCGGCGTTGTGTCGGCGGCGGCCGGCGGATCATCGCCACCGGAATCGCCAATGCTGCCGCACGCTGCCAATCCCAGCGTCGCGCCCAGGAGCAGTGCCATCAGCCCCAGTTTGCATCGATGCATCGCCGTGCCTCTCCCGTTGCGCGCTTCGGTCGCCCCAGCATCGGCGAACAAATCGCATCCCGGCGATGCTGGCACATCAGATTCGCAGTGAGAATGCTCCAAGCTGTGCACGTTTGGCGACAAACAACTCCCAGCTACCTATAGTTGGCGTTATGTTTAGGTTTCGAAGCGTCATGCAGTCTCTCATCTACGACATTCCGCGGGCCGCCAGTCGATGAACGCGCGACGTCCCGAACTGATTGCGGATCGCGGCAACATGGAAGAGTTTCCGGAGCACTCATTCGTCGGCGTGCGCTCGGCGCTCGAACTCGGTGCACGTTGGGTGCGCCTGGATATTCAGCTTTCGACGGACGGCATCCCCATGCTCGCGCACGACGTGGGGCTGCTGCGCACCACCGGCGCCGATCAGAGCATGCTCAATCTCAGCGCCGAAGTACTCACCGAAACGTGTGTCGGCGAACCCGCACGATTCGGCTCGCTGTTCTCGGAAGTCGGCATGCCGCGGCTCAACGACGTTCTACCGCTGCTCGAGGAGTTTCCCGACGCGGGCTTTTTCCTCGATCTGCAACACGCGAGCATCGCGCACTTCGGACACGAACAAGTGGTGCAAGCGCTGGTCGACTCCTGTCGGCGCCTGCGATCGCGACTCGTCGTGTTGTCTGCCGATCTTCCGGCGGTGTACCGCGTGCGCCAAGCGCACGGTTTCAAGATCGGCTGGCGCATCGAACAGCTCGACTCGCATACGCGCCTCAAGTACCAAGCCTTGATGCCGGACTACCTGGTCTGCGAGGTCAGTGCGCTGCCAGCCACCGGCAAGTTGCAGCGCGGGCCGTGGGCGTGGATCGCGACCGACGTGACCACGAGCGATCAGCTCCAGCGAGCCGCCGAGTGCGGCGTCAGCTTCGTTGTAGCGCCGGCATGGAGAACACTGCGGACGACGCTGCCTCCGGACTGAGCTGACGCAGCACTTGTTGGTCGATCCACGGACTCGGGCCGAGGTCTTCAACGAAACCGCAATGACCGCCATGCGCGGTCGTGATGATCTCGAGGTGTGGCAACTGCGCGAGACGCTCGAGATCCGCCGCCGGAATGATCGGATCGTCGAGCGCAGTGATGATCGTCGAACGCGCTTGCAGCGGCGCGAGGCGATTGCCCGTGATCGCATATCCCGCGAGGTAGTCCTGCATTGTCGGGTACTCGGTGAAGTTGCGCACGAGCTCGTCCGTCATCACGCGCAGATTCCGCGTGCGGAGCAGATCGCGGAAGTCGTAGTGCTGCGGCCAAGCCGCTTGCTTGCGCTGCAACGAGCGCGACCACTTCAACACGAAATAGGAGTGGTAGATCCACAGGCCCTCTTCGAGCACCGTCATCGTCACATCCGGGTCGAGCAATGGCGACACGGCAACGATCTGCGCGATCTCGAGCCCCACGCTCGGCGCAAGCGCTCCGACGCGCAACATGAAATTGCCGCCGAGCGAGTAGCCGACGAGATTCAGCTTCCGATCCGGGTAGGCTGCGGCGATCCGCCGCACAGCACCGAATACTTCCGGCAAGCGGCACGAGTGGAACAGCTCGCGATTCAAATGATGCGTATCGCCATGATCGCGCAAATTGAGACGCACGACCTCGTGGCCAGCGTCGAACAACGTTTGGCCGAGCGACTGGATGTAGAGCGAATCGGCGCTGCCTTCCCAGCCGTGCAGCAACACCGTCACGGTGTCACTCGTGGGCTGGCTGCGGCGCTCTTGCGTGGCGCGAAAAGCCTGGAGCGTTACGCCATCGCCGCAATCGAGCAGCCATTCCTCACTCGCGGCGCGCAACGGCTGCGCGCGCCGCTCTACGGTGCCGCGGCGAAATGCGATGCTCGGCAGAATCGATTGCGCGTGCGCGTGTCGCAGCCAACGAGGCGGACGAAACGAGGTATCGACTACGACGCGCCGCACGTCAACCGTTGGGTTGCAAGCGGATGTCAATGCGGTTGTTAGCCGCGGCCGCCTTGTTCCACTCGCCTGCCGTCAGCTTGTCGGACAGCGCGGGATAGGCGCCTTCGGTGGCGCGCGGATCGCCACCGACCACGCGCACGTCGATTGCACCAGCAGTCGACTTACGGAATTGCGCGGCGAGGTTTGCGAACTCCATCGATTGCCGCTCGGCGGGTGACAATTTCTCGTACAACGGATTTCCAACAAGTGCGCATTTACTCACGGGCGTATCGTCGGCCGCCAAAGCCAGCGACTCGGCATTCTCGCCACCCAAGCAGAAGCGCCCCGCGTGCGTCGTGATTTCGACGATGCCACGGAAGCCTTCGGTCGCGAGGCGCTCGAGCAAGCCCTGCACGGCTGCGACTCGCGTGCCGGACAGTGGCACTTCCCCGAACGGCACCGACTCGCTGAGCGGCGACTGCGTGGCATCAGAGATCAACGTGCCGGCTGCGGACTCGAATGGCGACGCAAGCGCCGCTTGCTGCGCCGACAAGGCCTCGGCGCTTGCGCGTGCCGATTCGGTGGCAACCGCAACTTCCTTCTGCAGCTCGCCCACGCGCGCCTGCATGGCTGCCAATTGCTGCGACTGATTCCACCACATCCAACCCATCGCCAGCGCCGCAACCAGCGATGCTGCCGCAGCCACCCACCCCCAAGGACTAGGCCGCGGCGGCTCGGGTACGAGCGGTGCCGCCGGCACGACCGGCGGATCGGGCAGCAGACTGCGAACCTCGGTGAGAATGCGATCGGATTGCGCATCGATGCCGGCCTGGAAGGCGCGCCGCAGCTCGGCAGTTTCCGCGCGCAGCGTGGTCTCGAGGAGTGTCCGTAACTCAGGGGTGAGCGACGCCGCCGCTGCGGCAGGTGCTGCCTCGCCCTCGGGCGCGACCGCGCTCGCGGCAATGCCCGCTTGCAACACCGTGGAATCGCTCGCGCGATCGGCAGGCGCATCGTCATTCGGCACGACCGTGAGCGGTGTGAACGACGACTGCTCGCGATTGCGGCGATCGGGTACGAGCCGCAAGTCGTAGAGCACTTTGGAGACATCCGCTGGCTTGATCTGCTTCGGCAGAACGCCAACTGCGCCGAGCGCGCGCGCTTGCCCGAGGTACAGCTCTCCTTCTTGAGACGTGTACATCATGATCGGGATGGTTGCCGTGCGCGGATTGTTCTTGATTGACTGCACCGCTTGAAAGCCGTCCATGCCCGGCATCAAGTGGTCCATGAAAATGACGTCGGGGCGCGCTTTGGTGAGGTACTCGATGGCGTTCTCAGCGGACTCCGCCGTGTCGACCGTGATTTCGTAGCGCTCGAGAATTCGGGCGAGGAACGCACGGGCCGATTTGGAATCGTCGACGACCAAGGCACGCTTCGCTGACATCACCGCCCCCACACTCGACATAACCACCCCGAGTTTACCGCACGATCATACCGTCTGGCGCCGGAGTGAGACGTGCGTCGCACGGCACCAACGGTTTCGACGTTTTCCTACTTATGTCCGACGCGCGGGGCCTGTCAACCGATCGCGACCCCACTCGTTTTGGTCTGCATCTGCAAATGCAGATCGAACACACCGGAACTGTTAAGGAGAGTCTCATGCAAATTTTCAACACCCTCAAGGCCTCGAGCATCGTTGCCGCGAGCGCCCTCTTGATCGTCTTCGCTGCGGCGAGCCCGGATGCACTGGCTCGCGATGGTGCCAAGGCCCGCGCGGCCAAGGTCGATCGTCCCAATGCCAGCTACACGCGCACTACGGTGCGGCAGAAGACCGAGAACGGTCGTACGCGTAGCGACACGATCGTCGGCGCCAACGGCCGCACTGCGTCGCGCGACGCGGTCGTCGTGAACGACAAGGAAGCTGGCGTCCGCACGCGCAACGTCGACTACGTCGGCCCAGGCGGCAAGACGGCGAGCGTCGATCACACGACGACGCGCACGGAGAATGGCTTCACGCGCAACACCGTGGCGACCAACGCCCAAGGCGAAACAGCGACCCGCGATATGACCTTGGTGCGCGACAAGGAAGCCGGCACGGTGACGCGCTCGGCTAACTACACGACCTTCAACGGCAAGGAAGGCTCGATGACGGACGTGCGCACGCGCACCGACGACGGGTACACCCGCGAGACGACGCGGAACCTGCCGAATGGCAACGTGCAGACACGCTCGGTCGATGTGTCCTGCGATAAGGATGCGAAGAGCTGCACGAAGACGGTGGACCGCAACGGCGGTGCCAATCAGGGTCAGTAAGGGACGAGCCCGACAGCAGACCCTCCCCAGTAGCTGTCAGGATCGCGCGGCGCCTTCGGGCGCCGCGTTTTTTTGCAAGCTGTGCTGCTCGATCACGCGCTGATAAGTCGCCGCGAGCCGTCGGGCAAACTCGCGCGAGGACCACTTCGCCGCATGCGCGCGGCGCTGCTGCGCGCCGATCGAGTTTGGCGTTTCCGTTCCAAGCACCCGCAGTACTGCACCGGAGAATGCCATCACGTCCTCGGGGGCGACGACGGCACCGCTGTCTGGCGTCAGAATCGTGCGGGTACCCAATTCCGCGGTCGACACGACGGGCGTGCCCTGCGCCATTGCTTCGAGCAACACCAAACCTTGTGTCTCCGTGCGCGACGCGAACACGAAGACGTTGGCGGCCGCATAGCAATCCGCAAGCCCCGGCAAGCGCTCGAGATAGCCGATGAAGCGCACCGATTCGGCGATGCCGAGTTCCGCTGCCAACGTTTGCAGCCCCGGCAAGGCTGGGCCCTCCCCCGCGATGAGCAGCATGGTGTCAGGGCGACTCGCGCGCACGTGAACGAACATGCGCAGCAAGAATTCAATGTTCTTTTCGTGCGCAACGCGCCCGACGTACGTCAGCAGGCGCGCGAAGGATGGAATCTGAAAGCGCTGGCGGAAACGCGCCCCGTCGCCGGGCACGAAGCTCTCAGCCGGCATTCCGGTCGGGATCACCTCGATCGGAACGGTCACGCCGTAATCGAGCAGCGCTTTGTGCATTGGCTCGCTCGGCGACACTAACAAGTCGAGCGTGCGGCATTGCGAACGTGTGAAGGCGCGGGCGAGCGCACGGCCGATGGGCCGCGGCAAGACCGGCACGTAGTGATGCAGGTAGTCCTCGAAGAAAGTGTGATAGGTGGCAAACGCGGGTAGACCGAACTCGCGCGCAATTCGCAAGCCAGCGTAGTGCGCGACGAATGGCGTTTGGATGTGCACCGCATCGAACCCTGCATGAGCTTGCAAGCTGCGCAGCTTGCCTAACAACGAACGCCAGTACATGCGGCGATCTTCTGGGTCGAGCGGCACGGCAGCGGCAGGAACGCGCAGCACGTTGCCGTCGTCTGCCATGCCGCTCGGAGCGGAGTAGTCTGGCGCGACTAACACTGTCTCGACACCCAGTGCCGCGAGGTCCGCGCGAAACGTCCGGATCGACGTGGACACGCCGTTCACGCGCGGGAAATACACGTCGGAGACGTAGAGAACACGCATCGTGGAGCGCCCCTTACGCGAGCGCGACGCCGATCGCACCAAGCATGGCACCCATGCCCGCGCCGACCAGTACGTCGGTTGGATAGTGCAGCCCCAGGACGACGCGCGAGAGCGCAATGGAACACGCCAACGGCACGAGCAGCCACGCCCACTCGGGGAAGTGCGCGATGGTTTGCCAGGAGAAGGCGACCGCGTGCAGCGTGTGTCCAGACGGGAAGCTGTAGCGATCGAGCGGCGCTGCAGCCAATGAGATTGCGGGGTGCGTGATGAACGGCCGTTCGCGGACGAAGATGCGCTTGAGGATCTTGTATGCGCCGAGCCCGACAAGCGCGACTGCGGCCATGGAGATCACAGGGCGTATCGCTTGCGCGCCGTACACCCAAGGCAGCAGCACCAGCAGTGCATACCAAATGGCGCCGTCTCCAAGCCGACTAACCACCTGGAAGTAGTTACGTACCGCGCGCCGCTCAGCACTGCGGTTCAGCCGCCGACATAAGCGATATTCGGCCGCGTCGAACCGCGCAAACACCATGGGCCAGGGGTTCATGGCCGCCATGGTCGCTGGCGCGCACTACAGTCAGGTTACGGGAATATGAAGCTTAGGTTGCAGCGCTTGTTAGCGCACGGAAATCACGGGCATAGTCTTCGAATTCCCGCGCGATATGCTCCCGTTGCTCGAGCGTCAGCATGGCGTGTAGCTCCGCCAACATACGAACGATCGTGGCCCGATTGCGTTCGTAGGGCTCGCGATAGCCCGGCGGCCAGCGGTCCTCGGGGGCGGCCAGGAAGCGCGCCATTCGCTCGACATAGTCCGGCGCGGCTGCGTGCTGCTCGACGAGCTCGCGAAACATCGCGCGCGAGCGGATGCGCGCGTCGACCCAAGCGCACCCCGTGGGCTCGAGCGTCGCGAGCCGCGTGCGAATCAAGGTGCGCTGCTCGCTCGAGAGCCGACCCGTCCAATCCTCGATTGCGTCGATCGTTTCTTTGGCGCGGCGTTTGGCGCGTTTCACGGGGTCGCCGCAATACTCCTCGCGCAGGTCTGCATCGTCCTCGGCGAGATTCGCGAGAAACTCATCGAACTGCTGTGGCGAAAGGTCCTTAGCCCAGCGCGCGGCACTGGGTGCGCCGCGCACGGCCGCAATGCGTACGAATTCTTCCGCCGCCTGCCGCGCCACATCGATTTGCTCGAGGGTCATCGACCCACGCGCGTCGCGTGCGAGCTGCTCGAGAAAAGCGGCATAGCGCGGCAACTCGTTAGCCCGATGCCAACGAAAGAAATCATCGAAATCGGTCCGCAGCGCCTGCGTCTGGGTCTCGCTCAGCGTGACTTGGTTGCGGATGTAGGTGGTCGCCAGCCAGCCGGCGCGGTTGTAGACGAATTGCGTGCCGCACGCGACCAAAGTGACGGTGAATAGCAACAACGCGGCGATTCGCCCGTGAAAGCTCACTCGAGGTTGCCTAGAATCGTTCGCCATATGCTCGGTTGCCCACGCCGTCGCGGATTCGTCACGCTACTTTCGCAGATTGTGCGCAATTGGATGCGCCTTGTCGCCGCGGCGTGCCTGTTCGGCGGCGCCACGATCGCATCGGCCACCGATGCCATCGTCATCGAGGTCGGCGCGATTCGCTCGGGCGGCATCGTCGTCCGCGACGTTGCGGTTCGTTTGGACCTCGTCAGCGACACGAAGTTGCAAGCGGAGGTTCGGGCCGCACGCGCGACACTGCCCGACCCGATCGGGACGCTCACGAATGTGCGCCTGACCTGCGCTGGGCCTGTGATCGCCGAGCCGCGATTTGGCTGTACGCGCGGCACATTCGCAGCTCGCGGCGGGCCGACCGGCGCCATCAGCGGCAATTTGCACGGCGAATTTCGCACAGACACCGGTGCAGCAGAGGGCCATCTGCAAGGCCTGCGGATCGCGGGCGCCAAGCTTGACGTGCGCGCCGCAAGCGATCGCGCGGGCTGGCGCGTCAACGGTCAAGCGCACGGCGCGACGTTGGCGCAACTGCGCAGCTTCGCGAAGCCCTGGTACGAGGTGCCCGCCGATCTCACGATCGACGGCCGACTCGATCTCGATTTCGCCGCGGCCGGCACCGGCTCGCGGCTGCGCGACGGCTCCTTGCTCGCGAAGCTTGCCAGCCTGAATTTCACCAACGAGGCAGGCACGGCGGTCGCCGAAAATGTGTCGGCAGAGCTGCGCGCTGAGCTCAAACACGGTGTGGCGAGCGACGCGGTCACTGCGACGCTCACGAGCGCTGCGGGCCAGGCACTCGCTGGGCCCATTTTGCTCGACCTTGGCGCGAACCCGCTCGCGATCGACGTCGTAGGGACCCTGCAGGATCGTGTGATCGCCGTGTCCCGTTTGTCGGTCACGCAACGCAAGCTCTTGAGTGCACTCGGCACGGGGAGCATCGATTTGCGCGGCGCAACGCCGCTCGTCGCAGCGCAGCTTGCATTGGAATCGTTGGAGTTCCCGGCCGCGTACACGAGCTACTTGCAAATCGCCCTCGCCTCCACGGATTTCGGCAATCTCGATATCTCGGGCAAGGTCACCGGTCGTATCGAGGTTGCTAACAACTTACCCAGCCGCTTGCAGCTTGAACTCGTCGATGTCGACCTTGCGGATCGCAAGGGCAAGATTCGCATGAGCGATGTAGAGGGCACACTGCACTGGGTGCCCGATGGCCAGGCCGACGTGCCGACATCGGTGATTCGTTGGTCGGCGGGCGGCGCCTACGGACTGTCGGGCGGTGCCGCTGAACTGTCGCTGCGCGCGCGCGCTAACAATGTGGAGCTGACGAAGCCCGCGCGGGTACCCGTGTTCGACGGAGCGATCGCAATCGACCAACTCGAGCTGAAGAACGTCGGGACCGACGCGCTCGAGATCTTGTTCGAGGCGCAACTCGACCCCATCAGCATGCCACTCCTGTGCAAGGCCTTCGGTTGGCCCGAGTTCGCGGGCGTTATTTCAGGGCGCATTCCGAATCTCACTTATCGCGACAAACTGCTGAAAGTCGGCGGCGACGTCGAGGCGCGCGTCTTCGGCGGTCGCATCGTGGGTAGCAACTTGCGCCTACAAGATCCGTTCGGCAGCTGGCCGCGGATGTTCGCGGACGTGCGTGCGCGCAATCTCGACCTGGCTCAGGTGACGAACACGTTCGCGATCGGGAGCATTACCGGCAAACTCGAGGCCGACGTACTCGGGCTCGAGTTGTTTGCTTGGTCGCCCGTGGCGTTCAACGCCCGGCTCGAGACACCGCGCGGCGATCGCTCGCCGAAAAGGATCAGCGCGAAGGCCGTCGGGAACTTGTCGAACATCGGCGGCGGTGGCGGTAGCGTGATGCAGGCGCTGCAATCGGGGTTGCTGAAGTTCTTTGACGACTACAGTTACGACCGCCTGGGCCTCACGTGCCAGCTGCGCGACAACGTCTGTGTGATGTCTGGGGTTGAACCCGCTGGCGTGGGCTATTACATCGTCAAAGGGAGCGGCGTCCCGCGGATCGACATCATCGGCAACTCTGGGCGGGTCGATTGGCGCCAGCTTGTGACGCAGGTCTCCACTGCGATCAACACGCGCTCGGAAGACGTAGAAGTGAAGTGAGCCAAGCGGGTAGACTGCGGGCTGGGATTTGACAATATTCGGTTGCGAGGCAAGTCAATGGACGTTCAGGCCATGTTCAGAGCGAATCCGCAGAATGTCGAGGTGTGCGGGAGTGCCTTTGCGGAGGCCAACCGCTGGGTTTCAAGGAGTTTCTGGATGAAGCGCGTACTGCCATTCAATGTTGCGATTGCGAGCTTGTTCTTCGCAGCTTGCGTCACGATCAACGTGTACTTTCCGGCGGCAGCCGCCGAGAAAGCCGCCGACCAGGTCATCGAGAATGTGACCGGCGGCACTAACGACTCGGGCAGCGCAACGCCGAAGCAACCGCCGCAAGGCTATGTGCCCGCGTACGAGAAGCCGAACGTGCTGGTTGTCGCGATTGGCCAGGTGCTCAATGCACTCGTGCCGGCCGCGAACGCCCAGGCGAACGCCAATCTCGATGTGAGCACGCCGGCGTCGACGGCGATCCAAGCGTCGATGAAGGCGCGATTCGATGAACTGCGCAAGTACTTCGAGTCGGGCGCCATCGGATTCACTAACACCGGCTTGCTCGAGGTGCGCGACGCCAGCGCCGTGCCGCTGCCGGAGCGCGCCACGGTGAAGCGCCTCGTCGCGGAGGACAACAAGGACCGCGACGCGCTGTATGCCGAGATTGCGCGGGCAAACGATCACCCGGAATGGGAGGCGGACATCCGCAAGACGTTTGCACGCCGCTGGATCGCCAAGGCGGCTCAACCGGGTTGGTACTATCAGGACGACGCGGGCGCCTGGAAACAGAAGTAAGCGAACGCATGCTGCCGCGGCAGCACACGAGCCCGATCGGCCCTGCCGGTCGGGCTTTTTCTTTTCCGCCCCGACGATAACTCGCGCGCCATGCTGAAGCTGTTGGGCTTGCTGTTAGCGCTATTCGTCGCATGGACTGCGCTCGTGTTGTGGGCGCAGCGGCCCATGTTGTTTCCCGCGCCGGCCGCCCTGCCCGGCGCCGGCGAAACGCTCGCGCGGGTGGGCGGTGAATCCGTGTGGCTGGACCTACCGTTCGGCCGCGTCGAATCCTGGCTGTTGCCCGCGGCGCCGTCACCCTCTCCTACGCCACTCCTTATATATGCCCACGGGAACGGGGAATTGATCGACTATTGGGCCGAGGGATTCGACGCATTGCGTGCCGCTGGGGTAAACGTGCTGCTCGTCGAGTACCCGGGCTATGGCCGCTCCGAGGGCCAACCGTCGGAGGCATCGATTCGCGCCACCTTGTTAGTCGCATATGATCGTTTCGCTCGAGATGCTCGCATCGATCCTAACAAGATCGTCGTGTACGGGCGGTCGCTTGGCGGTGGTGCCGTGGCGCAACTCGCGGCGATGCGACCGGTGCGAGCCATGGTGCTGGAATCCACTTTCACGAGCGTCGCCGATATCGCGCGCGGCTACGGCGTGCCTCGCTGGCTCGTGCGCGATCCCTTCGATAACCATGCGATCGTGACTCGGTACCCAGGCCCGCTGCTGGTGCTGCATGGCACGCGCGATGCGATCATCCCGGTCAGCCACGGGCGAGCGCTGGCCGACGCACACAGACAAGCCGAGTTGCACGAGTTTCCCTGCGGGCACAACGATTGTGAGCCGCAGTGGGAACTAGTACGCACTTTTCTGGAGCGCGCGGGTGTACTGTCGGGCGAGATTCGGAGGCTGCCATGAAACATCGGAATGGGATCATCTGGGCCGCGACGACTGCAGGCCTCGCTGCGCTAGCGCTGAGCGGCTGTGGACTCGCAGAAACCACGGTGGGTGCTGCGGCCGGAGCCTCGTCTGCGGCGGAACAAGCCAAACAAGCCGAGGAACAGCTCGAGCGCGTGCAAGAGAAGCTCGATGCAGCGCAATCCTCTGCTGCGGATGCGCGCGCTCAAGCGGAGGAGATGGGTCAGTAGTTAGCGGCCGTCGGCTAGTCCGGCGACGGGATCGGGTCGAGCAACTCCGGCCCTTCGTTGCGCGCATTGTTGACGCGCTTGCTCACTGGGTGCACGTCGAGACTGACCTCCACGGCTGCGCCTGCCACGCCATCGATTGTTGCCATCGGCGTACGTGCGTCTAGCCAGAGTGCATAGGCGTCGCGCCTAAGAATCACGGGCATCCGGTCGTGAACGGTGGCTGCCGCGCCTGTCGCAGCCGTTGTGAGAATCGAGCAGGACTCAAGCGGATCAACGCCCTCCTGCTCCACCCAGCTCTCCCAGATTCCCGCCATCGCAAATGGCTCGCGATCCACGGCTCGCAACAAGTACGGTTGTTTGCCGCCGGCTAATGCGCGCCATTCGTAGTAGCCATCCGCGAGGATCAGACAGCGGCGCTTGCGGTAGGCGGCGCGAAAGGCGGGCTTCTCCGCAACGGTTTCGCTGCGCGCGTTGATCATGCGCGCACCAATCGACTTCTCTTTAGCCCAAAAGGGAATCAAGCCCCAATAGAGCATGGCGAGCCGGCGCACGCCTGCGTCGTTGCAGCGGACGACAGGAACGAATTGTGTCGGTGCGATGTTGTAGCGCGGCTCGATCGGCACTGCGTCGGCGATGCCAAACAACCGCGCCACCGCTTCTTGCGGCGAGTAGAACGCGTATCGTCCGCACATCGCGCCGACTCACTCGCGCATGCCGACGCCGCGGTTCATCAACATGACCGCAACGGCAAACAAGACGATGGCCGCCACTGCCATGATCGAAAAAGCCAGCCATACGTTGACGTCAGACGTGCCGAGAAAGCCGTAACGGAAGGCATTGACCATGTGCAGGATCGGATTGATCAACGAGACTTTCTGCGCCCATTCCGGCAGCAGCGAGATCGAATAGAACACGCCGCCGAAATACGTGAGCGGCGTGAGAATGAACGACGGTACCCAGTTCACCTGATCGAAATTCTTGGCGAACACGGCATTGATGAACCCGCCTAACGCGAACACCATCGAAGTCAACAACACGGCGCTGAAGATCATGAACACATGATGCACGGCTAGATGCGTAAACAGCAGCGAGATGACCGTTACGAGCAAGCCGACTAACAAGCCGCGCACCATACCGCCGCCCACATAACCCGCCACGATCACCCAGTTGGGCAGCGGCGCGACCATCATCTCTTCGACATGTTTGCCGAACTTCGCGCCGAAGAACGACGACACCACGTTGGCATACGAGTTCGTGATCACGGCCATCATGATGAGGCCCGGCGCGATGTACTGCATGTAGTCGAAGCCGTCCATCGAGCCTACGCGCCCGCCGATGAGGCTACCGAAGATCACGAAATACAGAATGGATGTGACGCCCGAGGGCACGATCGTCTGCCCCCAAATGCGCATGATCCGGCCGTACTCGCGGATGATGATCGTCTTGAATCCCACCCAGCGCGCATCGACTAACTCACTGCCGACCGTCTGCGTCTCCGTATTCATGGGTGGCGCACCGCACTCGAGGCCGCGCTCGCCGGCTTTGCCTCGACCAAGGCCATGAAAAGCTCCTCGAGACGATTCACTTTGTTGCGCATCGAGACTACCTCGATACCTTGCGACGTCAACCGCGTGAATACTTCATTGAGGCTTTGGCCCGCGCTCACTTCCACTTCGAGCGTGCGGGAATCGACCAGCGTCGTCGCATAGCCTTCCAACAGCGGGGCCGAAGTCACGGCGCCGCGCAAATCGAGCACGAAGGTTTCGGCGTGCAGCTTGCGCAGCAAGCTCGACATACGATCGCGTTCCACGATCTGCCCGCCATTGATGATGGCAATGTTGCGGCAGAGGTTCTCGGCTTCCTCAAGGTAGTGAGTCGTTAGGATGATGGTGGTACCGCGACCGTTGATCTCGCGCAGGAAGTCCCACATCGAGCGACGAATCTCGATATCGACGCCCGCCGTGGGCTCATCGAGGATAAGAAGCCGCGGCTCGTGAATCAACGCACGGGCGATCATCAAGCGTCGCTTCATGCCGCCCGACAGCCCGCGCGCCATCTTCTTCGCCTTGTCGTCGAGCTGCAGCAATTTGAGGTAGTGAGCTGCTCGTTCGCGCGCCTCGCCGCGCTCGATGCCGTAGAAGCCTGCCTGATTCACCAGAATCGTCTCGGGCGTTTCGAAGAAGTTGAAGTTGAACTCTTGCGGCACGACCCCGATACAGGCCTTTGCCGCTTCCAATTCACGATCGAGATCGTGGCCAAACACGGTGATCGTGCCCGCCGTCTTGGTCACGAGCGAGGTCACGATGCCGATGAGGGTAGTCTTGCCTGCGCCGTTTGGGCCGAGGAGCGCGAAGAAATCGCCTTGCTCTACTTCGAGATCGAGCCCCTTCAGGGCTTGCACCCCATTCTTATAGGTCTTGACGAGACCTCGCACCGACAACGCTTGCATGGGCAAAAGCCTATCACAAGCGTGTACGGATTTAGATTAGACCGCGATGAACCGCCTCGATCTCGTCTTGCGCTTCGAGCATCGTCGCAGTGAGCGACTCGTACGACAAACCGAGGCGCGCGAACGACTTGATCTTGTCGAACGCAGGTGCCAACGCTTCGTGGCGACCCACGTAGCCTACGAGCAAGTAAGACACCGTCAAGACATCCGCCAGATCGCCGCTCGAATCCTTTTCGCGATTGAGATTCTCGTAATTGGCGATCGCGAAAATGACTTCGGACGTGATCCGCCATGAAGTCAGGATCGACTTTGCGCAGTGGCCATGCCACTCCCGCTCGATTGCCGCAAAGCGCTGTCTGTCGTGCAGCACGAAGGGATGCTTAGACGCTCGCGTAAGCACGTACAGCTTGCCGACACCATGCAACAAGCCTGCGAGCATCGCATGATCGCGATTCACGCCCTCACAGCGCTTGGCCAACACGAAAGCGGTACACGCCATCAATGCACTGCGATCCCAGAGCGCCTCGAGTCGTGAGCGGATTTCGTTGCTGTCGGTCGCACGTACGAGTTGTTGCATACCGTGCGCGATCACTGCGCTGCGGATCAGATCGAAGCCGATACGCGCGATGGCGGTCTTGAGATCGCCGATTCGTCGACCGGTCGTGTTGAGCGCCGCCGAGTTGGCGAGCTGCAGCACGCGCCCCGTCAGTACCGGATCGAACGTGATCACTTGCGTGATGTGGCTGATGTCAGCCTCGTTATCGGCTAACAATTGTTGCAGCCTGACCGCGGTCTGCGGAAAGCATGGCAGCTCTGTGTCGCCGGCTGCCTGGTGCTCGTCGAGCGCTTTGCGGAGCGCAGCAGCATCGCGCTCAGCAAGATTATGCAAAGATGCAGTATCTGCGACTTTGCTCTGCGCCGCCGTCATTGTTAGTTACTCGGTGGTGCGCCGAGCGCCGCACACAGCGCGTTGACGTCGTCTGACGACTCATCAATGATTGCCTGGCACTGATCGAGTTCCAGTTGCATCCGCTTCATCGGCTTCAGTAGCGGTGCGGCGCATTGCGCGAGCGAGTTCGGCCCGGTGAAGCTGCCGAGCAGCGACGCCACGGCCATCACATCCGTGAGCGTCAGGGATCCGCGTGCGTCGCGATCAGGATCTTCGTGATCCGCCACCGCCGCCACGACCTCGGGCGGCAAGCGCCAGTTCTCGAGAATCGCCTTGGCGACGTTGCCGTGCCAATCGCGAACGATCGCCTGATAGGCCAGTTGATCAGCAAACAGGTCGGGATGGCGGAGTGTGCGCGTCAAGATATAGATGCGTCCCACGCAGGACAGCACGCCGCACAGCAGTGCTGCGTCTGAGTTTAGTGTAGTAAAGCGCCTCGCGATCACATGTGCCAGGGCCGCAATGGTCACGCTTCGCCGCCACAGACTGTCTAGCGGCTTATCGATCGCGCGATATTCGCGACCGAGCTTGAGCTGCTCGACGGCAAAGCTCATGGCAGCTGAGCGCACGACATTGAACCCGACGCGGCCGACTGCAGTGCGCAGGTCAGAAATTTGTCGCCCCGTGACATTCAAGGCCGCGGAGTTCGCAATCGTCATCAGACGTCCGGCAAGCGCCGGTTCGGCGCCTACTAACCGGACGACCGTGTCGTTAGTAACATTCTCTTCCGCCAACGCTTTTTGCAGGCGTGTTACCACATCCGGCACCGAGGGCAAGTCAACCTTGCCCTGCGAGAGTTCAGTGGCCAACGCGCGCACGAACGTGAACAAGGGTGTCTGCGTGCCGTCACCGGCGAGCATGGTTGCAGGCGTCGCCATGCCTCAATCTCCCAGCGCTTGGCGCAGCGAGGCGATCTGCTCGGCCGATTCCTGCATGATCTCGGCGCAGGCTGCAGCATTGATATTCAGACGACGCGCGTCGCGCGATTCGGCGAGGCCCACTTCGAGCGCTTCGAGATCGCCCGGCAAAGTTGCTACTAAAGAGGCCAGCGCCAATACATCGGCCAGGTTCACTGGCGCTGGCCGGTCTCGATCAGGGTCTTCGAAGGTATGAACGGCGACGACGATATCCTCGGCCATCTCCCAGTTCTCGAGTACGGCTTTGGCAATGTTCGAATGCCAACTGCTCACTAACTGCTGATACTGAGCCGGATCCGCTAGCAGCTTGGGAAATCGGGGCGTCTTGCTCAGCATGTAGAGCTTGCCGACACCGTGCAACAAACCGGCGAGCATGGCGGTATCGGCATTGACGTTGCCGATGCGACGCGCCAATACGAATGACAGTGCCGCAACGTGTGTGCTCTCGGTCCACAACTGAGCGAAGGGCTTTTCGAGGCCCTTGAAAGCCTGGGCGCGTCGAAGCTGCGACATCGCGAATGCTATTGTGGCGCTGCGCGCCATATTGAAGCCGATGCGCGCCATTGCTGCGCGCAGATCGACGACTCGGCGCCCACCCGGACTCAGCGCAGCAGAATTCGCCAGTTGCAATAGCCGCGCAGCCAGTGCGGGCTCAGAGCTGATGATTTTGATGACCTGATCGATCAGGACGTCTTCATTGGCCAGCGCCTTGCGAACACGCAATGCGATCTCTGGAAAGCTCGGAAGCTCGAGCTTGCCGGCCGACAGATCACTCGCGAGTTCCTGAACAAACTCGAAAGCCACGTTGGCCGGGTTCGCTCCCGAAGTTGGGGCTGTTGAGGCGGACATCGATCACTCCTCGGTCTCTCCTACGGCATCGGCTCAGTCCATACGGACTTGACCTGCGAGAAACCCGAGTGGGTAGTGCGTCACAGATGGCAGCTGGAATATGTTAGCCGCGCGTGCCCGTGCGAGTAATGTCGAGCTGTTCGGCGAGTGCACTCAGCTTGGTAGCCACTCGATCGAGCGGTAGGACATGCTGCGCCGCACCGATGGCGACCGCTTCCCCGGGCATGCCCCAAACCACGCTCGTCGTCTCGTCTTGAGCAATAGTGTGAGCGCCGGCCTCGAGCATCTCCTTCAAGCCAATCGCTCCATCCTTACCCATTCCGGTGAGCAGCGCGCCGATCGCGTTACGCCCCGCCGCCTGCGCGACCGAACGGAACAGCACATCGACCGAGGGCTTGTGGCGATTGACTGGCACACCGTCGTCCAAGCGGCACACATAGCGAGCACCGTCGCGTACGACTAACAAGTGCTGATCGCCCGGTGCAATGTAAACGTGTCCGGGCATGATCTGCTGACCGTTCTCCGCTTCAAACACGGTCAACGCACACATGCTATCCATGCGCTTGGCAAACGGACCGCTGAAGGCTTTCGGTATGTGCTGCGTGATCACGATACCTGGCATGTCCGGCGGCAATCCCATCAGCACTTCCTTGATAGCCTCCGTGCCACCGGTCGACGCGCCGATCGCGATCAAGCGATCCGTCGTACGCATGTGCGTCAGCGGGCTCGCTTTCGCGAGGATCGCATCCGCGCCGTATTTGGGCGCGATCGCGGCGCTTGCGGGGCTCGCGCTCGAGCCAACGTAGGTTCGTACAGTCGCTGCGGCCGCCATTCGAACCTTGGAGCAAAGCTCGTCGCTGTAGTCGCGCAACGTTCCGGCTACGTCGAGCTTGGGCTTCGCGACAAAATCGACTGCACCCACGGCGAGCGCATCGAGCGTCACTTCGGCACCCTTTTCGGTCAAAGATGACACCATCACGACTGGCATGGGGCGCAAGCGCATCAAATTGCGCAAAAACGTTAAGCCGTCCATGCGCGGCATCTCGACGTCGAGCGTGAGGACGTCGGGGTTCGTTTGCTTGATCTTCTCGCGTGCGATGAACGCGTCGGGCGCGGTACCTACGACTTCAAAGTCGGGTTGTGAGGAGAAAATCTCCGTGAGCAATTGCCGCACCATCGACGAGTCGTCGATGCAGAACACTTTGATCTTCCTGTTGGGGGTTGCCATGGTTGCGAGTTCCTGTCACCACTCAATCGAACAGCTCGACATCGTTGCCCTCGGACTGGTGCGCCACGGTAGCGGCGTAGCTGCGCTCCTCGCCTGCCACCTGCGCACGGTCCAATGCGTTGAGTCGCTTCACGCGAACGCGACCCGAGATCGGGTCATAGACGACTTTGCGCGGAAAAATGTCACCGAGATCCTCTGACGCGACAGCGAATCCTTCGAGACGTACGAATTCGCGGGCAAACGCCACGTTGCGCGCGCCGACATCGATCATCGAATCGAGAATGCGTCCGCCGCCAAACAACTTTACTTCCAGCCGTGAGCGTTGCGCGCCATGCTTGAGCAAGTCATTGATCAAGCTTTCCATCGCAAAGCTGCCGTAGCGCGTCGCGAGACCTTCTTTGGGATCGAGCCACGAGTTGTTAGTTTGCGATTGTGTTTCAGGCAACATGAAATGGTTCATGCCACCGACGCGCGCCACCGGGTCGCGGATGCAAGCCGACACACATGAACCCAACACCGTATCGATGAGTTCATCGTTACGCGTCACGTAATACTGGCCAGGCAAGATCTTGGCCGACCACAGGCGTTGCTCGCGATCCCAATGCCGACCGATATGGGCGAACCCAGGCAGAGCCTCTTTCGGCTTGGTCGTCGCCCCGAAGCTGGCAAGGCTCTTCATGCAGCCCGCCGGCGATAGATCGTTTTGCCAATGAGTTCCCAATCGTCGGACACTTTGAATAGGCTCTCCGAGTGCCCCAAGAACAGGATTTGGCCAGGCTGCTGCAACGGCGAGAAGCGCGCGAACAGATCGCGCTGCGTCTCCTTGTCGAAATAGATGACGACATTACGACAGAAGATCACGTCGAACGGACCGCGCACGGGCAGCGGATGCATCAGATTGAGCTGCTTGAAGGTAACCAGTGAGCTGATTTCGTCGGTGACTTGGTGCGCCGTCGAGCCCTCATGGTTCACTGGGCGAAAGAAGCGTCGCAAGCGCTCACGATCGACGCCATTCACGCGTTCGGCGTTGTAGATTCCGCGCTTCGCGCGCGCCACCATATCCGAGTCGATGTCCGTCGCCAGAATCTTGATGTCCCAACGGCGCACATCCGGGATGGCCTCACAGATCGTCATCGCGATCGAGTAGGGTTCCTCGCCGCTCGAGCAGGCCGACGACCATATCCGCATACGGCGAGAGCTGCCAGCAGCTGCAACACGCGGCAACAGGATTTCATTACGCAGGTACTCAAAGTGGTGGTTCTCACGAAAGAACGACGTCAGGTTGGTCGTGATCGCGTTACAGAATTCCACCAGCTCTTGCTCATTGCCGTCGTCGAGGACTGCAAGGTATTCGGTGAAGTTGTCGAGATTGAGAGCACGCAGGCGCCGCGACAACCGGCCGTAAACCAGCTCGCGCTTGTTCTCGCCGAGCGCGATACCGGATTGCGCCTTCACGCGGCGGCGAATCTCGGCGAACTCGGCGTCGGTCAGCACGAACTCCTTGGGGCGAATCCCCAAGATCGGCTGTGCTGCACTTTGTACCATTAGAACGCTTCCTGGAATCCGTAGGATCAGAACAATTCGATCGAGCCGCGATCGGCACCTGCGTCTAACACCGCTGCGCGACCACGCTGCGGCATCCCAGGCATCGGTGCTCCTAACACCTCACACGCCGACGCCAAGTCCTGCACGAGCCGGTCATGTGCCTGCATGTGGTAGAGCGCCGACTGGGCCGCGCTTTCGATCCGCTCGAGCGACGCGAGATCATTCTCGGATGGCGCTCGCCCCTGGAGGGCGGCAGCGAGGGCTGCAATCTCGGCAACGCGTGCGGCCAGCGCATGCATGTTGCCCGACGCATCGGAGACCGCGCGCGTAATGTGCGCCGCGACGATGTGCGCGTCTTGTGACACGGATGTCATTGTGGAGGGCTTCGCTGATTAGCTAACGACTTTGGCAACGGTGGCGAGAAGACGCTCTGGATTGAACGGCTTGACGATCCATCCTGTGGCCCCTGCTGCCTTGCCTTGCAGCTTTTTCTCCTGACTGGATTCAGTCGTTAGCATCAATAGCGGCACATACTTATAGGCTGGAAGCTGCCGCAACTCACGAACCAGAGTGATGCCGTCCATGTTGGGCATATTCACGTCGGTGATCACGATATCGACCACTTCGCCCCGAGCGAGCGTGAGCGCCTCGACACCGTCGCTAGCGGACACGACGTCGTGTCCGGCGGCTTGCAGCGTCGCGGCGACAAGTTGTCGCATTGACGCCGAATCATCTACTGCTAATACGCGTGCCATTCTCGATCACTCCTATCCGTTCGCCGCGCGTGCGAATGTGGTTGACGTTTCGACTGCTTCAGCTGCATTGCCGTCTGCTACCCGATATCGCGCCATGGCCTCATTCAGCATGCGTGCCTGATCGGCCATCGATTGACTCGCGGCAGCGGCTTCTTCGACCAATGCAGCGTTCTGCTGCGTTAAGTCGTCGAGCACCATCACCGCCTTGTTCACCTGCTCGATTCCGGCCGATTGCTCGCGACCGGCCGAGGAAATCTCGCCGACGATGTCAGTGACCTTCTTCACGGCGAGCACGATCTGCTCGAGCGTGGTACCCGATTGCATGACGAGCGACGAGCCATCCTCGACTCGCTTGACGCTGTCTTGGATGAGCTCCTTGATCTCTTTCGCCGCCGTCGCGCTGCGGCTGGCCAGATTGCGCACCTCGCCTGCAACCACAGCGAAGCCGCGGCCTTGCTCGCCAGCGCGCGCCGCTTCGACCGCGGCGTTCAACGCAAGTAAGTTCGTTTGGAATGCGATTTCGTCGATGACGCCGATGATGTCCGCGATGCGCTTTGACGATGCGTTGATTTCTGACATCGCCTTGACCGCTTGCGACACGACCTGGCCGCCCTTGTCGGCTTGAGCGCGAGCCGCTTGCGCTAGTTGGTTCGCTTGGCCGGCATTCTCGGCGTATTGCTTGACGGTCGCCGTGATCTGCTCCATCGACGAAGCCGTTTCCTCAAGCGAAGACGCTTGCTCCTCGGTGCGCTGCGACAGATTCTGGTTACCAGCCGAGATTTCCTCGGCGCCTCGGTAAACCTCGTTCGCAGCCGACTTGACCTTGTGGACGACGCCCGACATGTTCTCGACGAGCGCATTGATACCGTTGCCTAGCCGGACATATAAGCCCCGCTTGCCTTCCACCGTCATCCGACGTGTTAGGTCGCCTTCGTTCGCGGCGTGTACCATGCTTTGAACGTCCGCAACCACTGCGGCCACATTGTCGACCAGCGCATTCAATCCTGTTGCGAGCACCTTGTAGAACCCAGTTTTGCCCTCGACCGTGACACGCGTATCGAGTGCGCCGTCGCTCACGGCGGTCACGAGGCTAGCCACCTCTTCCTGCGCCGCCGTTTCCATCGTGCGATCGATCCACTCGATCATCGTGCCAATGCGCTGCCCTTCCGGATCTGTCACTGGGTTCACGATGAGGCGCATGGGCCGACCGCCGATACGCAAGTCGGTGACGTAGGTCTTGCTGAGCTCCTTCAGCAAGCGATGCATATGTGCCGGATTCTTGTGGAATACGTCGATCGACGACCCCAACACCTTCGAGGCTTCGAACGCCGGCAGCTCCCGCCGGAACTGCGACTCGGCCGAGGCCATCAAGCTGGTCGCCGAGCGGTTCACATAAATGATGTTGAGATCTTGGTCCGTGATCATGACGCTTGCGCCAGAAGAATCGAGCGCTTGTTTGATCCGCTCATTGACTCGCGCCACCTCGCGCTCACGCTCGATGCGCGTTCGGAGATCGGTTTGCATATGGTTGAGGCCATCGAGGATGCGGCCCATCTCGTCGCTGCTGCGCACCACGATCTCATTGTCGAGCGCGCCACTACCGATACGCTCGAGAACCGCGAGCGCGTACTTCGCGCGACGACCAACGACGGCACCCATACGCCACGCCATGAACGCCGCGAACAGAATGATCACGAGCGACGACGCCATGCTGATGATTAGCGACCGGCGATCCGCATCGACACGCGCTTGCAACATCTCCCTGAGTAAGGAAGCCGCCGTACGCTCGACGTTGATCGCAGCCTTTTGTACTCGATCGACGGCTTCAAGCACGCGATCGGCAGCGAATGCGACGTCGGTGCCGCCTTTCGGCACCACTTCATGCACGACATCGTCGCAATTGAGCGCCGCAGCGCGTAGCTCGGCCAGTAGCGGCTTCATGGTAGCGCCGATCGCGTCCGACGCGCGCATCGCTTCATCGAAACCCAGCAACACGTCTTCAGTCCGCGAAGACCCTATCGCGACCAACTCATGAATATCGACGTACTTCTCCTGCTTCTCGGAGTCCTGACCCGACTCAATGGGAGTGGCGATGACGGCTTGTGCTTCTGAGAAGCGCTCCAACGCGCGCGGCATCTTGATGATGGCCGCATCGATCAGTGAGTACGGCGCTGCCTCTGGATCCAGGATCAGATTCGATGCGGCGGCAACGCGTGATGCCAGTCCCAGCAAGTTGGTGACGAGCGTCGTGTGTGCCTCGACAGATTCGCTGGCTGTACCCTCGAGTGCACGCACTTTCTGCCACTCAGACTTGAGCACGTCCCACTCGTTCGTCAGACCAAATTGCGCGCCGATCTCAGCGTGAATTGCCGTGACACGATCGACAGCAGCGTCGACTTCGCGGGCGGTGCTTTCGATTTCTTTCGCGCGTGACCCTCCCGATGCTGCATTGAGTGCGGCTACGCCTCGATGCCGAGCTACCGCGAGCGTGACATCCGTGAGGGGTTCGAGATAGCGCAGGCCCTCGAGCTCACTGCGTGTGAACTGGATTGACGCAACCTTGGTCTGTAGCAGCAAGCCCGCCAGAATCACGATCGGCACGATCATCGTGACGATGCCGGTGATCATCTTGGTGCTGACTGACTTGTTGTCGAACCATGCAAATGGGCCGCGATTCGATTTCTTTCGCGGGTTGGAGCTAGGAGATGTCATCGTAAGATCCTCTGTGTCGAACGAGCACAAGAAGACGCCAGCCCCCGATGGGCTGTATCACGCTCGTTGTCTCGCTTGAACCATCTATTCATGAGTTCATCCGAAGAAACATTCAGTTTCGCGTCCGATGCGATCTTTCTTGTTCCGCTGCGTGCCAATGCATTCTCTGGTATCAGTTTGCGCCAGCAGCTCTGGCCAACGTGTGTTGACTGCTGCGATGGTCCAGTAGTAAGTCGTTAGCTGCATCCGCAACGCGATACTTAGCCATCGACTCGCTGAGCGAGCGTGCCTGCTCCGCCATCGACTGACTGGCGGCGGCGGCCTGCTCCACTAACGCCGCGT
>CAYUIT010000008.1:0-46135 GCA_964444835.1 uncultured Steroidobacteraceae bacterium
TTGATTCGCAGCAATGGATACGTACCGTAGATGCGTCCGCCTTGCACACCGCCGCCGACTAACAACTGCACGCCGCCCCAAGCATGGTCCGTGCCATCGCCATTCGACGTGAGCGTGCGCCCGAAGTCAGACTGCGTGAAGGCGACGACGTTCTGGGACACCCCGAGTTGCACGGTTGCATCGTAGAAACGTTTCAGCGCATCGCTCACCGTCGCGAGCAACGTCGGCTGGTCGTTATTCTGATCGTCGTGTGTGTCGAAGCCCCCAACGGCGACGAAGAACACCTGCCGCGACATCTGCAAGCGATCGCGAACGGCGATGAGCTTCGCGACCGTACGCAACTGAGTCGCGAGGTTTGAGAGCGCCGGCGTGGGCGAGTTCGGCAACGCGGTGAGTTCGGGCGCTGCTTGCAGCGCTCCAGTGACGAGCTCAGCGCTCTGCACGGCGCGCCGCTGCACGTTCGCGAAACCCCGCTCGTAGATCGTGCCGTAAGTTGCATTCAAAACATTCGTGAACGCTTGGCGGCGGCCTTGCGCGAGGCCCGTGGTGCCGAGGCCCGTAAAGGTGGTGGGGCCGGCGGCACCCATCGTGTACGGCACTGCGGTCTCGCCCGCCTGGAACAACGTTTGGCCGAACAACGACACGTTCAACGGAATCTGTTGAGCCGCCGTTTGTGCCGCCAACACATCCGCAACACGACCCGCCCAGCCCGACTTCGAGGGCGTTCGCCCGCGCAGTGAATGCCATTGGTCTTGCTGGTCGTTATGCGAGAACAGTTGCGGCGGCAACCCCACCGACTGTGCACGATAGGCGGAGAGCGACGTCGGCGCGATCAGCGGTCCAACGTTCGCAACCGCAGCGCAACGCCCCGCATTGAACAACTCGGCGAGTCCCGGCATCGCTGGATTCAAGCCGAACTGCCAACCGCGTGGGTCGGGCACTGCGAGGTTGAGTGGCAGCAGCGTCGAGCGCTCCACGGCCAAGCCGCCGGTCGATTGCACGCCGCCGCGCGTGGCCGCGTACACGTCGTACTCGGCCTGACTACTCGGCACCAACATGTTCCAAGAGTCGTTACCACCGAACAGGAACACGCATACAAGGGCTTTGTAGCCCGGCAGCGTGTTACCACCGGTCATCTGTGCGAACGACACGCCAGGCGTATGGGCCAGCGCATACGCTGTTCCGCCAGCCGCTGCGGCGCGAAGGAATCGACGTCGAGTGATACGTTCCATAACAGAGTCCTCGCGCGTTCAGCGCTGCAGCGCGTACTCGGGTGAACTGACGATGAGCCATAGCGCTTCCGCTACGGCCAGCCCCGCCTGCGGGTTGCTCGTCGACGCGCGATAGCGCGCCACTTGCTGCTCGGCCTCCGTGCGCAGCGTCGAGGAGATATTACCGGCTAACAGCTTGTCCGCAATCTTGGTGACGAGCGCGGGCGGATCTGCAGCCAGCGCCACCTCGTCGGCAATGTTGATCACGATCGTGTCGGCGTTGATGCCCGTCGTCGAGGTGGAGTTTCGCCCGAACACTTGGCCATACAAGTAGTTAGTTACCACCGTGTTCTGGTACTCCGTCGCGATCTGCAGCTCAGGGGCGACGAGATTCTGGTTCGCAATCTCGCCCGGCGGCGCGTAGAACGGGCTGTAAAAGTTGAACACCGAGGCACTCTGCAGCGGCCCTTGACCAAAGTTCGCGACTGGATTGGTGTTGACATAGCGACCGCTCTGCGCGCGTCCGTCATAGGCGCGCCACAATTGCGTGACGCGCAGCAGGGGCTCCTTCAGTTTGCCGGCATTCGCGTTGGCAGGTGCCGTGCGGGCTTCGCTATCGAGCAGGATCGCGCGGACCACTGCTGCGAGATCGCCGCGCGCGCCCGCCGAATTCGCGTTGAATACTCGCGCCACGCGCTCGACGTACGCCGGCGACGGATTGCTCGTCACCAGCCGTTGAATGAGCTGCTTCGCGAGGAACGGCCCGACGTTCGGGTGATTGAAAATGTTGTCGAGCGCATCGCGCAAATCCTGAGCGGGTTGCGCTGGATCCCGCGCGGGAATCTGCGTGAGCGCCGCGCCGGGGTACGACAAGAGCTTCTTCGCGCCAGTGTCGTGCTGCTCAGGGTAAGCCTGCATGCTCTGCACTTGGTTCGTGAGCGTCGCGCGCGCTTGGTTGAAGTTTGCGGCACCGGCCCAGCGCCAACCAGTAAAGGTGTGCGCAAAGCCCTCGATCACGGCCTGATCGTACGTGGGGATCGACTGACCCGCGTCGGTTTGCACGGTGCCATCGATGTTCAACCGCACGAGCCCAATGGAGAACAACTGCATCACTTCGCGCGCGTAGTTCTCGTCCGGCCGGATATTTCGCGCCGGATTCGGCTTTTGGTTGCCCAGCATCGACAGGTACACGCCCATCGCTGGGTGCAACGTGATGTCTTCTAACAACTGACGAAAATTGACGAAAGCATTGCGCGCCAACATGTCGTAATAGTCGGCGGTCGCGAACGGCAGGTTCTGCAAGGTCGACTGACCCACGACGAAGATCTGCGAGTAAGCCCACGCCACGCGTTGCCGCAGTTGATCGTTGCCGCGCACGGCATTGCGGAACCACATGTCGACGCGCGTGGCGTGCAGTTGCCCGATGTTGGTCACGGGCTGCGTCAGCGCTTGGTAGGCCGCCTGCACTTCCGGCAATTGCACGGACGCTGGCTTTGCGATCTCAGCGTCGAGCCAACGCGAGTACGCGTTCGACGCATCGCCAAGCGCGATCAGACGGGATGCCTCGGCCTCCGTTGCGCCGAAGGTCGCTTGGTTGAGGAAGCGGTAGGCCTCCGCCTTCGTGACATTGACGGGCGGCGGTGGCGGAGGTGGGCTCGGCGGTGCGCTGTCAGACGAGCCTCCACCGCCGCACGCTGCGAGAAAGGATGTCAGCGCGGCCACCGCCGCGATCGATGCTCTACGCCATAGCATTGTTGAGGACCTCCGGCGCCGCCTGGAATGCCGACTCCCTAACGGCGGAAAACGCAGTAATGCCGCCTAGGTTGACGAGCTTGCGAACAAGACGTCAACCCTGTCGGCGTGCGCCATCAGGAAAGCGGCGGTCAGCCCGAAGTGAGGATCAAATCGAGCCGCTGCTCGAAGTCGAACGCTGTCGGCAGCACCACACAGCCGCGCGGCACGCTGTCCGACTTGAGTTCGCGCGCAGCGCCACCGCCGATCCAAATCTCGGCTTTGCCAGCGAGCTTGCTAGCCAATGTGTTCAATTGCTCGATCGCCGCCACTTGCGACTCCGGCATGACGAGCGAAAGCAGCACGGCACGTGCTTCCACTTCAAGCGCAAACCGGGCGATTTCATCGGCCGGGCAATCGCTACCGAGATAATGCGTGCGGATTCGACGTGCTGCCGCGAGCCACCCGCACAACAGGATACCGAGCTCGTGACGCTCGCCTGACATGGTGGCGAGCACGAGGCACGGGCTGTTGTCGCTGCGCAAATAGCCGCGCGACACAGAAATCACCAGGCGCCGCACGATGTCGGTGACCATGTGCTCTTGCGCGATCGAGAGCTCGCCGCGATGCCAGCGCTCACCCACTTCGAACACCAGTGGCGAAATGACGTGATGCGCAACTTCATTCGGCGGCAGCAACGCGATTGCCGAAATCAGAATTTCTTCGACGCCCGTCGGGTCGGACGCTTCGGCGGCTTCAATCGCTCGCTCGACGAACGATGCCGAGCGCGACATGGGGCGCGCCATGCCACCCGACTGTTGTACGAGTTTGGCGAGTTCTTCGTCCGTGAGCGGCGCGAGCTTGCTGATCGTGTGGCCCACTTCAGTTGCGGCGCGTAGCAGGCGCAAGCGCGCGACGTCCGCCGCGCTGTAGGTTCGACGCCCGGCAGAGTCGCGCGACGGCCGCACGACTTCATAGCGCCGCTCCCACGCACGCAGCGTTTCAACCGACAGGCCGGTGGCTTGGGACACTGCCTTGATCGAGAAGTGGCTCATGCGGACTTCTTCATACGCCGGTCTGTTCATTGTTTGTACACCTTGTTGCTGTACAAGATCTTGACAGACTCCGTCCGGCTTGTCATCCTGTTTCCGCACTATCCAAGCCCCCGCTCGCACACCTGCACACGGCGCCATGCCGGCTGCAGCAGAAAACTGAGGTTAACTAAATGATTCGCAAGGTATTTATTTCGGCTTCCGCGGCGCTCGCCCTACTCGGCGTCGCGCTCCCTGGTACATCAAGCGTCGCTGCCGAGTCCACTGCCGCCCCGCGAGCCGATGTTCTGTCCGTCGCCAAGCAGGCGGGGCAGTTCAACACCCTGGTAGCGGCCATCGAAGCAGCCGGACTGACGAGCACGCTGGCTGGCACAGGCCCGTTCACCGTATTCGCCCCGACGGACGAGGCCTTCGCGAAGCTGCCGGCGGGCACGGTCGAAGACCTGCTCAAGCCTGAAAACAAGGACAAGCTCGTCAAGGTGCTGACGTACCACGTCGTCGCAGGCAAGGCGCTGTCCGAGGACGAACTCAAGCGCACGCGTAATGCGGATACGGTAGCCGGTGCCGAAGTGCGCACCGCACTCGTTCGCGGCCGTTTGCGCGTGAATGAGGCGCGCGTGACCGCGGACGTCCAGGCGTCGAACGGCGTGATTCACGTCATCGATCGTGTTTTGATTCCGAACTAATCACTAACAAGACCCCGCCGGCGCGCACGGGACACTGCTCTCGTGCGCGCCGCGCTACAATCCCCTGACTGGCGCTGCAGCCCGCAGCACCAGCGCCTGCGAGGGGATCGTGCAAATCGCCAAGCCCATTTTACTCGTCACTACGCCGATCGGCGTCGGCTGGGCGCTGCTCGAAGCGTGGCGTTTCCACTGGTGGCTCGCCGTACTGATGGCAGCGCTGGTCGGTGTCATCGGGCTCTTCACGGCGTTTACGGTTCGGCGCATCCGCGCCGAGCGTGCCACACGCACGACGCCGCCCTCATGACGTCGGCGCGTCTTTTAGGTACTTGCCCAACCAATCGGCCAATTCGCGATAGAACACCTTGCTGTTCTCACCCTTGAGCACCCAATGGTTCTCGTCCGGAAACACGACGAGCCGGCTCGGCACGCGCATCCGCTGGAGCGCACTCCAATACTCGAGCGAATTGTTGAGCGGAACACGAAAGTCCTGCTCGCCGATCGTGACCAGTGTCGGCGTTTTGAAGCGCGCGGCATACCGAATCGGGTTCTGCTCGCGCCACACAGGGCCTTGTTCCCACGGCGGGCCGCCATTGTTGATCTCCCGACTGTAAATCGTGTCGCTCGTGCCCCATTGGGACTCGAGATTCACCAGGCCCGCGTGGCTGATGAGGCACCGATACCGCGTCGTCGACGCTTGTAGCCAGTTGGACAAGTGGCCACCGTAGCTTGCGCCGCCGGCACATTGCCGCGTGCTATCGATGAACGCATAGCGCTTGATAGCCTCATCGGCACCCTCGTTCGTTTCGTCACCGGCCGTCTTGAGTGGATCGCCTTGGATCGTCTGCGCCTGTGCTTCACCGAAGCCGGTCGAACCACTGTAGTTAGTTAGCAGGACGACATAGCCCGGCGCAGCGATCAGGTGATAGTTCCAGCGCAGAAAAAAGTGATCGCGCCACATGGTGTGCGGTCCGCCATGGATCAAGACGACCAGCGGATACTGCTTGCGCGGATCGAAATTCGGCGGGCGCACGATCATGTTGTGAATGCGGCGTCCTTTGGAGCTCGTGAACCAAAAATGCTCGACCGGCTGCAAATCGAGCGCGGCCGCACGAGCCCGATTGAACTGCGTGAGTGGCAGAACCGCACCCGACGTCGACGTAATCGCAGCCACTTCCGCTGGCGATACGGCGCTCTCCCAAGTGCCGTAGATCGCGAGCTGTTTCGCACGCTGCGGAATCGCGATGTTCGTGATGACGCCCGACCCCACGGCAAACAATTCCGTCGCGACGCCGCCTGCGGCACTGAAGCGGTACAGCTTCTCGTACCCGGCGTCCTCAGCCGTGATGAACACGGTGCGCGAATCCGGCGAAATTGCGTAACTCGACACCGCACGATCGAGCGCCGCTGTGACGATGCGCGGCGTACCGATGCCGGGCCAATCGAAGGCCGCGAGTCGCGTCAGATTGTAAGTCATCGAGTTTATGGCTTCGTGCAACACGTAGAGTGTCTTGCCGTCGGCACTGAACCGCGGCCGGCCGAAGCTAGCGTTGCCATCTACTAACAACTCGGGCTCACCACCCGACAGCGCAAGCTTGTAGAGCGAGGAATTCGTGAACGCGTAGGCTGTGGCATCGCGGTTAGTGGTTGCCGCGAAGACCACGCCGTTGCTATCCGGCGTGAACGTCGCATCGAAGTCTTCGCTGCCATCGCCCAAGCGGCCGGAAAACCCGGGCCGCGCCGCGAGCTGTGTGCCGGCGAACAAATCGCGCGGCGCACCGACCGGCGCGCCATCCGCAGCAATCTCCTGCACGAACAAGTGCGTCGCTCGCTCATCGAGCCACTTGTCCCAGTTACGAATCGGGAAACCTTCGTAAATGCGCGCATTCCACTTACGGGCCTTACGCTCGGCATCAAGCCGCTTGTTGTCGGCCTCGGACTTCGCGCCCGGATAGACGACGCTCTGGAAGAGGAGCTTGCGACCGTCGGGCGAAAACATCGGCAGGCGTGCCCCGAGCGTGAGCTGGGTGACGCGCTGTGCCTCACCCGCGGCCGCGAGATCGAGCAGGTAGAGCTGTGGGCTATCGTCACCCTCGCGCTGTGTGCTGAACACGATGCGGCGGCTGTCAGGGCTCCAAGTGACACTGGATTCGCCGCGGCGAGTGGACGTGAGGCGCCGTGCCGGTGCGCTGCGATCAGTGCCGATCAACCACAAGTCCGAAAACTGCGCGGACTCCTCGTAAGATGGCTCGGCCACGGACACCACTAACCACTTGCCGTCGGGGCTGGGTTGCGGAGCGCCGATTCGCTTCATCAGCCACACGTCTTCGTGGGTGATGACACGCTTGCTGGCCGTCTGTGCAGCAGGCTTAGCCTGTACTGTGCCGCCGTGGAATCCGAAAGCCACTAGCGTGGCCACCAAAATGCCGGAATGCGTTTTCATGGAGCGCAACGGTATCGCAAGTCGCCGCTTTCGGTAAGCTAGCGGCGTTACGCGCGTGACTCGGTGCCCGCGCATGGAAAGCACGTATGAAGCGTATAGTGAAGATTCTCGGCGTCGTCCTTGCGGTCGTGCTGCTCGCAGTCGGTGCGCTCGCGTTTGATTTCTTGCGGCATGGTGGCCAGTTCACCGCGTTAGAGCCGCAGTTCGCCGGCACGTGCACTGCGCTCCCACTAGATGCAAGCGCGGAAGACATTCAACTCGACCGTGAGCGCGGCATCGCCTATTTGTCGTATCTCGATCGCCGTGCCATCGTGGAACAACGCGATGTCGCGGGCACCATCATGCTGCTCGATCTCAATGTGTCGCAACCGCGTGCACGGCCTGCGCTGGCGTTCGAGCCGCCCGAATTTCGTCCGCATGGCATGAGCTTCACGCGGCCGCTAACGGGTCCGCCGCGCCTGTTCGTGATCAGCCATCCGCCCGGCAAACCACACACCGTCGAGATCTTGGAGCGCAACGATTCCGGCGCTTTCGTACCGATGGAAACCGTGACCGATCCTCTGTTCGTGCGACCGAATGCCATCGCCGCGCTCGGCGTCAAACAGTTCTATTTGGCAAATGACAGTGGCGCGAAAAATGGCTTCGAGCGATTCCAAGAGTTTGCGTTCCGACGCGGGCTCGCGACACTGGTGTATTACAACGGCAGCGAAGCGCGCATCGTCGACGAGCGCTTGAAGTCGGCCTCGGGTATCGCGCTGTCGCCGGACACCACTCGGCTCTATGTGGCCGAAACGATGGGCAAGGCGTTACGCATCTACGAGCGCGACCTCGCGACGGGAGCGATCGAACTCGTGGAATCCGTGCCGCTACCGGGTGCGCCCGATAATCTCAACGTCGCCGAAGATGGCGCTGTGTGGATTGCACTCCATGCCAAAACGTTGGCGCTCATTCGCAGCTTCGGCGATGCCGCGAAGCGCGCGCCCACCACGATTATGCGTTACGACCCCGCGGCACCCGAGGGCTCACGACTAACGACTATCTACGTCAATGCGGGCGAGGAGATCTCGGCGGGCAGCGTCGCAGCAAGCCTTGGTCAACGCTTCGTCGTAGGCGCGATTACCGACCCAAAAGTGTTGCTATGTCAGCGCCAGTAGAGCCCACCGCGCCTAAGCCGCGCGGTCTGCGGCCCATCGCGATGGCGGTGGGTGCGTTACTGTCGGCAGTCGGTGGCGCACTTGTTTTGGCCAAGTACGACCTCGGCACGCGGCCGGACCACCCAGCCGACCCAGGCGCAGCGTGGGGCCTAGTGCAATGCCTTGCCGGCGTCTGGGCAGGCGTGCTCGGCGCCGGCAGTCCGTTGCTGCATGGACTCGTGGCGGGCATTCCCGCGTTCGCGCTCGGCGCATGGCTGGGCCATACGCTGCCAGTGCATTTCGATGCACTCGCGTATTTCTTGGCGCCGACTGCCGCCGTGTTGGCCGCCGCAGTAATGCGCTACAGCGCGCGCAGCCGCGCGGCCGGGTGACCGCGTAGAGGCATCGATCATCAACACCGTTGCCGTCCGTGCGGCGCGAGCGTAAGAAGTGAGACGTCCCCTTTTTCTCCGGAGAGCCAATCGTATGCCCATCGAGTCGACGCTATCGCGCCGCCAATTTGTCGCTTCGTCGGCCGCACTGGCCGTTGCAGCTACCCTGCCCCGCATTGGCTACACGCAGGCTGCTGCGACGGTCGACGTCATCGTCATCGGCGCTGGCTTGTCGGGCATCGAAACCGCACTGACACTCGAGGAGAACGGGCTACGTGTCCTGTTGTTAGAAGGTAGCAAGCGCATCGGCGGTCGCGTGTATTCGTTGTTCGACGTGCCCGGGCATCCCGAAGCGGGCGGCAACACGATCGCGGGCGCATATGGCCGCATGATCGCTGCGGGTGAAAAGCACGGCGTCGAAGTGGTGAACCTTGCGCCGCGTTTTTTTGCGCGGGCGGGTCAAGAGTTGTTCATCGGCGGCGAGCACGTGGCGCTCAAGGAATGGCCTAATCATCCGCGCAATCCGTTCGTGGGCGCACAGCGCGCGCTGGCGCCGTGGGCTTGGTCCGATGCCATCTTCAAGGAGAAGTTTCCGTTCAAGGAACTGGACGAGTGGCACAACCCGAAGTTCGCGCCGTACGACATCTCGGTACACGACTTCCTCGTATCGGCTGGTGCCTCGGAAGAGGCCATTCGATTGGGCTACGAAACGAACATCGCGTACGGCACCACATCGCACGATGTGTCGTTGCTGCAGCAGGCCTTTGCCGATCATTGGCAAACCGTGAACCGCAATGCGCTGGGCGCTTTCTCGCGCAGTGGCGCCGCGCAAGCGACTGCGCCAGCCGGTGCGACTGCCAGCGCCGCGCCGTCAGCGCCGTCAGGCCCGGTTACACCGCCCGCGCAAGCGAGTGGCGCGGCGCCGGCCGCGCGCCCGGTGCCGTTCATCGGTGCCTACAAGGGCGGCAATCAAAACTTGCCGATAGCGATGGCGAAGTCGCTGAAGGGCGATTTGTTGTTTGGCAAAACCGTCAAAGCGATCGATCTCGACGACACGGGTGCGACCGTGCGCTGCGCCGATGGCAGCAGCTATCGCGCGAAGGCGGTGGTGAGCTCGATGCCGTTCTCCACGCTGCGGCACGTGGCGATTAGCCCCGAACCGCCGCCGGTGCAGTCGAAGGCCATCAAGACGCTCAACTACATTCCGATCACGCAATTCCACTTGGTAGCCAAAAAGCCCTTCTGGCAGCAAGACGGACTGCATCCCGGCATGTGGACCGACGGCCCGCTCGGCATGGTACTCGCGCAACGCTTCGGCAAGACCGACGACGAGGTGACGAGCCTCACCGTGTGGGCACGCGGGCTGAATGCCCAGTATTTCGATCGTCTCGGTGCTAGCGCTGCCAAACAGTTAGTGCTCGCCGAGTACGCGCGGCTACGGCCGGCGTCCAAGGGTTTGCTCGAAGTGGCAGCGCATCACTCGTGGGCGCTCGATCCGTTTGCTGCGGGCGACTGGGCCATCTACGCGCCGGGCCAAGTGACCGCGTTCGCCAACACGATGGCCACACCGCACCAGCGCTTGTTCTTCTGTGGCGAGCACACCGCGATCGGTTCGCGCGGTATGGAAGGTGCGCTCGAGTCGGCGGAGCGCGTCGCGCTTGAGGTATTGAGTGCCGTCGGGTAGTTAGCTTCGCGTCACTCGAGGGCGCCGAACGTGTGGCGATAGTCGGCGCGCGACGCTTCGATGACTTTCGCCGCGTGCTCGTAGCCGTACTTGCCCGTGATCTGCATTTTGGAGGGCTGCCCGGGCACGAGCTTGTACGTGCTGAAGTAGTGCTCGAGGCGCTCGACGAGCACAGGCGGTAGTTCGTTGAGCTCGAGAACCTTGTCCCACACGTAATCGCCTTCGAGCACGGCGATGATCTTGTCATCGGCTTCACCGCGATCGATGAGCTTCAAGCCGCCGACCACGCGCGCGCGCAGCAGTACCTCTGAACGCTCGATCGGTCGCTCGCTCACAACGCAAATATCGAGCGGGTCGCCGTCACCGCGCTCGCATCCAGGCGCGAGCTTGGCGATCTCAGCGCCGCAATATGTCTGTGGGATAAACCCGTAGAGCGCCGGCGGATGTGACGAGCTGCGCTGCGGACGGTCGACGCGCAGGTAACCCGTGGCTTTGTCGATCTCGTATTTGATCGCGTCGAACGGCGTGATCTCGATGTACGCGTTGACGATACGCGGCGCATCTTCGCCGACGGTGAGACCATGCCAAGGGTGGGGACGCCAGCGCGAGAAGTTTTTATCTGCCATGCCACAGTGTAGGGGCCCGACCCGATCTCTCGCAATGCGCCTCGCAGGGGCTTATTCTGCGGCGATCGATTTTCGAGGGGTATGACGCCGTGAACTACGCGTCCATCGTCGGCTGGGGCAAGTGCTTGCCGCCAGCCGTGCTTTCCAATGACGATTTGTCGCAGTTGTTCGAAACGAGCGACGAGTGGATCACCTCCCGCACCGGCATCAAGCAGCGCCGCGCTTCGCACGTGCCGCTCGGCGAAATGGCTTACGTGGCATCCGCCCGTGCACTCGCGTGTGCTGGAATGGCGGCCGAGGAGCTCGAGCTGATCGTGTTTGGCACCTGCAGTCATGACGATCAGGTGCCCAACATGGCGTCCGGCATCCAACAGCGCTTGGGAGTGACCGGCTGTGCGGCGATGGACGTGAACACCGCGTGCACCAGTTTCCTCTATGGCTTATCGACCGCCACGTCGATGATCCGCACCGGCGTGGTGCGCAACGCGCTCGTTATTGGCGCCGAGCTGATTACGCCATTCATGGATTGGACGGATCGCAATGTGGCCGTGCTGTTTGGCGACGGCGCCGCCGCCGTGGTGTTACGCGCGAGCGATCAACCCGAGGGCGTTCTCGCGGAGCGTCTCGGTTGTTATGGCGATGCGCGCGAGATCTTGCGCGTGGAAGGCATGGGCGGCGCCTACGCGAACCAAGGCCGCCTATACGGCGTGACCAAGTGGGTCTTCGAAGGTCAGGAGATCTTCAAGAAGGCCGTGCAAGGCATGGCGGGTGCGAGCGAAGCCGCGCTTGGAAAGTTAGGTCTCACTGCGCAAGACGTCGATCTGATCGTGCCGCATCAAGCTAACTACCGGATCATCGAGGCTGTCGCCAAGCGCGTGCAGGTGCCGATGGAGCGTGTGTATACGAACGTGCAGCGCTACGGAAACATGTCGGCAGCGACCGTGCCAGTCGCGTTGTGTGAAGCAGTCGAGGAAGGCCGTGTGAAGCCGGGTGCCACGCTCTTGCTCCCGGGGTTCGGTGGCGGACTCACCTTTTGTGCGCACGTCGTGCGCTGGGGCGAGCGCGTCGCGCCGCTCGCGCCGAGCACGGCGGAGCTCGCGCCGAATGCCACACCGGCGCTCGAACTCATCCGCGATGTCATACGCCGCAAGGCTGCGGTACGCACTTAGGGTTCATTTTTGGAGTCGAGATCGAATCCGCGAGCGGCGAGCGCAGCCCGCAACTCCTCGAGGCTGCGATACCAAGGGTTAGGATCGAGAGCGACTGCTTCGCGCAAGGCATCGCTGAACGCGGCGTCACGCTGGGAGGAATCCTTTGTAAGACGGTACACCCCAGACTCTGACCAGGGAATGAGACCGAATAGCTTTCCACGACGATTCGGCGCGCTGAACTGGGGCTCGAGCCGCCGACCGGCTGCGTCGAAAAACTCGACCACCCCCGCTTCGACGTCGACTCCCTCGAAATCGCGCACGGCGTCGTCTTCCGTCGCGTAGAGCGACAACGTACCGTCTTCCAAAAACGCGTAGATCATGTTGATGGTACTCCGCGTCGGCGCCGCTCCGGCGATCTCGCCGACATCCCAACCTCGTTTCGTACCCGCATCGAGCGAGACCATCCGACGTTCCTCGGTCTGCCGCGAGCGTGGTTGCGAGACTAACACCTTGGGCCACGCAATCATGCGCCAGCCCACATCGCGACAGCGATCTGTGAATCAGGCCCTGCCCAGCGCCGCCCCAGGATAGTAATTTGTACGCATGACGAGCTCGGTCATGATCTTCAGCGTCTTGGCGGCTATCGGCGTGTTGGTACTCGCCGCTAGCACCTATTGGCTGAATCAGTTGATCCGCGCGCGCAACGCCAGTTTTGCTGCGCGCAGCGGTATCGACGTACAGCTCACGAAGCGGCACGATCTTGTGCCGAACCTCGCTCGAGTCGTCGAGCGATATGCCGAGCACGAGCGCGATTGTTTGCGCGATCTGGCCGCTGCCCGTGCGCAGGCGATGGCGCAGCTCGCGAGCTCGACGAGCCCACAAGCCGAATCGCAGCTCGAACAGGCGCTCGCCACATTGGCTATCCGGGTCGAGGCCTACCCCACGCTCAAGGCGAACGAGAATTTTCTGCACCTGCAGAAGACTCTGAGCGAAATCGAAGAGCAGCTTGCTGCCGCACGCCGCGCTTATAACGCGCATGTGCTAGCGACTAACAATTTGATCCAGCTGTTTCCATCGAGCCTCGTGGCACGGATCGCCGGCTTTGAGCTGTTAGCATTCTTCGCAGCGCGTCCTGACGAGCGCCCGGCGCCGTCGCTTGTCACTGCAACGCCAACCCGCCGTGAGTGAGGCACTCGCAGAACTCGAAGCGCTACGGCGCGCGACAGTGCGCGGGCGACTGCGCGCGACCCTGATCCTGTTGGGCTTCATCGCTGGCGCAGTCTGGCTCCTGTGGCTCTTTGTCTGGGTTGCAGCCCCGGTTGCAGATGCCTCCGACGAGCGCGGCCTGCGCGCCGCGATATCGCGACTCATCCAACCGCACCGCGCCGAATGGTCCATCGCATTCTTCGCTGCCGTGCCACTCGCGACCGTGAGTTTCTCACTCTGGTACATCAAGACCCGAATCTGGCAACCGAAGTACGCCTACTTGGCGCGCTTCAAATCCGTGGCATTTGGCGCGGCCTGCGCACAGCACTTTCCGGGCGTCGCCTACCAACCCGGCGATGGCATTTCTTACGAGATCATCGATCGCTGCGGACTGTTTCCGTGGGTGAGCGCCGTGTATCAGAGCGAGGATCGGTTCGAGGGCCGCTGGGGCAAGACCGCCATCTGCTTCGCCGAGGCCGTGGCGCAGCGCGCGGTAGAGCGCGGCCCGATCACCAAACGACGTACCGAGTACGTGACGTACTTTCGCGGCTTGGTGTTCATCGCAGATTTCAACAAGCACTTTCACAGCACGACGCGTCTCGTACCGCGCGGCAGCGAACCCGGTGCACTGCGCGGCGAAAGCCGCGTGGCGCTCGAAGACCCCGCGTTCATGCAAACCTTCGACACCTGGAGCACCGATCAAATCGACGCTCGCTACGTGTTGAGTCCTAGCCTGATGGAGCGGATTGGCCTACTGCATCGCGCCTTCCCCGGCCTGCGCGCCAAGTTCGAAGCAGGGCGCCTACTCCTCTTCCTGCCGCGGGCGCACGATCTATTCGAGACGACGCTCGCTACGCCAGCCGATGATCCGCGCGTGCTCGCCGCGTTTGTCGAACAAGTGAAGCGCTGTCTCGAGATCGTTCAAGTGCTCGATCTCGACACGCGGATTTGGTCGAAGAGCTAAGCGCGCTTATCGCGGCTGCGACGCGGCGAGCTTGGCGACGAGTTCTTTGACGAGCCGGGCTGCGATGCCCGCCGTGAGGAATTGAATGTCGCGCTCCGGATTGAGTTCGACGACGTCTGCGGCAATCACCGGGCCAGACACACGCTGTATCAGCCCCAACACCTCACGAGTCGTTAGTCCACCAGGTTCCGGGTGTGAGACACCGGGTGCGAATGCCGGATCGAGCCCATCAAGATCGATCGACAGATAGAGCGGCTGCGCGAGAAAGTCTGCTGGAACCTGCGCCAGTTGTTCGGCGCCGAGGATCATGACACCGTGCTGCCTCGCGCGCGCGAACTGTGCGTGCGATGCGCCGCGAATACCCACTTGCACCAAGCGCCGGATGCAGCCCGCCTCGAGTGCGCGCGCAAATGGGCTGGCATGCGAATAGCGGTCGCCTTCAAATTCGTCATACATGTCGGTATGCGCATCGACATGCAACACGTTGACGGGCCCATGCTGCGCGGCGACCGCAAGCAAGATCGGAAACGTAACGCTGTGATCGCCACCGAGGCTGACAACCTTGTGGCCCTGCGCGAGATGCTGCGCCACGCATGATCGAATGCGCTCACGCGCTGCGGCTGCGTCGCATGCCAAATCGGGAAATTCCCGCGCCGTGATCGCTTGCAATGCGTTCGTGCCATCGAGCGCATACGGGCTGCTGGCATCGGATGCGAGCAGCGCTTCGACGAGGCGCGGCGCGAGCGCAGCGCCACGCGCGTACGACGAATTGCGATCCCAAGCGAATCCCAGTAACGCAACAGACATGGGCTGCCTCCCATAAAGAAAACACCCGCCAGGCTTTCACCGGGCGGGTGCTTTCCGACCTGTGCCTTTTCGAAAATCGTTAGGCTTTTTTCTTCGGCGCGCGCTTCTTGGCGCGAGCCTTCTTCTTCGCTGGATCCTTCGGCCGTGTTTTGCCAAAGGAACCCGCGTAAATCTTTCCGCGGCGTGACCGCCGATCACCCTTACCCATGCTTCGACTCCAATCCTGCGTTATTCGGTTTCTTTGTTCTGCTGAATCCAAAGCAATGCGGCTTCGAGATCCGAGAGCTGCGCAGCAGACATGCCAGGAATTCTACCGCCGCCGGCTTCCGCCTTGATGCGGCTCAGCTCTGCAGCGGAAACCGTGTGAATCCACGCAAGGCCACGGCGCACCTTCGAGGTGAACTTCTGGGACTTCTCTTCGGTCATTGTCGGCTCCTACCAGGTCGATTGCGAGCGCAACCTTAACTTAGTCAGCGAAAACGCGCGAGGATTTTATCCATGCTGCGGCTTCCCGGACTCAACTTCGCGTATGGAATCGAGTTGAGCGGCACGTCCGGCGTCTGGTTGATGTCATGAAATTCCTGGTCTTTTTGCTCGAGATACAGCAAGCCCGTCAGGAATTCGCCCTTGCGCATCCGCTCGGAAATCGCACCCACCGCCGCGATCCGATTGGTTGGATCGTAGTTGGGATCGACTTTGTGCAGCACGATACGGCTGCCATCGTGCATCACGACCGGCATCGACTCGCCGGCCTGGTAGTCGGCGACGATCTCGCGCTCGAACGGCACGAAGTCGGCATTGACTGCCGGATCGTAATGCTCACGCGTGTAGGCGTAGCTTTTCGTCGAACCCTCGTGGTCGTTGAATGTGACGCACGGCGAGAGAATGTCGACGAGCGCAAAACCTTTGTGTCGCAGGCCCGCTTGCAACAATGGCACGAGCTGCTCTTTGTCGCCTGAGAAACTCCGCGCGACGAAGGTGGCGCCGAGCGAAATCGCGAGCAACACGGGATCGATCGGCGGCTGCTGGTTGACTTCGCCTTTCTTCGCTTTCGTGCCGAGGTCGGCGGATGCCGAGAACTGGCCTTTCGTCAGGCCATACACGCCGTTGTTCTCGATGACGTACAGCATGTTCACGTTGCGACGAATCGCATGACAGAACTGACCCAAGCCGATCGACAGTGTGTCGCCATCACCGGAGATGCCGATGTAATCGAGATTGCGATTGGCCGCGTTCGCGCCCATCGCAATCGACGGCATACGCCCGTGCACGGAGTTGAAGCCGTGCCCACCCGCCACGAAGTACGCCGTGGTCTTCGACGAGCAACCGATGCCTGACAGTTTGACGAGATTCTGCGGCGCGAGCGATAAACCCCACGCTGCTTCCGTGATTGCTGCGGTGATCGAGTCGTGACCGCAGCCGGCGCACAACGTGGACAAACTACCTTCGTAGTCGCGCCGCGTGAGGCCCAGCTTGTTCTTCGGCAAGCTCGGATGACGAACTTTCGGTTTCGGAATGAAAGTCATGCGCTAACTCCTGCGACTCGCGCCTTCGGCTCGATCTCGCTCAACACGCCTTTGACGATGAACTCCGAGGAGATCGGCAAGCCGCTGTAGTGCAACAGCGAGCGCAGCTTCGCCTTCTCGACCCGAGTTTCATTGTTGAGCAGCGAACGCATCTGCGCGTCGCGATTCTGTTCGACGACGAACACGATCTTATGCTGCTCGAGAAACTTCTCGACATCCTCGTTGAACGGAAACGAACGGATGCGCATGTAATTCACCGGCACCCCACGCGCCTTGAGGATTTCGAGCGCTTCGTGCACGGCGCTATCGGAGCTACCGTACGCCACGAGGCCGACTTCCGCGCGGGGTTGTAGTTCGATGATGGGCCGCGGCACGTAGCGCTTGGCGGTTTGCCATTTGCGCACGAGTCGATCGACAACGATTTGATACTCGGCGGAATCTTCGGTGTACGTGCCAAGCTGCGTATGACCGGAGCCGCGTGTGAAGTACGCTGCCTTCGGTGAGATACCCGGCAACGTGCGATACGTGATGCCGTCTTCGTCCTTGTCGACGTAGCGGTGAAATTTATCGAGCTTGGCAATCTCCTCCGCACTCAACACCTTGCCGCGATCGGGTTGGTAGGCGTCGTCCCACTTGAGATCCGGGCACATCCAATCGTTCATGCCGATGTCGAGATCCGTCATCACCATGATCGGTGTCTGCAGACGCTCCGCGAGGTCGAATGCATCGCGCGCGAAGTAGAAGCACTCTTCCGGGTCGCGCGGATAAAGTGACACGTGCTTCGTGTCGCCATGCGAGGCATACGCAGCCTTGAGCACGTCGCACTGTTGCGTGCGGGTCGGCATGCCTGTCGAGGGGCCGACGCGCTGCACGTCGAACAACACGGCCGGTACTTCGGCGTAGTACGCCAAGCCGAGGAACTCACCCATCAGCGAGACACCCGGACCGGATGTCGCGGTAAACGCGCGCGCGCCATTCCACATGGCGCCGAGCACCATCCCGATGGCGGCGAGTTCGTCTTCCGCTTGGATGAAGGCGAAGTTCTTCTTGCCGGTTTCCGGATCGACACGCCACTTATCGGCGAAACTCTTGAACGCGTCCATCAGCGAGGTAGACGGTGTAATCGGATACCACGCCGCGACGGTTGCGCCCGCGTACAAACAACCCAGTGCCGCAGCGGTATTGCCGTCGATCATGATGTGACCGGCTGTCTTGTCCATCTTCTCGACGCGCAACGGCAGAGGACACGGGTAATGTTCACGCATGTAGTGGTAGCCGAGCTCGATCGCTTTCATGTTCGACTCGACGAGCTGCGGCTTCTTGGCGTAGGTCTCTGCTAACAACTCGCGAATCCGGGCGAGATCGAGATCCAGGAGTGCCGCCAGCACGCCGGCGTAGCAAATGTTCTTCATCAGAATGCGCGTACGCACGCCATTGAAGTTCTCATTGCAGAGCTTGGCAAGCGGCACGCCGATGACAGTGATGTCCTCACGCTTCAGCAACGCCGAGCGCGGCCAAGTCGAGTCGTAGATGAGATAGCCGCCCGGCGTGACTTCGCGCACATCGCGCGAATACGTCTCGGCGTTCATCGCCACCATGATGTCGATCTTGCCGGAGCGCGCGACGTAGCGGTCCTTGGTGACGCGGATCTCGTACCAAGTCGGCAGGCCCTGGATATTCGATGGGAAATAATTCTTACCCATCACCGGAATGCCGCTGCGGAAGATCGACTTCATCAGGAGCGTGTTCGCGCTCGCCGAGCCGGTTCCGTTCACCGTCGCGATCTTGATCGCGAAATCATTCACTCGATTCGTCATGGCGACTCTCTCTCGCGACTCAAGCGCTCTTCGGCAACTGCGCGTGCGTGGCAGCCGCCTCATCGGCGGCATGTGGCCACGTGACAAGGGATTTCTGCATATCCCACGCTGCGGTGGGACAACGCTCAGCACACAGACCGCAGTGCACGCACAGGTCTTCGTCTTTGACCATCACGCGCCCGGTGTGTTTCAACGGCCCCGAGACGTACAACGCCTGCGTCAGATTCTTGGCGGGCGCCTTCAACCGCGTACGCAGCTCGGCTTCCTCGCCGTTCTGCGTGATCGTGAGGCAATCGACCGGACAAATGTCGATACACGCGTCGCACTCGATGCACAGCTTGGCCTCGAACACGGTTTGCACGTCGCAATTCAGACAGCGCTGCACTTCTTGGGTGATCTGTTCGGCTGTGAAGCCGAGCTCCACCTCGATGTTGATCTTTTTGAAGCGCTCCTTGAGCGATACATGCGGCATCAAGCGACGCTCGACGGCACTGTAGTCGTTAGCGTACGACCACTCGTGCATTCCCATCTTGCGCGACTGCAAGTTCACGCCCGGCGGCAAGCGCTCCACCACGGACTTACCTTGGCAGTGGTTGTGAATCGAGATCGCGGCTTGATGGCCATGCTCCACTGCCCAAATGATGTTCTTCGGGCCGAACGCAGCGTCGCCACCAAAGAACACACCGGCGCGCGTCGACTGGAAAGTCTTCGCATCGACCTTCGGCACATCCCATTTATCGAACTCAATTCCGAGGTCGCGCTCGATCCAAGGAAACGCATTCTCTTGACCGATCGCCAGAATCACATCGTCGGCTGGAATGAACTCCTCGCCAGTGACGCGCTCCGCCGTGATCCGACCCTGCGCATCGAGGTCGTATTCCATGATGTCGAACTGCATGCCCTTCAGCTTGCCAGCCTCGACCACGAACGCCTTCGGCGCCCGATTGATGACGATGTGTACGCTCTCCTCTTCGGCATCCTCGAGCTCCCACTCCGAGGCCTTGAAGAACTGCCGCGGCTTGCGCGCCATCACTTTGACGTCCTTGGCGCCGAGCCGCAGCGATGAGCGGCAGCAGTCCATCGCGGTGTTACCGACGCCGATGATCAGCACTTTCTCGCCGATCGCCTTGATGTGATCGAACGCGATGGACTCGAGCCAGGCGATGCCGATGTGGATGTTCGCCGCGCCTTCCTTGCGGCCCGGCAGATTCAGCTCTTTGCCTTTCGGCGCGCCACTGCCAACGAACACCGCATCGAAGCCACCCTTATCTAACAACTCGCGCATCGACTTGATGGGGTGATTGAGCTTCAGGTCGACCCCCATGTTGACGATCATGCCGATCTCGTCGTCGAGCACCTCGGCTGGCAGCCGGAACGATGGGATGTTAGTTCGCATGAGGCCGCCCGCTTGGCCCCACTGCTCGAAGATCGTCACTTCGTAGCCGAGCGGCATCAAGTCGTTAGCAACCGTGAGCGATGCACAACCCGCGCCGACGAGCGCGACGCGCTTGCCATTCTTGAGCTTCGGAATCTTCGGCAGGCGCTGCGTGATGTCGTCGTCGCGATGATCGGCGGCGACGCGTTTCAAACGGCATATCGCCACGGGCTTTTCTTCGACGCGACCGCGACGGCATGCGGGTTCGCACGGTCGATCGCACACGCGGCCCAAGATGCCCGGAAACACATTCGAGTGACGATTCACCATGTACGCATCGGTGAAGCGCCCTTGGGCGATCAAGCGGATGTATTCGGGAACGTCGGTGTGGGCGGGACACGCCCACTGGCAATCCACGACCTTATGGAAATAGTCGGGATGCGTCGTATCTGTCGGTTGCATAAACCCCCGGAAGCGGCGGCCGCCTCGAGGCGGCCGCACTGCTCGGAAGTATAGGCCGGACGCCCTACCGCTGCACGAACGACAGGCGCGTTAGCGGGTGGTGTACCGCACCGTGAGGGAACCGTAGGTGTTGCTGTCCTCGACAGTCGGGGCGCCCGAACTCGAGAATCGCCCGGCGCCAAACGACAACGACCATCGATCGGACACCGGCACGTCGAGCCCAACACGGAAGTCATCGGACGTGCCGTTACCGTTCAGTTCCTCGCTCTGCGCGAAGTCGACCGATACGGTGACGGAGGCGACATACAGCGCCGCGCCCACGTTCCACACAGAGTCGACCAGACCGCGTCGCGCCGTGAACACGTTCGTGATCAGGTATTGCTGTATCCGCGGCCGCGCTGCCAGTCGGTCGGCGGACGGATCGTAGTCGTAGCTGCGGTAGCCCGCGCCGAGCGAAAGATACTCGCCGATCGCGACGTTGCCGCTGGCGCCAATGCCCATGCGGTCGGTAGTTAGATTCAAGGTGCGCAAGCCGATCACGGGCAGCGTCACCTCAACCGTCTCGTCCGCGTCGCCGAACAGCGCATCGACAGCAAAGCTGGCGCGGTCGTTTTCCCAGGAAATCACCGCGGTCACATCTTGCGTCTCGACTTGCACACCGTCCTCGAACGCTGCGTAGCCGATGCTCGCGCGCCACGCGCCAAAGCGCTTGCCCGCACTGACGCTCCAATAGACCGGATCGAACACGACGCCGTTCGACTCCGCATCTTGGATGGTGCCCGCCATGGCATCCATCAGCCACCCGCCCTCGGACTCGCCGTTGACACCAAGCGAAAACTCCGTGCCCGCCTGGTTCGCAAACTGCGTCCCGGCGAACAAAGAGAAATACGCATCGGACCGATCGGCGGCGTTGGCCACGGGGGCCACGGCCAGGCCCGCCAGCGTGGCCAGGCAACACAACTTTGCTGAACTCATCTGACCCTCCCAAGCATTCCTACACCCGGAAACGCGCGAACCGCGCCGGGGATGACACGCGATCCGTACTCGCGTGCGACTTGACATAGGTAGCCGGCATTGAAGCGTGCGGTTACGCTGTCCGCTGTGACGCCGCCCATAGAAATCAAACTGCGTACCGTGTCCCGCGTGCTCGAGGTGGCCTTCGCGGACGGGCAGCGTTTCGAGCTGCCCTTCGAATATTTGCGGGTGAACTCCCCGTCGGCCGAGGTCAAGGGCCATGGCCCGGGTCAGGAGGTGCTCGTGCGCGGAAAGGAAAATGTGGGCATAACGCGGGTCGAGCCAGTCGGGCAGTACGCCATCAAATTGGTATTCGATGACGGCCACGATACGGGCCTGTACAGTTGGAAGTACTTGTACGAACTCGGCCGGGATAGAGCGCAGATCTGGCAACGCTATTTGGAGCGCGTTGCTGGGCGATGAATGCGCCACCTGGCTGTCGGGCCCGGTCATCGCGATGGATACGCCAGTCAAAACACTAACAGCCCCATTACTGACCGTTGTCATTCCGACGTTCAACGAGCGCGATAACGTCGCGGAACTCGTGCGTCGAGTGGAGCACGCGCTCGCCGGTCGCAGTTGGGAGATCGTATTCGTCGACGACAACTCACCCGACGCGACCACCGACGCCGTCCGCGCACTCGCGCAACACGATCCGCGCGTGCGGTGTATGCGGCGTATCGGTCGCCGCGGACTCGCCTCTGCGTGCATCGAGGGCATGCTTGCCTCGAGCGCGCCGTTCGTCGCGTGCATGGATGCCGATTTGCAGCATGACCCAGCGTTGTTGCCGCGGATGCTCGATGCCTTGAGCGGCGGCACCGCTGACCTCGCGATCGCCAGTCGTTATATCGAAGGCGGTAGCACCGGGGCTTGGCAACGCGAGCGTCTCGCGATGAGCCGATTCGCCACGCGCCTCGCGAACGCCGTTACGCGGCAAAACCTCAGCGACCCGATGAGCGGCTACTTCATGATGCGACGTGAGCGCTTCGACGCACTCGCGCCGCAGCTCTCGTCGCTCGGCTTCAAGATCTTGCTCGACGTTGTCGCAAGCGCCAAACCGCCGCTGCGGGTCGTCGAGTTGCCGCTGGTGTTCGGCGCGCGGCATTCGGGCGAAAGCAAGCTCACGACGAATGTCGCGTGGGAATTCGTTTTGTTGTTAGCAGATAAAGCGATCGGGCGGTTCATCCCCGTCCGGTTCTTGTCGTTTGCATTGGTCGGCGGCCTGGGAGTCGGCGTGCATTTCGCAGTGCTGACATCACTGTTAGCTTGGGGCGGTTGGCGGTTCTTACCCGCGCAGGCTGCCGCCACAGGCATCGCGATGGTGTTCAACTACGCGCTGAATAACCTACTCACCTATGTCGATCGACCGCGCCGCGGCTGGCAGTGGCTCGGCGGTCTCGTCTCGTTCAGCTTGATTTGCAGCATCGGCGCCATCGCCAACGTGGGCGTGTCGTCGTATCTGTTCGAGCGCGATTCGCGTTGGCAACTCGCGGCGCTGGCGGGCATCTTGGTAGGCGCTGTGTGGAACTTCGCTGTGTCGAATATCTACACGTGGCGTAAACGTTAAGCGCCCGCGGACGAGAAGAACTCGATGATCGCGCCATCGGGCGTACGCACGGAAAACAGCGTGATTCGGCCGTACGGTGCGCAACGAAACGTGATCGGCGGTGTGTAGAGCGGGACACCGCGCGCCGCGATCGCGGCCGCCTCGCGCTCGGCATTCTCCACCGGCATGCGGTAAGCGAGCCAGCCAAGGTTGGGAGCGACACAATGCTCGCTGACGTCGCGACCGCCTAGGCCCGGTAGCGCAATCGGCTCGAGCGACCCGTCGTTCAGACCCTCGGGATGCACGATGCCGATCAAGCGAACGGCGGGCGTGGCATGCGGTCGCGGGATACCAAGCACCTCTGCGCCGGGCTCCTCGACCCCTTCAACGCGCGTGTCGACGAAAATGCGCCAGCCCAAGCCTTCCGTGAAAAAGCGCATCGTCGCGGCGTAGTCGCGCACGATCTGTGCGGAATTGAACACGCGGGAGAAACCGCGCAGATTCGGGAATCCGGCAGGCAGTGCCTTCGGCTCAATGAGCGCAATCACGAGGCCGTCGGGCCCGGTGGCAACGACCTCACAGACATCGAAGCCACCCCAGGAATAGTCTGTGGGCTCACCGTAGGCGCTCCACCCGGCGGCCTGGAGCGCGCGGTAGGTCTTGCGCGCGTCCCGCGTGTAGACGTCGATGTCGAAGATGCCGCCCGGATCCCACGTGTGGGCACTCGAGCGCATCACGCGCTGCCGCCCACCGTGAAACTTGACGAGCCGCACGGCGCCTTTCTCTGGCCCTGGCGGCACTAACCAGCGCTGCTCGATGCGGCGCACACCGCGCGGTACCTGCCATGCACGCCATTGCTCGCGCGGTGCATCGGGCAGCTTCACTTCACGGTAGTTAGCAATGTCGGTGAAGACGCGCGCCACACGCGCAATGTCCGACACGCTCGCAACGATCTCTCGAATGCCTAGAAACATGCTGATTCGCCCGCCAGCCGCCCGTGAACCACGACGATACCGCAGCGAAAAAAGAAAAGGCCGGATTCGCGAGAACCCGGCCTAACTTACAAGACCCCCGTTCGGTCAGCCCGTTAGGGCTGGGAACGTGCTGACGTTGTAAACCATCACAACTTGAAACGCTAGTGCTATTTGGGGGACGACTTGAACGGCCGGTCACGTGCAGTCAGTTGAACGGCCGGTCAACTGCGCACAAGTCCTAATTCTGTTTGCCCGGCGCCTCGACAAGACTTGGACATCGCGCCGCGGGATTCGCGAGGGTGAGAGCTGTGTCACAACTCTACGAAGGGCGCGATGCGCGAGTCGACGCGGTGGATCGCGCATGGGTTCCCCGGGAGATTTTCTTCGCCGCAAGCGCCGCTTCCGACGCTTACAGGCGAGCCTCGAGACAAGCGCTTATAATCGCGCAGTGTGGCAGCGTCGTGCGGTTGATCCGCGGCGATGCCCCACCGACCCCCGGCCAGCCGCACGCCAAGAACAGCGGTCCTAGGACATACCCTGGTGAATAAGCCAGAGAACGATACCGATTTCGGCTTCGAGCGCGTCGCGTGGCAGGACAAAGCGCGCCGTGTCCGCGGCGTTTTCGATTCCGTCGCTGACAACTACGATTTGATGAACGACCTGATGTCCGGTGGCGTCCATCGGTTGTGGAAGCAGTTCGTGCTGTCACTCACTGCCTTGCGACCCGGCCAGCGTGCGCTGGACGTCGCGGGTGGAACGGGTGATCTCGCTGCGGGGATGTCGGCGCAAGTCGGCAGCCAAGGCCTGGTGGTGTTGTCGGACATCAACGCTGCGATGCTTGATCGCGGTCGCGATCGCCTAGCCGACGACGGCATCGTCGCCAACGTGGCCTTTGCGCAAGCCAACGCCGAGCGGCTCCCCTTTGCCGATGAGTCGTTCGATTGCGTCACGATCGGCTTCGGGCTGCGGAACGTCACCGATAAGAACGCGGCACTCGCCTCGATGCGGCGCGTGCTGCGCCCCGGTGGACAGTTGATCGTTCTGGAGTTTTCGAAACCCGTCGCGCCGGGGCTCAAAGCAATCTACGACGCGTACTCGTTTCGCATCTTGCCGTTGCTCGGTAAGTTTGTGGCCAATGACGAAGCGAGCTATCGCTATCTCGCTGAGTCCATTCGCATGCACCCGGATCAAGAGACGCTGCTCGGCATGATGCGCACCGCCGGACTCGAGGATTGTCGGTATCACAACCTCACGGGCGGCATCGTCGCTGTACACCGCGGCTATCGTTACTAACAAGCCTCCCGGCGCATGCTGACGCAGACCATCGAAAACTTGTTGAATCGCAATCTCGCCGCGTCACCGCGAGCGCGGGCGTTGTGCGCCGAATTGAAGTCGCGCCGCTTGCGAGTGGTCGCGACAGGGCCAGGCTGGCGGATGGACGTGGAGTCGCTGGGGAGCTCGTTGAAGCTCGAGCGGGATGCCGCGATGGAAGCGAGTGCCACCGTGACAGGTTCACCCGTGTCCTTATTGGCTCTCGCCGGCCCGAGCGCCGAGGATGTGCTGCGACGCCAAGACGTACGCATCGAAGGCGATGCCGAGGTTGCGCAGCGCTATCGCGAGTTGCTTACCTTGCTGCGTCCGGATATCGAAGATGAGCTCGCGCGCGTCATCGGCGACTCGCCTGCTCATCAAGTGTTTCGCTTTGCTCGTACCGCCTTGCAGTTTGGCGAGCGTGCCGCACGGACGACCGTGCGCAACACCGCCGAGTTTTTCGCGCATGAAAGCCGCGATCTCGTGCCACGCGCCGAGGCCGAGGATTTCTTCGGCGCAGTCGATCGCTTGCGCGAAGATCTCGATCGCTTGGACGCACGCATCTCCGTCTTGACACAAGCGGTGTCGCCGGCTTCCGCGCCGGGCGCGTCGGGTCCGACGCCGCCCACACCGCCTCACACGAAAGACCCAGCGCCATGAAACTGCGCGTCGTCACTCGGTTGATCGAAATCCAACGCGTGCTCGTGCGACATGGGCTGGACGACTACGTGCGCGCGACACGCTTGTATCGACCGCTGCGATTCGTGTTCTTGTTGTCGCCTTGGGTTTGGTTCGAGCGGCGTCGCGGCGGCACGCGTGGTGAGCGGCTGCGGTTGGCGCTCGAGGAACTCGGCCCCATTTTCGTCAAGTTCGGCCAAGCCCTCTCGACGCGGCGCGATCTGTTGCCACTCGACATCGCCGATGAACTCGCCAAGTTGCAGGACCGTGTGCCGCCGTTCGACGGCAAGCTCGCACGCCGCACAATCGAAGAAGCGTACGGACATCCGCTCGAGCAAGTGTTAGCGGATTTCGACGAGCAGCCGCTCGCCGCCGCATCGATTGCGCAAGTGCACACCGCGAAGCTCAAGAATGCCGATGGGTCGCCAGGCACCGACGTGGTCGTCAAAGTGTTGCGGCCCGGCATGCGGCCGCTGATCCAGCGCGATATCGAAGTGTTGTACGCGCTGGCCGAGTTCGCGCAGCGCTCTTGGCCGGACAGCAAACGGCTACGGCCGATCGAAGTTGTTAGTGAATACGAGAAGACGATTCTCGATGAACTCGACCTCATGCGCGAGACGGCGAATGCTGCGCAACTGAAGCGAAATTTTCAGGGATCGCCGTTGCTCTATGTGCCCGAAATCTATTGGGACCTGTGCCGCGTCAATGTCATGGTGATGGAGCGGATCCGCGGCGTGCAGATCAGCGACATGAAGCGGCTCCGCGAAGTCGGCACCGACATCCAGAAGCTCGCCGTGCATGGCGTGCAGATCTTCTTCACGCAGGTGTTTCGTCATAACTTCTTCCACGCCGATATGCACCCCGGCAATATCTTCGTGCTGATCGACGACCCCGCGAATCCACGCTATGCCGCCGTGGACTTCGGCATCGTCGGCACGCTCGATCTGCGCGATCAGCACTACCTCGCCGAGAACTTTCTTGCCGTGTTCGATCGCGACTACCGCCGCGTCGCAACCTTGCATGTCGAGTCCGGCTGGGTGCCCCCCGATACTCGCGTCGATGAGATGGAATCAGCGGTGCGGACGGTTTGCGAGCCGATCTTCAACAAGCCGCTGAAAGAGATCTCATTTGGCACGGTGTTGCTGCGCTTGTTCGAGATCTCGCGCCGTTTCAACATGGTGGTGCAGCCGCAGCTCATCTTGTTGCAGAAGACCTTGCTCAACATCGAAGGCTTGGGGCGCGACCTGTACCCCGATCTCGATATCTGGCAAACCGCGAATCCGATTTTGCGCGAGTGGATGCGCGAGCGGATCAGCGGACGCACGGTCGTGGACAGTCTGCGCACGCAACTCCCAGAACTCGTCGAAGCGGCGCGCGCCTTGCCGCCATTGCTGCGCGGTGCCGTGCAGCGGGCGCAAGACGGCAAACTGCGACTCGGCGTGGATGCGCCCGAGATCGCCGCCTTGCGGCAGGAGATCGCTGCTAACAACCGGCGCCGCGATTCGCTGCTGATCGCCGGGTTCGTACTGCTCGGCGCAATCGTTTGGCTTGCCGTTGAGCGCGACCCTGCGTGGCCCGGCTGGGTACTGGGCATCGGCGCGCTGGCCTGGATCTGGAAGTCGCTGCGGCGCTGAGCGCCGCGCTCGCTACTGCGCCTTCGGCTCGATCCACCACGCCTGCGCCACGGCCGCGAGCTCCCCATCGTCGTCGAGAATCGCCGTGCCGACTTCATGGCGCCGGCCCACGACCGAGATGCGCCACGCGAGGATCGTGCACGCCTCTTCCACATGAACCTGGCGATCGATCCGTGCCGCGATCTCTCCTAACAACAGCACGCGACCGCGACGCTCAACTGCAAAGTAACCCGGGCAGTCGAGCGCGGCCCACATGAACTCGGCACGCACCTTGCCGTGCCCGTCGTCGAGTGCGGCATCGGGAATCCACGGTGCTGCGGCGCGCATGTCACTGAGCGGGCCGGCAAAGATTCGTAAGCCATCGCCGCGCGCCCGCTGCGTTCCGCAGACGAAGCAGCCTGGGAATGGGTGCGCCGTGTGTCCAGGGAAATGCCGCGACGCCTCGAGTGCCGCTGCATAGTCCACTTGCGCGGGGGTTCGAAGGTCGAGGGATGTCGGCTCTACCCAAGCGACGACCGCGCGGTCCGCGCTGCCCGGGTCGATGAGTTCGATGCGGCCGCGCGTGTCGGGAGTCTCGCTCGGCGCGAGGAGCAGGCTGCGCTGCAACGGCGGCGGACGCAGTAGGCGCACTCGCGCGGCGTGCCCAGGTACTTGCGCCGCTAACAACCCTGCAACGTAGCCACCGTTCGCCGAATCCGGCGGGCCACAAAAACGATCGGCGATCGTCAGCTCGCTCATGGCTTCGACGCCGATCCACGCCAGCAGGCCGCCGCGAGCACGATCGCCACCAGCGAGCCCAACGATAACTGTAGGAGATCGGCTTGTAGCAGCGGTGCCATCACGGCAATCGTGGCAGTGGTTAGGAGCAGTGAGATGAACGACTGCATCGAGGCCGCCGATCCGCGCACGGCTGGAAAGCGGTCGAGCATCTGCAACGACAATGGCGGTAACGCCAACTGAGCCCCCAATGCCGACACGAACAGCATCCCTTGTTGCACCCAGATCGGAACCGAGTCAAACACGCCGTGCACGATCGCACGCACCAAGCAGACCGCGACGGCCACTGTCAGACCGAGTGAAATCTGTTGCGGTCCCGGCATCCGGCCGGCGAGCCGACCCGACACCACAGCGCCGAGTGTAAACCCCGCGATGATCGGCAGGAACAACCACGCGAACTGCGTTTCGCTCAGCCGCCAATGATCGAACACCACAGCGGGCGCTGCCGCGATGAAGCAGAACGCGCCCATAAAAATGAACCCGGAGGTCAACGCCAGCAGCACAAACGGTCGATCGCTCAGTATCGCTCCGCCGGCTTGCAAGATCGGCCGCAGCGCGAACGGGAGATGCCGCTCTTTCGGGTGTGTTTCCGGCAGACGCCACGCGGTTGCGAGCGTGAGGAGAATGCCGAAGACGGCGAGAAAGCCGAACACCCAGCGCCAACCCAACGTGACGTGAACCCAACCGCCGAAGACCGGTGCGAGCGCCGGCGCGACGCCAAAGATGAGCGACACGAGATTCATGAGCTTCTGCGCACGCGGTCCGTCATACAGATCGCGGATCACTGCGCGGCCCACGATCACCCCCGCACCGGCCGTCGCACCTTGTAACGCACGGAACACCACTAACGACTCGTAGTTAGGGGCGAACATGCAGGCCAGCGAACCGAGGGCGTAGATAAAGGTGCCGACGAGCACGACGGGCCGGCGGCCCAACGCGTCGGACAATGGGCCATGGACGACCACGGTGAACGAGTACGTCAGCAGGTAAGCCGTCATCGTCTGCTGGATCTGCCACGCCGAGACATTGAACTCGGCCTGCATGGCGCGGAACGATGGGAAAAACGTGTCGATCGAAAACGGGCTCACCATCGACAAGCCCGCCAGCAGGACGGCGAGCGCGAGGTACTCGCGGCGCGAATCGATTGCGTGCGAGGGCTTCAAGTCACGGGTCGTAGTGAACGCAAGAATGCGGCGGGATCGCCGCCTTGCTCCAATACCTCCACCAGAGCCGAACCGACGATCACACCCTCGACACTACCGCGCAAGCGCTCAACTTGCTCGCGGCTGCGGATACCGAAGCCCGCGCACACGGGAATTGGCGACGCCGCCCGGACTCGCTGTAGATAGTTAGTAACATCGGTCGGGATGGTTGCCGATTTTCCGGTGGTTCCGGTCATGGTCACGGCGTATAGGAATCCGTGGCTCGCCGCGGCAATCTGGCGCAGACGCTCGGGTGTGGTCACAGGCGTCACCATGTTGACGAGCGCTAAGCCTTCGCGCTCGAGCGCGGCGCGGAACTCATCGCCTTCATCGAACGGCATGTCCGGCACGATGAAGCCACAGACACCCGCGTGTACGGCGGCCGCCGGGAGTTGCTCGAATCCGTAGGCGAGTAGCGGGTTGAGATAGCTCATCAACAGCAGCGGCGCCTTCGGGCGCGGCATGGCCGCCAGCTCATCGAGAATCCACCGCAGCGTCACGCCCTGCTGCAGCGCGATTTGGCTCGAGCGTTGGATCGTCATGCCGTCGGCCATCGGATCCGTGAACGGTACTCCGATCTCGACGATGTCGGCTTCGTTGCCGATGGCAGCGAGGTTCGCGCGAAACGACGCGCGCGTCGGATGTCCTGCCGTCATAAACGCGACGAGCGCCGGCGTCCCGCGCGCCTTCGCAGCGAGCACGGCATCACGGACCCGATCACGCGGCCGCGTCATCGCCGCTTTGGCGGAGGCGCTCATGGCTTTGCTCCTGCCGTTGCATCGTCGGCTAACAAGGTGCGTTGCAGCGTTGGCATGTCTTTATCGCCGCGACCCGATAAGCCGATCAGAATGCGCTGACCGCGATGGCGCGCCGCCCAGCGCTTCGCATTCGCAAAAGCATGCGCCGATTCGATCGCCGGCAAAATGCCCTCGTAGCGCGAGCATTCCGCAAGCGCTTCGAGCGCTTCGCTGTCGGTCGCGCTTTCGTAGCGAACGCGTCCGGCCCACAAGAGCAGTGAGTGCTCAGGCCCGACGCCCGGATAGTCGAGCCCGGCCGACACCGAGTGCGTCTCTTGTATCTGGCCATCAGCGTCTTGCAACAACAGCGAGTAACTACCTTGCAGCACGCCAGGTCGCCCGTACACGAGCGTCGCCGCATTCTCGCCAAGCCCGGCGCCCTGCCCGCCGGCTTCGACGCCGATGATCTCGACAGCGCGATCGCCGATAAATGGATGGAAGGTGCCGATCGCGTTGGAGCCGCCACCGACACAAGCAAACACGACGTTGGGCAAGCCGCCGGCCTGCTCGACGATCTGCCGTCGCGCCTCTTTGCCAATCACGGACTGCAGTTCGCGCACCATATAGGGATACGGGTGCGGACCGACGGCCGATCCGAGCAAGTAGTAAGTACCCATTGGGTCGGCCACCCAATCGCGCAAGGCTTCATCGATGGCCGCGCGCAGCGTTTTATCGCCACCCGTTACTGGCACGACGGTCGCGCCTAACAACTTCATTCGGCCGACGTTCGGGGCCTGACGCTCGATATCGACAGATCCCATGTAAACGACGCACGGCAACCCGAGGCGCGCGCACGCCGCAGCCGTGGCAACGCCGTGCTGTCCCGCCCCTGTCTCCGCGATGATGCGCGCCGCACCGAGGCGCTTAGCTAACAACGCTTGGCCCAATGCATTGTTGATCTTGTGAGCCCCCGTGTGCGCGAGATCCTCACGCTTCAACCACACTTCGGCGCCCCAGCGCTCGGACAATTGCGCTGCAAAAGTGAGCGGTGTTGGCCGGCCCACCCACGTGTTCAGCTCGCGCGTCAGCTCCGCCTGGAAATCGGCACGATGCAAATGCTCCCGGACGCCGGCTTCGAGCCGATCCAACGCCGGGATCAGCGTTTCGGGCACGTACCGACCGCCAAACGGGCCGTATCGACCGCGCGCATCGGGATACTGACCCGAGAGCTCTGCCGCGAGCAGTGCCTCGGGCTCGAGTGCAGGATCCATCGCTTTCATCGCCTCTCTCCAATTCGCGCCGCGCGTGCCGCGTGCACGAACGCCGCAATCTTCTCTGGACTCTTGTGACCCGGCGCCGATTCGACGCCGCTCGAAACATCCACGCCGAACGGATTCACACTTGTCACTGCGGCGGCCACGTTCTCAGAGTGTAAGCCGCCCGCGAGCACGATTTGCGTTTGACGCGCCACTGCCGCCGCCGCTGACCAATCCGCGATCTGACCCGTGCCGCTTGCAGGGCCTTCGAACAACGCGCGTGGCGGCAACACCGGCGGCAATGTCGCACGACTGCGCAGCACAGGGAGGAGCTCGAGGCTGCGCGGCAGCTCGAGCGCCGGCAAATCAGCGTGATCCGTTTGCAGAATATCAGGCGCGAACTCGCGCACGACAGTGGCGACCTCCGCCGCTGTGGGATGCAGGGTGACTGCGACGCACCGCACGCGGCCCCGCGCGCTCGCAGCAAGCTCGTTCGCGCGCTCGATACTCACTCGCCGCACCGACGGCGCGAACACGAAGCCGATGGCATCGACGCGCGCCTCGATCGCAGCGGCTACCGCGTCGTGTGTGGTCATGCCACACACCTTGATCCAAAGTGCTTGGGCCTCGCGATTCACGGCGAACCGCGCAGCACGCGAGCGACGGCCGCATCGCGCCCCTGTGCCAGCATGTCGCGCGCTAAGCGAGCCGGATCGCTAGCCGACATCAGCGCGCTCCCCACCAATGCGAGTTGGTAGCCCGCCCGCGCGACGCGCGCCGCATCTTCACCCGTCGCAACGCCGCTCTCCGCCACTCGCGGTACAGCGGTCGGCAGCGAGTCGACCAATTTCTCCAGCCGACCCGCCACGACTTGCAGCGACACCAGATCGCGGCAGTTCACACCGACTAACAAATAGGCGTGCGACTCGCGCCGCGCATCGACCAGCGCATGCGCAAGCTCGATATCTGCCTCGTCGAACGCCTCAAGCAACACAAACAAGCCCTGTTCAATCGCGGTGTCGATCAGCGCCTCGAGCGTGCTTCGCGGCAACATGCGCAAGATCGCGAGGATGCCACCCGCACCAGCCACGCGCGCTTCTAGCACTTGGTAGGAGTCGACCAAAAAGTCTTTGCGCATCGCGGGCACGCCGACCGCCTGCAGAGCGCGCGCCGCGGCGACGAGGTCCGCCATCGAGCCATCAAAGCGCGTCGGCTCTGTCAGTACGGACACCGCCGCAGCTCCCGCCTGGGCATAACGCGTGACGCGGTCGCTTGCAGCCTCGGCGCCAATGGCCTGCAGTTGGCCAACGGCGGGTGAACGCAGCTTTACCTCCGCGATGAGATCGAAGCGATCGGGATGCAACGCAAGACGCGGCGCTGGTGCGAGGTCGCGACAGCGTGCCGCAAGTTCGGCATAGCTCACCTGCGCTTGGGCTTGCTGCGACCGAGCGCGACTCGACGCCGCCATCGAAGCGAGAAAATCGCCCGTCATCGCATGCTCACCGTTGCGGCACCGCTGAAAGCGGCAATCGCGCCCAGAAGGCGCAGTGCGGCACCGGAGTCGATTGCAGCCTGCGCAAGAGCGATGGCTGCCCGTGGTGTCGCCGCACGCCCAACCAACTCGAGCGCCAGCGCCGAGCCTAACAAGATTGCATCGCGATGAGCGCCGCGGTCGCTGCCACTCAATACATTTCGCAGGGACTCGGCGTTGTACGCAGCATCGCCACCGGCCAAATCGACACCGACGCAACGCGTGAGTCCGTAGTCTTCGGGCGTTCGGACCTCCGCTCGCACTTCACCGCGGCGCACATCGAACAGCGAGAACGGCCCGACCGGCGACGGTTCATCCCAACCCTCGGCGCCGTGCACGACGAAGCAGCGCTCGATCGGCAACTGCGCAAGCGTGTTGGCCATCAATTGCGCGGTTTCGAGATTGAATGCGCCGATGAGATGGAACGGTGGCGACGCGGGATTCGTGAGCGGACCTAAGATGTTGAAGACGGTTCGGACACCAAGCGCCTGACGAATCGGCGCAATGGCTTTCATCGCTGGGTGATAGTGCGGTGCAAACAAGAACGTGAACCCCGTACGCGCCAAGCACTCTCCGGCAGCGCGCTCATCGAGCGGGATCCGCAGTCCTAACTGCTCGAGCACGTCGGCGCTGCCGGACTTGCTCGATACCGATCGATTGCCGTGTTTCGCGATCGGTACGCCGCAAGCGGCCGTGAGCAGCGCCGCCCCCGTCGACAGATTGAAACTCCCCGACGCATCGCCTCCCGTACCGACGATGTCGAGTGTCGGCAGTGTTGGAGGAATCTCCGGCCGGCGCGCCAACGCACGCATCGCGGTCGCGAATCCCTGCAGCTCAGCCGCCGCCACACCCTTCGCAGACAACGCGGCGAGCACAGCACCGGCGAGCGGCGGCGGCATGCCGGGATGTGTCAACGATTGCAGCAAGTTCGCAGCCTCGGTGACCTCTAACGACTGACGGGCCAACAGCCGCGTCAGCATGCTCCTAACAAGTGCCAAATCGAGTGTACTGGTGTCGCTCATGCTGCGTGGCCCATACGCTTGCCGCCGCTCATGGCAAGAAAGTTCTGCATCATTGCTGGCCCCTCGGGCGTGAGCACGCTTTCCGGGTGAAACTGCACGCCCTCCACCATCAACGTGGCGTGGCGCGCACCCATAATCTCGCCCTCGGCCGTCTTCGCCGTCACGATCAAGTCCGCTGGCAGACTCTCTGGCGCTGCGATCAGGGAGTGATATCGCCCAACTTCGCACGGCTGCGGCAAGCCTGCGAAGACGCCCCGGCCGTCGTGGTCAATCATGGACGTCTTACCGTGCATCAACCGGCCGGCACGCACCACTTTGCCGCCGAACACCTCCACTAACGACTGGTGACCGAGGCAGACGCCCAATACGGGCACCACGCCCGCGAACGCCCGAATCATGTCCATCGATACGCCCGCATCGTACGGCGTGCCCGGGCCCGGTGAAATGCAGACGTGCGACGGCGCGAACTCGCGCGCTTCCGCGACCGTGATTTCATCGTTGCGGCGGACCGTCACCTCGGCTCCGAGCACCAAAAAAGCCTGCACCAAGTTGTAAGTGAACGAATCGTAATTGTCGATCAGCAATAGGCGCGCCTTCATAAGCCCTCCGCCGCCATGTCGAGCGCACGCGCCATCGCACCGCTCTTGGCCAGCACCTCGTCGTACTCCGCTGCGGGCACGCTGTCTGCAACGATGCCTGCGCCGGCTTGGTAGCTGTACTCATCCCCGTGGAATACCAGCGTTCGAATCGTAATCGCTTGGTCCATGTCGCCGCCGGCACCGAAGTACCCCACGGTGCCGCCGTAAAGGCCGCGGCGTACCGGCTCGAGCTCATCGATGATCTCCATCGCGCGCACCTTGGGCGCGCCGACGAGCGTGCCCGCGGGGAACGTCGCCGCAAACAGATCGAATGCATCGCGACCCGGCGCGAGCTCGCCGTTGACGCCGCTCACGATGTGCATCACATGGCTATACCGCTCGATGACGCGATACGGATCGACACGAACCGTGCCCGCGCGCGCCACGCGACCGAGATCGTTGCGCGCGAGATCGACCAGCATCACGTGCTCGGCGTTCTCCTTTTTGTCTGCTAACAAGCTGCGCTCCCGATCTGTATCGACCGCAGCGTCATCCGAGCGTGGCCGGGTGCCGGCGATTGGTCGTAGTTGTGCGCGTCCGCCATTCAGCTTGACCAACGCCTCGGGTGAGGAACCAACCACCGTGACTTCGCCGAGTTCGCACAAGTACATGTACGGCGACGGATTGATCAGACGTAGCGCGCGATACGCCTCGAACGGATGCAGCGAATGACGCCCCGCAAAACGCGAGGCCAGCACGAGCTGATAGACATCGCCGGCCGCAATGTACTCCTGCGTACGTCGCACACCGGCCTCGTATGCCGCACGCGTCAAGGAGGGCTCGGCGCGCGAGTAGCGGCCACTCCCTGCCGGCGCTAACAAGAGCGCACCGCGCAGCGCACGGATCACCTCCGCACGAAGCGAACGGCGCTCCTCCTCACTGCCGGCATGCAGCAGCGCAATCGCGCGCGTCGAGTGATCGAAGACGAGCAACGATTCCGTGGCCACGTAATGCAGATCAGGCACCTTGGCGGCCGCGTCGGCGCGCACAGGTAAGCGCTCGAAAAAGCGCACGACGTCATAGGCCGAATATCCGACGAGCCCGCCCGCCAGTGGCACCGACGGCAGCGCTGGCTGCGGTCGCGGCGCACGTGCCAACGCCTCGCGCAGCGCTGCTAACAATTCCACACCTGATTGAGGTCGTGCGCGGCGCTCCGCACCCACTTGCAGCCCCGTCGCATCGAGCTTGACTTCAAAGACTGCGCCGAAGCCGATGAACGAGTAGCGCGCTTGCCGTTCACCGCCCTCGACGCTCTCCAACAGAAAGCGCGGCCGGAAGTGCGCCAGCTTGGCGTACGCCGAAACCGGCGTGTCGAGATCGCCGGCAATATCGAATGGCGCCTTCAAATCAACCCTCCTTCACGACGACCTGCGTTTCGTGCAGGCAATAAAAAACCCATCTCGGGGTGCCCGGAGATGGGTTCTGGTGCTCGATCTAACTAATGGATATACGTGCGTTCGTGCCCAGCGCCCTCTCCTTTAAGAGAGGCGCCACCAACCCGCCAGTCGATCGAGCCGTTGCAACATGGGTGGAAGTATTGCGGGCTGCACGCATGCGCGTCAAGGCAAAGTCGCGCTGGATAGCCGGAATTTCGGCATTTTCCGGCGTGCCTGGCCGTCTGCCGCACGCCTGCCGCGCTACAATTGCTGCAGTCGAGGGAGACGCTATGACCGTGGATTACGAGAAGCTCGGCGCGTTCTATTTGGGGCGCGAGTTCGACGCAACGACGAACGCACTCAAGGAAGATCTGGTCCTCTACGACTCTAAGGACCTAACCACTCACGCTGTCTGCGTCGGTATGACGGGCAGCGGCAAGACCGGCCTCTGTTTGTCGTTGCTCGAAGAAGCAGCGATCGACGGGATCCCCGCTATCTGCATCGATCCGAAAGGCGATCTTGGCAATCTGCTGCTCGCTTTTCCCGAGCTCGCAGCGGCCAACTTCAAGCCCTGGGTCGACCCAGCCGAAGCCCAGCGCAAAGGCATCTCGGTCGACGATTTTGCCGCCAAGACGGCGGACACATGGCGTAACGGCCTCGCCGAGTGGGGGCAAACACCCGAGCGTATCGCGCGCTTCCGCCAAGCCGCCGATGTCGCGATCTATACGCCGGGCGCCGAAACGGGCTTGCCGTTGTCGGTGCTGCGCTCGTTTGCGCCCCCCGCGCCTGAGTTGTTAGCCGATGGCGCAGCCGTGCGCGATCGCGTCGGCTCGGTGGTCGCGGGCCTGCTCAGCTTGCTCAATATCGATGCGGACCCGATCACGAGTCGCGAGCACATCCTGCTCGCCAACATCCTGGAGAGCACGTGGCGCACAGGCGCTGGGCTCGATATGGTCGGGCTGATCAACGCTGTGCAGAAGCCCGGGTTCGACAAGGTTGGCGCGTTCGATCTCGAGACGTTCTACCCTGCGAAGGAGCGGCTCAAGCTCGCGATGCAGATCAACAATCTGCTCGCCTCGCCAGGTTTTGCCACGTGGATGAGTGGCGAACCGCTCGACGCGCAGCGCCTGCTATTCACACCCGAGGGTAAGCCACGCCTGTCGATCATTTCGATCGGTCATCTCTCCGACAGCGAGCGCATGTTCATCGTGACGTTGGTGCTGAACGAGGTGATCGCATGGATGCGCAATCAATCGGGCACGTCGAGCTTGCGCGCGCTGCTCTACATGGACGAGATCTTCGGCTACTTCCCACCCACGGCCAATCCGCCATCGAAGCAGCCGATGCTGACGCTGCTGAAACAGGCGCGCGCATTTGGTCTCGGCGTGGTGCTCGCCACGCAGAATCCAGTAGACCTCGATTACAAGGGCCTCGCCAACTGCGGCACGTGGTGGATCGGCCGTCTGCAAACTGAGCGCGATAAGTTGCGTGTCATCGAAGGGCTGGAGAGCGCCCTCGCCACGACCGGTGGCTTCGATAAATCGACGCTTGAGAAAATGATGTCGAGCCTCACGCAGCGCGTGTTTCTGATGCGCAACGTGCATGACGATGCCCCAATCTTGATGAAGAGCCGCTGGGCGTTGTCGTATCTGCGTGGCCCGCTCACCGGACCCGAGATCACTCGTTTGATGGCGCCGCGCAAATCCGCGGCCGCAGTTGTTAGTGCACCCGCAGCGCCAGCAGGTGCGAACACCGCAACCGCGACACCCGCCGCGAGCAGCGCTCCGGCGGCGCGCCCTGCCATCCCCGCCGAAGTGCCGGAGTACTTCTTGCCTGCCACGAGCGGCACGGGCCCAATAGCCTACAAGCCGATGGTCCTCGGGCTCGCGAAGCTGCATTTCGTCGACGCGAAGCTGGCGCTAGATCAGTGGCAGACCGCAGCTTACCTCGCACCCTTCGATGACGAGGGCAAGTCGGTGCTCTGGTCAGAAGCGAAAGCGAGCAACGATCTCAAGAGCAAGCTCGTGAAGAATCCGGCGGCTGAAGTGAGTGAGTACGGGAACTTGCCGGGTACTGCGCTGCGCGCTGCGTCGTATGCCACCTACGGCAAGCAGCTCTCGTCTTATTTGTACGAAAGCGCGCGCGCTGAGTTGCTCGTCGTAGATACGCTCAAGACCGCGAGCGCGCCAGGGGAAAGTGAAGGCGACTTTCGCGCCCGCTTGGCACTGGCTACGCGCGAGCAACGCGACGCGCAGGTGGAACAGCTGCGCAAGAAGTACGCCCCGAAGCTTGAAGCAATCCAGGAGAAGATGCGCCGCGCCGAGGAAAAGCACGCCCGCGAGAAAGAGCAGCTCTCCTCACAGCGGCTCAGCACCGCCGTGTCTATTGGTACTACTGTGCTCGGCGCCCTATTCGGCCGCAAGGCGATCTCGGCGGGGAATGTCGGTCGCGCCGCCACTGCGGTGCGCACGGCTTCGCGGATGGGCAAAGAGAAAGACGACGTCGAGCGCGCCGAGGAGAGCATCGAGCTGCTGCAGCAGAGGCTCGCGGCACTGCAGCTCGAATGCGACGCGGAAGTGGCCAAGCTGAATACGGCACTTGACCCGTCGACGATCGCGCTCCGCGCCGTGCAAGTGACGCCGCGTAAGTCGGACATCGCCGTCGGCGAGATTGCGCTCGTTTGGACACCGTGGCGCAAGGGCGCAGATGGTTTTCCAGCACCTGCGTACTAACGACTCGAGGGAACATCCATGAAAGAACTGGTCGATTCACTCGTCAAGAGCCTCAAAGTGGACGCCCGACAAGCCGAGGGCGGCGCGGCGATCCTGTTCAAAGCGGCACGCGACAAAATGGGCCAGGATGCATTCAAGAAGGAACTCGGCAAAGTGCCCGGCCTCGATGCACTACTCGCGAAAGCGCCTGACGCGGGCGGTCTCGGCAAGCTGTTCGGTGGCTTCGCCTCGGCGGTCGGCGGCGGCAACGCTGCGATCATCGCCAACATTTTGAGCGGCTTCAGTAAACTCGGTTTGAACCAAGAGCACGCCAAGAGTTTCGTGCCGGTCATTCTCGATTTCCTGCGCACCAAAGTTGGCAAAGACAGTGTCGACAAAATCGAGAAGACGTTGCGCACCTGATCTGCGCTGCGGTCGTTAGGAGAGCCCACCATGCCGTCGTTCGATGTCGTCTCAGAAGTCGATTCGCACGAGTTGACGAATGCCGTCGACCAAGCGAACCGCGAGCTCGCGACACGCTTTGACTTCAAGGGCACCAACGCCAAGTTCGAGCTGAAGGAGTTCGTCATCACGCTCGAAGCGCCTGAGGAGTTTCAGCTCAAGCAAATGTTCGACATCCTGACGAATCGCCTGTCGAAGCGCGGCATCGACGTCAAGTGTTTGGAAACGAAGAACATCGACAAAAACCTTGCGCTCGCCAAACAAGACGTCGTGCTCCGCCACGGCATCGATGCCGACGCAGGCCGCAAGATCGCGCGCATGATCAAAGACTCGAAGATGAAAGTGCAGGCGAGCATCCAGGGAGACAAGGTGCGCATCACTGGCAAGCAGCGCGACGATCTGCAAGCGGCGATGCAGCTACTGCGCAAAGGCGACTTCGATCGCCCGCTGCAGTTCAATAACTTTCGCGACTAGCGCACACGCTTCGGCGCCATCGCTGCGACGGAGCGCTCGATCAGTTCCTGCAGCACCTTTTCGTCGATGCTCGCGAGCGACTTCAGATACAAGCACACTTTGCCGGTTTTGTGCTTGCCTAACTGCTGCAGCAGCGGCTTGAACTTTTCGAAACCCGGCATCAAATAGACAGTCAGGTCGTTCTTGCGGGGCGAAAAGCCGACGATCGGCCACTCCGATTGTCGTCCGTCGGCGTAAGTGAGTAGGTAGCGCCCGAAGCCGACGATACTGCTGCCCCACATTTCCGGTTTGCGGCCCGTGGCCGCTGTCATCCACTTCACGAGCTTGGCGCAGTCAGCGCGCCGTTCGCCGCTCGCCGCCGCATCGAGAAATGCTTTCACGCTGGCTTTCGTCGGCTGTGTCTTGGCTTCCGCCATTGCTCAGCTCCGTGTCGTTTTCGAGTGATCCTCAACGCGCTTTGTCGCACTGCAGTCGCTACAGCCCGCATGCGTCTGCGGTCCCGGCTTCGCTCTGCCAGCCAGCCAAGATTTCGGCAGCAGCGACCGCGGCCACAGCGTCCACACCACGTACAGCGTGGCGCCGATGACCAGAAACCAAACGACGAACGACTGCCACATAGCGAAGTTGCTAGCTCAAGGCCAAAACGCTGCGATACGTGACGAACGCGGCCAAGTATGCCAGGGCAAATAGGTAGGCCGCCATGATGAGCGGGTAGCGCCACGAGTTGGTCTCGCGCTTCACCACGGCGAGCGTCGACAAGCATTGTGGTGCAAACACATACCACGCGAGGAGCGCACACGCGGTCGCCATGCTCCAGGTCGCTCCGATTACTGGGGTCAGCGCGTGTGCTAGATCCTCGTCGGCGGCGGACATCGCATACACCGTGCCCAAGGCGCCGACAGCGACCTCGCGCGCCGCCATGCCTGGCACGAGCGCAATCGAGATCTGCCAATTGAAGCCGATCGGCGCGAAGACGACTTCGAGCGCGCGCCCGATCATGCCGGCAAAGCTGTAGTAGATCGCCGGCTGGTCCGCGCCCGGCGGTGCGGCAGGGTAGCTCGACAAGAACCACAGCACGATCATCAGAGCGAGAATGATGCCGCCGACGCGCTTCATGAAGATGACCACGCGCTCCCACAAACCGAGCAACAGATTCGACCAGTGCGGCATCTGGTAATCCGGCAACTCGAGCAGCAGCGGCGAGTACTCACGGCGCGCGACCGCGCGCTTCAACACGTACGCCACTAACAACGCGCTGACGATGCCGGCCAGATACAAGCCGAACAGCACCAAGCCCTGGCGGTTGAAAGGCCCAACCGCACCGGCCGGGATGAATGCACCGATCAACAATGCGTAAACCGGCAACCGCGCGGAGCACGTCATCAGCGGCGCGACCATGATCGTGGCCAGCCGATCGCGCCACGATGGAATCGTGCGTGCGGCCATGATGCCCGGTATTGCGCAAGCGAAGCTCGACAACAGCGGAATGAACGCGCGACCGGACAGGCCCATGCCACCCATCAGGCGATCGAGCAAATAGGCCGCGCGCGGCAGATAGCCGCTGTCCTCGAGGGCTAGGATGAAGAAAAACAGAATGACGATCTGCGGCAGAAACACGACGACGCTGCCGACGCCCGCGATCACGCCTTCCACCAGCAAGCTTCGCAGCGGACCCGCCGCCATATTGCTCGCGACGAACTGGCCCGCGGCCGCAACACCACCGTCAATCCAATCCATCGGCACGGCGGCCCAACTGAAAACTGCCTGAAAGACGACGAACAGCAGCAGCGCCAACAACAGCACGCCCGCGATGGGATGCAAGACCACCGCATCGAGGCGCCGCTGCCAGCGAGCCAGCAGCGGTTCACGATACCCTGCGACCGCTAACAACCCGCGTAGGTCGCGTTGGGTCTGCTCGATGTCTTCGGCTGTCGGCTCGGCCCAAGCCAAACTGCCGCTCCGACGTGCCGGGGTGGGTGTGCGCTCGAGCAGGCTACGCAATTCCTCGGCGCCTGCGCGCTCGATCGCGATGGTGGGCACGACCGGCACACCGAGATCGGCCGCGAGCTTGGCAGCATCGATTCGCACGCCTTGCCGCTCGGCGGCATCCACCCGATTGAGCGCGACGATCAACGGTACGCCCAGCCGCTTTACATCGAGCACCAGTCGCAGCCCGATCGGCAAATGAGCGGCGTCGACGACACACACAATCATCTCGGGCGCCAGCTCACCCGCAAGGCGACCGAGAATCACATCGCGCGTGATCGCCTCGTCGAGCGTGGTCGGCGACAGACTATACGTACCGGGCAGATCGAGAATTCGCACGCGCCGCTCAAGGCGGCTGGTCAGCTCGCCCTCTTTGCGTTCAACCGTCACGCCGGCGTAGTTAGCCACCTTTTGGCGGCTGCCCGTCAGGCGATTGAACAACGCGGTCTTGCCGCAGTTAGGCACGCCGACGAGCGCGACGCGCAGTTCGGCCGTTGCAGCCGCCCGGCCCGCTTCATCTGCATCCAGTGCCGCAGTCGTCATGGGGCGGCGAGCTGCACCGCAACGCAGCTCGCTTCACTGCGGCGCAACGCAAAGGTCGACCCGGCAATACGGATCGCGATCGGATCTGCGCCCGGCCACATGCGAGCGATGACCTCGCAGGTCGCGCCCGGTACAAACCCCAGATCGCGCAAACGCAGCGCGACGGTCGCGAGCGGTCCCTCGGCGGAGACAGACAGGACCTCAGCTCTCGAACCCTGCGCGAGATCGCAAAGCAAAGTCTGTCCAAGACTCGTGTTCACGGTGTCGCCCCAGTATCGGGCGTCGAATCGTGGTTGTAAATGCGACAGATTCTTATTTGCGCTTGCTCAACCACGGATAGGATGCTAAATAGGAATCATTACTATTTGATCAGACGACTTTCGGGACGCCACCGATGCCACGCGCGCGGTCTCAACATGAAAAATAGAATCAAAAGAACCGTTTCGCTTCTTATTGTTTCATTTTTCACACCTATCTCTGCCTTTGCGGCCGACGACACAGAGTCTGCCGGACCTGCCGCGCACCTCACCGAAGTCGTGGTGATCGGTCACCGCGAACGGCTCCGAGATCTCGGTGGCGCCGGCGACATCATCGACTCCGCCATGATGGACGCCGCGCGCCCGTTCACCGTCAACGAAGCGATTCGCCAAGTACCGGGCGTGTTTGCACGCGATGAGGAAGGCTTCGGCCTGCGTCCCAATTTTGGTATTCGCGGCCTCAACCCCACCCGCTCGTCCAAGGTGTTGCTGCTAGAGGATGGGTTGCCGCTGACGTTCGCGCCATACGGAGATAACGCGACTTACTACCACCCGCCGATCGAGCGATTCACGCGCATCGAGGTGTTGAAGGGCGCCAGCCAGATCCAGTTCGGTCCGCAAACCATCGGCGGCGTCATCAACTACATCACGACCGAGGTGCCAGACGAGTTTTCCGGAGCGCTGCAACTGCGCGGCGGCAATCGCGCATTTGGCGAAGCTGCGCTCGAGCTTGGCGATCGCTTGGCGAACGGCACGGGCTGGGTTGCGAATGCGACGTACAAGGAAACCGACGGCACGCGCGCCAACATGCATTTCGAAGTGAGCGACCTCAGCTTCAAAGTTGAACAACCGCTCGGCGAGCGCCAATCGCTCGTGATTCGCAGCAGCTACTACCGCGAGGACTCGCAGGTGCCCTACTCCGGCCTGACACTCGCGGAGTACTTGGCCGATCCACGCAGCAACCCGTTCGTGAACGATTCGTTCGAGCTGTATCGATGGGCTGTCGCGGCCACGCACGGCTGGCAGATCACGGACCAGGCGGAGCTCAAGACCTCCGTGTACCACACGTATTTCAATCGCGATTGGTGGCGCCAATCGAGCAATTCGAGTCAGCGTCCGAACGACTCCAGCGATCCGGCCTGCGTGAGTCTCGCCAATCTGCTAACGACTTGCGGCAACGAAGGGCGGCTGCGGCAGTACTACACGAGCGGCATCGAGCAACGCCTCAATCTCGCCGGTGTACTCGGCTCGGTGCAGCACGATACGAGCGTGGGCGCGCGATGGCATGTCGAAAAGCAAGCGCGCGTACAAATCAACGGCGATTCGCCGAACGCGCGTACGCCTGGCATCGGGGTGAATGGCGGCGTGCGCGAGGACAATCGCCGTGACGTCACCGCGCTCGCACTCTTTTGGCAGACGCGCTTTGATCTTGGCCGCCTCGGCGTCACTCCCGGCGTTCGCTATGAACGCGTGGAATATGAACGGCGCAACTTCTTGAACGGCGCGCGCGGCGCGAGTGAGATTGATCAAGTCATTCCGGGGCTCAGTGCCACGTTCGATCTCTCGGATCGTTGGATGGTGTACGCGGGCGCGCACCGCGGGTTCGCGCCACCGCGCGTCGAAGACATCATCACCGTGACCGGTGGATCCGTGGATCTAGAGGCCGAGCTATCGTGGAATTACGAGTTGGGCGTGCGCGCAAAGCTGACGCGCAGCATCGACCTCGAACTCACCGCATTTCGCATGGACTTCGACAACCAAATCGTGCCGGCCAGTGTTGCGGGCGGCACCGGCGCAACCTTGACGAGTGCGGGCGAGACTCTGCATCAAGGCGCAGAATTCGCGCTCAAGATCGCAACGCCGCTGCAGGGCTCGTGGCGCGGCTCGGCTCGTGTCGCCTACACGTGGTTGGCCGATGCCGAGTATGTGGGTGAGCGCTACTCGGCAATCTCGGGCTTTAGCGCCACGCGCGTCACGGGTAATCGGCTTCCCTATGCAGCCGAGCAATTGGCGAACGTCACGCTCGGCCTTGAATCAACGCGCGGTTTACGACTGCATCTCGATGCTAACTATAGTGGCAGCATGTTCACCGACGACCTCAACACGGTCGCTCTCGTTGCCAACGGTCAACGGGGTCGTATCGGTGGCAGCACCGTGTGGAACCTAACGACCGAGTACGATTTCAAGAACGGCTTCGCCGTTTTCGCGAGCGCCAAGAATCTGACGGATAAACTCTACGTCGTCGATCTGTCGCGCGGCATGATTCCTGGCGCGCCGCGGCTCATTCAGTTGGGATTCGAGTATCGGTTCTAACGCCGTATCGGCGACCCGCGCCGTGAGCAGATTGCGCTGGTCTTGCGACTGCGGCTTTAGGCAGCGACTTGAGCGCGGCGGCGACGCACGAAGGCGAGACCCGCCAAGCCCAAGCCCATCAAGCCAAGTGTCGTCGGCTCCGGCACAGCAGCTGGCGTGAGGTCACTGAAGTTCCGCACGATCGCAGGGCCGCCGCCCGACGGATTCAACGTGAGCTGGAACAGCATCGAAGTATCGAGCGCAATGAACTGAAACGTGTTGCACGGATCGTTTGGATTACCGCTCGACGTACCCGAAAGCGTACGAGCGATCACGGGCGTGACGCCTGGGAAGCCCGGCACTTCGTTCGGCGAGAACGTGAGCCGAAAATGTTGTTGTTCTTTGCTAGGCGCACCAAACCGGTGCCTACAGCTTTCGTCGCGCGTCCATGCGTAACGCCTGTTTAGGGCGCGGGTGACAAAAGTCACCCACCGCGGATGACACCCGACACTAAATCCACACGAACGGCCCAGGTAGGCTGTCTCTCATCGGCGCATGGCGCGCCTTCGGATGAACCTCATGACGACACACCCCATTTCAGTGCACGACGCGAGCAAGCGCTACGGCGAGACGGTTGCGCTCGACACGGTATCCCTGCAGATCCAGGCTGGCGGCCTCACGAGCATTCTCGGCCCGAACGGCGCCGGCAAGACCACGCTGCTGTCGATGGTGCTCGGCCAGACACAGCCCACGACGGGTCGCGTCAGCGTCTTCGGTGGCGAGCCCGGCAGCCGCGCCGTGCGGCTGCGCATGGGCGCGATGCTCCAAGCCGCCAGCGTCACGCCGCAATTGACGGTGCGTGAGACGATCGAGGTTTTCTCGGCCTACTACGCGACGCCCTACGCGATCGACGAAACGCTCGCGCTGGCCGGACTCGATTCGCTCGCCGATCGACGCTATTCGAAGCTCTCGGGCGGCCAGCAGCGGCGCGTGCAGTTCGCCGTCGCGATCTGTGGCAAGCCGGAGTTACTGTTGCTCGACGAGCCGACGGTCGCGCTCGACGTGGAAGCGCGCCGCGGCGTGTGGGATGTGGTTCGCGATCTCGTCAAGCGCGGCAGCACAATCGTCCTAACCACCCATCAGCTCGAGGAGGCGGAAGCGCTTTCGCAACGCGTCGTCGTGCTGGCTGGCGGTCGCATCGTCGCGGATGGCACCCCCGGTGACGTCAAGAGCAAGGTGGCTGCAAAACGAGTTCAGTGCATCACGAGCATCGCGAGCGAAGAAATCGCACGCTGGCCGAACGTGCATACGGTGCGCCGCGCCGGCCAACACACGGAAGTCGTGTGCAATCAGGTCGAGCAAGTCGTGCGCGAGTTACTGGCTCGCGACGCAACGCTCTCCGAGCTCAGCGTCAGCGGTAGCACGCTCGAAGACGCCGTGCTCGAGCTTAC